>CAIVGN010000030.1 GCA_903905455.1 uncultured Archangium sp.
CCTCGGGGCGACCCACGCCGGGGGAGTCGTGGCCCGCGATGATGGCACGCTCCTGCGGCTCACTGTCTTTGTGACGCGCGACCGTCGATGCTTCGCCGCATGAACCTGCGATGGGCGCTGCTGGCGGTGACGTGGTTCGCGGTGGGTTGCTCGGCGCCTGGCGAGGTCGATGCCGGAACCGGCGGCGGCACCGCGACGGGCGGCGGCACCGCGACGGGCGGCGGCACTGCGACCGGTGGCGGCACCGCGACGGGCGGCGGCACTGCGACGGGCGGAGGCACCGCGACGGGTGGCGGCACCGCGACGCGCGAGCTCTTCGTCGCGACGAACGGGCTCGACTCGAACCCGGGCACCGCGGCCGCGCCCCTGCGCACCATCAACCGGGGCATCGTCCTGGCGGGCGCGACCGAGGCGACCCTCGTCACCGTGCGCGGCGGCACGTACTCCGAGAAGGTGTCCATCACCGGCGATGGCTCGACGAGCGCGGCCAGCCTCACGCTGCGCAGCGCCCCGGGCGAGCTGGCGACGCTCGACGGCACCGGCCTCACGGCGTCCGGTCAGCAGGGGCTCATCGACGTCACCAGCCGCAGCAACCTCACCATCGACGGCTTCGAGCTGAAGAACTTCCGCACCTCCAACGGCAACGTGCCGGTGGGCATCCAGGTCACGGGCACCGAGGACCACGTGACGCTGAGCAACAACCACGTGCACGACATCATCACCACCAACGAGAGCTGCTCGGGCGCCGGTGGCAACGCGCTGGGCATCGCGGTGTACGGAGACCGGGCGCCCCAGGCCATCACCAACCTCGTCATCCGAGACAACGTGCTCGACGCGATGAAGACGGGGTGCAGCGAGACGATGACCCTCAACGGCAACGTGGATGGCTTCCTCATCGAGGGCAACCTCGTGCACGACGACGACAACATCGGCATCGACATCATCGGCTTCGAGGGCACCTCGCCCATGCCGGCCTACGACCAGGCGCGCAACGGCATCATCCGGCGCAACTCGGTGTGGAACATCACCTCGCTGAACAACGCGGCCTACGCCGGCCAGCAGGCGGCTGACGGCATCTACGTCGACGGCGGCAAGAACGTGCTCATCGAGCGCAACGTGGTGCACAACGCCGACCTGGGCATCGAGATCGCCAGCGAGCACGCGGGCAAGTCGTCGAGCTACGTGTTGGCCCGCAGCAACGTCGTCTACTTCTGCCCGCAGGCCGGCCTGTCCATCGGGGGCTACGCGTCGGGCGTGGGCAACACCGACCACGCGGTGCTGCTCAACAACACGCTCTACGAGAACGCGGTCGAGCTGCAGGTGCAGTTCCACGTCACCACCACCACCTTCCAGAACAACCTGGTCTTCAACAGCACCGCCTCGTTCGTGGGCGGCGGCACCGCGGGCGTGACGCAGGTGGCGAACCTCCAGCGCTCGGGCAGCGCGGCGGCGCTCTTCGTGGGGCCGGGAACTCCGCCCGACGGCGCGGTGGCGGTGGACCTGCACGTGACGACGGCGGCCAGCGCGTCGGTGGTCGACCAGGGCGTGCCGCTCACCGCCTGCCCCGCGGGTTGGACCTGCCCCGCGGCCTGGGGAACGGACCTGCAAGGGCCCGGAGATCTCAGCGGCGCGCCGCGCGTGCAGCATGCCGCCGTCGACGTGGGAGCCCACGAGTCCTGAGACGTCAGTGCAGCGTCAGCGACTGCTCCTCGAGGGTGCGCTTGAGCCGGTCCTTCACGCGTACTTCGATCTGCCGCAGCCGCTCGCGCGAGAGCCCGAAGCGCGCGCCGAGGTCGGACAGCGTGGTGGTCGCCTCGTCGTCCAGCAGCCGGTGCGTCACCACCGCCCGCTCGCGCTCGTCGAGGCCCTTCCACAGGCGCCGCACCGACTGGTGCACCAGCTCGTCCCGCTGCGAGCCCGCGCTCACCTCTTCAGGCGAGGCGAAGCCCGAGGGCATGCCGTCGAGCACCGTGTGCTCTCCGTCTTCCCCCGTGGGCGCGTCGAGCGAGAGATCTCCCTGCGAGAGCCGCGCCGTGTGGAGCCGGATCTGCTCCACGCTCACCCCGAACTGGCGAGCCAGCAGCTCGTTGACCGCCTCGGGGTCGGGGCCCAGCAACGCCTCGGCCCGGGCCCGCGCCGAGCGCAGCTTGAAGAAGAACTTCGCACCCACCGCGCCCGTGGCCCGCGTCACCATGGAGTTGCCGTGCAGCGCCGCCGCCAGCATGTACGCGCGGACCCAGTACGTGGCGTAGGTCTTGAACCGCACCCCGCGCTGGTCGAACTTCTCCACCGCTCGCAGCAGCCCCAGGTTGCCCTCGGAGATCAGCTCCTCGCGGGCGATGCCGTAGCCCCTGAGGCGCCGCGCCAGCTTGAGCACCACCGGCATCGCCGAGCGCACCAGGGCGTGGGCCGCGGCGCGATCCGCCTCCGCCACCCACCGCCGCGCGAGCTCCCGCTCCTCGGTGTCCGTCAGCTGCGGCTCACGGGCGATGCGCGAGCACTCGCGCTCGAAGAAAGTCGACGTCGTCTCGGCCATGGGACCTCCGGGGCCGACTCATCGAGTCAGCCGGTGAATGGAGGCCCATGGTTAACGTGCGTCGATGATTCGATGTTGTTGATTATTGAAACACAAAAGAAAGGTTTTCTAGAGGTGTGGCCGTTAGGGCCTCAGTCGTTGCCCTTGATGCACGCCACCGGCTTGAGGCGGCGTTCGACGTGCGCCAGGCCCGCGAGCTCGACCGAGCCGAGCACCTGCTCGAGGTCCTTGTAGCAAGGCCCCGACTCGTCGAGCGGCGTGTTGCGCGTGTTGAGCACCACGCCCAGCTTCGCCATGCGCAGGTCGGTGTGCTTCTGGTCGAGGGTGCGCTTGGCCTGGGTGCGCGACAGGCGCCGGCCCGCGCCGTGGTTGACCGAATACAGCGAGTCCTTGGCGTTCTCGCCGGCAAAGAGGATGGCGCTGCCCGTCTCCATGGAGCCGGGGATGAGGATGGGGTGACCGCTGGCTTCCCACACCGTGCCCTCGAGCGCCGCGTGGTGTTTGGGGAACGCGCGCGTCGCGCCCTTGCGCGCCACGAAGCGCCCGCCCTCGCGCTGGATGAGGTTGTGGGAGATCTCGTAATAGACCTTCGCCTCGCCGCCGAAGACGTGCTCCAGCGCCTCGCACACCGCCTCGCCGATGAGCAGCCGGTTGGCGATGGCGAAGTTGGCCGCCATGTTGTGCAGGTTCCAATACGCGCACCCGATGCGCGACTCGGCGTCGAACCAGATCTTGTCTTCGCTGCGGCCGCCGGTGAGCCCCAGCAACTGCGCGCCCTCGACGAAGAACTGCTTGGCGATGTTCCACCCGAAGCCGCGGCTGCCGGTGTGCAGCATCACCCAGACCTTGCCCTGGTCATCGACCTGCATCTCGCAGAAGTGGTTGCCGCCGCCGAGGCTGCCCAGTTGGTGGCGCTTGCCCCAGGCCACCTCGGGAATGTCGAACGAATCGTCCTCGACGGGCACCACCGCGCGCTCGGTGACGTCGTGACCGCGGCCCAGGGCCTTCGCCCCGTGGCGGACGATCTCGTTCATCTTCTTGAGCGAGCCCTTGCCCGCGCCCGGCTGGCCGACGCCCACGCCGATGCGGCGCACCACCTCGTCGATCCACAGGCGGCGCTTCGCCTTGTCGGCCACGTCTTCCCAGGTCAGCGAGGTCGAGAGCTGCACCATGCCGCAGCCGATGTCGTAGCCGGCGGCCGTGGGCAGCAACGTGCCCTCGGTCTCGATGGCCGTGCCGATGGGCACGCCGTAGCCGACGTGGCAGTCAGGCGTGAGCACCACCCGGGTCGCCCCGGGGAAGGTGCAGGCGTTGACCACCTGCGCGAACACGTCTTCTTCCACGCCGCCGCCGCCGTCTTCACCGAAGAGCAGCACGTCGGAGAGGAAGAGGTGCGCGTCGCAGCGCATCGACTTGGTCTTCGGCAGCACCCAGTGGCCCGGGCCCGCATTCTCAAGGGTCTGCTTCCAGCTCATGATGCTCCTGACGACGAAGCGGCCCGCCCGTCCTGACGGTGCCGCGTCAGGGACCGAGGGTCTTCTCGCCCTCGGAGGCGGTCACGATGTCGGGACGGACCTTCCCGAAACCAGTGAGTGATGACGCGTCGTCCACGCACCCTGAGCTGATCACAAGCGCACACACCAGCGGTGTTCGGAGCATCAGCCACGCTACCAGTCCCTCCCTTCTTTCCATGGACGAAGAGGGGCAGACTTCGCGCCGCTGAACCGGTCCGGGGGGCCACCACATGCCTGAGCTCAATCACTTCGCGAACGCCTTGTTGGAGGCGGCGCCCGACGCCGTCATCGTCACCGACGGAGAGGGTCGCGTGGCCCTCGTCAACGTCCAGGCCGAGGTGTTGCTCGGCTTCTCGCGCGAGGAGCTGCGGGGGCGCGACATGGCGAGCCTGCTCCAGCCCTTGAAAGACCACGCCCCGTGGCGCGACTACGCCGGCCCCGCGCTGGTGCGCCGCCGCGCCGCCGGTCACTCGCTCGAGCTCTTCGCACTGCACCGCGAGGGCGCCTCGGTGCCGGTGGAGGTCAACCTCGCGCCGGTCACCGTCGAGGGACGGCCGTACACCATCGCGGTGTTGCACGATCTCACCGAGCGCCGGCGCCTCGAGGACCACCTGATGTACCTCTCGCGACACGACTCGCTCACCGGCCTCGCCAACCGCAGCGCCTTCGATGACGCCCTGGCGCGCCTCGACGAGTCCGGGCCCCACCCGATCGGCGTGGTGATGCTCGACCTCGACGACCTCAAGCGGATCAACGACGAGCGGGGTCACTCGGCCGGCGACGCCATGCTGCGGCGCGTGGCCGACGTGCTGCGCTTCACCTTCCGCACCGGCGACGTGGTGGCGCGCATCGGCGGTGACGAGTTCGCCGTGCTCACCGCGGGCCGCGACGCGGCGGCCATCGAGGTCCTGGCCCTGCGGCTCCAGGAGGCCGTGGCGCTGCACAATTTGCAGGGCGAGGCCGCCAGCCCGATCCGCGTGTCGCTGGGGGTGGCCGTTGCCGACACCGGCATGTCGGTGGTGGCCGCGCTGAAAGACGCGGACGCGCGCATGTATTCGATGAAGCGCGCGCACCACGGCCGCTGATCGACCTTGGCCCCTCGCGTGCTCGTCGCTAGGGCATGGCCATGGGCGACGTGAGCACGGGGCTGACCACGGCAGAGGCGGCAACGAGGCTTTCGAGCGAGGGGCCCAACGAGCTGGCCCGCCAGGAGGCGTCGAACCCGGCGCTGCTGTTCTTCGCCCAGCTCAAGAGTCCGATGATCATCCTCCTCGGGGTCGCGGCCGTGGTCTCGGGGGCCCTGGGGGACGTGCCCGAGGCCGTGGCCATCATCTCCATCGTGGTGCTCAACGCCATCGTGGGCTTCGTGCAGGAATACCGGGCCGAGAAGGCCGTGCTCGCCTTGCGCGACATGACCGCCCCGCGCGCCCGCGTGCTGCGCGACGGGCAGGCGACGGTGGTGCCGGCCAGCGAGGTGGTGCGCGGCGACGTGCTCCTGCTCGAGGGCGGTGACGTGGTGGCGGCCGACGCCCGGGTGATCGAGGCCCACGTGCTCTCGACCGTGGAGTCGACGCTCACCGGCGAGTCGGTGCCGGTGGAGAAGAGCACCGAGAAGCCACCCGAGGGTGCGCCGCTGGCCGAGCGCTCCGACTCGGTGTTCATGGGCACCTCGGTGGCCACCGGCAGCGGGCGCGCGGAGGTGAAGGCCACCGGCGCGAAGACCGAGCTGGGGAAGATCGCCGACCTGCTCTCCACGGCCACCGAGGAACCGACGCCCCTGCAGGCGCAGCTGGCGAAGGTGGGCAAGTCGTTGGTCTGGCTGTGCCTCGCGGTGGTGGCCCTGGTGGCGGTGCTCGGGGTGCTGCGCGGCGTGCCGATGATGGAGGTGCTCATCTCCTCCATCTCCCTCGCGGTGGCCGCGGTGCCCGAGGGCCTGCCTGCCATCGTCACCATCGCGCTCGCCGTTGGCGTGCAGCGCATGGCCGCGCGTCACGTGCTGGTGCGCAAGCTGCCCTCGGTGGAGTCGCTGGGCAGCGCCACCGTCATCTGCACCGACAAGACGGGCACCCTGACCCGCGGATTGATGTCGGTGCGCGAGGTGTGGGGCGACGAGCAGGCGGTGGTGCGCGCCGCCGCGAGCTGCTGCGACGCGGAGCTGACCGACAAGGGCGGGGTGGGTGACCCGACCGAGGTGGCGATTCTCGAGAAGGCCCGGGCCCTGGGCCTCGAGCGCAGCGCCCTCGAGACCGACAACCCGCGGCGCCGCGTCTTCCCCTTCGACGCCGTGCGCAAGCGCATGGCCGTGGAGCGCCTCGACGGGGTGCTCTACGTGAAGGGCGCGGTGGACCTGTTGCTGCCGCTGTGCGTCGCGGGCACCGACGGCGCGGTGGAGCACAACGCCCAGCTCGCCCGGCGTGGCCTGCGGGTGCTCGCGGTGGCGGTGCGCAAGAACGTCCCGGGTGACGACGCCGAGCCCGAGCGCGGGTTGACGCTGCTGGGCTTGCTGGGCCTCGCCGACCCGCCGCGGCCCGAGGCCATCGTGGCCATCGCCCGCGCGCGCGAGGCCGGCATTCGCACGGTGATGATGACCGGCGACCACCCCGTCACCGCCGAGGCCATCGCCCGCGAGATGGGCCTGCTGCGCGAGGGCGAGTCCCCCCAGGGCATCGTCTACGCGCGCGTCACGCCGGAGGACAAGCTGCGCATCGTGCGCGACCTCAAGGCGAAGGGGGAGATCGTCGCCATGACCGGTGACGGCACCAACGACGCGCCCGCGCTCAAGGAGGCGAACGTGGGCATTGCCATGGGCCTCTCCGGCGTGGAGGTCACCCGCGAGGCCGCGGACATGGTGCTGGGTGACGACAACTTCGCGTCGATCATCGACGCCGTCCGCGAGGGCCGCGGCATCTACGACAACATCCGCAAGACGCTGGTGTACCTGCTGGGCGGCAACGTCGGCGAGCTGCTGGTGACGCTGGTGGCCTCGCTGATGGGCCTGCCCCTGCCGCTGCTGGCGCTGCACCTGCTGTGGGTCAACCTGGTCACCGACGGGTTGCCCGCGCTCGCCCTGGTGATGGACCCCGCCAGCGACGAGGCGCTGGAGCGCAAGCCGCGGCCTTCGACCGAGCCGATGCTGGGGCGCCGCGAGTGGCTGCGCATCGGCGCGGTGGGCGTGCTGGTGGGCGGGGTGGCGTTGGTGGCCTTCGAGCGCGCGCTCGATCTCGACTCGCTCCCGCACGCGCGCACCGTGGCCTTCAGCACCCTGGTCTTCGCGCAGATCTTCAACGCCGTCGCCTTCCGCAGCTTCGATCGCCTGGCCTTCGAGGTCGGCTTCTTCACCAACCCCCGGCTGCTGGCGGTGATGGTGCTCACCGTGGCCCTGCACGTCGGCCTCGTGGCGCTGCCCTTCACCAACGAGCTCTTCAGCCTGGGCCCCTTCAGCTGGAAGGTGATGGGTCTCTCGCTGCTGCTGGGCCTGGTGCCGGCCACCGCGGTCGAGCTCTGGAAGCTGGTGCGGCGGCCGTTCCTCGCGAAGCGGGCGGCTCGGCTCAGTGGTCGAAGCGCGCCAGCCCGTACTGGTGGATGATGTTGATCAGCGCCGCCGCGTAGTGGGGATCCGTCGCGTAGCCGGCCTTCTGCAGCTCCCGGCAGAACTGTTCGGGGTTGCTGCGGTTGCGGAAGCAGGGCGCATAGCGGCCGAGGCGGCGGAGCATCTTGCCGTGGTCGACGAAGCTCTCGGCGGCGTTGTGGTACGCCTTGAACGCGGCGTTGATGTAGATGTTGCGCCCGTTGACGACCTCTCGCGTGCGCACCGTGAGGCTGCCCGCCGGGCCGGTGCCCTTGATGCCGAAGAAGTTGAAGGCCTTCCGGGTCAGGCCCGAGCGACCCCAGCCGCTCTCGAGGATCGCCTGCGCCAGGGTCACCGAGGCCGGCACGCCGGTGCTCTGCATGCTGCGAATGGCCGCCGCCCCATACTTGTCGAGGAAGGCGTTGCCCGTCTTCGGCGCCTTGCCGGTGACGGTGCTCGCCCGGGGCGCAGGCGTCGGGGGCGCCTTCGCCGCGGCCGTGGAAGGGTGGAACGTCGAGGCCGGCTTCTTCGCGGCCTTCGCGGCGCCGCCGGGGACCTCGAGCGTGTGCCCGGCGATGATCAGGTTCGGGTTGGCGATGCCGTTGGCCTGGGCCAGCTTGCGGACCGTGGTGTGGAAACGAACCGCCAGCGCGCTCAAGGTATCGCCCCGCTCAATCCGATAGGTGCCCATGCTTGATTGTCGCATGGGCGATCGGGGCGCGGAGGGCCGTAACTGTATGCGCCGTTGTCAGATCTGGCCCATTTCCCCCGGCCTTTCCTGTCCCGAACACCGGGGTTCAACCAGGACGCGACGGCTCCCCCCGCTTGCCCCGGCGTCGTTCGAGCGCCGCAGCGGCGGTGTCGGTCGGCGAATGCACGGGCTCCAGGGCCTGCAAGGCAGCGGCGAGCGCGTGCGGCACCGCGATGACGTTGGCGTCGACCAGGCCGCCGAAGACGTCCTGCTTCACGCCGGCGAAGTTGTCGGGGCGGAAGAAGGGGCTGAAGTGCCAGAAACAGGTGTATTCGTGGCGGAGCAGTCGCTCGATGACCTCGGGCGCTCCACCGGTGGCGTTGTGCTCGAAGAACACCACCGGTCGCGCGCTCGTCAGCAGTCGCGTGGCGCCGTCGAGCACGGCGCCTTCCATGCCCTCGACGTCGATCTTCAGCAGCGCGCACTTCTCGAGGCCCAGCGCATCGAGCGTGAAGACGGGCACCGTCTCGCCCCGGTCCCACGCGCCCAGCCGCAAGCCACCGAAGTTGCCCGGTGACGAGTAGTCGATGTCGGGAACGACGAGCGCGCCGGGCGCTGCGCCCACGGCCGCGTGAAAGGCCCTGAGCCAGGTGACGCCATTGAGCGTGGCGTTGGCGCTCAGCAGTTGATGCATCACCCGCTGTGGCTCGAAAGCGAAGACCGATCCCGAGGGGCCGACCCTCTGCGCGAAGAAGACGGCATGGGTGCCGAGGTTGGCGCCGACGTCGAGCGCGACGTCACCCGGCTGGAGCAGCGCGCCCAGCAGCTGCAACTCGCTCTCGGCCCACTCTCCGTAGGTGTCGAGGGAGTGGCCGACGTGCGCATCGGTGGTGGGGTACGCCATCGCGCCGTGGAGGCAGCTCCGCACGCGCATCAACCCTGCCTCGTGGAGGATCTTCATGCCCAACCAGTAGCGAAGCCCGCGCGCGGCCGCCCTCGGCGGCTTCTGCCCAACGACAGCTTCCTGACGTCCGCGAAGCCGACCGCGTGAACACCTCGCCGCCAGGCGCTGAGCTGGGGCCTCACCCGCCATCCGACGTCGGCTCGCGACGCCTCAGAAGTAGTAGCGGGCCGCGAGCGTCGAGGTGAACAGGTCCCACGGGTTGGCCACCAGCGACGTGGCGAAGCGCGTGGTGGAGTTGGTGTTGAAGCGGTCCGGCTGCAGCGGGTTGGTGATGACGTTGCTGCGGTACTCGTGGCTGAGCCCCACGCGGACGCCGGCTTCGATCGACAGGTTGTCCAGGCCGATGAAGCTGAAGAAGATCTCCACGCCGGCCTTGGCGCTGAAGTCGAAGGTCCAGGCGAAGTCAGGAGTGCCAGTGCCTCCGCTGAGCTTGCTGGTGGAGCGCGCCCCGCGAACCTCCGGCGCGACGAAGAAGATGACGTGCTCCGTGCTTCCCAGCACCAGCGGCGCCGAGGCGTGCACCACCCACTCGAACGTCTCGGGACCCGGCGTGAGGTCGAGGCCGTTGGGCACCACCTGCTCTGCCGTCGAGGTGGACACCATCACGCCGACGCCCAGCTCGAGGCCCAGCCGGTACCACGGCGTCCACCAGCGCACGCCGAGCACGGGCACGGTGGTGCGCTGGTCCGTGAGGCTCACGCGGCCGGTGAAGGGATCCTGGACCGGGCTGACGACGGAGCGCAGCACCGACGCCGTGCCCAGGAACCCGAAGCCCACGCTGCCCAGGCGCCGCTCGCGCGCGGAGGGTCGCGGGGCCGGCGTCACCGCCGCGGGGAGGACGGGCACCGGCGCGGCGTCGGCCCGGGGGACGGCGAGGGGCTGACGCGCCGGGATCGCCTCGGGCACGCCCGCGTCCAGGTCCTGCGCGTGAACGAGCGTCGCCAGCACCACCGCAGCCATCATCACGAGTCGATTCACTTGAGCGTCTCCCACCAGGTGGACGAGGGCTCTTCCAGGACGGTGAGCACGTGCGCCGCGCCCCCCGGATCCAGGAAGACGAAGCTGGGCAGCAGCCGCGTTTGCGTCCGCAATGAAATGCCGTTGAGGTCTCGCGAGGCGGAGGCGGTGAGCGCGAAGGTCCGCCCGTCGAGCCACGCCACGCTCTGGTCCCCGGTGGCCAGGTTCGGCGAGAACGCCGCGACCAGGTTCCCCTGCGCGTCTTCCCCCAGCCCCTTCACCAGGCCCCGTCCCTCCGGCAGGGTGCCGGCGTGGACGAAGCCGCCATCGGCGACCTCCAACACCTCGCCACACCCGGTGAAGAAGTGGGCGCTGCGGGAAGAGCGCCACAGCCCCCCGCAGCTCGAGGTGCTGGGGCCGTTAGAGAAGGGCGGCACCAGCAACTGGGGTCCGCTGACCAAGAGCCGCTCGAGGGTCTGGCCCGGATGGTTGAGGACCACGTAACGCCCGTCGCCCGTGAGCCCACCCTGGGTCGGGTTGATGGCGCCAATGTGGAAATCGAGCGAGACGGGCGCGCCCCCGTCGAGGTTGAGGCCCTGCGCCGCGGAGTTCCCCAGGCTCCAGGCCGCGTGGGCGCCCAGGATGATCAACGAGGGCTCGTGCGAGAGGGGCGTGGTCCATTCCGGCACCCAGGGCACCGGCTGGCCGGTCTGGAAGAAAGACACCCTCGAGTCCTGGCCCACCGCGAGGCGGCCGGCATCGGGGCTGAGGCTGAGGCTGGTGGGCTTGCGCGAGAGGAACGCGAGCGTCTCCCAACCTCCGTCCAACTCGAGCCGCACCAGGCGCGGCGGGTTGGTGGCGCCCAACCACGGCCGTTGCAGCTCGTCGCAGCACGCCCCGGCCGTCACCTCGAAGGGCAACCGCCGCCCGCCCACGCCCGTCACCTGGACGCCCAGCACCAGCTCGTCGCAGCCGTCGGAGGCGCGCACCTCGAGGCCGTATTCGCCCGACGCCGGCAGCGTCACCCGCACCGTGCCTCCTTCGGGGACCCCGGGTGGACCGAGGGCCCCGCCGTCGGGCCCCTCGAACAGCTGCACGCTGAGGGTGAGCGGTTGCCCTTCGAGGTCCTCGAACGTGGGCAACTCCACCTCGACCCCGCCGACGGGCAGGTGCGCACGGATGGCGTTCATGAAGTGGACGCGGGGCGGGTTGTTGCCCCGGCACGCAGGGTCCGGCCCCGCGTCGGCGCCTGCGTCGAGTCCGCCGTCGATGCCCGCATCAACGGGGTGCACGCACGCGCACGGATCGAATTGGCCGTTGGCCCGGCAGATGCGCGCGCTCGCACTTCCGGTGGAGCAGGTGCACGCCTCCGTCTCTCCGGGCACGCACGGGCTCGCGCACCCCAGGGTCATCACCAACGCCGCGGCGCAGAGCCAGCGCCTCACGGGAGGAGCTCCACCCAGGTCAGGTTGAGGCTGGGGACCGCAGTCAGCAGGCTCACCCCGGCGTCGGGCCGGGTCAGCACCCAGTGCGGCAGCAGGTGCGTGTCGTTGGCCGAGGACCACAGCCCGACCTCGCGCGTCTCGAGGGACTGGAAGGTCTCCAGGCTCACCGTGCGGAGCAGGCCCACCTGGTGGTTCAGTTCGTCACCGCTCACCGCGGCGAGTCGACCCTCGCCGTCCAGCCCCAGCGCGCGCACCCACTGGCCGCTCTCGTCATAGACGCCCACGTAGGTGAAGCCGCCATCCGGCGCCGGCTCGTAGGCCTTGCCGCAGCCGCCGAAGAACTCCCGGTGGCCCTTCACCGCCCACACGTTCCAGCAGCTCGGGACGGCGCTGGACAGGGGAACGCCCAGGGCACCCGCGGACACCGGCACGTGTTGGAGGTACCCGCTGGCTTCGAGCACCAGCGAACCGTCCGACGCGATGACTGCACTGGTGATGGGGCTCGAGTTCCACTGGTTGAAGGTCCCCTGCGAGGTGAGGGTGCCCGCGTCGAGGTCGAGCCTCGTGGCGTCGGCCCCCGTGAAGAGCCACGCGTCCTGCGCGGTGCCGGCGATCCCCCCGACGATGCCGTTGAGGGGGAGCGACCACTGCAACTCCATGGAGGGCACGCGGTACGTGGAGATGTACGCGTCCTGGCCGACGAAAAGCACCGACCCGTCATCGCTCAGCGCGAGCCGCCTGGGGCGGCGCGCCAGCAGGGTGGGCGCGCTCACCCGGTCACCGTCGAGCCGCCACAGCGTCGGCGGGCCGTCGGACACCACGTAGCCGTGGCCTTCGCCGTCGCAGCAGGTGGCGTCCACCACCACGAAGGGGAGCGTGGTGCTGGGCACCACCGTGAGCTCGCCACCGCGGCCGTGGCCTACCTGGCAGTCGCCGAAGTCGAGGCTGGTGACGTCGGCCTCCACCCACCAGGTGCCCGGCCGGTCGAACGCCACGCTCAACGCCGATTGAGAGTAGGTCGGGCCCGCATCGACCGGCTCGCCGTGCAGCGTCCAGCGGTAGCGGAGCGGATCGCGGGTCGAAAGAGAGGACGCCTGCACCGTGGCGCTCGCACCGACGGCCAGGCGAAGCGGGGGGTTCAAGCCGACGGAGAAGAGGCTGGTGGAAAAGCACGTGCCCGCGTCGACCCCCGGGAGGCCGGCATCAGGAAGGGACTTGCAGGTGCAGGGCTGGAAGTTGCCCAGGCCGTTGCAGACCTGGCGGCCCGCGCGACCGTCGGTGCACGCGCACGTGATGGTGTCGCCGACGACGCAGCGCTGGACGCAGCCGCTCAGCGCGCCTGAAGCAAGCACCAACCCCAGCACCACCGCCACGCGCCCCATGCCCACGTCCCTTATACGAGTCGCTCAGACTTCGGGCGGACTCTGGGGCGGAGGTCGGTGGTCTCGCAGCAGAAGGAGTAAGACCCGCCCATGGTCGGTCGCTACGCCGCGTTTCAAGCCTCGCTCGCCCAGTCCGTGGGGCACATCGTCGAGCGGGCGCTCACGCCCTCGGAGCGCGTGGCCCGGCACTGGGAGTCGACGGCGAAGCTGACCTGGTTCGGCGCCGGCGCGGACCACTCGAAGCAGCACGTCTCGTGGTCCTTTGGCCAGCTCAAGGGCCTGCCTGTCGTCGAGGGGCAGCGCCATACCGTGGGCGTGTTCCACCTCACGAAGGCCGCCTTCCCCGGGCTCGACGACCAGGCCCTGCGCGAGCAGCTCGAGGCCCTCATCCCCACGGCCACCGACGGCGCGACGCGGGTCTTCCTGCAGCGGGTCAGCTCCCAGCTGGCCATGGCCGAGGCGCTGCGGGGCGTGGCCGCGCGCGTGGGCTGCGAGGTGTCGCTCTTCGCCCGCCCCGACGCCCTCGACACGCCGGCGGCCACGCCGCGCTGGCCCGAGCATGCGCGCGACCGCGTCGCCGCCGCCCTGGCCCAGATGGACGACGACCTGCGCCTGCGCCTCGAGGCCCTGTGGGCGGCCGAGCCGAAGGTCCTGCTCGACGCTCTGCCGCGCGCGTGAAAAGAACGACCTGATGTCGGGCCCGCCGTCACAGACGCTGGAGACTGCCTCGGTCGCGCTGGCGCCGGGCACCCGCGTGCTCGACGGGCGCTTCGAGGTGGTGCGCCTGCTGGGCAGCGGCGGCATGGGCTTCGTGTACCTCGCGCAGCAGGTGTCCCTGGGCCGCCCGGTGGCCATCAAGGTGCTGCGCAACGACCTGCCGCTGACGGCCGGGTTCTCCGAGCGGTTCCGACGCGAGGCGCTGCTGCTCAGCTCGGTGGAGCACCCGGCCGTGGTGCGGGTCATCGACTACGGCGCGCACGGCGACGCGCCCTGCCTGGTGATGGAGTTCGTCGAGGGCGAGAGCCTCGAGGCGGTGCTGGAGCGCGAGGCGCCGCTGTCGGTGGAGCGCGTGGAGCGGCTGCTGGCCCAGCTGTGCGCCGGGCTGTCGGCCATTCACAGCCGGGGCATCATTCACCGCGACCTGAAGCCCGACAACGTGGTGCTCACCCGCGGCGCCGACGGGCTGGAGCAGGCGCGGCTGCTCGACTTCGGCATCGCCCGGCTCATCGGCCCCGACGAAGACGCCGGGGGCAAGGCGTCGGTCACCCAGGCCGGCATGGTGCTCGGCACGCCCCAGTACCTCTCGCCGGAGCAGGGCCTGGGCCAGCCGCTCGACGCGCGCAGCGACCTCTACGCGCTGGGCGTCATCCTCTACCGCGCGCTCACCGGCAAGCACCCCTTCGCCGGCCCCACGCCCCGCGAGTACATCGCGCAGCACATTCAACAGGCGCCCGCGCCGCTGCTCGACGTCGCCCCGCACCTCGCGGAGTTCCCCTCGCTGGTCGCCGCCGTCAGCGCCTGCCTGGAGAAGGACCCCGTGCGCCGGCCGCAGACCGCCACCGGATTGCACGCGCTGGCCACCTCGAAGGCGCTGACGCTCACCACGCCGCTGCTGCCCCCGGGCTCGGTGCCCGCGCCGCGCTCCATGGTGATGAAGGCCCTGGTGCTGGGGGCCGCGGTGGGCGTGCTCGGCGCCGTGGTGCTGTGGCTGACCTGGTTCAACGAACCCACGCGCAAGGCGCACCGGCTGGTGGCCGCCGGCCGGGGCAGCGAGGCCCTGCAGGTGCTCGAAGATCTCGGCGCGAAGGGGCAGACCTGGCCGCTGCAGCAGCTGCGCGCCACGGCGTTGCACCAGGTGGGGCGCCACGAAGAAGAGTGGAAGGTGATGGTCGCGCCGCCCGGCGAGGGCGAGACGCTCGAGCCCCTGGCGCTCGAGGCGCTGGCCGACGACTACGGGCACGGCGAGACGCCGAGGCTGCGCAAGCTCCTCGCGGGGCTGCCCAAGGCGCTGGTGCTCCCGACGCTCCAGGCGCTGGCCAATGATGATCTCCGCTGGGCGCAGTGGGGCGCGCTGCGCTTCATCGACCTCGAGTACGCCGGCCAGGGCCTGCCGCTGCTCGAGCTCTACGGCCGCGCGCTCGAGAGCAAGGACTGCGGCGTGCGCCGGGTGGCGGCGAAGCGGCTCGTCGACTTCCGCAGCCCCGAGGCCATGCCCGCGCTCGAGAAGTTGAAGGCCCTGCCGCGCAAGAAGGGCGACGACGACTGCGGGCAGGCGGCCGCCGAAGCGGCCCTGCTCAAGCTCGCGAAGGAGTGACCATCAGCGCTGGGTGACGGCGCCGATGGCGATGCGCAGCATGAAGCGCTCGTTGTCGCGGAGCTCCTGCACCTCGGGGAGCGCCTTGTCGGCCGCGGCCTTGTCGGCGGCGATCTGCGCGTAGCCGCCCAGCGAGACCCAGAAGAGCGGGTGCGTCCACGTCAGCACCGGGCCGGCGACGAGGGCCGTGCCCTGGTACTCGCGCTGCTGCCAGGCCGACTTTGCGCGCAGCTCCAGGCCGAACGCCGCGTTGGCCGAGATGGCGAACTTGAGCGCGAGGCTCTCTTCGAGGCGGGTGTCGACGCCGGTGCGGTCGCTCCACAGCAGCGCGCGGGAACCCGAGACGTTGAGGGCGATGAGGAAGCGGTCGAGGCGCCAGTCGGCGAAGAGCCGGGCTTCGACCTCGAGCAGGTCGCGGGCCAGGGACACGCGCCCCAGGCCACCCACCGCGAAGGGGGTGCCCTTGCGCCAGGTGGTCCAGCGCCAGAGCGAGCTGACCTTCGGGTCGAGGCTCTCCTGGTAGTTCTGCCGCATGAAGTCGAGGTCGAGCGAGAGCTGCGACTCGACGGTGCGCGTCACCCCGTGGGTCCACGCGAGGCGGGTGTCGACGAGGAGGAACTTGTCGTCCGCGCGGCCCAGGCGCGGGGTGACCCACGCCTCGATCTGGTCTTCGCCGGCGGCGGCCGTGGCGCTGGTCCACGTGAGAGGGAACTCACGCGGGGCCGCGGCAGCCGAGACAGCGAAGGAGACGACGAGGAGGGGCAGGAGGCGCATGAGGCGCCGCAAGCTTTAACGCTGCTGCGCCATCATCTGCACGAAATCGTCTGCATAGATGGAGTTGCGGAACTTCGTGGACAGCCCGTAGGCGTGCTGGGGGTTGACCACCCGGCCGGCGCAGAACTTCGCCACGTCCATGCGGAGGATCTCGCTCTGGAAGAGATCCATCAGCAGGCCCAGCTGCATCGCGGTGAGGCCCTGGTCGCCGATGGCCGACTCCACCATGCTCTGGCGGGTGAGCTCGTTCTGGGTGGCGCGGAGCGAGGCGTAGAGGCCGCCCCACGAGTTGACGTCCATGGCCCAGCGGCCGTTGCGCCGCATCATGCAGCCGGGGTCCTGGGGACCGGTGCCGCAGTCACGCTGCTGCACCTGCGGGGGGAACTGGCCGGGAGGAGGAGGGGGCGGCGGGCGGTTCGGGTTGGGCGGGGGCGGGCCGTTCATGGCCGGCAGTCCACCCGGGGGCTGCTGCGCCATGAACTGGGTGTACGCGGTGCGGTACATGTCGCTGCTGAACTTCGAGGCGTAGCCGATGGCGTGCTGGGGGTTGACCACGCGCGGGGCGCCGTTCTGGGCGGCCTGGAGCTTGATCATCTCCGAGCCGAAGAGGTCGAGCATCATCCCGAACTGGATGGCGGTGACGTAGTTGGTGGCGAAGAGCGTCTGCAGGGTCTGCGCGCGCATCATCTCGCTGGAGTTCGACTGCATGGAGCGCATGAAGCCGCTGAAGGTCGCGGCATCCATCGCGGCGCGGCCGTCGCGCATCATCGTGCAGCCCACGTCGTGGCCGGTGCCGCAGTCGCGCTGCGCGACCGGCACCACCACCACCGGCGCCGGGGGGAGGTTCGGCACCCGGGCGCGGAAGCTCACCTCGCGGAAGGTCAGCTCGCGGCCGGTGGCGTCGAAGAGCGAGACCCGGGCCACGAAGCGGCCGTCGGAGAAGTCCTCTTCAGCGAGCGTGGAGTAGCGGATCATGTGGTTGAAGGCGTTCTTCCAGACGAAGGGGTCGGAGGGCACGTTCCAGCGCTGGGTGGTGATCCACTCGCTCCAGTTGCCCTGGAAGCTCTTGAAGCGCGCGCCCAGGTAGAAGGTCTGGCCGCGCATGCTGCGCAGGGTCAGCTCGGGGACCTGCACCCGCACCGCCGGCTCGTTCTCGAAGGTGGCGTTGAGCTGCACCTGCAGGGGGCTCATGGAGGCGAGCTGCCAGGCGTCGTCGACCGGGGGCGGCTGGGTGTCGTCGCGGCGGTCATCACGCCGGTCGTCACCCCGGTCCTCACGTCGATCGTCCCGGCGGTCGTTCCACATGGCCACGCGGGCCTCGTCGAGGAGGTCGGAGGCGCGGTGCAGCGCCTGGACCACGGCGTCGGGGCAGTTGCTCCAGCCGGCCGTGGAGCTGAGGTTGGCGACCTGGTTCTTGAGCGCGGCGGCGTCGCGGGCGCTGCCGTCCCGCTTGAGGGCGTCGACCTGGTCGGAGAGCTGGTCGGCAGCATCGTAGACGGCGGCGCGGCACTGGGGGTTGGCGCGGCGGGCCTTGCTGCTGGCGTCGTCGAGCGCGGCGACGGCCTGCTTGAGCGGCTTGCGGGAGGGCTGGGCGGAGGCGAGCGGGGCGAGGGTCAGCGCTGCGAGAGCGAACGTCCGAATCAGGTGACGCATGGTGTGGGGTCCTCGGGGGCCTGCGGTGACGGCGGCTGCGACGCCCCTCACCGGGGGGGATTCATGCCCCCGGAGCTTCGCAGACCCTCAGAAATCCGAGGATCTGTTTCCCTGGGCGAGGACGAGAAGAGAAGGGGGCCTCATCTCCCGGCTGATCCATGTTGCCGGGGCTTCTACCCAGTGGTACGCGCGCGCCGCCATGAGCGCATCCGTCTCCAATACTGGTCGCATCACGCAGATCCTCGGTCCCGTCCTCGACATCGAGTTCCCGCCCGGCGGTCTGCCTGAGGTTTACACCGCGCTGAAGATCACCAACCCGGCGATCAACGGCGAGGTGGACAACCTCACCGTCGAGGTCGCCTCTCACCTCGGTGAGAACACGGTGCGCTGCATCGCCATGGACACCACCGACGGCCTGTCGCGTGGCACCGTGGTGCGCAACACGGGCGCGCCCATCTCGGTGCCGGTCGGCCCGGGCACGCTGGGCCGCATCTTGAACGTCACCGGCCAGCCGGTGGACGAGCTGGGGCCCGTCGCCGCCCTCAAGTACTACCCGATCCACCGCCCGGTCCCCTCGTTCACCGAGCAGAGCAAGAAGATCGAGATGTTCGAGACCGGCATCAAGGTCATCGACCTCCTCTGCCCGTTCACCCGCGGCGGTAAGATCGGCCTGTTCGGCGGCGCCGGCGTCGGCAAGACGGTGCTCCTGCAGGAGCTCATCCGCAACGCGGCCATCGAAAAGGGCGGCTTCTCGGTGTTCGCCGGCGTCGGCGAGCGCACCCGCGAAGGCAACGACCTCTGGGTCGAGTTCCAGGAAGCCAGCGTCATCGCCTGCGAGATGGACGGCAAGCACGTCAAGAAGGACGCCCAGGGTCGCATCACCCTCATCCCGGGCAAGTCGCAGTGCGTGCTGGTGTTCGGCCAGATGAACGAGCCGCCCGGAGCCCGCGCCCGCGTGGCCCTCTCGGGCCTGTCCATCGCCGAGTACTTCCGTGACGAAGAGAACCGCGACGTTCTCCTCTTCGTGGACAACGTGTTCCGCTTCACCCAGGCCGGCTCGGAAGTGTCCGCGCTCCTCGGCCGCATTCCTTCGGCCGTCGGTTACCAGCCCACGCTGTCCACCGAGATGGGCGCGCTCCAGGAGCGCATCACCTCGACGGTCAAGGGCTCGATCACCTCGGTGCAGGCCGTGTACGTGCCCGCCGACGACTTGACCGACCCGGCGCCCGCCACCACGTTTGCCCACCTCGACGGCACGATCGTTCTCTCGCGCGCCCTGACGGAGATCGGCATCTACCCGGCCGTCGACCCGCTCGACTCGACGTCCCGCATTCTCGACCCGTTGGTGGTCGGTGATGAGCACTACGCGGTCGCCCGCAAGGTGCAGTCCACGCTGCAGCGCTACAAGGAACTGCAGGACATCATCGCCATCCTCGGCATGGACGAGCTGTCGGAAGACGACAAGCTGGTCGTGGCCCGCGCCCGCAAGATCCAGCGCTTCCTGAGCCAGCCGTTCAACGTCGCCAAGATCTTCACCGGCGCCGACGGCAAGGTCGTCTCGATCCCCGACACCATTCGTGGCTTCAAGGAGATCGCCGACGGCAAGCACGACGATCTGCCCGAGCAGGCGTTCTACATGGTCGGCAACATCGACGAGGCCATTGAGAAGGCGAAGAAGCTGGCCCAGGGCTGATCATGGCGAAGCTCAACGTCGAAATCGTCACCCCGGAACGTCGGCTCGCGCAGCTCAGCGCCGACGAGGTCATTGCGCCTGGCGCCGACGGTTTGTTCGGCGTTCGCCCCGGTCACACGCCGTACCTCTCGGTGATGCAGGCCGGGCCGTTGACCGTGCGTGAAGGCACGACCAACACCATCTACTTCGTGGCGGGCGGCTTCGTGGAAGCGGGCCCCACGGCCGTGCGCGTGCTGGCAGACGCCGCCGAGGTGGCCTCGGCCATCGACGTGGGCGCGGCCACCAAGCGCATCAGCGAGGCCGAGACGAAGCTCAAGACCTTCGAGGTCACCGACCCGCGGGCCGAAGAGCAGCGTGCGCTGATTCGCAAAGAGAAGAAGCGCATCGAGACGAGCGCGCTGAAGTAACCAGCAGCGCCCGCCCCGACTCAGGCGGTCACTTCTTCTTCGAGGCCGGCTTCTTCACGGGAGCCGGCTTCTTCGTTTTCGCAGGCGCCTTCCTGGCGACGGCCTTCTTGGCCGGCTTCGCGGGCGCCTTCTTGGCGACGGGCTTCTTCGCCGCGGCCTTCTTGGCGACAGGCTTCTTCGCAGCCACCTTCTTCGCGGCGGGCTTCTTGGCAGCCGCCTTCTTGGCGACGGGCTTCTTGCCGGCCGGCTTGGCCTTGGCCTTCAAGCGCGCGCCGGCAGGAGCGGTGGTCTCTTCGCGGGCCTCGAGCGCCTGGCGCACCTGGGCGGCGGCCTCCTGGGCCCAGTCGAGCCGCAGGGCGCCGCTGCGGGCGAGTGCGCTGAGCACGTCACCGGCAGGAGGACCGTCGATGGAGACCACGCCGCCGGTGCCCACGGAGATGGTGGAGCGGACGAGCGACTCGAGGGCCGCGCGGCCGGTGATGACCCGGTCGACTTCCTTGTAGCGGGCCGCGAGGGCGACGCCGGCGCGGGTGCGCAGGTCGCTGACGGCTTCCCGCGAGAACGAGCCGTCATCGGCGGCGACGTCATCGACCTCGTCGGGCCTGGGCCCGTCCCACACCGACACCGAGTCGGGTTCCACGCTGAGCGCGATTCGATTGAGCGCGAGCTGGAGGGTGGTGACCGCTTCGATCTCTGCCCGCAACGCCTGGAGCGTTTGGCTGTGCATCTGGCTGTGCATGTCTTCTCCCGGCGCGCACTCTACGCTCGCTCACAGCCCTCGCGCGCGGAGGAACTTCACCAGCTCGACGTAGAAGGGCTTGTGGCGCCAGCCGTTGCCCAGGCCCGGGGGCAGGCCGGCGACCTGGCCGATCTCGTCGAGGTGGTCGGCGGGCACGCAGCCCAGGAAGGTGCCCCACTTCGCCGACTCCACGGGCACCAGGCCGTCGTGGGGCACGGGGTCGAAGGGGTTGGGGCTGATGACCGGGGCGGTGGCGGTCAGCAGCGAGCTGAGCGGGTCCCGGGTGTCGTCCCAGTCGGTGACGAAGGGGGGGCGGGTGAGCACCCCGACGCCGCACTCGGTCTCGGCGAGGCGCAGCGACGAGCGCCCGGCGACCGAGAAGTACTGCACGCCGGGGGCGTCGGGCCAGGCGAGGTTGAAGTCGCGCATCACGCCGGTCTCGAACTGCGCCAGGGAGGCGGTGACGGAGGTGTCGCGGGTCGCTTCGCTCCACAGGGGCGAGGCGATGATGCCGGTCAGCGAGTCAACGACGGCGCGAGCCAGGGGGTTGCCGAGGCCTCCGGCGACGAGGTCGCTGACGGGCGTGCCGTGGTGTGGGGTGCTGACGGTGAGCACCGCGGCGATGAGGTCGGGGCGCTGGTGGGCGACGATGCGCGCGTCGAGCCCGCCCTGGGAATGGGCGATGACGTTGAGCTTCGCGTACCCGGTCTGGGCGCGGATGGCCTCGAGCTGCTGGAGCAACCGGGCGCTGCGGGTCAGCGAGTCGTTGAAGGGGTCGACGGTGGGGGTGAAGACCAGGAGCTCGCCGTGGGCCGCCAGGTCGTCCTTCACCTCGTAGAAGTAGGTGAGGAAGTCGAGGCCGGCGAAGGTGTCGAAGCCGAAGAAGCCGTGGGCGAGGACGATGGGGTAGGGCGGGCCCTTGAGCACCGGGCCGGCGTCGGGTGCTCCGGCGTCGAGCGTGCCGGCGTCGGCGGTCCCCGCGTCGGGCCCGGTGACGATGACGCCCTGGCCCGCGTCGGGGCCGAGGGGGAGTGCCGGGTCATCGGTCGCGACGAGCCCCGGCGTGGTGCAGGCCGCGAGGAGCAACAGGCTGGGGAGGAGGTGGCTTCTCACGCGCGCGGGCCGGCGTCAGGGGACGGGGACGTCGAAGTCCCGGATGACGCCCATGTGCTGCATGTTGACCGCCGCGCTGTCGCCGAGGAGCGCGGGGGCGATGAGGCCGATGGTGCCGGCGTCGAAGACGCGCGTGTCGATGATGAAGCCGTGCGGCAGGGTGTAGGTGGTGGTTCCGTCGGTGAGGACCACGGGCACCTCGAGGGCGGTGAAGTCGGCGTTGCCGACGACCCAGTCGTAGGGCTTGTTGCGCATGGGGTCGAGGCCGCCGTCGGCGAGCACGAGGAGCCGGTTGGTGTTGGTGCCGGAGTTGCCGAACTGGTCGGAGGGCTGGGGCTGCACCACGAAGACGTCGTCGAGCACGGTGAAGATGGGCTCGGCCAGGGGGTCGCTGGTGTCGGTGTTGAAGTCACCGCCGAGCACCACGTAGTCGCCGCCGGGGATGTTGTTGAGCACGTTGTCGCGCAGTTCCGTGCCCTCGATGACGCGGCTGCCGAAGGTGGTGTGGAGGTGGACGCTGATGGCCCAGAGGTCGATGGGGCCGGGGATGTCGATGCGGGCGTACGCGTAGTCGCGGTTGGTGAGGCGGCTGTCCTGCCACTCGCCGCACTCGAGGATGGGGTAGCGGCTCATGATGCCGTTGGGGATGTCGCCGGCGCCCTCGATGATCTCGCGGCAGACGGAGGCTCCGGGCCCGAGGATGGACTCGGCGAAGGCGAGGATGCCGGCGTCGTTGTCGGCGCCGACGCGGAACTCCTGCACCATCACCACGTCGGGGTGGGCGCCGAGCATGATGCGGGGGCCGGGCCCGGGCGTCACGTCACCGGGCGGGACGTTGTAGTTCTGGTTGTTGCCCGCGGTGAGGTTGGCGGCCATGACGCGGATGCGCTGCACGCTGCCCCCGTCGATGGTGCCCGCGTCATCTATGCCCGCGTCATCGATGCCCGCGTCATCGAGGCCTGCGTCGTCGAGGCCCGCGTCGTCGAGGCCTGCGTCGTCGGGGCCTGCATCGTCGGAGCCTGCGTCGTCGAGGCCCGCGTCGATCGCCGCGTCGGCGTCAGATCCACCGCCGGTGCCGCCGCCGGCGGCCGTGGGTACGCATTGCCCGGCGACGCACTGGGTGCCGCTGGTGCACTCGCCGCAGACCTTGGCGGGGGTTCCGCACCACGACAACGCGATGAAGGTGACAGCTGAGAGGACGACGACGACGAACCGCTTCGGCATGGAGACAGCCTAGTACGGCCTCGGGTCAGTTCGAACGAGGGGTGGGCGCGCGGGCGACTTCGACGGGAGGTTTGCGTCTCCTGCGATCGGCAGAGGGCGTCTGGTTCTTTGGGTGCCGGGATTGGGGCGATCCCGGGCACCCAAACCAACACACGACCTCGGCCGATCGCAGGAGACGAAAACCTCCCATCGAAGCGGCCCGCGTCACCCGTCACCGCACCTCGTCCATGAACGCCCGCACCGCCGTCGCCATCTCCACCCCCTTCTCCACCAACCCCGCGTGCCCCGCGCCCTCGATGCAAACAAACCGCGCGCGTGGCAACCCGCGCCTCATCTCCTCCACCTGTCCCAACGGCATCAACAGGTCATTCGCCGCCGCGATGATCAGCACCGGCACGGTGATCCTCGCCAACACGTCCGACCCCCGCACCCCGAGCAGCGCTCGCAAGCTCCTCCAGTACGCCAGCGGGTCCATGCCGGCCACGCCGGCGAGAAACACGTCGATGTCCTCGCGCGGCGCGTGCGCTTCGAGCACCCCGGCGAACTGCGCCACCGGGTACGGCAGCCGAGAGCGCAAGAACACCTTCACCACCGGGGCCACCAGGGGGACGAGGGGCGTCGCCAGGAACGCCAGCGCCCGCGCCGCCAGCTGGCTCCCGGGCACGCGGAACAAACCCGTGCCCGTGCCCGGCGCGTCGGGCGCCCCGGCGATGAGCCCCATCGCCCGCACCAGCTCCGGGTGCTCCCGGTACAGTTCGATGAGCACCGCCACCCCCATCGAGAACGCCAGGTGCACCGGCGGCGGGCCCGCAGGGTCGCTCACCGCGCGGGTGACGCGGGCGAGATCATCCGCCTGGGTGCGCAGCGAGTAATCCCCCGACTTCGAGACCGGCGTCGAGCCGTGCCCCCGGTAGTCCCAGTGCACCACCGTGTAGTCCCGCGAGAGGTCCTCGACGATGAAGCGCCAGAAGTTCTCGGTGGTGCCGATGCCGTTGGTGAGCACCACCACCGGCCCTCCACCCGGCCCGTGGAGATGCACGCTCAGCGGCGTCCCGTCAGCAGCCTCGACCACCGTCTTGCGTCGTTCCGGTGCGCTCATGGCCCCGAGTGTAACCAACGATCTCACCCGTGCCTTGGTACGGTGCCCCCCATGTTCGAGCTGTTCCACGCCATCTCCGACCCCAGCAGCGCGAAGGTGCGCAAGTACGTGGTCGACCACGAGCTCGACGCGCTCGTCCGCTTCCGCAACGTGACCTACGAAGAAGTGCAGCGCGACCTCACCGCCCGCGGCGGCACCACCACCCCCGCCCTGTGGGACGGGCACAAGCTGATCACCGGCGCCGAAGCCATCATCTCCCGGCTCGTCGCGCACGCAGACGTAGGACGTGACTCATGAACCGACACCTCCGGGCCTTCGCCGAGGCCCTGTTCTCCACCGAGGCCGGCCCCCCCCCCGCCGCGCGCATCGACTGGCTCATGGTCGAGATGGACGACTACCTGCTCCGCGCCGGGCCCGCCGCGCGCTTCATCTTCGGCCTGTCGCTGTGGGTGGTGACGCTGCTCTCGCCCGTCTTCATTCGCCGGCTCCCCACGCTCGCGTCCCTCGACGTGCCCGAGCGCATCGACGCGCTGACCCGCATGGAAGAATCGTTCGCCTCGGCCCCGGTGCTCGCGGTGAAGGCCTTCCTCTGCGTCGTCTATTACGAGCACCCCGACGTGCAGCGCGAGGTCGGCCACGTGGGCCACGCGACCTTCCCCATGGAGCTCAAGTCATGAGCTTCCACGACGGAGCGGCCCACTTCGGCCCCCTCACCCTCGAGGCCGACGTGGTCATCGTCGGCAGCGGGGCCGGCGGCTCGGTCACCGCGGCGGTGCTCGCCGAGGCCGGCAAGCGCGTCATCGTGCTCGAAGAGGGCCGCCACGTGCCCCAGGCCGAGTACGGGAAGCTCACCCCCAGCCAGCAGATGCGCGCCATGTGGCGCGACGCGGGCCTCACCTTCGCCATCGGCGTGGGCGACTCGCCGATGATCAACGTGATGATGGGCAAGTGCGTGGGCGGCTCGTCCGCGCTCACCGGCGGCGTGTGCTTCCGCACCCCGGGCCACGTGCTCAAGACCTGGCGCGAAGAGCGCGGCCTGCCCATGTTCACCGAAGAGCACCTCGCGCCGTTCTTCGAGGAGGTCGAGCAGGCGGTGCACGTCGAAGAGGTGCCCGCGCACCTGCGCAGCCGCTCCACCGTGCTCTTCAACGAGGGCGCCACGAAGCTGGGCCACGCCTTCAAGCCCATTCGCCGCAACACCCACGGCTGCGAGGGCAACTCGAAGTGCAACTTCGGCTGTCCGAAAGCCGCCAAGCGCTCCGTCGATCTCTCGTGGCTCCCGCGGGCCACCGCGAAGGGCGCCCAGGTGTGGACCCACTGCCTCGTGGAGCGCGTCACCCACCAGGACGGCCGCGCCAACGGCGTCGTGGGGCGCCTGCTCAACGGCGACGACGGCGGCCCCGGCACCTCGTTCACCGTCTACGCGAAGCGCGTGGTGCTCGCGGCCGGCGCGTACCACACGCCCCTGCTCGCCCAGGCCTCGGGGTTGGGCCGGACCAGCGGCCAGGTGGGCAAGAACCTCACGCTCCACCCCGCCTTCCGCGTGATGGCCCGCTTCGACGAGCAGGTCGAAGGGTGGCGTGGCGCGCTGCAGTCGATGTACTCCGATGACTGGGAACACGACGGCATCACCATGACCTCCATGTTCCTCCCCCCCGGCGTGCTCGCGGCGACCATGCCCGGCATCGGCCCCAGGCACGTGGCGCGCGCCCGGCAGATGGCGCAGCTGGGCGTGTTCGGCGGCATGGTGCACGACGAGGGCGGCGGCGTGGTGCGGCGCAGCCCCGGCCGCGAGCCCCTGGTCACCTATGAGCTGCACCGGAAGGACAAGGCCGCGGTGCCCAGGCTGATGCGCCTGATGGCCGACATCTGGTTCGCCGCCGGCGCCAAGGAGGTCTTCCTGCCCGTGCTCGGCCTGGGCGGCGTCACCCCCGATCGCCTGCGCACGCTCGACCTCGAGCACGTCAAGGGCCGCGACCTCGAGTGCTCCTCGCAGCACCCGCTGGGCACCACCCGCATGGGCTCCGCGAAGGAGACCTCGGTGGTGGACCCCTACGGCGAGTGCTGGGAGCTGCCGGGCTGCACCATCGTCGACGGCAGCGTGGTGCCCACCAGCCTCGGGGTGAACCCCCAGCTGACCATCATGACCATGGCCCTGC
Organism: uncultured Archangium sp.; assembly: GCA_903905455.1. GTDB lineage: Bacteria > Myxococcota > Myxococcia > Myxococcales > Myxococcaceae > Archangium_A. The sequence goes on from CAIVGN010000030.1 coordinate 26,233, forward strand.
GCATCGCCCGGCATCTCGCTCAGGCGTGAGGGCGGACGCAGGCTATGGTCCCGCCCGCAGCTCCACCTCCAGTCCAAGGACACGCACCCATGGTGAAACGCATCGCAGCGCTGCTGGCCCTCGTCTCGTCGTTCGCGTTTGCCGCACCGCCACTGGGCGAGAAGCCCAAGAGCGTCAAGCTCGAGAAGGGTGAAGGCGGCCGCGTCACCGGCGAGGCCTGGAGCAGCGACGAGCTCACCGGCAAGGTCTTCGTGCTGTTCTACGTGGACCCCGACTTTTCCGACCTCAACAACGCGGCCAGCGAGGCGCTCAAGGCCGAGAAGTTCCCCAAGGAGAAGTACCAGTCGCTCGCGGTCATCAACATGGCCGCCACCTGGCTGCCGAACTTCGCCATCGATGGGAAGCTCAAGGCCAAGCAGAAGGACTACCCCGACACCATCTACGTGCGCGATCTCCACCGCGCGCTGGTCAAGGACTGGAAGCTGGCCGACGACAACAACGACGTCATCGCCTTCGACCAGGAAGGGAAGATCATCTTCGCCCACGAGGGCAAGCTCGACGACGCGAAGATCAAGCAACTGCTCGAGGTCATCAAGTCGAAGATGTGAGTTGAGCCCGCGGGTCCCTGCGCAGCGCCTCGTTCTTCGGGGCGCTGCTCAGTGCTTTTCGAAGAACCGCACCGCCGAGGGCCGCTGCCGCGCGCGCCAGGCGATGCACAGGTCGATGCCTTCCATCGCCTGGGCGAAGCTGCGCGGCCCCCCGAGGTACTTCGTCGAGCGCCCCTCGAAGAAGGTGCGGGCCTCGTCGCGGGCCTTCTCGTCGCAGCCGCTGCTCGCCATCCACACCAGCGAGGCGCCGGCGTCCTTGGGCAGCCGGGCAATGAGCTCGTCCCAGTGCGCCTCGAGGAAGGCGAGGCCCAGCGCGCGGGTGCGGAAGTCGCCCGTCGCCGACCACAACAGGCGCATCGACTCGCGGGTGTCGAAGGTGTCGGTGAGCACCAGCGGCAACTGCGTGGAGACGAGGGCGGGGTTGGTGAACTCCGCCAGCGCGCCCAGCAGGCGTCCGCGATCGGCCCGGTCGGTCTCGGCCTTCGCCGCCGCGAGCAGCTTGCCGTGGAGCCCCGCATCGCCGCCTTCGCCACCGAGCATGAGCACCGTGTCCAGCAGGTCGGGGTGCACCGCGTCGCGCTTCATCAGCCAGGCGAGGGTGAGCCGCCGCGCCTCGGTCATCAGCTTCTGGTCCTTGCCTACCCAGCCCATGGTGCCCACGAGGTTGGTGCGCAGGAAGCGCGTGTCCTCGTCGTCGGTCTTCTTCGGGGAGAGGCCCAGGGCGCCGAGCTTCTTCGAGAACAGCCGGCGCACCCACGCCTCGTGCTTCTGTCGCAGCGCCTCGGGCAGCAGGTCCCCACCGGGTTGCGAGGCGAGGCTCATCGCGTAGCCCAGCACGTGGCGATCGTTCGCCTTCGACGCCAGCTCGGCCACCACCAGCGCGTCGGCGAGGTCCACGTCACCCGAGCGCACCAGGGCCAGCAGGTCCCCCAGCAGGCCCACGCGCTCCGGGGCGCTCAGGGCCGCGCCACCCTTCGCGAAGGTGTCCACCAACGACACCGGGCCCACGAGGTTCGCGCGGTAGTAGCCCTCGTAGCCTTCGTTGGGCACCACCCAGTCGGGGCACGACGTGGCGCCCTCGAGCGCGAGCGTGCCGGTGCTCTGCGTGAGCACGGTGCACGCGCGGCCCGGCTTGCCCTTCGCCGACCAGCGCACGCAGACCGGGACCTGCCAGGTCTTCGCCGCGTCGCCCGTCGAGCCCACGGGCAGGGAGCGCTTCTGCGCCAGCGCGAGGCTGGGCGTCTGCTCCGCGGGGCACGAGAGCGTGAACTGCACCGCGGGGCCGCCGGGTTGATCGAGGAAGGTGCGGAACGGCGTGCCCACGTCCCGGCCCGCGGCCTCGGAGATGGCGGCCAGGAAGTCGGTGGCCGTGGCGTTGCCCCAGGCGTGCTTCACCAGGTACGCGCGCACGCCGCGCTGGAAGGTCTCGCGGCCCACCCACGCCTCGAACATGCCGATGACCGACGCGCCCTTGCTGTAGGTGATGCCGTCGAAGGCGTTGGCGATGTCGTCGTTCGCGGTGATGGGTTGGCGGATGCGCCGCGCGTTGACCAGCGCGTCGGCCCCCAGCGCGCCGTTGCGCCGGTTGACCCGGACCACGTCCATCGCCCAGGTCGGCTGCCACTGCTCGAGCACGCGGGTGGTCATCCACGTGGCGAAGGCCTCGTTGAGCCACAGGTCGTCCCAGAAGGCCATGGTCACCAGGTCTCCGAACCACTGGTGCGCGAGCTCGTGGGTGCACACGCTGGTGAAGCTGCGCTGGCGGCCGGGCGTGTCGAGCTCGGGCTTCGCGAGGATGATCTGGTGGCCGTAGGTGACGAGGCCGGGGTTCTCCATGGCGCCCATGGCGGTGGGGATGGCGAGCTGGTCGAGCTTCTCGTACGGGTACGCCGAGCCGAACCACTGCTCGAGCTGGTCGAGCACCGGGCCGCTCATCAGCGCGGCGTACTTCGCCTCGGCCGTCTTGCCCTTCGGCACCACGATGCGCACCGGGGTCTTCTTCTTGCCGTGGCGGCCCGCGTCGACGAACTCGAAGGGCCCCACCGCGAAGGCCAGCAGGTAGCTGGGCAGGGGCGGGGTCTTCTCGAAGCGCACCACCTTGAGGCCCTCACCGGCGGGCGTCTCCGAGAGCACCTTGGTGTTGGAGAGCGCCGCGTGCGTGGCGGGCACGGTGAGCGTCAGCTCCCACGGCACCTTGAACTGCGGCTCGTCGAAGTGGGGGAAGGCGCGGCGCGCGTCGATGGGCTCGAAGGTGGTGTACGCGTACCACTCGTCGCCTTCCTTCAACTGGAACAGGCCGTCGTTGTCCTTGCGCGACAGCTCGCCGGTCCACGTGAGGTTCAGGGTCACCAGGCCGACGGGCAGCGGGGTGGCGGGCACCAGCGCCAGGAAGTGTTCCCCGAAGACCTCGGTGGTGGCGGGCACGTTCTGTCCGCCGACGAGGAAGGAGGCGCTGCCCGGGGTGAGGCGCGTGGCGTTGAGCCACAACACCTCGAGCGGCGTGCTGACCTCGACGTCGGCGCTCAGCGTTCCGGAGAAGGTGTCGCGGCCGGGGAGCACGGTCATCGCCAGGCGGTAGCTGGTGGGCCGCGCGCCTGCGGGGAGGCGCACCGTGGGCGGCACCAGCGCGGGCTTCACCGCGATGGGCGCGGCGCTGACGGCGGCGGGCGCAGGCGGCGTCGGCGCGGTGACGCAAGCAGACCAGGAGACCATCGCCAGCAACAGGGACGAGCGCATGGGTGCGCACCCTAGCCGACGGTCAGCGCAGCGACGCTTCGGCGTGGTGATGGCGGTGTCTTCACGGCGCAGCGCGGGGGCGCCCCCTGGCAAGACGGCTCAGTCCGCGGTGTCCTTGATGGTCGTCTCACGGCCCTCGAGCACGTTGATGATCAGCTGGTGGCTGCCACCCGCGTCGTCGATGCGCAGCCGGTGGGTGCCCACGGCGAAGGGCACGCGCAGCGGCGTGGTCCCCAGCGCGCGGCCACCGATGCTCACCCTGGCGCGGGGCTCGGAGTCGACGACCAGCGTGCCCTGCGGCCCTGCTGCGACGACGGGCATGGGCTGGGGGCGGGCGCGCTTGAGGAGCTCGTTGTGCGTGCTCCCCGGCACGTGCTCCATGGCGATGAAGTACTGGCCGTTGACCTCGCCCAGCTCGAACACCTGGCAGATGTTGGGGTGGCTCAGCCGTGCCGCGAGCAGCGCCTCGCCGACGAACGCCGGCAGCACGCGCTTGATGGCCAGCTGCTTGCTGAAGCCGGCCACGCTGTCGGTCTTCGCGAGGAACACCTCGGCCATGCCGCCCTGGCCGAGCGGGCGGAGGAGCTCGTAGCGCCCCAGTCGCTCGTTGGGTTCCCCGGTCTTGGCCACCGGGCGCCTGCTCCCGGCGCCCCGCGGCGATACAGTCCGCGGCTCCATGACCTCCATCGAGCATTGCGCCCCGTGCACCACGCTCGAGCAGCGCCTCGAGTTCGACTACGAGCGGGGCGCCGTGCGCCTGGCCACGCTCGACGCGCTCACCCCGCTGGCGCAGCAGGTCACCACCAGCGACAGCCCCGGTGACGAATCGTCGTCGAGCAGCACGGCGCTGCGCTGTCCCGGGTGCGGCACCATCTACAGCGCGCAGCGCTCGACCGACCCGGGCCACAGCTTCATGGACCCGACCCATGACACCGAGTCGGTGACCCGGCTGACGTTGCACGGCGCGCGCGCCTTCCTCTCGCGGTTCACCGAGCCGGCCGCCGCCGTCGCCTCCGACGAACTCGAGTCACGCGAGGGCGTGGTGCTCGACGAGCTCTCCACGATGCTGGGCACCCCGGGGCGCGCGCCCACCTGGCACGTGCAGCGCTTCGCCCTCGAGTGCCTCACGGACGCCTTCCTCACCCGGCGCGACCACGAGCGGCTCGAGCGGCTGTTGTTGCGCCACGAGGACCCCGTGGTGCGCGTGGAGGTGGCCTCGGATCTCGTCGACGCGGCGTTCAGCCCCTGGGAGGGGTGGAAGAAGCGCGCCGCGACCGAGTGCCTCGAGGGCGGCCGGGTGCTGCCGGTGCTGGCCGCGGTGCTGCGGGAGCCGCGGCGCGACACCTGGCGCTTCAGCAGCGACTTCCACGGCTACCGCCAGGAGACCACGCACTGCACCGCGGCGCGCAGCGTGGGCCGGGCCGCGTACCACGGGGCGACGCTCGACGACGCGCTGGTCGACCGCCTGGTGCTGCTGCTGGCCCAGGGCGAAGCGGAGCACTTCCACGCCCTGGGGGCGCTGAGCTCGGCGCTGGGGCGGTCGCCCACGCTCGCACGGCGGCTGCTGCCCGTGCTCCACGCGCTGCCCGCGGCGACGCTGGCGCGGGAGCGCACCTCGGACCTGCTTTCGCTCGCCGCGCGTGAGGCCGCGAAGGTCATGGGCTGACGAGCCGTTCGACCCGGGAGCGCTACCGGCCCTGCGGGAACGGAGTGCCGTAGAGCTCTTCCCGCGACGAGAGGCAGTTCTCGGTGCCCACCGGGAAGTCGCGGCAGAGGTGGGGCCGCACGTCGTAGATGGTGCAC
>CAIVGN010000031.1 GCA_903905455.1 uncultured Archangium sp.
CAGCGAGTGAACCCCATCGTTCACGCCGAGCTCTCGTGGCTCGGCGCGCAGCGGTTGACGGACCGGCGAGATCGCCTGTTGGTGACCCTCGCCGGAGTGCTCCCTGATCTCGACGGGCTGACGTTGCTCGCGGGCCAGGACTTGTACGGCCAGTGGCACCACGTGTTGACCCACGGCTTCGTGTCGGCCCTGGTCATCGCGGGCGTGCTCGCCGCGTTCGCCCGGCGCAAGGCCATGGTCTTCGGGCTGGGCCTCGCCGCGTTCCACCTGCACCTCTTCTGCGATCTCCTCGGCAGTGGCCCGGGCTGGCCGCTGTTCTACTTCTGGCCCTTCAACCGCGAGCAGTGGTTCTGGTCAGGGCAGTGGGATCTCGCCAGCTGGCAGAACGGCCTCATCGGGCTGGGCGCCACGCTCGCGGTGCTGGCCTGCGCGCTGCCCTACGGGCGCACCGCGGTCGAGCTGTTCTCGCTGCAGGCCGACGGCAAGGTGGTCGCCGCGCTCCGCCAGCGTTTTCGCCGCTGACGCGCGAGCGGCCTCACTCCTCGGGCACGTAGACCAGGTCTTCGTCGCGGATCACCCGCGGGCCCTGCTGGCCGCGCTCGAACTCGGCCCGGGCGGCGGCCTCGCGCTTGTCTTCCGAATAGAAGCCGTCGCGCGCCTCGTCGGGGTCGTCTTCGCGCAGGTCGGCGGTGATCACCGCCTTGGTGCCGAAGCGCGAGGCGATGGCGTCGAGCGCCTGGTTCAACTTCACGTTCTTCTGCTCGGGCTCGTCGGCTGCGAAGAGCCCCAGCTGGCCCGCCCCGGACGTGAGCTCCTGGCCCGAGACCCCGGTGAGCCGGATGCGCCGCCGCAGGTCGGCCTTCTGGAGCAGCGCCAGGGCCTCGCGGTACAGCGCCTGCCCGTCGTCGGTGGGGGCGTCGAGCGTGAGCCGGCGGGTGATCTGCGTGAAGTCGTCGTACTTCACCGTGAGTTGCACGCAGCGCGCCTTCACCCCTGACTTGCGCAGGCGGCGGCCCACCCGCAGCGCCTGCGAATGGAGGTGGGGCTTCAACTTCTCCTCGCCCAGCAGGTCTTCCTCGAAGGTGTCCTGCGCGCCCACGCTCTTGGCGTCCCGGTCGGGCACCACGGGGCGCTCGTCGAGGCCGCGCGCCAGCTCCCAGAAGTGCTGGCCCGAGGGACCCAGGCGCTGCACCAGCCACTCGAGCTCCTTCTGGGCCACGTCGCCGATGGTGAGCAGCCCGTGCCGCTTCAATACTTCTTCGGTCTTCGGGCCCACGCCCCACAGCCGCGAGACGGGCAGGGGGGCGAGGAAGGTACGCGAGGTGCCGGGGGGCACCACGTGTTGCCCGTTGGGCTTGCCGAAGTCGGAGGCGATCTTCGCCACGAACTTCACCTCGGCGATGCCCGAGGAGGCGGGCAGGTCGACCTCGCGGCGGATCTCCTGGCGGATGCGCGTGGAGATGGCCTCGACGGTTCCGAACAATCCCAGCGAGCCGGTGACGTCGAGGAAGGCCTCGTCGAGCGAGAGGGGCTCGATGAGCGGGGTGTAGCGCTCGAAGATGCGGAACACGGCCTCGCTGGCGTCGACGTAGGCGGCGAAGCGGGGCGGCACCACGATGGCGTGGGGGGCGAGCTTGACCGCCCGGGCCATGGGGATCGCGCTGCGCACCCCGAAGGGCCGCACCTCGTACGACGCGGCGAGCACCACCCCGCGCTGGGGGTGGCCACCGACGATCAACGGCTTGCCGCGCAGGGCCGGCGCATCCCGCTGCTCGACGGACGCATAGAAGGCGTCCATGTCGACGTGGATGATCGCCCGCGTCACGGCTCAGCCCGGGAGGCGCACGTCGAGGACGGCCTGGAGCTCCGGGGGCAGGGGGCTCTCCACGCGCAGGAAGTCGCCGGTCAGCGGGTGCCGCACGCCCAGCGAGACGGCGTGGAGGAAGAAGCGCGTGAGGCCCGGCTCGCTCACCCCGCCGTAGAGCGCGTCACCCACGATGGGGGCGCCGATGGCCGCGAGGTGGGCGCGCACCTGGTGCAGCACGCCGGTGATGAGCTTGACCTCGACCAGCGAGTACAGGCCCGCGCGCTGGCGCACCCGGAACTCGGTGATCGCCGGGCGGCCGTCTTCGAAGGCCGGCACCACGTGATCGCCCGCGTGGGCCAGGGGCACCTCGATCAGGCCGTCGTCGGCGAGGGGGCCGGTGACGAGCGCGAGGTAGTGCTTTTCGACGGCGCGATCTTCGGTGAAGGCGGCGCGCATCTTCTCCCACGCCTCGCGGGTGCGGGCGGCGAGGAGCACGCCGGAGGTCTCGACGTCGAGCCGGTGACACAGCCCCGCCTCGCGCGCGTCGTCGCCCACGGTGCTCATCTCGGGGTATTTGGCGATCAACGCGTTGGCCACCGTGCCGCGCTCGCCGGGCTGCAGCGGCTGGGTGGGCACGCCGGCGGCCTTGTCGACGAAGACCAGCGCCTCGTCGGCGTGGAGCACCGTGAGCGTCAGTTCGGCGTCGGCGACCGCGGCGGTGGAGGCCGACTCCTCGGGGAGATCGATCTCCAGCGCGTCGCCCTCGACGAGGCCCAGGCCCTTCTTTGCCTTGTGGTTGTTGACCCGGACGTGGCCGTCTTCGAAGAGCGCCTTGACGCGCGACCGGGAGAGCGCGAGCGCCTCGCCGACGAAGAGATCGATCCGTTTTCCTGCAGAGGCTGCGTCGACCTTGAGTGTCCGCTTCATTCGATCAGAGCCTCGTACACCTCTTCGGCCGTCTGGAACCGATCATCCGGTTCCTTGCGGATCAGGCGGTGCGCGACGCGGGAGAGGATGCGGTCGGCCCGGGAGTTGATGGAGGCGATGGGCGCGGCCTCGGTCTCGAGCACTTTTTGCCACAGCTCGTAGGGCGTCTTGGCCTCGAAGGGGGGCCGGCCGGCGAGCAGCTCGTAGAGGATCACCCCCAGCGAGTAGAGATCGGTGCGGGTGTCGAGCTTCTCCCCGAGGATCTGCTCCGGGGACATGTAGCGGAAGGTGCCCACCAGGCGGCCGTCGGCGGTCACCGCGCCGTCGTCGCTGATGTACTTGGCGAGGCCGAAGTCCATCAGGCGCACGGTGCGATCTTCGTCGACCATCACGTTCGAGGGCTTGAGGTCGCGGTGAATGAGGCCGTAGCCGTGGATGTACGCCAGCGCCTCGCACAGCTGCAGCATGGCGTCCTTGAGGCGGCCGATGCGCTCGGGCGGGTTGAGGCGGTCCAGCTCCGCAGCGCTGAGCTTCACGCCGATGGCGCGCTCTTCCTGGGCCGGGAGATCGTAGGGCACCTTCACGTCGTCCGAGTCGCTGACGCTGGTGTCGGGCTCGTCGGCGAGATCGGCCCAGGCGCGCACCCGGTCGGGCCCACTTTCGAAGGCCTCTTCGTCCGAGAACTCTTCGCTGGGCGCCTCTTCGCCGAAGGTCGCGAGGTTGAACACGCCGCTCTGCGCGTCTTCGTCTTCCTCATCGGCGTCGGAGTCGTAGGACGGCTCGGGGGCGGGGCCGCCGGGCGCCCGGTGCGCGGCGATGGCCTTGGCGAGCGCGGCGTCGCTGGCGAGGTCCTCTTCGGCGAGCGCGAGGTAGTGGCGCAGCGTCAGGCCCTCGACGAGCTCCATGGCGAGGTAGGGGTACCCCTGGAAGACGCCGGTGTCGTAGACCTTCACCACGTTGGGGTGGGACATGTGCTGGAGCGTCTCGAACTCGCGCGCCAACCGCCGGGCCGCCCGGGGATCGAGGGCCGGCCCTGTCGAGAGCAGCTTGAGCGCAGCCACGTCACCGGTTCGCCGGTCGATGGCGCGATAGACGGTTCCGACACCACCGCTCCCGAGCGTCTCGAGCACGCGGTACGGACCGATTACTTTGGGGGCCATGGGCGGCGCGGATGGTAGGGACCGTTCACCGCGCGGGTCAAACGAACGATCGCGCCGTTGGGTGGGCTGTTGCGACCTTTCGGCCTTCTGGCGGAAGAAGTGGGGCGCCCGCGTGTCAGGGTGAGGCGCCCGGAGTTCAGTTTCACCATCGACGCAGTGCACCTTTCGGGTAGGGTGCCCGCCTCTTCAGAACGGCCGTACCGAATGGAATCGACTACCGAACTCGAGAACCGGTTGAAGGCGCGCCCGTTGCCCCGGCACGTCGGCATCATCATGGACGGGAACGGTCGTTGGGCCGAGGGCCGCGGGCTGCCGCGCGTCGAGGGCCACCGCATCGGCTCCGACAGCGTGCGCGAGGTCACCCGCTGCGCCCGCAGGGTCGGCATCGAGGCCCTGACGCTGTACGCCTTCTCGTCACAGAACTGGGCCCGCCCGGCCGAAGAGGTCGCCGGCCTGATGGACCTGCTGCGCGAATACCTGGTGAAGGAGCGCGAGGAGATCCTGGGCAACGGGGTCCGGCTCAACGCCATCGGTGAGCTCGACAAGCTGCCGAAGTACGTGCGCGAGCCGCTCGAGGCCCTGCGCGCCGAGTCGGCGTCGAACACCGGCATGACCCTCACGCTGGCCCTCTCGTACGGCGGCCGCGAGGAGTTGGTGTCCATGGCGCGCCGGGTGGCCGAGAAGGTGCGCTCGGGTGAGCTGGAGCCCGCCGCGGTGAGCGAGGCCCTGGTCGACGCGATGATGTGGACCGCGGGCCTGCCCCCGGTGGACCTCGTGATCCGCACCTCCGGTGAGCGCCGGCTCTCGAACTTCATGCTCTGGCAGACCAGCTACGCGGAGCTCGTGTTCAGCGAAGTGCTCTGGCCTGACTTCCGGGCGCGCGAGCTGGTCGACTGCCTCGGTTCCTTCCAGCAGCGCGAGCGTCGCTTCGGCCAGACCGGAGCGCAGGCCCAGACGCTGCCCTTCCGTCGGGCCAGTTCGTGACGGAAAAGAACAAGAACCTCCTCATCCGCATCGTCTCGGGGCTCTCGCTCCTGCCGATCGTCCTCTATCTCCTGTACCTCGGGGGCTGGTGGTCCGCGGGGCTGCTGGGCTTCGCCGCCGGTGCCTGCGCGTACGAGTACATCGCGATCACCCTCAAGACCCACTCGCCCATCGCGTGGTTCACGGTGGCCATGGCGGCGGCGATGCCGTTCCTGCCGGTGGCCTTCCCTCAGAACGCGCACGCGCTGATCTCCGGCTCGACGGGCGTGGTGGTCTTCGGGGCCTGGGCCTGGCACCTGCTGCGGGGGCCTCTGGCCGAGGGGCCGCAGCGCAGCGCGAACCTCACCATGGCCTTCATCTACGGTCACGGCGGCCTGACGGCGCTCTCGGCGTTGCGGCTCGTGCCCGAGGGCGGCATGTGGGTCGTCGTCGCGCTGGTGATCACCTGGGGCAACGACACGATGGCGTACTTCGCGGGGCGGTTCCTCGGGAAGCACAAGCTCTACCCCGAGGTCAGCCCCAACAAGACGTGGGAAGGTTTCTTCGGCGGCTTCGTGGGCGCCATCGGCTTCCTCTTCCTCCAACGGGCCTTCTTCTTCCCCACGCTCAGCGTCATCGACTGCTTCGTGCTCGGTTCGCTGGGCAGCCTGCTGGGCCCCGCCGGTGACCTCTGCGAGTCGATGCTCAAGCGCGCCTACGGCGTCAAGGACTCGGGGAAGATCATCCCCGGGCACGGCGGCATGCTCGATCGCATCGACGCGCTGATCTTCAACGCCCCGATGGTGCTCCTGTACGTTCAGTTTGCCCGGGTGTGGATCGCTGGATGAATCCGGCGGCGTCGGGGGTTAACGTCCTCCGCACATGGGCGCCTTTCAGGACCTGATCTACACCGCGATTTTCCTGGGCGTGCTCGTCACCGTTCACGAGGCCGGCCACTACTTCGCGGCCAAGTGGGCCAACGTGAAGGTGCTGAAGTTCTCCATCGGCTTCGGGCCGAAGGTCTTCAGCTTTCGCCGGGGCGAGACCGAGTACCAGGTGGCCGCGTTCCCCCTGGGCGGCTTCGTGCAGATGGCCGGCATGCACGCCGACGACAGCGTCGACACCGAGAGCGAAGAGAGCGACCGCACCTACCTCGGCGCGCCGTGGTGGAAGCGGGTCTTCATCTCGCTCGCCGGCCCCCTGGCGAACCTGGTGTTCCCCATCGTCGCCCTGTTCTTCGTGTACCTCGGCGACTCCGTCGACTTCACGCCGCGCGTCGGCTCGGTGGAGCCCGGTTCGCCCGCGGCCGCCGCGGGCCTGCGCCCCGGCGATCTCATCCTGAGCATCGATGGCACGGCCATCACCACGTTCACCGAGCTCTCGAAGATCGCCTCGGCCAGCGCCGACAAGGAGCTGGCCCTCGTCGTCGACCGTGCGGGCAAGAACGAGTCGCTGCGGGTGACGCCGGCGAACGTCGAGACGCTGGGGATGATCGAAGTGCAGCGCAAGGGCCGCATGGGCATCTCGCTGGCCGAGCAGGCCGCGGTGCTGGGCGTGCCGGCGGGCTCCGCGGCCGAGACCGCGGGGCTGCGGACCTTCGACCGGGTCATCCAGGTCGACGGGGCGCCGGTGCGCACGGTGCGCGAGCTCGAGGCGGCGCTCGACCAGGCCACCGGGACGGCGAAGGTGCAGGTGGTGCGGTTCCGGTCCATCGCGCCGGGCGTGGTCTCACCCGAGCTGGTGCTCGCCGAGGTGCAGGCCAGCGAAGGCGCGGGGCTGGCGCGCATCGGCGCCGAGCGCGGTGAGGCCTACGTGTGGGAAGTGCGGCCCAACACCCCGGCCGCGGCCATGGGCATCCAGATCGGCGATCGCTTCACCTCCGTCGGAGGCCAGGTGGTGCACTCGGTCGGCGCGGTCGAAGATCGCATGGCGCTGGCCCGCAAGCGGAAGATGGACCTCACCTGGGTCTCGGCGGGCCAGGTGCACCAGGGCAGCGTGGGGCCGCTCGCCCCCGAGGGGAACGCGAAGTACTGCATGGCCCCCACCGACTTCGGCGTGCGCTTCGGCGCCCCGGGGTTGCCCATGGTGCCCATCGCCGGCGAGACGGTGAAGCTGCACTTCGGCCCCGTGGAGGCGATGCAGGCCAGCCTCAAGAAGTTGCCCGAAGGCATCATGCTCATCGGGAAGATCCTCTCGAAGTTGCCCACCGGCGAGGTGCCGCTGGAGTCCATGGGCGGGCCGCTGCAGATCGCCCAGGTCGCCTCGCAGACGGCCGAACAGGGCCTCGACTCGTTCCTGAGCGCCATGGCCCTGGTGTCGGTCAACCTGGCGCTGGTGAACCTCCTGCCCATCCCCATCCTCGATGGGTTCAACATCCTCATCGCGCTGTGGGAGGCCATTCGCCGCCGCCCGCCGTCCCTCCGGGTCCGGGAGTTCACGACGTACCTGGGCTTCGCGGTGCTCGCGTTGCTGATGATCGTCGCCTTCCGCAACGACATCGCCCGGTTGCTCTTCTGCTGAAGCACGGTATGAGCGCCGGGCCTTGATCCTCGCGCTCGACTGCTCGACGTTGACGCTGTCCCTCGCGCTGCTGCGGGCCGATGGCTCGTTGGTGGAGCACCGCGTGGTGGGGCCGCCGATCCGCCAGAGCGAGGCGCTGCCCGGGGAAATCGACGCCATCCTGAAGGCCCACGGCCACGCGCTGGCCGAGGTGACCGGCTTCGTGGTCGGCCTGGGACCCGGCAGCTTCACCGGCCTGCGCATCGGCCTGGCCACGGCCAAGGGTCTCGCCTACGCGCTGCGCAAGCCCGTCGCCGGCGCCTCGTCGCTCGCGGCCCTGGCCCTCGAGGGTCCCGAAGGCGTGGAGCTCTTCGCGACGGCGGTGGTGAAGAAGGGCGAGCTCTACGTGGGCCGCTACCGGCGCGAAGGGCAGGGCGTCACCGCGCTCGAGCCCGAGTGCTCGTTGACGTTGGCCCAGGTGGCCGCCCGGCTCCTCGCCGCGCCCGAGGCCCGCATGATCGGCCCGGCGCTGACCGATTACCGCGCCCCGCTCGAGGCGCTCGGGGTGCCCGCCACCAGCTTCCTCGAAGGGCCGCTGGTGCCCTCGGCCGTGGCGCTCGCCCGCCTCGCCACCATTCCCGCGGCGTTCGACGCCGAGGCCATGTTCGCCCTCGAACCGCACTACCTCCGCGGCTCAGGCGCTGAAGAAAACCCGAAGTTCCCACCGCTGCCCGGCGTCGAGCCGAAGGCGCGTCTCAAGGAAGACTGACCATGTCCGACCCCATCATCGCCGTCGTCGGTGCCACCGGCGCCGTCGGCCGGCAGATCATCGCCTCGCTGCAGCTTCACGACGTCGAGCCCGAGCAGGTTCGCTTCTTCTCCAGCGACCGCACCGAGGCCGAGGAGCTCGACTACGAAGAAGAGACCTTCCCCACCGAGCAGGTGGGCCCCGAGTCGTTCCGCGGCGTGCAGGTGGTCATCCTCGCGGTGCCCGTGGAGTTGGCGAAGCCGCTCGCGCTGCAGGCCCAGCTGTCGGGCGCCTGGGTGGTGGACACGTCGGGTGCGTTTCGCGTCGACCCCGCGGTGCCGCTGGTGGCGCCGGGCGTCAACGACGGCGTGCTGGATCGCCCCTTCACCGGGCGCATCGTGTCCATCGCGCACCCCGCGACGCAGGCGTTGCTCTCGGTGCTCCAGCCGCTGCGCGCGAAGTTCGGCCTCGCCTTCGCCGACGCCACCATGCTCTTCGGCACCGCCACCCGCGGCCAGGCCGGCCAGGACCAGCTGAGCAAGCAGACCGCCGCGCTGATGAACGGCAAGGACCCGGACATCGAGGTCTTCCCCTACCGCATCGGGTTCAACATCATCCCCGCGGTCGGCAACTTCGAGGGGCCGCTGTGTGACGGCGAGCGCCAGGTGTTGATCGAAGCCGCGCGCATCTGGAGCGGCGAAGCGTTGCCGGCGCTGACGGCCACCACGCTCACCGTGCCCACGTACCACGGCATCACGCTCATCATCTCCGCCCACCTCAACCACCCGGTCGACGCCGACGGCGTGCGCGCGCTGTTCAAGGAAGAGGCCGGCCTCAAGGTGATCGACGATCCGGCGCAGCAGCTGTACCCCATGCCCATGCTCACCACCGACGACGCCTCGACCCACGTGGGCCGCGTGCGCGCCCTCGGAACCCGGGTGCAGCTGGTGGCCTGCACCGACAACGTGTTCCGCCTCGCTGACACGGCCGTCGATCTGGCCCTCGAACTCGCCGACCGGACGTGACATTTTGTCAGTCGCAGGCGCAGCGAATCTTGGAAAAGAGTCGTTGTTTCAATCGTTTGGGGCGCATGCTCGGTGGCCTTCAACTTGCTGAATCGAGTGCCCGCATGATGCGCCTCCTCACACTGGGTTTTCTCCTCTCGGGCCTCACCGCGTGGGCGCAGACCAGCCTCGTGCCGGAGATCGCCCTGCACCGCGTGGAAGACCCCGCGACCGACACGTACACCTTCGGCCCCGGCGCCTGCGGGGACACCATCACCATGCGCTGGAGCAACACCCTGACGACCAACGTAGCCAGTTGCTCGCAGAACCCGTTCAAGTTGTGGGCATCGGAGACCGATTGCGCCGACACGCCGGGCACTGGGGACAAGCGCTATGACGACGTGCCCGCGGCGACGGTGCAGGGCATTCGCGCCGGGTCGTGGACCTTGAAGCTCGCCGAGTTGCCCGGCTTTGCGAACGTGCCGACCGATGGCGGGACCCAGGCCGTCTGTGGCTCCACCGGCTTGAGCAAGACGCACCACATCTGCGGGAACATTGAATACACGCTCTTCACCGGCCAGTTCTGCGGCACCACCGGCACCAAGCTCGCGGCCCACAGCTTCAAGCTCGTCTACGACACGTTGCCGCCCACGGCTCCGACCATCACCAGCTCCGCGGCCGAGGACAAGGCCGTGCGGATCAACTTCGAATACGACAGCGACACCTCGAACGTCACGGTCGAGGTTCGCGAGTCGAGCGACGCCGGCGAAGGTGAGTACCGGCAGCTCAACGAGACCGTCGCCACCAACAAGCTCATTCGCGCGACCGGGTTGCAGAACACCGTGGCCTACGACGTTCGCATTCGCGCGAAGGACGCCGCCGGCAACGTGAGCGATCCTTCGGCCTCGGTGACCATCACCCCGATCGATACCCTGGGCTTCTTTGCCTACTACCAGGAAAAGGGTGGCACCGACGCGGGCGGCTGCAGCACCGGCCTGGGGCTCATTCCCACGCTGATCGGCCTCTGGGCCCTGCGCCGCGCGCGCAAGCAGGCAAGGAGTAACTCCTGATGAAGTCCACGATCCTCACGGTGCTGGTGGCGGCCTCGGTCGCCCAGGCGCAGTCCTTCGAGCTGTCCGAGACCAAGAAGCGCATCGAGTCGCCGCGCCAGATGTTCTTCGAGGCCAAGCTCTCGCCCTTCACGCCACTGCTCGACCGGCCCTTCTCGAACCTGCCGGCGACCGAGCGGCCCTACTACGCGGTGTTCGGCGGCGGGGCGATGCTGCTGGGCGAGATCGAGTTCGACTACCAGTTCTTCCAGAAGTTCGGCTCGCTCGCGGGCGCCGTGTCGGTCGGCTACTCCGAGAAGTTCGGCAAGGCGATCGACAAGCTGACCGGCGATCGGGTCGAGCAGAGCACCGGCCTGCGCATCGTGCCCATCAAGGCCATGCTCGTGTACCGGTGGGACTGGGCGAAGGAGAAGTTCAACGTGCCGCTCGTGCCCTACGTGAAGGGTGCCTTCGTCGCGATGCCGTACTTCCTGCTCAACGGCACCGACGTGGAGACCTACGGGGTCAAGCGCGGTGAGGGCGTGAAGTTCGGCCTGGCCGGCGTGCTCGGCCTCTCGCTGCAGATGGACTTCCTCGACCAGCGCCTCGCGCGCGACTTCGACAGCAGCGTGGGCGTGAATCACACGTACCTCTTCGCCGAAGGCACCATCCAGGAGATGGCGCTCTTCAGCCCCGGGACGTCGCTCGACTTCAGCTCGAAGCACTTCATGTTCGGCCTCGGCTTCGAGTTCTAAGCGCATGCTCCGGGGGGCATCCTGGCTCCTCGTGGTGCTGGTCGTGGGGTGCGTGCGCCCGGTGCGCGTCGAGACCCGCGAGACCCCGGTGGAGACCGGCCTCGAGGTGCCCTTCGTCGCCGACGGGGTGCGCCGCTGGGACTTCGGTGATGGCAGCGCCCCGGTGTCGAGCGCGCAGCTGACCCACGCCTTCTCGAAGGCCGGCCGCTACGTGGTGCGCGGCTTCGAAGGTGAAGCGCTGCGTGAGCAGGTGACCCTCATCGTCTCGCCGCGCGGCGTGTTCCACCTGGTGCCGCCCGACGTGAAGTGGGCCGTCATGGCGCGCGGACTGGAAGACCTGCCGCCGGCCGTCGACTTCGCCGAGCGCCTCGTGGGAGCGGCGTCGACGCAGAACTGGCTCGAGCGCTACCCGCTGCACGGCTGGGCCCTCGACCAGGCCACGGCCGGGGCGCAGTGGGTCGACCCCCGCGAAGGCCTCGCGTACTTCGCGTGGGACGACAGCGACGAGGTGCGCTTGAGCGTGGTGGGCGTCACCTCGGCGAAGGACGCGCTGGCGGCCCTCGAGACGTGGCTCCTCGATCGCGGCTGGAACTTCGTGAGCGAGGTGCAGGGGCTCGCGCGCTTCGAGCAGGAAGAGCGAGCGCTCGATCTCTTCGTCGATCGCGGCGCGCTGTACGCCGTCGATGCGCCGTTGACCCGGCGGCAACCCGGCGTGCAGCAGCGCATCGCCGCCGCGCCTTCGCTGGGGCTCGAGCAGGATGGCAAGGTGGCCTCCGCGCTCGACCAACTGCCCAGCGGGGCGCTCGTGGTGTGGGCGCGCGCGCCCGTCGGGGCCGCGTGGCTCCAGCTCGCCGGCACGGTGCGGCTCTCGGGTGACGAGGCGCACCTCGAGGCCCGGCTCATCGGCGCCGCGCCGCTGTGGACGGTGCCCCCCAGCGAGGGGCCGCGGCTGTTGTCCCACGCGCCCGAAGGCCCCATCGCGGCCGCGGTGGCCAGCATCGCGCCGCGGCAGCTCGCCGACCTCGTGCTCGGCACCGAGGGCACGCCGCGGCGCAAGGGCATCCACGAAGACCTCTCGCTGCAGGGCGCCGAGCTCGAGCGCGCGCTCGATGGGCTCGCCGGCACCTTCGACGCCACGCTCTACGTCGACGTCGAGAGCTTCGTGCGCAAGACCATCGAGGCCGGCGGCCGGCCGCAACCCCAGGCGACGCTGCTGTTCGAGGCCGCGGTGAAGGATCGCGCGCCCGTCGAAGCGCTCCTCGATGCCTGGGTGCGGCGCTGGCAGGTGCCGGTGACCAAGTCCGTCGAGCGGCAGCTGCGGCTGTGGCGCGGCTCGGCGTCCGGGCGACGCGTGGAGATCGCGCTGACCCACCAGGCGCTCTTCGCGCAGTCAGGGGCGTCGGTGGGCAGCCGGGAGCCGGCCGATCTCACCCAGTCCCTCGGGACACGCTTCGAGGGCGCCTTTGGCCCGGGTCACGTCTCGGTGTTCTTCGACGTGGGCCAGCTGCGCCGCGAGCTGCTCACGCCCCGCCTCATGGACGACGTCGACCCGCGCAACGCGCTCACCGCCCAGGCCCTCGCGGTCACGGTTCTCGATCGCCTCACGCAGCTCGACCTCGCGCTGTTCGACGCCAGTCCCACGGCGGACGGGGCGGCGATCCAGGCAGTGGTACGGCTCCGCGCGAAGGACTGAGCGCGTCGCGCCGAACGCCGCTCAGCGACGGAGCACCTCGACGGAGCACCGCGAGGCAGCACCGCGACGCAGCACCGACCGCGCCTTCGGGGCTGGCCGCTGACCGGCTCGCGCCTCGCCGTTCCCGCTCGGTTCGGCGATGCCCTCACCGGCGCTGAGGTCAGTTCCCGCTGGAGTTGATGATGACGGCGCAGGTGCAGCAGCCGCCGCCGAGGAACATCGTGCCCAGGACGATGAGCACCCACTTGAGTGTCGAGTTCTTCTTCGGCGCACCGCTCGTCGCCACCGGCGCGGGCGCTGCGAGCGGGGCCACCACCGGGCTTCGCGAGGCCGGGGACTGCGCGCCGATCTGCCCGGGGGCGAAGGGCCTGCTCAGCGGAATGGGCGCCGCGCTGGCGACGGGCACTCCGGTATTCGCCGCGCCGTTCATCGGCACCACCCAGCCACCGGAGCTCTGGGCCAGGTTCGGCGCCGGCGAGGGCGTGGCGAGCAGCGCGGGTGCGGGCTGCGGGGGCGCGGTCACCGGGCGCGGGGTGTGCGTGCGGTCGAGGCCGGGATCGAGGGGCATCTCCGCCGCGGGGGATGGCAGGAACGCGGGCGTGGTGCCCGGCGGGGCGAGACCGAGGGCCGAGCGCAGCGCGTCGGCGAACTCGCGGGCCGACTGCCAGCGCTGGTGCGGTTCCTTCGCGAGGCCCACGGTCACCACCTGCGCGAGCGGCAGCGGGACCTGGGGGGCGACCTGGTTGAGCGGCAGCGCCTGCTCGGTGCGCACCTTCACGATGAGGTGCGCGTAGCTCTCGGCGTCGAAGGGCAGCTTGCCCGACAGCAGCTCGTAGAGCATCGCCGCCACCGAGTAGAGATCGGCGCGCCCATCGACGCTGCGCGCGTCGAAGAACTGCTCGGGCGCCATGTACGAAGGCGTGCCCATGGCCATGCCGGTCTGGGTGAGCCCCGACGAGACCGCGTCGCCGTGCATCTTGGAGATGCCGAAGTCGAGCAGCTTGACGAAGTCGCGCTCGGTGCCCCGCTCGTCGCGGCGGCGCACCACGAAGACGTTCGCGGGCTTCATGTCGCGGTGCACGACGCCGCGGGCGTGGGCGGCTTCCAGCCCGTCGAGCGCCTGGAGCACGATGGCCACCACCCGCTGGTAGCCCAGGGGCGCCTGGTGGACGGCGAGGTCCTTGAGATCCATGCCGTCGAGGAACTCGAGCGAGAGGAACGCCTGCCCGTCGGCCGCGAGGCCCGCGTCGAGCACGCCCACGATGTGCTCGCTGCCCACCGCGCTCGCGGCCCGCGCCTCGCGCAGGAACCGCTTGAGCATGTCGTGGTCGGCGCCGAGGCTGCGCTTGAGCAGCTTGAGGGCCACCGTGGCGTCGGTATGCACGTGCCGGGCGCGGTACACCGAGCCGAAGCCGCCCATGCCCAGCAACCGCTCGACGAGGTATCGGTCGACCTGCGTACCGATGAGCCCGGGCTCCTGCATCGAGTCGCCCGTGAGGGGGCACTTCGGCGTTCCGGTGGGGTGCTCTTTGCCGCAGTGCTGACAGGCGCTCATCGGGCCCCGGTTCTAGCCCGTTCACCGACCTGCCGACACGCGTGCTAATCGCGTGGCCTCCATGACGACGTCGCGCCGCACACCCTGGGTCGAGGTGCTCCTCGCGGCGCTGCCGGCCGCGCTGCATGCCCTGTTCTTCCTCGGGCGCCTGCACCCCGACGAGCTCTTCCAGAGCCTGGAGATCGCCCTCAACCGCACCTACGGATTCGGCGTGGTGCCGTGGGAATGGCAGGTGCCCGCCAACGCGGCCACCGCCACCCAGCCGTGGGGCATTCGCAACTGGTCCGTGCCGCTGCTGTTCTCCGGCGTGTTCCGCCTCGGAGACGCCCTGGGCATCAGCTCGGTGATGGGCCGCCGGGTGCTGGCCGAGGTGCCCCAGTTCGCGCTCCACGCGGCGATGCTCGCGGCGGTGTGGCGCCTCGCCGCCCGGCGCGTCGGCCCTGAGCTCGCGCGCGCCTGCCTGTGGTTGGTGGCGCTCTACGGCCCGCTGGTGTGGTTCGGCGGGCGCACCATGTCCGAGTCGTTCTCCGTGGCCTTCCTGGTGTGGGGCCTCGAGCGCCTCGACGCCGAGGACGAGACGCCCGGACAGTGGCTGCTGGGCGGCGCGCTGCTGGGCTTCGCGCAGGTCACCCGCTACGGCTCGGCGGCGGCGATCCTCCCCGCCATGGCGTGGCTGCTCGTCTCGCGGCGCTTCAAGACCTTCGCCTGGGCGGCCGCGGGTGGGCTGGTCATCGCCTTCGGCCTGGGGCTCCTCGACCAGCTGACCTGGGGCGAGTGGTTCCACTCGTTGATTCACTACGTCCGCTACAACGTCACCTCGGGCGCGGCGGCGGCGAGCTTCGGCGCCCAGCCCTGGTGGACCTACTTCTTGCGGCTGCTGGTGGCGCCCTTCGCGGTGGTCGGCCTGCTGTGGTGGCGCGGGCCGGGGCGCCCCTGGCTCTTCATCGCCTCGGCGGTGGGGTACTTCGCCATCGTCAGCGCCACTGCCCACAAGGAAGACCGCTTCGTCTACCCGACGCTGGTGCTGCTCACGGTGGCCGGGGCGCCGCTCTTCGTGGCCTGGGCGGCCCAGTCGTGGGCCGGCGCGCGCCGCGTGGTGGCTCTCGGGGTCGCCGCCGCCGGGGTCGCGTTCTTCGTCTTCCCCTCGCCCTTCGACGTGCAGCGCAAGGAGCAGTTCCAGCTCGTGGCGAAGGCCAGCGTCGGCGCTACGGGCCTGGTGATCATGAACGAGGGCATGTGGGGCTCGCCGGGCTTCTTCTACCTGGGCCAGAACTTGCCCTGGTGCCCCTGCGACTTCCCGCAGGAGGGCTGCTTCCAGATGGCCGCCCGCGACGCGCGCTTCAACCGCGGCCTCTACTGGAGCAACGGCAACGACGACGCCCGCGACCAGAGCTCGGAGCTCGCCTTCACCCAGGCCGGCTTCCGCCTCGTCGAGCGCCGCGGCGCCGCCAGCTACTTCGAGCGCTGAAACGAAGAAGTCCCTGTCTCGGCTTTCGCCGGGACAGGGACTCATTCAACAAAGGGACGGCCAGGACACACGCGAAGTAACGCTACCGTTGCTTCCTTCCGGACCTGGCGGGGTTCACGGCCCCGCGTTGCCCTGACCAGAAGATCTACAAAGCTCCTGCGAGCGGAGAGGGTGGGATTCGAACCCACGATACCCTTTCAGGTACACACGCTTTCCAGGCGTGCGCCTTCAGCCACTCGGCCACCTCTCCAGCGACCAACCCGCCTCGACTACGTGGGATGCGGAGAGCGTAGGATTCGAACCTACGGTACCGTTACCGGTACGCCTGATTTCGAGTCAGGTGCCTTCGACCACTCGGCCAGCTCTCCAATGACGACCTATTCAGTTGTGGTGTCGCGGCGAGCCCGGAGGCCCGCGAAAAAAGTCTTGAGCGCCTGACTGCACGCTTCGCCCAACACGCCGCCCGCTACTTCGACCCGGTGATTGAACCGGGGGTCCTGCACCAGATTGTACAGCGATCCGACCGTACCCGCCTTGGGATCCATCGCGCCATAGACCAGCCTCGAAACCCGAGACTGCACCAGCGCCCCGGCGCACATCGCGCAGGGTTCGAGGGTCACGTACACCGTGACCCCCGTGAGCCGCCAGGCGCCCACGGCCCGCGCCGCCTCCTTCATCGCGTTGAACTCAGCGTGAGAAAAGGGATCGCGGTCAATCTCCCGGCGGTTGAACCCACGCCCGATGATTTGACCCTCTTTGACGGCGACGGCGCCTACTGGCACTTCGCCCAGACGTGCTGCTTCATTCGCAAGCTCCAACGCCTGCTTCATGAAGCCCACATCAATGTCGTCGAGACTGTTCATCGGGTGGGGGTAATGCGCTCCGTGGAGGATTCGAACCTCCGGCCTTTGGATTCGTAGTCCAACGCTCTATCCAGCTGAGCTAACGGAGCCTTTTTCCCAACAATACCGGTGTGCGGAGTGAGAGGGATTCGAACCCTCGATACAGTTTCCCGTATACAGGTTTAGCAAACCTGCGCCTTCAGCCGCTCGGCCATCACTCCACAGCGAAATGACGAGACGTCCTGTCAAAGAACTGCGGACCTTCTACATCCTACGGAGCAGGTAGGATTCGAACCTACGAACGCCTTTCAGCGTCTGCGGTTTTCAAGACCGCCGCCTTCAGCCGCTCGGCCACTGCTCCAGACATCTGTGGACCGACGCCCCTGACGCGCATTGCTGAGCGGCGGGGGCGCTCCCAGTACAGGAACCCTTTGGCGACTGCAAAGGGTTTTCGTTCAGCCCGGTTTGATCTCCTTCAAACCGCCCATGTAGGGCCACAAGACCTCGGGCAGGGCGATGGTGCCGTCTTCGCGCTGGTAGTTCTCGAGCAGGGCCACCACCGTGCGCCCCACCGCGAGGCCCGACCCGTTGAGGGTGTGGGCGAACTGGGGCTTTTCCCCCGGGGCCGGGCGGTAGCGGATCTTCGCCCGCCGGGCCTGGAAGTCCCCGAAGTTCGAGCAGCTGCTGATCTCCCGGAAGGCGTTCTGCCCGGGCAGCCAGACCTCGAGGTCGTAGGTCTTCTGCGACGAGAAGCCCATGTCCCCGGTGCACAGGAGCATCACCCGGTGGTGGAGCCCCAGCTTCTCCAGGATGTTCGAAGCGTCGGCCACCAGGCCCTCGAGCTCGTCGAGCGAGGTCGAAGGGTGGGCGAACTTGACGATCTCCACCTTGTGGAACTGGTGCATGCGGATGAGGCCGCGGGTGTCCTTGCCGGCGCTGCCCGCCTCGGCCCGGAAGCACGGCGAGAAGGCCACGTACTTCACCGGCAGCGGCCCCTCGAGGATCTCGTCGGCGTGGAAGTTGGTGACCGGCACCTCGGCGGTGGGGATCAAGAACAGCTCGCGGCTCCCGGCCATCTTGAAGGCGTCGTCCTCGAACTTCGGCAGCTGGCCGGTGCCCGTCATCGACTCGCGGTTGACGAGGTAGGGCACCAGCAGCTCCTGGTAGCCCCGCTGGTTGTGCTCGTCGATCATGAAGCTGACCAACGCGCGCTCGAGCTTCGCCAGGGCCCCCTTCGAGAAGGCGAAGCGCGGGCCGGAGACCTTCGCGGCGCGCTCGAAGTCGAGCAGGCCCAGCTTCTCGCCCAGCTCGAAGTGCTGCTTGGGCGCGAAGAGGAAGGTGGGCTTCTCACCCCAGGTGCGGGCGACCACGTTGCCTTCCGCGTCCGCGCCCACCGGCACCGACTCGTGCGGCACGTTGGGCACCACCATCATCTGCGCCTGGAGCTCGTCCTCGATGGTCTTGAGGCGGGCCTCGAGGTCCTTGATGGTCTGGCCGACGACCTTCATCTCGGCGCCCACCCGCTTGCGGGTCTCGGCGTCGGCGGTCTTGAGCACCTCCTGCGTCTTGTTCTTGCTCGCCTGGTGGGTCTCGAGCTCGACGTACACCTTCTTGCGCTCGGCAAAGAGCTCCTGAAAGCGGGACAGGTCGAGCGCCCCCTGCCGGGTCTGCAGGCGGGCGACGACGGCTTCGAAATTCTTCGCGACTTCCTTCAAATCCAACACGACGATCCGACTCCTTACTTGCCTTCGAGGAAGTAGATCTCTTCGTCCACTTCCCGCTTGTTCTCAGCTTCCGGACGGAGCTCGAGGTACTTCCTGAACGAGGTGACGGCGTCCTTCTTCTTGTTGGTGTCCTTGAGGAGGTAGCCCAGCGCGAGCCACGCGTCGGCGTTCTCCGGCTCGGTCTCGACGGCCTTGCGGTACCACTTGGTGGCCTCGGCGAGCTGCTTCTTCTCCTGGTACGCCTGCCCGAGCTTCGAATAGGCGGCCCGGAGATCGGGGTCGGCGTCGAGGGCCTGCAGGTAGCTCATGATGGCGCCCGTCCAGTCCTCCATCTTCACCTGGGCATCGCCGATGAGCGCGCGCACCGTCAGCCGCGAGGGGTCGGCGTCGAGCGCCAGCTGGTACTGGGCCACGGCGCGCTTGAAGTCGTTGCGCTCGAAGTAGATGCGCCCCATGGCCTCGAGGGCGTCGGCGTATTTCGGCTCGATCTCCAGGGCCAGCTTGAGCTCGGTCAGGGCGTCGTCCCCCTTGCGCGCGTCGGCGAGGATGCGCCCGTACCAGTAGAGGTAGAGCGGGTTCTTCGAGTTGTAGTCGAGGGCGCGCTTCATGGCCTCGATGGCCTGGGTGTGCTCGAGCTTCACGTTCTTGACCCGGGCCAGGTAGAAGTTCGCGTCGGGGTGGCCGGGCTCGGCGATGAGCGCCGAGTTGAGGTGGGCGGTGGCGCCGCTCAGGTCGCCCTTGTCGAACTTCACCGCGCCCAGGGTGACGATGATCTGGGTGTTCTTGGGCTCCGCCTCGTGGGCTGCGTCGAGCTCGGTGATCGCCTCGTCGAGGCGCCCCAGCTTCCACAGCGCCACGCCGCGCATGAGCCGCCCGCCGCCGATGCGCGGGTTGAGCTCGAGGGCCTTCTCCACCTGGGTGGCCGCCAGCTCGAACTTGCCGCGCTCCTGCGAGACGCGCGACGCGCCGAGGTGGGCGTCGGCCGAGTAGGGGTTGAGCTCGATGGCCTTCTTGAACTCCGACTCCGCGCGGTCGAAGTTGCGCTCGTGGAGGGCCAGCTCGCCCATGCCCACGCGCATCGCCGCGTTGTCCGGGGCCTGGCCCAGGCCCGCCTCGAGCACCGGCGCCGCCTCGTTGAAGCGACGGAAGCGCATGTAGAGACGGGAGAGGAAGAGGTAGGCGTCGATGATCTTGGGGTCGGCCGCGATCGCCCGCTTGTACGCCTCCTCGGCGTCCTTCGCGTTGTCGAGCACGTCGGCCACGCGGGCCGAGAGGTACGAGAGCGTGGCGTTGCCCGGGAAGCGGGTGTTCGCCGACGACATGACATGGGTCGCCTCGTCCATCTTGCCCAGGATGATCAGGCTCGAGAGGTAACCCTCGGTGTACTCGAGGCTCTCGGGCTGGGCCTTGACCGCGGCCTGGTAGAGCGGCGCGGCTTTCTCAGGCTGGTTGAGCTCGAAGTAGGCGTGCGCCAGGCGGCCGTTGGTGAAGGCGTTGCTGGGGTCGGCCTTGAGGGCCTCTTCGAACAGCGGCACGGCCTCGTTGAGCTTGCCGGTCACCACCATCGACTCGGCCTTGAGGGCCAGCGCCTTGCCCAGCGCGCCGGGCGACAGCGAGGGCCGCCCTTCGTCGCTGAGCGCCTTGTCGAGCAGCTCGTTGCCGCGCTCGACCTCCTTGCGACGCACGATCAGGATCTCCGCGAGCTCCACCGCCGACGACTGGTGCGCCGGGTCGGCCTCGAGGGCCTCGGAGAACTTGCCGGCCGCCTCGTTGACCTCGTTCTGGGCCTTGTGCAGCATGCCCAAGCCGTGGAGCGCCTTGGCGCTGCGGGGGTCCTTCTTGAGGACCGCCTCGAACTCGCCCTTGGCCTGGGCGGGCTGCTTCTTCATCAGGTACGCGTCGGCGCGCAGGAAGAGCGACTCGAGATCGTCGCTGTCGCGGGCCAGTGCGTCAGCGATGGTCGCCAGCGCCCCGTCGGCGTCCTTGCGGGACAGCGCGGCGGCGGCCTCGGTCTTGAGCACCTCGGGGTGCTTGTCACCGAGCAGCTTGATGTTCACCAGCTCGTCCTGGGCCTGCGCCAGCTCGGCCGGGTCGGCCTTGCCGAACTTGCGATCGAGGTAGAACACCGCCTGGCACCACACGGCGCGCGCCTCGGGGTAGTCCTTGATCGCCAGGGCCTGGTTGGCCGATTCGCGGGCCACCTTGTAGGACTTCCAGGTGTCCTGGAGGAACCCCTTGCGGGCGACCTGGAGGTATCCGAACTCGCGCGTGTCGGGCTTCACCTTCGCGGGGAAGAGCAGCTTCAGGGCGAAGAAGCCGTAGGGGGTCGCCGCGCCCAGCACCACGCCACTGACCACGATGCCCACGATGAGCACGCCCGCGATGATCAGCGGGAGCCGCTTGCGCAGCGGCACGGGCTCCTTGCTCTGCACGACCGCCACGGCGGCCATGCGGCCCTCGTAGAGCTGCTTGAGCCGGTCCATCGAGGGGCCGCGGTCGTCGCTGACCTGCGGGAGCCCCAGCTGCGTCTGGGTGCGCGCCGGGCTCTCCATGAGCCGCGCGATCACCGCCTGGAAGGCGGGCTCGACGCCGATCGCGTGCCAGCTGTCGGAGTCGATCGACACCTCTTCATTGCCCAGCAGCTGACCGTCCTCGAGCATCTTGACGATCACGGCCTCTTCGAACGGGCCGAAGACCTTGCCGCTGCGGCGCTTCACGTGGAAGCGGCGCACCGAGAGCATCTCGTCGGGCTTGGCCCCGGCCTCGTGGGCCGTCTTGTCGATGAACGAGAGCATCTCGAGGCCATCAGACGGGCCCGAGGGGCCGGCGCTCTGGGGCAGCGGGGCGCTCAGGTCGGCTTCGAGATCGTCGACCGCGGGGCGCGAGGGCGCGGACGGGCGGGCGGCCGTCGGGGGCGGCGGGGCGCCTCCGGTGGGGTCGAACTCGAGGTCACCACCGCCACCGAAGTCGACCTCGCCGAAGCCCATCGAGCCCCCCGGCGGCGCTGCGGCGGGAGGCGGCGCGAAGTCGAACCCACCCGGAGCCGGAGCCGGAGGGGGCGGGGCGTTGAAGTCGAAGCCTCCCGGTGCGGCCGGGGCATCGAAGTCGAAGCCGCCGGGCGCCGGGGCAGGCGCGGCCGGGGCGTCGAAGTCGAAGCCGCCGGGCGCCGGTGCGGGCGCGGCCGGGGCGTCGAAGTTGAAGCCGCCGGGAGCGGCCTGGTCGGGCGCGTCGAAGTCGAAGCCTCCGGACGCTGCCGGGGCCGCGTCGAAGTCGAAGGCGGGCGCCGCGGGGGCGGGAGGCGCCGCGTCGAAGTCGAACCCGCCAGAGACGGGGGCTTCGGCCGGGGCCGAGTCGAAGTCGAAGCCGCCGCCGACCGGCTCGGAGACCGGCTCCTCGGGCGGTGACTCGGAGAAGTCGAAGCCGCCACCCATCGCGGGGTCGAAGCTGGGCGCCCCGCTCGGGAGCGGGATGGGCTCGTTGCCCGAAGGGTCGAACTCGAGCGTCGACTCCGCCGGACCGGGGAGCGGCACGTCGTCGCCGTAGCCTCCGCCGCCAGGGAGAGGCACGTCGCCGCCGTAGCCTCCGCCGCCGGGGAGCGGCACGTCGTCGCCGTACCCTCCGCCGCCGGGGAGCGGGACCGAGGCCGTGTCGAAGCCATCATCGAGGGGAATGTCGTCGACGGGCGGCGCGGCGCTGAATCCGGGCAGCGGCACGGCGTTGCCCTGGGCCCGGGGCGCAGGAGCGCCGGGGAGCGGGATCGAGGCGCCGCGCAGCGGGGGCGGCGCGAAGGACGGCGCCGGGGCGCCGGCGCCGGGCAGCGGGATCGAGGTGCTGCGCAGCGGAGGCGGGACGAAGGCCGGCGCCGGGGCGCCTGCCCCGGGGAGCGGGATGGAGGCGCCGCCGCGGGGGGCTGCCGCGGCCCCGCCGGGGAGCGGAATGGAGCCGCTGTTGCGGGCCGGCGGCGGCGCGGAGGCCGTGGGGCTCTCGAAGGCGCCGGGGAGCGGCACGGCGTTCCCGCGCGCGAGCGGAGGCTTCGCGGCCGGGGGCACGTAGGCCGGGGCGACCGCGGTGGCCGCGCCGAGATCGACGTCGAAGGTTGACGGGGCGCGGCCGGGCAGGGGCACCTCACCGACGCGGGTGGCCTCGTCTTCCCAGTCTTGCCGTTGGGGCGCCGCGGCGCTGATGCCGGGCAGGGGCACCGAGACCGAGGATGAGCTCCGCATCGGGGCGAGCTTCACGTTCGTGGGCGGGGCCGCCACGGTGGTGGCGCCGGGAATGGCGGCCGCGGGCATGGGGAACTCGGCCACGCGGGTCGACTCTTCCTCCCACGTCTGGCGCTGCGGCTGCGCGGCGCTGATGCCCGGGAGCGGCACGAGGCCAGAGGTGGAGGAGGTGATGGGAGCGGGTTTGACTGGGAAGACGTTCTGGCAGGTGGGGCACTTGATGCGCGCCCCCCCGGCCGGGATCTTCTTGTCGTCGATGTTGAGAACTGAGCTGCAGGACGGACACGAGACCTTCATGCGTCTCCTTAAGAAAGCGACTGGGGGCGCGAGGCTACTAGAGGTGAATGACGCTGGCGATTGTCCGTGTTAGGTGCCGCCCGCGCCATGTCTGGTTCTCCGCAGCTGTCAATCGTCATTCCGGTGTACAATGAAGAGTCCATCGTCGAGCAGGCTGCTGCCGAGCTCACGCATGGTCTCGATGCCCGTGGTTGGGACTACGAGATCATCTTTGCCGAGAACGGCTCCCGCGATCGTACGCAGGAGATCCTCGAGCGGATGACCCGGGCCAACCCTCGCCTCAAGTGGTTCCACTCTGAGCGCCCGAACTACGGCGTCGCCCTGAAGACGGGCATCCAGATGGCCCGCGGCGAGATCGTCGTGTGCGACGAGATCGACCTGTGCGACCTCGTCTTCTACGACGCCGTGGTCCCCATGCTGCTGCGCCACGAGGCCGACCTCATCGTCGGCTCGAAGGCCGCCCGGGGCGCCAGCGACCAGCGGCCCCTCATTCGCCGGGTCGCCACCCGGGTGCACAACGGCCTCCTGCGCGCCACGCTCGGCTTCAAGGGGACCGACACGCACGGCCTCAAGGCCTTCCGCCGCGAGCGCCTCATGCCGGTCATCGACCGCTGCGTGGTGGACATGGACGTCTTCGCCTCGGAGTTCGTGGTGCGCGCCTGGCGCGAGAACCTCGACGTGCGCGAGATCCCCATCCAGCTCCAGGAGAAGCGCCAGCCCTCCATCCACCTCTTCCGGCGCGTGCCCAACGTGCTCAAGAACGTGGCCCGGTTGGTGTACGTCATCCGCGTACGGGGTGAGTGAGCGACCGGCATGCGCCTGTCAGCCCTCTCGGTCGATCTCGATTCGCTGACGCACTACTGCCGCATCCAGGGCCTGCCCGACTCGCTGCTCGATGAGCGGGCCCGCGGGCTGCTGGCCGAGAAGGCCATCCCCCGGCTCCTCGAGCTGTTCGCCGCCGCCAACGCGCCGGCCACCTTCTTCGTCATCGGCGCCGACGTCTCGCTGCCGGGCATGAAGCGGGCGCTCTCGGGGGCCCACGCCGCCGGCGTCGAGCTGGCCAGCCACAGCTACTCCCACGACTACGGGCTCTCGCGGCGAACGCAGCCGGAGATCGAGGCGGACCTCGCGCGCTGCGAAGAGGCGCTGGGCGAACTGGGCGTCAAGCCCGCGGGCTTTCGCGCGCCCGGCTACACCCTGTCTTCGGCGCTGCTCAAGGCGGTCGCGGCGCGAGGCTACGAGTACGACTCGTCGGCCTTCCCCGCGACGCCGTACTACCTGGCGAAGGCCTCGGTGATGGGCGCCCTCGAGGTGCTGCGGCGCCCGTCGCGCGCCATCCTCGACTCGCCGCGGGTGCTGCTGGCGCCCCGCACCCCCTACCGGCCGTCGCTCGAGCACCCCTACCGGCGGGGCGACGCGGCCCTCGTCGAGCTGCCCATGGCCGTGGCCCCCTTCACCCGCCTGCCCTTCATCGGCACCTGGGCCACCTCGATGCCGTGGCCGCTGGTGGAGGCCACGTTCCGCTCGCTGCGTCGCGACGCGCTCTTCAACTTCGAGCTGCACGCCATCGACGTGCTCGACGCGACCGACGGCGTGCCCCCCGAGCTGGTGCGCCAGCAGCGCGATCTCACGGTGCCCGCGCGGGTGAAGATGGAACGGCTGGGCAAGCTCTTCGCGTGGCTGGGCGCCGACCGCGATCGGGTGTCGGTGCTCGAGGCCGCCCGAAGGCTGCGCGCCGTCGTCTAGGGTCAGCCCCGCCGAGGCGTCGTCGGCTATGGAGCTCTCATGAACCGCTGGACGGTGGTGATCGGCACCCCGGGGCACACCTGGTCCGTCGAGCTTCATGGAGGTCGCAGCACGGTGGTGGGCCAGGCCCCGGGCGTGGGCCTGGAGATCGCCGGTGCCGGCCTCGCCGAGCGCCACGTCTCGCTGCTCCCGAGGGAAGAGGGCGTGGTGGTCGAGCCCCTGCGCGGTGGCGGCGAGGTGCGCCTCAACGACGTGCCGACCACCTCCCAGCTGGTGCTCCACGCGGGCGACGAGCTGCGCCTGGGTGACGCGCGGCTCCTGTTCTCCACGACGCCGCCGCAGCCGTCCCCCCGGCCGAGGCCGGTGACCGAAGAAGAGTTCATGCGCCGGCTCGACGAGGAGCTGCGCCGCGCGGGCACCGGGCGCCACGTGGGGTTGATCATCGTCTCGTCGCCGGGGCTCAACGTCGCGGCGCGGCAGGCGCTGACCCGGCGCGTGGTCGACGAGGTGCAGCGCACCGGGGCGATCTCCTGCTTCGGCGAGCTCTCGACCGAGCTGCTGGGGGTGCTGGTGCCGGAGCTCGAGGCGGCGGCCCTGGTGACCCTCTTCGCGCGGCTCCCCGGCGTGGCCGGCCCCCGGGCAGCGGTGGCCCTCGCGCGTTCGCCCGAGCAGGGCCTCGACGCCGAGACGTTGCTCGGCGCCTGCTGGGACGCGCTGCTGGGGGAAACGGGGGAGCGCGCCGAGCCGATCCTCGTGGACCCGATGATGGTGCGCCTGGCCGCGCTGGTGGAGGGCCTCGCCGACGAGGAGGGCGCCATCTGCGTCGTCGGCCCGCCGGGCTCGGGGCGGCGCACCCTGCTGGAGGGCCTGGCGCGGGTGGCCGGGCGCCGGCTGTTCGTCGCCTCGGCCCTCGATCGCCCTGCGCAGGCGCGGGCCCGGGCAGGCGACTGGCTGCTGGTGCGCGACATCGATCGCCTCGAGGCCGCGGACCTCAAGGCCCTCGTGGGCCAGGTGAAGACCCGGCTGCTGGCCACGGCGACGCGGGTGCCCGCGGGCGCACACTTTCCCCACGTGCTCGAGGTGCCCCCGCTCACCGCGCGGCGCGAAGAGGTGCTCCCCCTGGCCGAGGCCTTCGTCTCGCGGGCGCGCGCTGCGGTGGGGCGCCCCCGGCTGACGCTCAGCGCCGAGGCGCGCACCATGCTCCTGGCGTGGCGGTGGCCGGGCAACGTGCGCGAGCTGGCCAACGTGTTGGCCCGGGCGGCCCGGTCGACGGTGCGTGACGAGATCGGCCGCGACGCGCTGCCCACCCGGCTGTCGACCGAGGCGCCGGCCGACGACTTCAAGGGCGCCATGCAGTCGGCCGAGCGCGAGGTGCTGCTCGAGACCCTGGCCCGCACCCGGTGGAACGTGACGGCTGCGGCGACGCGCCTGGGCATGCCCCGGCGCACCATCGTTCACCGCATGGCGAAGCTGGGCCTCAAGCGGCCCGCGCGCTGATCAGGCCCGGCGCCGGCCGACGGCCAGCAGGCTCAGGCCCACCGGGAGCTGCACCTGGGCCTCCAGCGAGGCCAGCGTCGGCGCGATGCGATCGTAGACGCGCAGCTGCAGCGGGGGCAGCACCCGGCGCTTGAAGAGCTTGCCGTTGACGAACCACCCGGGGATGCCCACGAGGTTCATCCACTGCAGGTGCTCGACGTCGAAGCCGTGACCCTCGAGCACCGCGCGCAGGCTTTCCTGCGTGTAGCGACGGTGGTGCCCCACGGCCTCGTCGATGCTCCCGAAGAGCGCGGGCAGGGCGGGCACGAAGAGGATCAGCGAGCCCCCCGGAGGGAGGATCTTCGCGAAGGTCTGCACCGCGCCCGCATCGTCGGGAATGTGCTCCAGCACGTTGGAGAGCACGATGGTGTCGAAGCGCCGCGCGGCGAGGGCCTGCCAGTCGGCCAGCGCCACGTCGCCCTGGTACGGCTCGACCTGCGGCTGCCCGCGGAACCGGTTCTTGAGCCGGCGCACGTAGAAGGGGTCGACCTCGAGCGCGGTGACCAGCTCGCGGCCCGGGGCGAGGTGCGCGGTGATGGTGCCGATGCCCGCGCCGATCTCCAGCACCCGCGCGCCGGCCCAGCGCCCGAACATGGTCGCCAGCCAGCGGTTGTAGTTGGGCGCGCCGGCCTCGAGGTGTGCCAGCGTCGAGTAGCCCTCGTGGGCGTTGTCGGCGTCGTTCTGCACGGTGGCGTAGCGGGCGAAGGTGCGCGAGAGGCGGGCCACGTTGCTCGCGGTGCGCTTGCCCCCGAAGCGCACCTTCGCGTCGGCGAAGCGGTAGCGCTGGGCGGCGAGCTTCACCAGGGCCTCGGCCTCGGCTTCGTCACCTGCCGACTGCAGGGGCTCGGCGCGCAGGGCCTCGACACGAAAGGCGCGGGCGCGGCACAGGGGATCGGCGACCTCCACCTCCAGGGCGAGCTTCGCGACCTGGTTGGCGGCGCGCTCGAGCAACGGCGGGGGCTCCCGGAGGCCGGTCACCACGTCGGCGAGATCGGCGGCGATGGGCAAGGTGAGCGCCTCCAGGGCATCGGGGGGCGCGTCGACCGCGAGCACCGCGCGGGTGGTCAGGCGCAGCGCCTCGCGGACCGCCTCGCCCCAGCCGGCGCCGACGGCGTGCGCCCCGGGCACCTCGAAGCCGGCGACGAACACCTCGTGACCCCCGGCGAGCGCGGCCTCGGCGTCGCGCCGGGCGGTGGGGCTGGTCGAGAAGTACAGGGCGGCGGTGCTCATTTTCGCTGGCGGCTGTACCACAGGGTCGGCATAGGCGAGCCCATGGCCGTCTCGATGCTCGAGCTGTTCCGCACGTTGGCGTCGTTCTCCCCGGCCCGCATCGATCTGCGGGGCGCGCCGTGGGAGGCCTACTGCGACTGGGCCATCGGCCAGGGCCTCGCGCCGCTCGCCGCCTACAACCTCGAGTACCGCCTCGGCGGCGCCGGCAGCCCGGAGTGGGCGCGGCACCGGCTGCTCTCGCTGTACCAGGGCAGCGCCAACGACAACGTGATGAAGCTGGTCAACCTCAAGCGGGCCATCGACGACCTCGAGGGCCGGAAGATCGTGCTCGTGGGCGCCACCTCGTTCGCCGAGAGCCTCTACCCGCACATCGCGTTCCGCCCGGTGATCGACGTGCGCCTCGCGGTGCCGGCCTCGGACGTCGACCCGCTCGCCACCTGGCTGCGCCGTGCGGAGTTCAAGCCGCTCGAGGGCGGGGCCGACCCCAGCGGCGCCTCGAAGGTGCTCTCGGACACGCGCACCACCATCTTCCTGCACGGCGCGCTGGTGGCCGACCCCGCGGAGCACGAGGCGATCCTCGCCCGCACGTTGCCGATGAAGGCCTTCGGGGCCTCGGCGCGGCGGCTCGATCTCGAAGACGCGCTGCTGCTGCACGTGCAGCTCATGGCCCGGGCCGGCTTCGACGTGCCGATGCTCGAGTTCATCGACCTGCGGGAGCTGGTGCTCGGCGCGCCGTCGATGGGCGGGGTGTACGCGCGGCCCTTCGACGTCGCGGCGGTGGCCCGCCGGGCGCGGGCGTGGAAGCTCGAGCGTGGGCTGTGGTGCGCGCTGTCCGTCGTGGAGCGGCTCTGGCCCGAGACCGCGGCCGCCGCGGCCACGCTCAAGCCCGAGCTCAGCTTCCCGGTGCGCGAGGTGCTCGAGCGGCTGGTGGTGCGGCCGCTGGCCGAGGTGGGCCGCACCGAGGGCTTCCGGGGCGAAGACGCGCTCCGCTCGCTCCTCGCGGGCGACTGAGCTACAGCCTCGGGCCGCATGAGCGCCGCCGTGGAAGTGAAGAGGCCCCCCCTCGTCGTGGCGGCGATTCGCGCGCTGCGCCCCAAGCAGTGGACGAAGAACGGCGTGCTCCTCGTGCCGCTGCTCTTTGCCCGCGGCATCTTCACCCAGGGCCTGGCGCTCAAGGCGCTGGTGGCCGTGGCGTCGTTCAGCCTGCTGGCCAGCGGCGTCTACGTGGTCAACGACTGGTTCGATCGCGAGAAAGACAGGCTCCACCCCGAGAAGCGCAAGCGACCCCTGGCCGCGGGGCACCTCTCGGGGGGCGCGGCGGTGGTGCTGGTGGCCCTGTGCTGGGCGGCCGCGGGCGCGCTGGGTTGGTGGCTGGGCACCTCGTTCCTCGCGGTGCTCGGCAGCTACCTGGTGCTCCAGGTGCTCTACACCGGCGGGCTCAAGCGCCTGGTGCTGGTGGACATCATGGCCATCGCCCTGGGCTTCATCTTGCGCGTGGTGGCCGGCGCCGAGGCCATTCACGTGGAGGTCTCGAACTGGCTGTTCCTGTGCACGCTGCTGGGGGCGCTGTTCCTGGGCTTCGCCAAGCGCCGCGCCGAACTCTCGTCGCTCGAGGACGCCTCGTCGCACCGCGCCAACCTCGCCGAGTACACCGTGCCGTTGCTCGACCAGATGATGAGCATCTGCGCGGCCTGCTGCATCCTCGCCTACGGGCTGTACACGGTCTCCAAGGAGACGGTCGACCACGTGGGCAGCGACCACCTCAAGTTCACCGTGCCCTTCGTGGTGTACGGCGTGTTCCGCTACCTCTTCCTCGTGCACAAGCGCGGGGCGGGTGGGGCGCCCGAGCAGGTGCTGCTCAGCGACGCGCCGCTGCTCATCGACATCGGGCTGGCGGTGGCGGTGGCGGGCTGGGCGCTGTACGTGCCGCGCTGATCACCCCGAGCGGCCGTGATCGCGGCCGCGGCCCGGGCTGCCGAGCACCGCGGTGAGGCCCTGCTGCTGGGCCCCGGCGGTGCGGATGAGCTTGGCCATCTGGCCGATCTCCCGAATCCACTCCGTGGCGCGGGGCCCGAGGCCCGAGAAGCTCACCGCGAGGATCGGCGGGTGCTCGACGCGGCCCAGCCAGTAGTCGAGGATCTCGTGGCGCTCGGGTGGGTTGACCGGGGCGAGGCGCTTGACCTCGCGCTCCAGCAAGCGGCTCAGCGCGGAGGGGAGCTTGGCCGCCCACTTGTTGACGGTGAGCATCGGGCGCCAGGCCCAGTCGGCCCGGGCGATGCCGTTCTTGGCGTCGAACACGCCGTGGCCCTCGACGGTGAGCACCTGGTCGGGGGGGAACTGGGGCACCGGGTCCCACACGCCGCAGAGCATCGAGGCCAGCCCGTACTGCTTGCGGGGCTGCCCCCAGAAGGCGCGGCGGTAGAGATCGGCGCGGCCCTCGTCGGCGTAGGGGTAGTCGGGGTCTTCGAGCATCAACCCCAGGTGGAAGCTCTCTTCCCAGGGGCCGGCGAAGCCCAGGTACTGCTGCGTGACGATCCACCCGCCGGAATCGCGGAACCACTCGTGGAAGAGCAGCTTGTAGAGCGCCTGGTTCCAGCGCTCGTCGGTCATGCCGAAGAAGCTCTCGCCGGACGTGTTGTCGAGGACCAGCTCGAGCAGCACGCGGGTCTCTTCGTCGTTGAGGTGTTGGAGGAGGTGCTCGATCGCCGGGCCGGAGTCGATGACCCCCAGCTCGAACGCGGGGAACACGACCTCTTGCAGGAACTGATCGTTGGTAGGCCGGAGGACGACTTCCATGAAGGGCCCAGACGTTAGCGCGGACGACCCGGCGACGTCAGGCCTTGCCGTCTTCCTGGGAGATCAGCGCGTAGATGGCCTCGGCCGTGGGGGCCTCGAGGAGCGCGTCACGCAGCGCGTCGCTGCGGAACAAGCGGCTGACCTTGCTCAGGGCCTTCAAGTGCACCCCGGCGGAGTTTTCGGGCGCTACGAGCGCGAAGAAGAAGTGCGAGGGCCGGCCATCGCGCGCCTCGAAGTCGACGCCTTCCTGGGAGACCGCGAAGCAGGCGACGAGGTTGTCGAGCTCGGTGAGGCGCCCGTGGGGGATGGCCACGCCCTTTTCCATGCCCGTGGAACCGATCTTCTCGCGCTCCTGGAGCACCTCGTGGATCCGCGTCAGCGGAATGCCCGGGGTGATCTTCGACAGGGCGGTAGCGAGTTCCAGGATCACACCGGCTTTCGTCCGCGCCGCAAGGTGCGGGACGATGGCCTCGAGCTTGAGGAACTCCGTGACGCGCATCGGGGCGGGCAGATACCCGAGGCCCCTGTTGGCCGCAAGGCACGTCGGGAGGGCCGGGGCTTCTTTTCAGGTGTAGCTTGCGCCGCCTGTGACGCGGCGTGGCCTTCAGGTGGTGGTGGCGGTGCTGCTGTTGGCCGCGTGCGTGAAGGCCGTGCCCCCGGGCCCGCACTCGACGCCGGCCCCTGCGCCGGTAGCCCCGGTGGCCGCGCCCCTCGCTCTATCTCCGCCCGTCCCCGCGCGGGCCCCGGCGCCCGACGTCGAGGCGCTGCTGTCGCGCATGACCCTCGAGGAGAAGGTCGGCCAGTTGATGATGGTGGGCTTCGCCGGCCAGGTGGTCGACCCGGCGATCTCCGACCTGGTGCGGGGCTACCGCGTGGGCGGGGTCTGCCTGTTCGGGCGCAACGTGGTGTCCGCGGGGCAAATTGGGCGCCTCAACGACGAGGTGCGCGCGCTGCTCAGCGACGCCGTGCCCCCGTTCATCGCCGTCGACCAGGAGGGCGGCAACGTGGTGCGCGTCTCGGACGGCAACCTGGTGCTGCCGGGGAACATGGTGCTGGGCGCCGCGCGCCAGCCGGAGCTCGCCTACGAGGCCGGCCTCGCGCAGGGCGAAGACCTCAAGCGCCTGGGCTTCAACATGAACCTCGCGCCGGTGCTCGACGTGAACAGCAACCCGGCGAACCCGGTGATCGGCCTGCGTGCCTTCGGGGACGACGTGAAGCTCGTCTCTCAGATGGGCGCCAGCTTCGTGCGCGGGCAGCAAGACGCGCAGATCGTCACCGTGGCCAAGCACTTCCCGGGGCACGGCGCGGTGGAGACGGATTCCCACAAGACGCTGCCCATCGTGCGCGCGCCGGTCGCCGAGGTGCGCCGGCAGCTGAGACCCTTCGAGGAGGCGATGAAGGCGGGCCTCGACGGGCTGATGACCGCGCACATCGCCACGCCCACGCTGACGGGCAACGATCTGCCGGCGACCTTGTCCAAGCCGGTGCTGGGCGGGCTGCTGCGCGACGAGCTGGGCTTCACGGGCCTGGTGTTGACCGACGAACTGGAGATGGACGCCATCGATCGCCGCTACGGGGTCGGCCGCGCGGCGGTGCTGGCGATCAACGCGGGGGCCGACATGGTGCTCATCCCCTGGCGGCTCGAGAAGAAGGAAGAGGTGTGGTTGGCGCTGCTCGACGCGGCGCGGTCCGGCGAGCTCCCCCGCGCGGTGCTCGAGCGCGCGGTGCGCCGCATCTTGACGCTCAAGGTGCGCCGCGGGCTGTTCGAGCCGGTGCCCCCGCTGGAGGAGCGCCTCGCCACCCTGGGCGAGAAGCGCGAGCTGGCGGGCCGCATCGCGCGGGCCGGGGTGACCTTGTTGAGCAGCGCGCCGGGGCTCTTCCCCATTCCCTTCGGGCGCAAGGTGGCGGTGATCTCCGCCGAGCCCAGCCTCATCGCCGCCCTGGGGCGCCGCCTGCCGACGATGGTCTCCCTGAGCGTGCCGGCTTTCCCCGCGGAGAAGACCCGCGACGACCTGAAGAAGCAGGCCCAGGCGCTGGCCGCGACGGCCGACGTGGTGGTGGTGGGCATCGTCAACTCGCGGCAGCTGGAGTTGGTGACCAACGCCGCGCTGTCCGGCAAGCCGGTGATCTCGGTGGTGCTCGGCGCGCCCTACCTCGCCGCGCAGGTGCACGCCTCGAAGGTGGTGCTCGCCACCTATTCGTACCGCGAGGCGGCGACCGAGGCGGTGGCCGCGGCGCTGCTGGGCGAGCAGGGCACCCCGGGGCGGCTGCCGGTGGCCTTGCCTCGGCTGCCCTTCGGCCACGGCCTCGACCCGGTCGGCCGCCGGGTGGCGCACATGAAGAAGCCCGACGCCCCGTAAAGGGAGCATCGGGCCTCGACTCACTTCAACTCGAAAGAGCGTTCACCCGACCAGGGAGCGCTTGGCGACCGCTGAGGCTTCGATGAGCCCGATGGTGCCGTCCTTGCGGTGGTACACGACGTTCATCTCCATCGTGGTGCTGTTGGTGAAGACGTAGAAGTCGTTGTTGCGCAGGTCCATCTTCATCACGGCTTCTTCGATGCCCATCGGCTGCGTGAGGAACTCGTTGGTCTTCACGATGGTCTGGGCGGTGTCGGTCACCTCGGGGGCTGCGCCGTGGCCTTCGAAGACGCGGTGACGCACCTTCATCTGCTCGACGAATTCCTGGTGGTGATGCACGCCCTCACGCCCGTGATGGGTCTTCATCTTCTCTTTGTAGCGCTTGAGCTGTTTCTCGATCTTGTCCATCGCCAGATCGATCGAGGCGTACATGTCCTCGCTGCGCTCACGGCCCCGGAGGAGGAACGTCCCCGAGTGGATGCTGATGTCCGCATGGTGCAGGTGACGCTCCATCGACAGCACGACGTGTGCTTCCGTCGCCTTGTCGAGGTACTTGTTCACGCGCTCGACCTTCTCCCGGGCGTAGTTCTTGAGCGAATCGATCGGGTCCAGGTGGCGAAACGTGATGTTCAGTTGCATGAGCCCTCCGTGGTGTGACTGCGCGCCACCGGGACTTCTCCGCCGGTGACGTCTGAAACGGTAACACCGGCGTCACGTGATGCCATACCCAAAGTCGGCCACGTTTCTGCCTTTTTCGCTGGCGCTCAGGGGCGCATCGTCGCGCGCGCCACCCAGGTGCGAATGAGGGTGCGCTCGGTGTCGCCCAGGTTGAGGAGCTGGACGGTGAAGGCTCCCGCGCGGCCGCCCTGCACCCGGCCGGTGGCGTGCAGCTGGGTGACGTGACCCTCGAAGGTCATGATCAGCTCGATCTGCGTGCCGGGCACGATGCGCTCGGTGCTGTGGATGAGCAGGCAGTCGGTCTGCCAGTTGTGCTCGAGGTCCTGGGTGAAGGGCCTCGCGTCGCCGCGCTTGAGCGAGAGCTGCACCTGCACCGCGTTGTTGCGGTGGGTGAGGCGGGCGCTGGCCGGTGGCTCGGCTGGGGGGAGCGGGGGCGGGGGCGGCAGCGCCGGGGCGGCCGGGGCGCGGAACTGGCGTTCGACCTCCAACATGCGCTCCGAGAGCGCGAGGAAGGCGTCTTCGCAGGCCAGCCGCAGCTCGGGCGTGGTGTCGGCCGGCAGCCGGCCGGGCACGTAGCGGTAGACGAGGGTGAAGAAGGCGGCGCGCCAGGCATCGCGGGAGCTGCCGACGGGCACCTTGAAGATCTCGTGCGAGGGCCGGGGCGCCACCGAGGCGAGCCACTCGCGGATCTTCCGCGTGGCCTCGCCCTGGGCGCGGGTCGCGTCGTCCTGGGTGACCGGGGCGTGGAGGATGGCCTGGAGCGCGGGCATCTCGCGCAGGGGCACGAACTTCTTCCCGTCACGCGAGACGGCGCGCACGTCCTGGAGCTTGCCGCGCGCGTGGAGCGTGGCGATGACGTCGAGGCCGATGGGCCCCAGCACGCGGGCCTCGCTGTCCGCCAGCCAGTACTCGTCGCTCACGACGCCCTCGCTCCGGCAGCTTCGAGCGCGCCGCGCACCATGTTCTGCACGTCGAGGGGGTGAATGGGCTTGCCGAGGAAGCCGTGGGCGCCCGACGCCAGCGCCTGTTGCACCAGCGCCTCGGTGTCGAGGGCCGAGAGCACCAGCACCCGGGGACCGGTGCCCTTGAGGAGGGTGAGCACCTCGAGGCCGCTCTTGCCGGGCATCACCAGGTCGAGCAGCACCACGGCGGGGTGGCGCTCGGCGATGGCGGCGAGGGCCGCGTCACCCGAATCGGCCTCGCGGATTTCGCAGGGCACGTCGGCGAGGCAGTCGCGCACCATGGCGCGAATGAGTTGATCGTCATC
This sequence comes from uncultured Archangium sp., assembly GCA_903905455.1. Taxonomy (GTDB): domain Bacteria; phylum Myxococcota; class Myxococcia; order Myxococcales; family Myxococcaceae; genus Archangium_A. Next base: position 34,328 of record CAIVGN010000031.1, read on the forward strand.
GACGATGAGGACTTCGGGCAGGGCCATGGGCAGACCTCAGTAGTACTTCTTGCGCTTGCTCGAGGGCAGCACCCCGAGCACCTCGCGGTACTTGGCCACCGTGCGCCGGGCGATCTCGATGCCCTGGGCCTTGAGCAGCTCGACGATCTTCTGGTCGGAGTACGGGTTCTTCGAGTTCTCGGAGGCCACCAGCTGCTTGATGTGGTTCTTCACCGCCTCGCTGGCGATGTCGTCACCGCCGGTGCGGGCGATGGACGAGTTGAAGAAGTACTTGAGCTCGAAGATGCCCTGCGGCGTGTGCACGTACTTGGCGGTGGTCACGCGGCTGACGGTCGACTCGTGCATGCCGATGTCTTCGGCGACGTCGCGCAGGATGAGGGGCTTGAGGAAGGCGATGCCCTTGTCGAAGAAGTCGCGCTGGAACTTCACGATGCTCTCGGTGACCTTGTGGATGGTGCGCTGCCGCTGCTGGATCGAGCGGAGCAACCACTGGGCCGAGCGCATCTTCTCCTGCACGAATTCCTTCTGCTTGGGGTTGAGCGCCCCGTTGCGCAGCGCGCGGCGGTAGGCGTCGGACACGCGGAGCTTGGAGAGGCCGTCGTCGTTGAGCACCACGTGGTACTCGTCGCCGACCTTGTGCACGAAGACGTCGGGCGTGATGTGCTGCGCCTCTTCGCCCGAGAAGTTGCGGCCCGGCTTGGGGTCCAGCTTGGTGAGCAGCTTGCTGGCGGCGATCACCTCTTCGAGGGTGATCTTCAAGTCGCGCGCGATGGCCGGGAGGTTCTTCGACTCCAGCAGCTTCATGTGCTTCTTGATCATCGTCTGCAGGAGCTGGGCGGCCGGCTCCTTCATCAACTGCACCTGGATCAGCAGGCACTCGAGCAGGTCGCGGGAGCCGCAGCCCACCGGGTCGAGGTGCTGGATCTTGCGCAGCATCTTGGTGCCCACGGACATCGGCACGTCGGCCTCGTTGCAGAGGCGGATGAGCGCGTCGCCCTCGACGTCGGGCAGCTTCAGGTAGCCGTCGTCGTCGAGGTTGCCGATGATCAGCTCCGCGATGCGGCGATCGGCGTCGTTCATGCGCAGGCCGGAGAGCTGGTCGAAGAGGTGATCGAAGAGATCTTCCTTCTTCACCATGTTGGCTTCGAAGGACGGCAGGTCTTCGAGGTCGACGTTGCCCTTGTTCGAGGCCGTGGTGGGCTCGTTGAACTGGTAGCTGTTGAGGTACGCGTCCCAGTCGATCTCGGCCGGGGCGTTCTCCGGCTTGACCTCCTGCGCGGTGTCCGGCACCGGCGCGTCGGCGATCATCGGCGCCTCGAGGTTCCCGGCCTCCAGCGAGGCCTCCCCGGGGGCCTTGTCCGACAGGTCACCCTCGACGTCGTCGGGCTGCTCCAGGAGGGGATTGGACTCCATCTCCTCGTGGATCTGGTCGATCAGCTCCATCCGGGAGAGCTGCAACAGCTTGATCGCCTGTTGTAGCTGAGGCGTCATCACCAGCTGCTGCGACATCCGTAGGCTCTGCTTGAGCTCCATACCCATGGCCACCCCTAGACAAAAGGTGTGCCAAAGGTACTCCCTGCGCTACTCCAATTGTCGGCCTATTTATTGCGCGTCAAGCAAGTGCATGAATTCGCTCAAGAAAGAGTGAAGTCAGCCCCGAGGTACACGGAGCGTGCCCGCTCGGACGAAGCGATGGCCTGCGGCGTGCCTTCTTCGAGGATTCGCCCGGCGGCGATGATGTACGCGCGGTCGCAGATGCGCAGGGTGTCGCGGACGTTGTGATCGGTGATGAGCACGCCCAGGCCCCGGTCGCGGAGCTTGGCGATCTCCTTCTGCAGCTCTCCGACGTTGATGGGGTCGACGCCGGCGAAGGGCTCGTCGAAGAGCATGAACCGGGGGTTGGGGAGCAAGGAGCGGGCGATCTCGGCCCGGCGCCGCTCGCCGCCCGACAGTTGCTCCCCCAGCGACTTCGAGACGTGGGTGAGTCCGAACTCCGCGATGATCTGGTCGGCCGCGGCTTCTCGTCCCGGTCGGGTGGACTTTGGGTCGAGCTCGAGCACCGCGAGCATGTTCTGGCGCACGGTGAGCTTGCGGAAGATCGACGCTTCCTGGGGCAGGTAGCCGAGGCCGGCGCGGGCGCGCAGGTGCATGGGCAGTGAGGCCAACTCCGCGCTGCCCAGGCGCACCGAGCCGGCGTCGGGGGTGACCAGGCCGATGACCATGGAGAAGGAGGTGGTCTTGCCGGCGCCGTTGGGGCCCAGCAGGCCGACCACCTCGCCGGGCTTCACGGTGAAGTTCACGCCTTCGACCACGCGGCGCGCGCCGTAGGTCTTCTGCAGCCCCTGGGCGACGAGGGCGTCGCTCATGCCGGGTCCCCGTGGATCAGGAGGAACAGCCGGGCGCGGAACACCACGGCGAGGTGCACCAGGGGGCCGACGAAGAGGCCACCGGTGAGGCCCGCGAGCCAGGCGCCTTCGCGATGGGCGTAGGTCGCGTAGAGGCTCATGGGCAGCGAGAGCACGAGGCCGAACATGATCAGCGCCACCAGCAGGGCGAACATGGTGCCCAGCCACACCAGGGGCGCGGCCTTGAGGGTGTCGAGCACGCCGCCCAGGGCGCCGTCGGGCCCCTCGCCGTACATCACCGCGTAGTCGATGACCGGCAGCAGCCAGATGATGATCGGCAGCAGCAGCGCGAGGTCGCCGTACTCGAGGCCCACGAAGGCCAGCACCATGCAGAACACCGGGGTGCCCAGGCCGCTGCCCTCGACGCCTCCCGCCGAGCGCATGGCGAAGCGCAGGTAGAACCCCCAGCCGATGCCCTTGAGCACGCCCACCAGTGCGGGCGCCGCGGAGTGGAGCGGGGAGACCCAGGCGTCCATCACTTCCCCGCCGGCCAACAGCACCGAGGGCACGAGCAGGAAGAGCGGGGCCCGCTTGAGGAAGGCGGGCACCTCGGCGCCTGCCTCGCGCAGCAGCTCCGGGGGCGAGAGCTCAGACATTCACTGCACCTTCTTCTTGTCGACTTCGATGATCGTCGTCGCGTTCTCGACCTCGAGGAACTCCGAGCCCGAGAAGAAGGTGACCTTGGTGCCGCGCATCCGCGTCTTGCCGTCGCGGGCCTTCGGCTTGCCGGTGACCACCAGCTTGCCGGCGGGCACGTCGTAGTCGGCGAACTGGCCGAAGGCCCAGCGATCGTCCTCGGTGACCTCCACGCCGCCGCGGGCCTTGACCCGGTTCACCTCGCCGGCGTCGTCGTAGAGCGCGGTCACCTCGGGGGCGAGCAGGGTGGTCTTCTTCTTCACCGCGCGCACGTGGCCCGTCCACACGGCCTCGTTCTTCGGCCCGGTGAGGGTGAGGAGATCGGCGTCGATGGCCACGCGCTGGTCCTTCGGTTCCTGCACGCGGGTGCGGGCCTTCGTCACCACCAGCTTGTCGATGCCGGTGGTGAAGGTGACGAGCTCGCCGTCGACCTCGCGGGGGCCCTGCTTGCCGCGGGGGTGGCCGCGCACGGTGAGCACGCCGGTCTGGTTGATGAACTCGGCGTCGTCGCCCCAGGCCTGGCGATCGCCGTCCACGGCGACCACGTTGCGGCGCGCGAGGATGCGGTCCACCTCGCCTGCGGGCGTGAAGAAGACCTCGATCTCCTCGCAGGTCAAAGTGAGGGTGTCGCGCACGGCCTTCGCGTGGCCCGAGTACAGGGCGCGCGATTCTTTCTTGAAGACCTCGAGCTTGTCCGCCGAGACCGCCACCGGCCGGCTCAGGAGCACGCCTCCGTCGGAAGCGGCGAGCAACAGGCTGACGGCGACGGCGAGAGTCACGAAGGCCCGTTTATACCCGGGGCCTTCACGGAACTCAGAAGAACGTGTGGCCGGGTCAGGCGGCGAGCTCCTGCATGCGCATGGCGCGGCGGGTGAACTCGGCCAGACGGTAGAGCACGGTGCGGCGCGAGACGCCCAGGGCCGAGGCCACCTTCGACTGCTCGAGGCCGCGCGCGTGGTACATGATCGCCGGCTGCTTGAGCTCGTCGGGGGTCGCGGCGAGCAGGCGGTTGGCGAAGTCCCGGGTCACCACGCTGTCCTCGAACTCGTCGTCGACCACCTCGGGCACGTGCTCCACCGGCTCGGCGTGGCGCTTGGCGTCGCGGATGACGTTGAGGCAGTGGTTGGTGGTGATGCGGTGGATCCACGGGAGCACCGCGTCTTCGCCGGGCGCCGCGTCCACGTGCTTGAGCACCTTCATGAACACGTCCTGGGTCGCGTCTTCGGCCGCGGTGCCATCGCGCAGCAGGCGCTTGCAGCGCGCGTAGATGGTGGGCCCGAACTTCGCGTACATCGTCTCGACGTTCAGCTGGCTCATCGTGTCCCCTTGGAAAGTGCGGCCGGCCGTGTGCGCCGGGCTTTGGCGAATGTTCGGGGGCCGCTGGTGTTTGGTTGCGCCACCTGGGTCCGCGCGTGGTCAACGCGCTTCACACCGGGGCAAATCGTGAAGCAGGCCGGGCACTTACGTGGCTGCTGCTCCCAGTAGTACAACTGATGTCGCGAAAATGAGAACGAAATCAGCGAGTTAGACCAAGCGCGCCATTCGGGGGGACCTGGCGCGCCAACCCTCGAAGTCCTCGAAAGTGCGGCGGAATCTGGCGCTAGGGTCGGCCGCCATGATCTGGCTCGGCGTGGCATTGCTCAGCGGCGTGGTGGCAGGTGTTGGCTTCTGGCGCGGCACGCCGCCGGGCTTGGCGGGTGAGGCGCTGCCTGCGTCGGCCGGGGTGATCTTCAGCCTGCTGATGTTCCGCGCCACGAGCCTCATGAAGGACCGGGCGGCGCTGGGCAAGCTGGGAGGCTGGCCGCTGCGGGTGGCCGGCGCGCTCTCGTTGACCGCCTCGCTGGCCGCGGCCGTCGACGTGGTCATCTGGTGGCAGACGCGGCGCTCGACGGTGGCCCAGCTGGCGCTGCCCACGGCGGTGCTGGCCTTCGTGATGCTCGCGGTGACCGCCTTGCGGCTCTCGGTGGACTCGCCCCGGCGCACCCACTTCTACGCCCTGGCGCTCGCCTCGGCAGCCAACGCGCTCGCCGCGGCGGCGTTCTTCGCCTCGCAGCTGTCCGCAATCAGGCAGTAATCCCAGAATGTTCATTTAGAGTCTTGACGACTCTATATCGGGTGTTTATTACTTCTCTCGTGGAGGAGACGGTATGGCTTCGCCCCTGCTGCTGACCGATGGCTACAAGTTCTCGATGGCGGAGGCCGGCTGGCCGCTGCGCCAGGAGACGTTCTATTACTCGCACCGCAAGGGAGGGCTGCAGGTGCTCCCCTTCGACGTGGAGACGGAGCTGCAACAGGTGCTGCCCAGCCAGCGGCCCGGTGACTGGGAGTTCCTCTCGGCCAACGACTACGAGATGGGCTCGGCGGTGAAGGCGGCGCTGGCCTCGAAGGCGCTGGTGGTCAAGGCGCTGCCGAAGTTCTCGGTCTTCTCGGATCGCGAGCCGGTGTTCAGCGTGACGGGACAGTCGGCGCTGGTGTCGTGGCTGGAGCCGGTGCTCCTGATGTGGAGCTACCGCATCCAGGTGGCGAGCGTGGCGCTGCTCGCGCCCGAGCAGCTCGCGGCGGCGGTGGGCACGGTGACCTGCGAGGCGCAGCGGCAGCTGGTGCTCTCGACGCTCGACGCGGTGGGGGTGAAGGCGCCGCCCATCACCGTGGACAGCGCGGGCTACGTCGAGCGGGTGCGGGCGCGGGTGGCGGAGTTGGTGGAGATCCTCGGTTCGCCCACGCGGTTGTTCGAGGTGGGCCTGCGCGCGGCGAGCTGCCCCGAGCAGCACCTGCTGGCGCTGGAGGGAGCGAAGGCGGCGGGCCTGGTGCGCACCAGCAGCGTGCACGGGGCGAAGGAGCTGGGCCTGGTGCCGGTGGGCACCATGGGTCACGAGCACATCCAGCGCTACGGGAGCGACGAGGCGGCGTTCCGCGCGATGATCGAGCGTCGGAACCAGCGCTCGAGCTTCCTGCTCGACACCTTCGACACCATCACCTCGGGCATCCCCACGGCGTACCGGATCATCGCCGAGCGCCCGGGGCAGACCGACTCCATCCGCTACGACTCGGGGGACAAGGTGGTGCAGTACCGCTTCGCGGCCGAGGAGGCGAAGAAGCTCGGCATCCGCCCGGTGCAGATCCTCGAGGACGGGTTCGACGCGAAGCAGACGCGGCAGTTCGAGGCGCTGCGGCTCGAGGTGGGGTGGAAGCCCGAGGAGCAGGTCTACGGCTACGGCGGCTACCTCGTGGCGCAGACCAGCGGCTCGCCGCTGACGCGGGATCGCGTGTCGGCCGTCTACAAGCTCACGCAGACGGGCGCGAAGGCCACCATGAAGTTCGGCAACGAGAGTGGGAGCGGCAAGCAGAGCGTTCCTGGCAGGCCGGTGCTGTTCCGTCGGAGCGCGGGGGCCAGTGGCCCATTCGGCCTCGTCGGGCAGGAAGGGGAGGCGGTGCCGCAGGGCTACGCGCTCCTCACCGGCGCTCCCGCGCTGAAGGCCGCGCCGCTCGACGAGGCGCGCGCCGTGTCGGAGGTCGATCGGCGCCTGGGGCTGTCCGTCGCAACCCAGGCGCTGGTCGACGCGCTGTCGAAGTGGAAGCCCTGAAGTGAACCTGCAGGAAGGAGACGCACCGTGTTCCAGGCAACGCACGTCGGCCGCGATCATGTCCGGGTCGGTCGCAACAACCAGGACGGCGTCTTCTCTTCCCCCTCGGTGGTGGTGGTCACCGATGGCTGCTCGTCTCACCCGCAGAGCGAGGTGGGCGCCCTGCTCGGCGCGCGGTTCCTGGGGCACTGGCTCACCACGCAGCGCGAGCTGACCGCCGATCTCCCGCTCCGCGCCATCGACGCGCTGTGCGGGTGGCTCTCCCAGTCGACCCTCGCCCTGGGGCCCGAGGTGGAGGCGAACCTCGAGCGCTACTTCCTGTTCACCTGTCTCGCGGCGATCCGCGTGGGGGAGCGGGCGATGATCTTCGGCCTCGGTGACGGCGCCTTCTGCGTCGACGACGAGCTGGTGCGCCTCGAGGCGGGGCCGGACAACGCGCCCCCGTATTGTGCCTACCGGCTCACGACCCAGGGCTCGCGACCCGAGCCGCAGCTGCACTTCCTGGGCGCCGCGACGCGGCTGGCGGTGATGACCGATGGCTTGAACCCGCTCGACCCGGTGCGGCTGCGCGCGTTGATCGCCACGGCGGGCCTCGAGCGCAACCCGCTGACCCTGCAGCGCCGACTCAACGTGCTGGCCGAGACCGAGCGCTTCACCGACGACGCCACCCTCGCTGTCCTGGGGAGCTGAGCCATGGACCTCTACCTCTCTGGAAAGCGGGTGCGGGTGACCGACGCCGATCTCCTCGGGGAAGGGGGCGAGGCGCGGGTGTACCGGCACGCGGGCGCGGCGCTGAAGGTGTTTCATCCCGCGACCGACGCCACCGCGCAGCGGGTGCTCGACCAGAAGCTGCAGAAGCTGGCGCAGTTTCCGAAGTCGCTGCCGGCCCCGGTGATGAGCCCCAGCGAGCTGGCCACGGACAAGGCGGGGCGGGTGGTGGGCTACCTGATGCCCCTGGTCGCGGGGGCCGAAGACTTCGGGCGGCTCGCGCAGCGCAAGTGGCGCCTCGGGGTGCTCTCGAACGCGCAGCTCACCTCGCTGTTCCTTTCGCTCCACGGGCTGGTGGACCAGGTGCACGCGGCGCAGGTGGTGATCGGCGACTTCAACGACGGCAACGTGCTCTTCGCCGGCGGCCAGCCGTACCTCATCGACGCCGACTCGATGCAGTTCGGTGGCTTCCCCTGCCCGGTGGGCCACGAGCGCTTCCTCGACCCCCGGCTGTACGGCGTCGACCTCTCCACGGCGCCGAAGTTCAGCGAGGGCAGTGACTGGTACGCCTACGCGGTGTTGCTCTTCCAGAGCCTGCTCTCGGTGCACCCCTTCGGGGGGACGCACTCGAAGTTCGCGACGCTGCTGCGCCGCGCGGAGGCCCGGCACTCGGTGATGCAGAGCGACGTGCTCGTGCCGAGGCTCGCGGTGCCGCCGAAGGTGTTGCCCGACGACCTGCTGCACTGGTTCCACGCGGTCTTCGAGAAGGACGCGCGCCAGGCGTTCCCTGCGTCGCTGCTGCAGTTGGCGTGGACGAAGTGTGCCTGCGGGGTCGAGCACGCGCGCGCGGTGTGCCCCGAGTGCCGGGCGCTCGGCGCGCTGGTCACCCGGCAGGTGCTGCGAGCGAAGGGCCGCTGCACGGCGCGCACGGCCTTCGAGACGAGCGGGCGGGTGATCGCCGCGGCGATGCAGGGCGGGCTGCGCTACCTCGCGGAAGAGAACGGCGTGCTGCGCCGCGAAGACGGCACGGTCATCGCCACCCAGCTCTCGGGCTCGCACCTGCGCGTGGGCCTCGCGGGGCCGCTGACCTGGGTCGCCGACGGCAGCGGCCGCGTGGAGAAGTGGCAGGGCGATCGCCTCGTGGAGCGCACCCAGACCGGACTCCGGGGGGCCTGGCCGGTGCTCGCGACGTCACTGGCCGCGACGTACCGGCAGGACCAGGCGTGGCTCGTGGAGCAGCAGAGCGGGGCGCGCGTGGGGCAGGTGCTCGAGGGGCAGACCTGGCTGTGGACCGGGGAGCGCCTGGGCCTGGGCTTCTACCGGGCGGGCGGGCTGACCGTGGCCTTCCTCCTGCGCTCGGGCAAGTCGGGGCTCAAGCAGCTTCAGGGGATCACCTGGTCGGGCCGCATCATCGAGGCCGACGCGGTGTTCGATGCGAAGCACGCGCTGCTCACGGTGGTGACCGACTCGGGCGGGAAGGATCTCGTGCACCGCTGGCTCGTCGACGAGAGCGGCGCGGTGCTCGGAGGGTCGGTGGGCGAGCTGCGCGGTCACGGGGCGCTGCTCAACGGGCGCGTGGTGCTGGCGACCGACGGCGGGCTGGTGGCCCTCAAGAATGATTCAGGCGTGTTGATCGAAGCGATGCAGTTCCCCGACACGCAACCCTTCGTCTCCGCGGGCGACGAGTTGTTCCCCAATGCCGACGGTTCACTCTTCGTCGTCGGTGCCCGCGACATCACGCAGTTGACGCTCACGTGAAGGAGGTTCGCCATGTCGTTGCCGCTCCCTGATTTCTACGATCCCCGGCAGGTCTCTCAGCTCTACCTCGAACGCGCAGGCCTGGTGACGGAGGCCGGCGAGGCCTACGCCACGAAGCACGGCATCAAGCCCGCGGGCCAGGACAAGTTCCGCATCGCGGCCTTCGGCATCGACGTGCAGGTCGGCTTCTGCACGCCCGGCGCGAGCCTCTTCGTGCCCGGCGCCGTCGAAGACACCACCCGCACCACCGAGTGGCTGTACCGGAACCTCGCGCAGATCAGCGGGCTGTTCTTCTCCATGGACACCCACCGCGTGTTCCAGATCTTCCACCCCGCGTGGTGGATCGACGCGCAGGGCCGCCACCCGGCGCCGCTGACCCCCGTGTTCCACGAGGACGTGCGCTCGGGGAAGTGGACCGCCATCGCGCACCCCAGGGAGAGCCTCGAGTACGTGAAGAAGCTGGAGTCCACGGGCAAGTACGTGCTGACGGTCTGGCCGTACCACACGCTGCTGGGGGGGCTCTCGCACGCGCTGGTGCCCGCGGTGATGGAGGCCGCGCTCTTCCACGCTGCCGCGCGCAAGTTCCAGACGCACTTCGAGACCAAGGGCACGCACGCCATGACCGAGAACTACTCGGTGCTCTCGCCGGAGGTGACCGAGCTGTCGGGCAACGTGGTCGGCTCCTTCAACGCGCCGTTCTTCAAGATGCTGATGGACTACGACCGCGTGTACGTCTTCGGCCAGGCCAAGAGCCACTGCGTGCTCTCCACGCTCAACGACATCCAGAAGCACGTGATGGCCACCGACCCGAAGCTCGCCGAGAAGATCTGGATCCTCGAAGACGCGATGAGCCCCGTGCCCGCGCCTCCGATCTCGCCGCTGCCTGACCACCTCAACTTCCCGAAGATCGCCGACGAGGCCATCGCGCAGTGGAAGAAGGCCGGCATGAAGGTCGTCCGCACCACCGACGCCGTCACCATCTGACACCCCCTGGCACCGCTGCGAAGGGGCTCGGTCTCGAGTCTGTCCCTGGCGGAGCCACACCCTGGAGACCCCCATGACGACCAAGAAGACGATGACCCCTGATGAAGCGACGGCCCTCTTCACCTCCGCGGCGACGAAGGGGGTGATCTCCCCCGGCACCAGTTCGCTGATCACCGGCAACCTGGGAAACCTGGTGCTCGCCGGCGCGGCGGGGAAGGACCTCGAGGACATCACCGCGTCCGACGTGACGTTGGTGACGGTGCTGATCGACGCGAGCTCGTCGATCGCCGACCGCGGCCTCGAGACGGCGGTGCGGGACGGGCAGAACGCGCTGCTCGACGCGTTCGCCGGGGCGAAGGACCGCGACGCCGTGCTGCTCGCCTGCTGGACGTTCTCCGGCACCATGGACGTGATCCACAGCTACGTGCCGGTGCCCGACGCCACGCGGCTCGACCCGAAGAACTACCGGGCGAGCGGCTCGACCGCGCTCTACGACACCTGGTGCAACGCGCTCGCGGCGAACGTGGCCTATGCGCAGCGCCTGCGTGACGGCGGCACGCCGACCCGCAGCGTGGTGGTGGTGGTGACCGACGGGGAAGACGTGGGCAGCACGCGCACTTCGGCCGACTGCGCGCGCCTGAGCCGGGATCTCCTGGCCTCGGAGTTGTTCACCCTCGCGCTGGTGGGCGTGGGGAAGGACGTGAACTTCGAGCACGTGGCCAGGTCGATGGCCATCCCCCCCGGCTGCATCCTCTGGGAGAAGGACGCGACGCCCTCGGGGCTGCGCCGGGCCTTCCAGCTCGTCAGTCGCAGCGCGGTGCGCGCGAGCCAGGGGAAGATCCAGCCGGGGGCCGCCGCGGGGTTCTTCATGCCGTAGTGTGGGCCGGGTGAAGTCGCCGCCCCGCATCGCGTGGACCGAGCCCGGGCGCTGCGCGCTCGAGGCCCTGCTGTCGGCCGCGAACGGGCGGCGCACCTCGCGGGTGATGTCGTTCTCCCAGCTCGAAGCCTGTGCCGACGACGCCATCAAGAACGAACTCGGCATCGCGTGGCGCAGCGCGGGCGAGGCGACCGACGCGCGGGCGGTGACCACCCTCTGCCTGTGCGTCGCGAAGGACCGGGAGATCACCATCGGCGTCGCCGCGGCGCACGGGGCGGCGAACCCCTCGAGCGGTTGGGCCGATCTCCCGAGCTGGGACCGGTACCACGACGCGGCCAATGGCCCCCTCGCGCTGGCCTGGGCGGGGCGGCGCCGGGACGACCGCGTGTCCTTCGAGCTGGTGCGGGCCGAGCGCGTCGGTGCTTCCCGCGACGAGCTGCTCGCGCGCGTGCTGGCCGCCCCTGACGACGAGGGGGCACGCCTCGTCTACGCGGACATCCTGAGCGAGCAGGGGGACCCCCGGGGCGAGTTCATTCACGTGCAGTGTGCGCTGGCGCGAGGCAACGAGGCGCGCGACGAGCTCGAGGCCCGTCAACGCCAGTTGCTGCACGAGCACGGCGCGCAGTGGCTCTCGGTGTTGGGCCCCGAGGTGGGCCAGGTGCAGTTCGAGCGCGGCTTCGCGCAGACCGTCACCTTGCTCGACGCCCAGGGGTTGCCGCAGCTCTCGGCGTTCCTCGAGACCGAGCCCGTGCGTGCGCTCGTCGTCGCCTCGCCCCGACTGATCGACGCGGCGCGCCTGGGGGCGCTGGAGTGGCTCGAGCGACTGCGGTCCCTCGAGTTCACGACGCCCAGCGGACCGGGCAGCCTGAGCCGCGAGCAGGTGGAACGGCTGCTCGAGTCACGTCGGCTGCGGAAGCTCGAGCGGCTGGTGGTGTCCGGGCAGCGCATCGGCGACGCGGGCGCCACGGCGGTCTTCGAACAGGGGCCCTCGACCTTTCCGGCGCTGCGGAGCCTCGCCATCGAGAACGATCGACTCACGATCAAGAGCACCGCGGTGCTCGCGGCCGGCCGCTGGGCCAGCGCGCTCACCGAGCTCTCGCTGGCCGACAATCGGCTGGGGGCCGAAGGCGTGGTGCCGCTCGCCGAGGCCCGCAGCGTGAGCCGCCTCGACACCCTGGCCCTCGGCGGCGACCAACTGGGGAACGACGGCGCCTTCGTCCTCGCCCGGGCGCGGAGGTTCGAGTCGCTGAGCCACCTCGTGCTGCCGAGGAACCGGGTGGGCCCCGCGGGGCTCGAGGCGCTGCTCAACTCGGAGCCGCTGGGCGGGCTCGTTTCGCTCGACCTCGCCGGAAACCCGATCGGTGCGTCGGGCCGGGAGCGGCTCCGCGCGCGGTTCGGCTGAGTCTCCCGCCGCGGACTCCCCGTCAGCCAACCAGCTCGATTGCTTGAGACGCGGCGTTGGCACGGCGCGCGCTCAGGGGCCCCGCGCCGATTCCCTTTTCCGCGGAGCTTCCATGTCTCGAGTGCTGCTGTGCTTCACCGTGTTGATCGCCGCCGTGGGCTGTGGCCCCGAAGTCGATGCCGTCCAGGCGTGTCGCTTCGACGCCGATTGTCCCGGGACGCTGGTCTGTCGCATGGAGATCTGTGTCGCGGCGGAGCCCCTGAAGCGCGCGGACGCGGGGACCCCTGACGCGGGCCAGGTGGTGCCCGATGCTGGGACGCCGGAAGCAGACGCGGGCGTCGACGCCGGTCTCCCCGACGCCGGAGTCGACGCTGGCTTCGACGCGGGCCTGCCCATGGCCGAGTTCGACGCGGGCGTCTGCGTGGCCCGGACCTGCGCTGCCGTGGGCGCGGCGTGCGGGATGGTCGACGACGGCTGTGGTCGGCCGCTCTCGTGCGGCGCCTGCAGCGGGCCCCAGACGTGCGGCGCGGTGAGCCCCAACCAGTGCGGCTGCGTACCGAAGACCTGCGCCACGCTCGGCGCGACGTGCGGCACCAACCTCCCCGACGGCTGCGGGGGCACCATCGCCTCGTGTGGCGCGATGCCGGACTGCGGTGGTGGGCAGTGGTCGTGCGATGCCTCGACGCACGCCTGCCGCTGCGCCCCGAAGTCGTGCACCGAGCTGGGCGCCACCTGCGGGCAGAACCTCGCCGATGGCTGCGGCGGGACGATCCCCTTCTGTGGGGCGGGCCTGAGCTGCGGCGGTGGCCAGCAGTACTGCGACACCTCGGCGAATCAGTGCCGCTGCCGCCCGAAGACTTGCGCGGATCTTGGTGCGACGTGCGGCACGAACCTCGCGGACGGCTGCGGCGGCGCCATCGCCTCGTGCGGCGTGGGTACCAACTGCGGCCAGTTCCAGTCGTGCGGGGCGCAGCTGCAGTGCGTGTGCAACAGCACCACCGATGCGCCTGACGATCTCTTCCAGGACACCAACTGCGATGGCATCGACGGCAACGCGAGCCTCTCGGTCTTCGTCTCCCCCTCCGGCAATGACGCGAGCAACGGCACGCAGGCTGCGCCGGTGCGGACGCTCGACCGGGCGCTCGCCCTGGCCAACGCCAGCACGCGCCCCCACATCTTGATCGCCGTCGGGGCGTACGTACCGTCGACCTCGTGGAAGTCGGGCGTGAGCCTGTTCGGCGGCTACGACGCGAGCTGGCAGCGCAGCGCGGCGGCGTCGAGCCGCGCGATGATCTCCACGTCGGGCGCGGGGTGGCTGATCTCGGGCATCGCCAGCACCACCGTCTTCGAGCGGATCAACGTGGTGGGCGCGAACTCGACGAACCCGGCGCAGGCCGCGCAGGCGCTCCGCCTCGTGGGCACCGGGTCCCTGGTGTCGCTGCGCTTCATGAGCGTCAACTCCGGCAGCGGCGCGTCGGGCGTCCCCGGGGCCGTGGGTGGCAGCGGAACTCGAGGTAACGCGGGCTTCGCCGGCGCCAACACCTCGGGCGGCATTGGTGGGCTCGCCGCGACTGCGGGGGGCTCCGGTGGAAATGGAGGGGCTGGGGGCTCCGGTTCGACGCAGAACGGCGGCGCTGGCGGGCCCAACGGCGCTGGCGGCGCGGCCGGAGCCGCAGCGTGCACCGCCGCCGGCAGCACTCGCTCCGGAGGCAGCGGTGGAGCGGGCGCCGCCGGGAGGCAGGGCTCCAACGGCGCGGCCGGGTCGAGCGTGGTCGGCGTGGGCCTGGTCGACGCGAACGCATTGTGGATGCCGGTGTCGCTCGTCGGTGGCCAGGGCCAGGCGGCGAGCGGTGGCACGTCGGGGCTGGGCGGCGGCGGCGGTGGCATGGCGGCCTGCGCGGCGGACCAGTCGGCGGGCGCGGGTGGTGGTGGCGGCGGTGGCGCCGGCACCGGTGGCCTCGGCGGGAGCGGTGGTCAGTCCGGCAGCGCGTCGATCGCCTTGACGCTCATCGGGTCGACGCCCGTTCTCGTCAGTGTGTCGTTGGCCACGGGCGCTGCCGGAAACGGGGCCCTGGGTGGTCTCGGCGGGACCGGAGGTGCGGGTGGGGCTGGTGGCGCCGCGGGCCAACCGGCGACCTACGTGAACTTCTTCTCGGTGACGATCACCGGAGGGGCGGGCGGCGCGGGCGGGGCCGGTGGCAACGGCGGGTTCGGCGGCAACGGCGGTGCAGGTGCTCCGGGCTCGAACATCGGCATCTGGTGTTCGCAGCCGGGGTTCAGCACGGGCGTCGGCACCACCTTCTCGCTGGGGGCCGCGGGCACGGTGGGCTTCGACGTCGGGGCCCGCGCGCCAACCTGGGGCTGCTGAAGGCGTAGGCTCCGGCGGGTGAAGCACCTGCTGGTGGTCCATCCCGATGACTCCGTGGGAGCCGCATTGCCCAGCGTGCTCTCGGCCCGCCGGGATGGGCTGTCGTTTCACTTCGTCTCGTCGCTCGACGCGGCCCGTCCCGAGCGCGTCGCCGACCAGGTGTTCGAGGAGTTCGTGCCGCGGCAGCATCGCGCGATCCTTCGTGACGCCGTGGCGTGGTCGCGCGCGAGGCCCGAGTCGCCCTGGTAGGCATTCAGGACGCACCGCGTCGTTCCGTCAGTGTAGGGTGCCCGGCTTCGAAGGCCCCACGACATGAGCGACAACTTCATCGAAGAGATCGTCGAAGCGGACAACACCAGCGGCAAGTGGAACGGCCGCGTGCACACCCGCTTCCCCCCGGAACCCAACGGCTACCTGCACGTCGGCCACGCCAAGAGCATCGTGCTCAACGCGGGCCTCGCGAGGAAGTACGGCGGCAAGTTCAACCTGCGCTTCGACGACACCAACCCTGCGAAAGAAGAGCAGGAATACGTCGACTCGATCATCAACGACGTGAAGTGGCTGGGTGGCGACTTCGAGGGCCGGCTCTTCTACGCGTCGGACTACTTCGGCCAGATGTACACGTGGGCCGAGCAGCTCATCGAGAAGGGCAAGGCCTACGTCTGCGACCTGAACGCCGACGAGATGCGCGACTACCGCGGCACGCTCGACAAGCCCGGCCGCAACAGCCCGTTCCGTGATCGCGCGCCGGCGGAGAACCTCGACCTGTTCCGCCGCATGAAGGCGGGCGAGTTCGCGCCGGGGGCCAAGACGCTGCGCGCGAAGATCGACATGGGCTCGGGCAACATCAACCTGCGCGACCCGGTGATGTACCGCATCATCAAGGAGCACCACCACCGCCAGGGCGACACGTGGTGCATCTACCCGTCCTACGACTGGGCCCACGGCAACGAAGACAGCCTCGAGCAGATCACCCACTCGATCTGCACGCTGGAGTTCGAGAACCACCGGCCGCTCTACGACTGGTTCCTCAACGAGCTGGGGGTCTACCACCCGCAGCAGATCGAGTTCGCCAAGCTGCAGCTGACGTACACCGTGCTCAGCAAGCGCAACCTGCTGCACCTGGTGAAGGAGAAGTACGTGCGCGGCTGGGACGACCCGCGCATGCCGACGCTCTCGGGCATGCGGCGCCGCGGCTACACCTCGGAGGCGCTGCGCGCGTTCTGTGACGAGATCGGCGTGACGAAGAACGAGAGCGTGATCGACGTGGGCCGCCTGGAGAACGCGGTGCGCACCCACCTCAACGCCACGGCCACCCGCAAGATGGCGGTGCTCAACCCGCTCAAGGTGGTGCTCACCAACTACCCCGAGGGCCAGGTCGAGCAGATGGAGGTGGCGAACAACCCGGAAGATCCCGCCGCTGGCGTGCGCTCCGTGCCGTTCTCCCGCGAGCTGTACATCGAGCGCGACGACTTCATGGAAGAGCCCTCGAAGAAGTTCTTCCGGCTCGGGCCCGGCCGCGAGGTGCGCCTGCGTGGCGCGTACTTCGTGACGTGCACCAACTTCATCAAGGGCGCCGACGGGCAGGTCACCGAGCTGCACTGCACCTACGACCCCGCGTCGAAGGGCGGCAACTCGCCTGACGGCCGCAAGGTCAAGGGCACCATGCACTGGGTGTCGGCGCCGCACGCCGTCACCGCCGAGGTGCGCCTCTTCGATCGGCTCTTCGCCGCGGAGTTCCCCGGCAAGGCCCACGAGGGCGTGGAGATGCCCTTCCTGAAGGACTTGAACGCGAAGTCTCTCGAGGTGGTGGGCAACGCGAAGCTCGAGCCGTCGCTGGGGCACGTGAATCCCGGGGAGCGCTTCCAGTTCGAGCGCCTCGGCTACTTCACCGTCGACCTCGACGCGCGGGTGGGCGCGCAGGTGTTCAACCGCACCGTCGCCCTCAAGGACGCGTGGGTGAAGGAGCAGGGGGCGGAAGAGGCGCCGGCGGCCCCGGTGGCAGCGCCGAAGGCGGCCAAGGCCGAGAAGAAGGTCGAGCCCGCCGCGCCGCCCGCGGAGATCGAGTTCGGCGACTTCACCAAGGTGCAGCTCAAGGCGGGCAGGGTGCTCGCGGCCGAGAAGGTGGAGAAGGCCGACAAGCTGCTCAAGTTGAGCGTCGATCTCGGGGAAGGCACGCCGCGCACCATCGTCTCGGGCATCGCCGAGGCGTTCGCGCCCGAGCAGTTGGTCGGCCGCAACGTGGTGGTGGTGGTCAACCTGAAGCCGCGCGCGCTCAAGGGCATCGAGTCCCGCGGCATGATCCTCGCCGCCGGCAGTGGCAAGGGCCTGCAGCTCATCAACCCCGGCGACGTCGCGCCTGGCAGTGACGTGAAATGAGGAACTCCATGGCGAAGCAGCTCATCAAGTGGTCCGTGCTCGGCGCGTTGCTCGCGAGCATCACCGCCCTGGCTGAGGAGCCGGGCGTGACGGCGGCCGAGTTCAAGCAGGACACCCGCGGCGTGTTCCTCCACGGCAGCTACGTGCTCGAGACCTGGGGCAAGGGCATCCCGCTCCAGCTGGGCGTGCAGTGGGCCGGCATTCGCAGCTTCGACGGGCGCAAGCACCTCTTCACCTTCGACGCGGCCGCGGCGCTGACCGCGGTCTACGGCGGCAACAGCAGCGAGCGCTTCTACCTGCTGGGCGGCAACCTGCGCGGGCTGGGCGAGTTCGGCCTGCGGCTCTCGCCGTCGCAGGACTTCAGCTTCTACGTGGGTGGCACCTTGTTGGTGAACGGCTCGGCGGCCGGCTCGCTCACCAAGCCGCTGACGCAGCTCAACCCGCTCGATGGCATCGCCGGCGTGTTCGGCGTCGGGGCGCTGCGGGCCAACGGCGGCATCAGCCTGCTGCAGGGCGAGCACGCACTGCTGGTGACGGCGTTCATCGGCGAGTCGCTGCGCCACCCCGGCAGCGCGCTGACCGGGCCGCTGTACACCGACCTGGGCCTGCGGGCGCAGTTCGACATCGTCAAGAGCTTCACCGCGGCGCTCGAGGGCTCGTGGGGCACGACGTTCGGCCGGGCCGACGCGGTCACGGGCTTCACCAACAACGGCACGCGCTACGAGGTGACGGCGTCGGTGCGCAAGCTCCTCGGCCGGGTGTGGATCGGCATCGACGCTCAGCTGCACGGCACGGCGAACAGTTCGACCTCGAGCACCGCCAACTACGTCACCGCGACGCCGACCTTCGTCTCGGCCGGCGCGACCTTCGGAGTGTCCCTGTGAAGAACCTCATCGTTCCCGCGCTCGTCGCCGTCGCGCTCTGTGGCTGCGAGCTCACGCCCGCCAACTGGGGCTTCCAGGCCATCAAGACGATGCAGACGCCCGCAGATCCGCCGCTCAAGTGCGGGGTGGCCCTTCCCGCCGACACGCAGGCCGACAGCCGCGCCGCGTGCACCTTCAAGGCGGGGGCGAAGGCCGCGGACACCGTCGGGGTCAGCGCCGCGCTGGGGAAGGACATCCCCATCAAGCACGTGATCATCATGATGAAGGAGAACCGGAGCTTCGATCACCTCTTCGGCAAGTTGCACGACCAGGGGCAGCCGGAGACCGAGGGCATCCCCGCGAGCTTCACCAACCCGGATCTCACGGGCGCGGCGATCGCCCCCTTTCACGCCACGACGACCTGCAACCCGCTCGACCCCGGCCACCAGTCGGCCTCGATGCGCGCGGTGGTGAACGGCGGCGCGATGGACGGCTTCGTGAAGAACGCGGCGAACAGCTCGACGCGCAAGGGCGAGCTGGCGCCCAGCGACGGTCACTACATCATGTCGACCTACGAGCAGACCGACCTGCCGTTCTACTACTGGCTGGCGAACACCTACGCGCTGAGCGACCGGCACTTCGCGTCGATCGTCGGCGGCACCTTCGCGAACCGGAACTTCTACATGTTCGGGCAGAACGCGGGCGTGCTGGACACGGGCATCTCGTACCCCGACCCGGCGACCAACTCGATCTTCCGCACCTTGATGACCGCCGGCTACACGTGGGGGGCGTACTCCGACGAGCTGCCCCTGAGCACCACCCTGGGGTGGACCCAGAGTGACCCGGGCGTGCACTCGATGCAGGACCTCTACGACGCGCTCGACCAGGGCACGCTGCCCAACGTGGTCTTCGTGGACGCCAACGACAGCGTCACCGACGATCACCCGCCCGGCGACCTGCAGGCCGGCGAAGCGTGGTTGCGCACCCTCTACCAGCACGCCGTGGGCAGCCCGCAGTGGGAGCGCCTGGCGATCATCTGGACCTACGATGAAGGCGGCGGCTACCCCGATCACCTCGCGCCGCCCAACGGCTGCGCCGCGGTGCCGGGTGGGCCGACGGAGCTGGGCGTGCGCATTCCGCTCGTCGCGATCTCTCCGTGGGCGCGGCGTCACGCGGTCTCGCACGTGGTGCACGATCACACGGCGATCACCCGCTTCATCGAGGCCCTCTTCGACCTGCCCGCGCTGACCGCCCGCGACGCGAACGCCGAGTCGTTGATGGACCTCTTCGACTTCAGCTGTGGTCGTGATCTCACGCCGCCTTCCGGGGCGCCCGAAGCGGCCACCGGCGGTTGCACGCAGTAGCTGCTACGGGAGAGACGCGCATGACGCCACGACGCACCTACTACCCGCCCCTCGAGGCGTACCGCACGGGCCGCCTGCCGGTCGGGCACGGCCACGAGCTGTACTTCGAAGAGTCGGGCAACCCCCACGGCAAGCCGGTGGTCTTCGTGCACGGTGGCCCGGGTGCGGGCACCGACCCCAAGCAGCGTCGCTTCTTCGACCCGGCGGCCTACCGCATCGTGCTCTTCGATCAGCGCGGCTGCGGCAAATCGACGCCCTTCGCGTCGCTCGAGCACAACACCACGTGGGATCTGGTCGCCGACATGGAGGTGCTCCGCGAGCACCTGAAGATCGAGCAGTGGCAGGTCTTCGGCGGCTCGTGGGGTAGCACCCTGGCGCTGGCCTATGCCCAGGCCCACCCGCAGCGCTGCACCGAGCTGGTGCTCCGCGGGATCTTCCTGCTGCGCAAGTGGGAGATCGACTGGTTCTACCAGGAGGGCACCAGCCACCTGTTCCCCGACGCATGGGAGCAGTACCTCGCGGCGATCCCCGAGGCCGAGCGGGGCGACCTGGTGCAGGCGTACTACCGCCGCCTGACGAGCCCCGACGCGAAGGTGCGCGCCGACGCCGCGCGCGCGTGGAGCATGTGGGAAGGCCGCACCAGCTACCTGCTGCCCAACGAGTCGTACCTCTCGAAGACCGGGGAAGACGCCTTCGCCGACGCCTTCGCGCGCATCGAGTGCCACTACTTCGTCAACGGCGGCTGGCTGGAGAACGACAAGGCGCTGCTGGCCAACGTGGACAAGATCCGGCACATCCCCGGGGTGATCGTCCAGGGGCGCTATGACGTGGTGTGCCCCATCGAGACCGCGTGGGCGCTGCACCGCGCCTGGCCCGAAGCCGACCTGCGCATCGTCGAAGATGCGGGGCACGCGGCCTTCGAACCGGGCAATTTGCACGAGCTGATCGAAGCGACTGACCGCTTCAAGTCACGACGGTGATGCACTTAGCGTCGCCGTAACTTGTTGACCTTCCGTTCCAAAAGAAAGTAGCGAGCCGCAATCCATGGCATCCAAGCCTCTCGTGATCGTCGAGTCTCCGGCGAAAGCCAAGACGATCGGCCAGTTTCTCGGCTCGAATTTCAAAGTGATGGCCTCGGTGGGCCATGTGGTCGATCTCCCGTCGAGCGGCTTGTGCGTCGACGTCGATAACGACTTCAAGCTCACCTACGAGGTGACCAAGAAGGAAGTGGTCCGCGATCTCAAGGAAGCCCTGAAGGGCGCCTCGGAGCTCTACCTGGCCACCGACGAAGACCGCGAAGGGGAGGCCATCGCCTACCATCTTCACGAGCAGCTCAAGCCCAAGGTGCCCGTCAAGCGCATGGTCTTCCACGAGATCACCAAGCGGGCGATCCAGGAGGCCGTGGAGAACGGGCGCGAGCTGAACATGGGCCTGGTCGACGCGCAGGAGACGCGGCGCACGCTCGACCGGCTCTACGGCTACGAGGTCTCGCCGGTGCTCTGGCGCAAGGTGAAGGGCGGGCTGTCGGCCGGGCGCGTGCAGTCGCCGGCCATTCGCCTCATCGTGCAGCGCGAGCTGGAGCGGATGAACTTCCGCTCGGTCACCTACTGGGACGTCTCGGCCAAGCACCCCACCAGCCCGGCCTTCGAGTCGGCGTTGTGGGCGGTGGACGGGCAGCGCGTCGCCACGGGCAAGGACTTCAGCGACAAGGGCGTGCTCGAGTCCGCGAACACCGCGTGGATCGACGAGACCCGCGCCAAGGCCATCGCCGACGGACTCAAGGGTGAGTCGTTCAAGGTCAAGAGCCTCGAGACGCGGCCCTACCGCAGCTCGCCCAAGCCTCCCTTCATGACGTCCACCATGCAGCAGGAAGGTGGGCGCAAGCTGGGCATGAGCGCGCAGCAGGTGATGCGCGTGGCCCAGGGCCTCTACGAGCGCGGCTACATCACGTACATGCGCACCGACTCCACGAGCCTCTCGGAGACGGCGCTCAACGCGGCGCGGACCCAGGTGCTGGAGCTGTTCGGCAAGCCGTTCCTCCCCGACGCGCCGCGGCTCTACACGCGCAAGGTGAAGAACGCGCAGGAAGCCCACGAAGCCATCCGCCCCGCGGGCGAGGCGTTCCGGACGCCCACCGAGCTGTCGGGGGAGCTGGCCTCGGCGGAGCTCAAGCTCTACGAGCTGATCTGGAAGCGCACCCTGGCCAGCCAGATGAACGACGCCGAAGGCGAGACGGTCTCGCTCAAGCTCGAGGCGAAGACCAAGCAGGGGCAGTTGGTGGAGTTCAGCTCCTCGGGTCGCACCATCACCTTCCGTGGCTACCTCCAGGCCTACGTGGAAGGCAGCGACGACGCGGAGACCACCGACGACCAGGAGTCGCCGCTGCCCGTGCTCAAGCAGGGCGACGTGGTGCCGGTCACGGATCTCGAGGCGAAGGGTCACACCACCTCGCCGCCGGCGCGCTTCACCGAAGCCTCGCTGGTCAAGAAGCTCGAAGAGCTCGGCATCGGCCGCCCGTCGACCTACGCGTCGATCATGGGGACGCTCCAGGCGAAGTACGTCTGGAAGAAGGGCCAGGCGCTCATCCCCAACTGGGAGGCGTTCGCCGTCGTGAAGTTGATGGAGAAGCACTTCGAGGACCTGGTGGACCTCAAGTTCACCGCCGAGATGGAAGGGGATCTCGACCAGATCGCCTCGGGTGAGCGCGAGAAGGTGCCGTACCTCAAGCAGTTCTACTGGGGCGACAAGAAGCACCGCGGGCTCAAGAAGCTGGTCACCGAGAACATCGAGAACATCGACGCCGCGGAGATCAACTCGATCTACATCGGCGGCATCGAGACCGGGATCATCGTCAAGCCGGGCCGCTACGGGCCGTACATCAAGCGCGGCGAAGACACGGTGTCGGTGCCCGACTCGCTGCCCCCCGACGAGGTGACGGTCGAGAAGGCGCTGCAGTTGCTGTCGGCCCCCAAGGGTGACGTGCCCGTGGGCCAGGACCCCGCCACCAGCCTGCCGGTGTACGTGAAGCAGGGCCGCTTCGGCCCCTACGTGCAGCTGGGCGAAGTGACGGACGACTCGAAGCCCAAGACGGCGTCGATCTTCAAGTCCATGAAGCCCGAAGAGGTGACGCTGGAGCAGGCGCTCGAGCTGCTCACCCTGCCGCGCGTGCTGGGCACCGCCGACGACGGCGAAGAGGTCAGCGCGCAGAACGGCCGCTACGGCCCGTACCTCACCAAGGGCAAGGAGAGCCGCAACCTCGGGGCGGAGAACGAGGCGAAGCTGCTGACCATCACCCTGCAGGAGGCGATGGAGATCTTCGCGCAGCCCAAGCAGTTCCGCGGTCGCGGCCAGGCGAAGCCCGTCACCGTGGTGGGCAAGGACCCCGCCAGCGGGAAGGACCTGGTGCTCAAGGAGGGTCGCTTCGGCTGGTACATCACCGACGGCGAGACCAACGCCTCGTTGCGCAAGGGTGACGAGCCCGCCGACCTCACCGTCGATCGCGCGCTCGAGCTGATGGCCCAGCGCCGCGAGTACATGGCGTCGCCCGAGGGCATCGCCAAGGCCCTGCAGCGCGGCGAGAAGAAGAAGAAGAAGCCGGTGAAGGCGAAGGCCAAGAAGAAGGCCGTCGCCGAGGTCAGCCAGACCGATACCGCCGAGAAGCCGGCCAAGGCCGCGAAGAAGAAGCCGGTGGCGAAGGCAGCGAAGGTCGTCAAGGCGGAGAAGGCCGAGAAGCCCGAGCCGAAGAAGAAGGCCGCGAAGAAGCCGGCGAAGGGCAAGGGCGCGGGGAAGACCGCGTGAGCACCAGCCGTCGCGAGAGCAGCGAGGAGAAGCAGTTCCTCGAGAAGTACCGGGCGAAGGACTACCCCCGCCCCTCGGTGGCGGTGGACCTGGTGATCTTCACGATCATCGACGCGCAGCTGCGCGTGCTCCTGGTCAAGCGCCAGGAGCACCCCTTCAAGGGCGAGTGGGCGTTGCCCGGCGGCTTCGTGCGCGTCGGCGAGTCGGCGAAGGACCAGGGCGAGGACCTCGACACGGCCGCCCGCCGCGAGCTGAAGGAAGAGACGGGGCTCGACCCCGAGCGGGTGCACATCGAGCAGCTGTACACGTTCGGTGGCGCCGGCCGCGACCCGCGCATGCGGGTGATCTCCGTGGCCTACTTCGCGTTGGTGCGCCCGGACCTGGCGCCGTTCGTGAAGGCCGGTGGTGACGCCAGCCACGCCGACTGGTTGCCCGTGGACCAGCTCAAGAAGCTCTCGCTGGCGTTCGATCACCTCGAGGTGATCGAGGTGGGCCTTTCGCGCGTGCGCGGCAAGCTCGAGTACTCGGGCATCGCCTTCGATCTCGTGCCCATGACCTTCACCATCCCCGAGCTGCGGCACGTGTACTCCATCGTGCTCGACAAGGAGATGGACCCCGGCAACTTCCGCCGGAAGTTCAACCGCATGCTGGACGACGGGCTCATCGAGCAGGCGCCGGGCAAGCGCATCACCGCGTCGAAGCCGGCGACCGTCTACCGCTTCAAGCGTCGCTGAGAAGAAGGAGCGCCCATGCGTTGGTTCCTCGTGCTGGCCACCGTGGCCTCGTTGACGGCGTGCAAGAAGGACCCGCCGCCCGCGCCCGTTCCCGTCGCCGTGAAGCCGGTGCTCTCGGAAGCCGAGCGCGCCCGCGCGTTCTGGGCCTGGGTGGCGTCTCACGTGGACGCGCTCAAGGCGGTGAAGACGGGCCACGAGCCGGTGACCGCCCAGCTGGCGGCGGAGCTGGAGAAGGTCGAGCCGGGGCTGGTCTTCGAGCTGGGCCTGGGCCGCGAGCCCTTCGAGTTGATCATCAGCGCCGACGGTGAGACGAAGTGGTTCCCCGCGGTGAAGCGGCTGGTGGCGTCGGCCGGCCCGATTCCCGGGGTGAAGGTGATCGCCTTTCGCCCCCGCAAGGACGTCGACGGTTTCTCGATGGACGTGGGGGAGCGGAAGCTCGCGGGCTCGGAGCTGTGGTTCGTCGCGAAGGCCGACCGGGAACACCCGGGGCGGGTCGCGGTGGAGATCTACGTGGAGCACCTCGACGACGCGCAGGCCGAGCAGCTGAAGACCGGTGCGTTCATGCTGCTGGAGGCCGCGGTGGGCGAGTTCGATCTCGAGACGAAGATCGGCACCATCGACATCATGGCCGCGGCCGAGAAGCCGGAGCTGCCCCTCAAGAAGCTCAAGGAACTCCCCGCCACGCTCGACGCCTGGAAGTAGGCTGCCGCGGGCGATGAAGAACGCCCTCCTGGTTGGCCGTTTCCACGCCGTCACCCGTGCCCAGTCTCAGTGGTTGGCCTCGCTCGCGAGCGCGCCGGTCGACCGGCTGATCTGCGTCGTCACCAGCGCGAACCACGGGGGCACGCGGCGCAACCCGCTCGACGTGGCCACCCGCGAAGAGATGCTGACCCCGGCGCTCGCGCGCAGCGGCAAGCCCTTCGAGTTGGTGCGCGTGGACGACGTGCCCGACAGCGCGACCTGGGTGGAGCACCTGGTGTCCGAGGTGCAGCGGCAGTGCGGGGTGCGCCTCACCGCGGCCGACACGGCGGTGTACTCGGCCAACCGCGACGTGGACGCGCTCTTCGCGGCCCGTGGGTTTCGCGTGGTGGCCCCGGAGGTCCAGGGGCTGACCCCGCACGAGCTGGTGCAGCGCGTGGTGGAGGGCAAGCCCTGGGAAGACGAGGCCTCGGTGGAGGCGCGCGCGGTGTTCGGCCGGCCGGCGCTGGTCACCAAGCTGCGCGACATCTTCAAGCAGTCGCTGCTCAACGACGACGGCGAGCTGGGGCACCTGCGCGACTTCCTGTCGTACGGCGCGATGATGGACGCCTCGCTGGTGCAGAAGCTCGAGGACCTGCTGCCCTATGTGAAGCCCGGGTGCCTGGTGGACAAGGGCTGCGGCACGGGGAAGCTGCTGGTCGAGCTCTCCCGGCTCTACCCCCAGTCGCAACTGGTGGGGGTGGACCTCTCGCGCGAGTTCCTGCGCGTGTGTGACGAGAACACCTACGCCACCGACGACGTGTCGCTGGTCTTCGCCAACATCATCGAGCGCAACGTGGAGCCGGGCAGCGCGACCACGGTCATCTACTCGTCGGTGATGCACGAGGTGCACTCGTACAACGGCTACGACGTGACGCAGATCGACCGTGCGCTGGCGAACACCTTCAGCGAGCTGGCGCCCGGGGGCCGGGTGTTGATCCGCGACGGGGTGAGTCCGCCCGCGGCGACGTGGCGGCTGCGGCTCCTGACCCCCGCGGTCCAGGAGACCTTCGCCCGCTTCGCCGCCGAGTTCTGTCACGGCCGGGGCGCGAAGTTCGAGCGGCTCTCGGCCGACACGGTGCGGCTCTCGGCGCACGATGCCAACGAGTTCCTCTGCAAGAAGGACTACCTCAAGAACTGGCACATCGAGGTGCACGAGGAGTTCGGCCCGCTCACGCTCGAGGGGTGGCGCACGGCGTTGGTCCAGGCCGGCTTCACCCCGCTGCACCTGCACGCCTACGCCAACACGTGGATCGTCCAGCACCGCTACGAGGGCACCCTGGAGGTGATGGACGACGCCGGCGCGAAGCTCCCGTGGCCTGCGACCAACCTGGTGGTGGTCGGTCAGAAGCCCGAATAGGCGGGGAGCACGACCTCGAAGAGCGCGCCCTGGCCCGGGCTGCTGAGGCGGAGCTCGCCCTTGAGGCCGGAGATGATGTTCTGGCTGATGTAGAGGCCGAGGCCGGTGCCCTGGCCCGCGGGCTTGGTGGTGAAGAAGGGCGTGAAGAGCCTCGGGCGGATGGTCTCGGGAACGCCGGGGCCGAAGTCGCGCACCCCGATGATCACCCGGTCCCCCTCGCGCACGGTGGAGACGATGATCTCGCGGCGCTCGGAATCACCCAGCGCCTGGGCCGCGTTGACGATCAGGTTCAAGAAGACCTGCCCCAGCCGGCTCTCGATGCCGTACACGCTGCCCACGTTCCCGAACTGCCGGGTCACGGTGGCCCGGGCTTCCTTCACGCGCTGCTGGGCGAGGGTGAGCACGGAGTCGAGCACGGCCTCGATGTCCACGGCGTTGACGGCCTCGAACTCGCCGCTGCGCGAGAAGATGCGGAGATCCTGCACGATGGTCTGGATGCGCCGCGTGCCCTGCCGGGTCTCGTCGATGACCGTCTTCGCGTCTTCGGGCACCAGCTGCTCTTCGGCGAGCCGCGTGGAGAGGTAGTTGAGGTTCGCCGTGACGTACGAGAGCGGGTTGTTGATCTCGTGGGCCACGCCCGCGACCATGCGGCCCATCGTCTCGAGGCGATCGGTCATCATCAGCCGGGCCTCCATCTGCTTGCGATCCGACACGTCGCGCAGGAAGACGGCCGAGCGGCCATCGGGCAGGGGCGCGAGCAGCCCTTCGCAGGGAAAGGTGGAGCCCTCGAGGCGGGTGGCGTCGAACTCCAGGCGGCGGGCCTGGTCGCTGGCCGCGAACGTCGACTCGTTGGGGGAGCGGGCGAGGGTGGTCAGGTCCTTTCCCAGCGCGTCGACCGACGAGACGCCGAGCAGCCGGGCCGCGACCAGGCTCCACTCGGTCACGCGCTGGAGCGGGTCGATGATGATCGCCGCGTCGGGCGAGGCGTCGAGGGTCGAGCGGAGGAGGGCCGCGGCGCCCTCGAGGTCCTTCACCTGGCGCTGGCGCAGGGCGGCGCTCACCACGGTCAACGCGAGCACGTAGGCCATGAAGAAGATGGGGATCACCGCCATGGAGCTGGGCACGGCCGGGTTGCCGATCAGCACCGCAACGCCCAGGGCGAGGCACCCCAGCGACGAGAAGAGCGTGGCCCGGGCCGAGAGCAGGAAGCTCGCGTAGAGCGGGCCGGTCAGGGCGATCATCGCGCTGTAAATCGCGCGCACCGGGTCGGGTTCCCGGGCGCTGACGAAGCAGGCCCCCACGATGGCCGTGAGCGTGAGCAGGTGTGCGCCGCGCTGGTACTGCTCGGTGCGGTTGAGGAGGTAGCCCACCAGCGACATCAGGCCCAACACCCCACCGAGCACGAAGTCCGTGGTGGTGACCGCGACGGTTCGCGAAACGGCTGCCGCCAGCGCCATCACGAGGTACGTGGGCACGACGAAGACGAGCACCGCCGACATCAGCCGAGACTGACGTCGGTGATGCTGCCCGCGGACCGCGGCCGAAGGTTCGGTGAGGAATTCCCAGACGCCCACGACCAAGGATCCTACTCGGCGCAGGGGCAGAGGCGATTTTGCGACCCGGCCGCCGCTACGCAGCCTGGGCAGCGCCCGTCGCTTCGACCTCGCACGAGGGAACCAGCCACTCGAAACACAGGGTGGGGAACAGCGCACCCGTCAGGTACATGCTGAAGCTCTCGACCGGCAGCACCCAGGCGGTCAGCCCGATGGCCTGCTGCGTGTTCCACACCCACCACCCGCGACCGCAGGCGAGGAGCTCGAAGAAGAGCGCGAAGGGAAAGTAGGTCAACACCAGCACCATCAGGCGTTGCCAGTGCAGCCGGTGCACGACCTTCGCGGCGACGCTGAAGGTGCCCGCCCAGCCGAGCAGCTGCACGATGGTCCACCCGTACTGCCTGGGGCCGGCCGCGAAACGGATGGCGCCCATGGCGTCGGGGCCGGGCTGGGCGTCGACCGGGGCCGCGGTGCCGACGCCCAGCAGCGCCAGGGCCGCGAAGCCGAGGGCCGCGATGAGGCTCACCCAGGCCGCGCGCCGCAGCCAGGTCGTGGCCGCCGCGGGGATCGCCGGCCGGGCCCCGAAGACGCGACCCAGCCACAGGTACCAGAGGATGGGGAGGTTCAAGAGCATGGGGTACGAGAGGAATTCCTCGAGCGGGATGGCCCCGAGGTCGAAGCCCGAGAGCGGGTCGAGGCCCGTGTAGAAGCCCCAGTACCGGCGCTCGATGGCCAGCAGCTCGGCGATGGCGGAAAGCGAGATGAAGAGCCCGGAGGTGATGACGAAGGCGATGCGCTGCGCGGCTCTCAGCTTCGGGTACACCTCGAAGAGCAGCCACCCCATGGGCACCAGCAGCACCACCAGTTCGTGGAGCAGGTACCAGGGCAGCTTGAGGCCCAGGGCGTCGGCGCCGAAGCGGGCCACGACCATGAAGAGGATGAGGCCGGCGAGGGCGCTCAGGCGCTTGAGCAGGGTGACGTCGGGGGCGTTCACGGCGACCTCCGGGACACGAAGGCCAGCCGGGCCCGCAGGGTCTCGTAGGTGATGATCGTCGCCAGCGGCGTCATCAGCCACACCAGCACGGCCTCCAGCGGCAGGCGGTGCCACGCGGCGACCTCGAGGCCCAGCATCGACGCGCGTTGGTAGCCCCACCATCCCTGGGGAATGGCGAGCGTCACCTCCCAGAGGATGGAGTGCCCCCACAGCGCGAGGCACACCAGCACCAGGGCGGACCAGTTGATGCGGTGCGCGACCGCGGGCCCGTAGGCCACCATCACCGGCAGCGGTACGAGCATCAGGTACATCCAGTAGCCGGGCGCGGTGGCCGTGGGGTTGGCGACGCGTTGCACGGCCCAGCCCGCGACGCACAACGACACGCCGCCGGCCAGGGCCACCAGGAACTCGGGCAGGGAGACGTCGAGGCGCCGGCCCAGCGCGCGCGGCCTGGGCACGAGCACCTCGTCGGCCCAGGCGTAGAGCAGGAGCAGCGAGGCGAAGCCCAGCACGTAGAAGGCGAGCTCTTCGATGGGGATCTGGAAGGCGTGATCGACCCCGGTGAGATCGAACGCGGGGATGGTGACCCCGAGCGTGGCGCTGGTCGTGGGGTACACGAAGAAGTCATCGGCGAGGCCCACGGTGAGCACCGCGCCCATGGGCACCAGGAGGGAGAGCGCGAGGGTCAGCGGCTTCCACAGGGTGGCCAGCGTGCCCCGGCGGTAGAGCGCGTGGCTGGTCAGCCCGAGCGGCGCGACGAAGATCAGCAGGCTCCAGGTGTATTGGTGCGAGGTCGAGAGCACCGCCGGCACCACGCACAGCACCCAACACGACAGGAGCTTCGCCGCGTCGACTGCTTCCTGGGGAATCGCGGGCGACCAGGACTCCGCGCGCGTCTGCGTCTCCACTCCCTGCACCGACCACGTTTGCATGGCCGCGCACAAAGCATGCGCCGTTCCACCCCGAGCTCCGCGCCAAGCGCATGGATTGCGGAGTCACCCGGCGAAACGCGCTGGGGCGCCCGCAACCTTGGGGGACCCCTGACGCGTCAGCGAGCCGACGCTCGGCATCAAGTGCCGTGCAGTTCGGGGTGCCGGCGCACGAGCTGGCCGAAGAAGAGATCGCTCTGCTTCTCGAGCACCGAGTTGGCGCGCAGCCGCATGTCGAGGTGCGCGAAGTCGACGTGGTCGAGCTCCTGGTCCTGGTTGAAGCAGGAGAAGACGAAGGACTCCTTGCCGGTGCGCGGGTCGACGTGGCGCTGCAGGCACTGGGCGCAGATCTCCTTCATCATGCATTGCATCGGCGAGTTGATGCTGCCGAGCGCGCAGTGGTCGGCCTTGAGCAGCGGCTGGAGCACGCCATGCCGGGCCTCGCGGACGGCCTTCATCATGCGGTCGCTGCCGATGGCGATGATGCGGTCGACGTTCTTCAGCTCGAACATCGTCGGCCCCAGCTCGCCCTTGCCGTACGAGAGGATGGCCTGGACGATGTTGCCCACGAAGCTCTTGTCCTGCGGGCGCCGCGGCAAGAGCGGCGTGCCTCCGTCGACGGCCCAGATGACCTGGTCGGCGGCGCGCTCGAGATCGTCGAGCTTGTAGACGTCGTCGGCCTTCCGGTACCCCGCGAAGTACAGGACCTTGCAGCCGGCCGCGCGGAGCGCCGTGCCGATGGAGAAGAGCACCGCGTTGCCCAGGCCCCCGCCGGCGAGCAGCACCGTCTCGTTCCGGGTGATGTGCGTCGGCGCGCCCGTGGGGCCCATGAGGGTCACCCGCTGGCCGGGCTTGAGCATCGCGCACATGCGGGAGCTGGTGCCCATCTCGAGCACGATGGTGGACATCAGGCCGCGCTCCTTGTCGACCCAGGCGCCGGTGAGCGCGAGGCCCTCCATGGTGAGCCGGGTGCCCTCGACGAGGGGCGCGGTGCGCTCGAAGTTCTGCAGCCGGTAGAACTGGCCCGGCTCGAAGTGCTGCGCGGCGAAGGGGGCGCGGACCACGACTTCGACGATGGTGGGCGTGAGCCGGTTGATGGCCTCGATGGTGGCGAGGAAGGCGTGGTCGAGGCGCTCGAACAGCGCGCGACGCCCGGCTTCCCGCTGCGGCTGCTCCGTGGGCGCGAGCGACGCCGCGTGGCCAGCGAAGAGCTTCGCCACGTGCGGGTAGCCATCGCGGGCCGAGGCCATGGCCTTGACCACGTTGCCGGCGTAGGTCGGGTGGTTGTCGCCGTAGAAGGTGATGAACTTCCCGCCCGCCTGGTAGTTGGTGAAGAAGCCCACGTCGCGCGAGATGTCCTGGTGCACGGGCTGCTCGACGAGCTCGAAGTCGTGGCCGCGGGGTACGGCGTCGTAGTTGCGGAAGAACGAGCCCTGCGCGTCGAGGGAGAAGGTGCCGGGGTACTCGCGCTCGTAGGTGACGTTGGGCGAGGTGCCCGCGGCCACGCACACCGTACGCGCGGGGAGCTCGAGCTGCTGGCCGGTGCTCTTGAGCTTGCCGTCCACCAGGGCCATGCGCTCGAACTTGAGGGCCTTCACCGCGCCGTGCTCGTCGGGCACCGCCTCGATGGGCGAGACGCGCTCGATGAAGCGGATGCCTTCCTCGAGGGCCTTGGTCACCTCTTCGTGGTTGAGGCGGTAGGCGGGGGCGTCGGTCAACCCGCGGCGGTAGCACAGCGAGACGCCGCCCCAGCCGCGCACCAGCTTGATGAAGTCGGGGGCTTCGTGGGCCTGCTTCGCGCGCTCGCGTTCCGCCCGCACCGCGCGGCCATGGTCGAGGAACTCGCGGTACACGAGGCCCTCCTCGGCGTTGAACCGGGAGAAGATCGCCGCTTCACCCAGCTCGGCGACGAGGCCTTCGTGGCGCTTGAGCACCTTCTCGACCTGCACCGGGTAGTAGGCGAACAGCTCGGTGGCGGTGTCCACGCCGGTGAGCCCGCCGCCGATGACGAGGGCCGGCAGTCGCACCTGGAGGTTCGAGAGCGAGTCGCGCTTGAAGGCCCCCGAGAGCTGCAGCCCCATGAGGAAGTCGCTGGCCGCGCGCACCCCGCGAATGAGGTTGTTCTTCATGGAGGGAATGGTGGGGCGCCCGGCACCGGCGGCGATGGCCACGTGGTCGAAGCCCAGCTTCCACGCGTCGTCGATGGTGAGCGTGCCGCCGAAGCGGATCCCGCCGTAGACGCGGAAGCCCTCGCGGCGCGAGAGCGTGAGGTGGATCAGCGCGAGGAACGACTTGTCCCAGCGCACGGTGATGCCGTACTCGCTGACGCCGCCGAAGCCCGCGAGCACCCGCTCATCGAGCGCGCCGGCGATGGTCTTCCAGTCTTCGATGGGGGCGGGCGTGCCGTTGGCGAAGGTGAGCTCGTCGGGGAAGGGCTCGATCTTCAGCCCGTCGATGCCCACCACGGTGAAGCCTTCGTTGAGCAGGTAGTGCGAGAGCGTATAGCCCGCGGGACCCTGGCCCACGACGAGCACGTTCTTGCCCATGGCCGGCGCGGCGAAGGGGCGCTTCACGTTGAGCGGGTTCCAGCGCGTGAGCAGGCCGTAGATCTCGAAGCCGTACGGCAGCGCGAGCACGTCGGTGAGCGTGCTGGTCTCGATCTGCGGGATGTTCACCGGCTCCTGCTTCTGGAAGATGCAGGCCTTCATGCAGTCGTTGCAGATGCGATGACCGGTGCCCGGGCACATGGGGTTGTCGAGCATCACCATGGCCAGCGAGCCCAGCGAGTCGCCGCGGCCCTTGAGCACGTGCATCTCGGAGATGTGCTCCTCGAGCGGGCAGCCAGCGAGCGGGGTTCCCTGGGCGTTGAGCTTGAAGGTGTTGCCGGCGGCGACCGGGTCCTTCTCCTTGAAGCCCTTGCTGCACGAGTCTTTCTCGCGCTCGTGGCACAGCACGCAGGTGTCGACCTCGGCCATCACGTGCCGGGCGTCGGCGCGCGGGTCGGTGAGCGTGAAGCCATCGCGACGGCGCAGGTGGTGCTCGGGGCCCTCGAAGACCTCGGGGGTCGACGGGTCGGGCAGGTGCAGCTCCACCAGCTTGTCGGGGATGAGCGGGCGCTGCTGGGTGACGGTGCTCCAGCCTTCGAAGGTGTGGGTGAAGCTGGCGCGCGCGAACATCCAGCGATCGACCAGCGAGAGGAGCGCCTTGACCTGGGCCAGCGGCTCACCGACGAGCGACGAGCCGAAGGCGTCGGTGCCCTCGGGGGTGGCGAGCAGCCGGGCCCGCAGCGGTTCCCAGTGCGTGAGGTCGAGCCGGCGCTCGAGGTTCATCAGCTGGAGCGTGGTCTCGGCGAGCGCGCGCTCGTGATCGAAGCCGCCGGTGGTGGCCGTGCCGGGGGGCAGCTGGGCGCTGAAGCCCAGGGAGAGCAGCAGGGCCACGCGGGCGTCGAGCTGCGGCAGCTCTTCGCGCGTGGGGCGATCGATCGCGCCCTTCTTGAAGACCCGGCGGGTGACGAACTCGCGCTTGAACTCGAAGAGCGCGCCTTCGCCGGTGAGCTTCGTGCGCAGCTGCGCCAGCGGGGCCTCGACGTTGAACAGCTTGCCCACGAAGCGGCTGATCTCGGCGGCGACGGCGATGAGCAGCTCGGACTCGACGGGGCCGGTGAGTCCTCCGCGCGCGGTGCCGGCCTGCAGCGCTTCCCGGTACTGGGCCAAGCGCGTGGCGAGGGCCGGCTGCGCGTCATGGAGCGAAGTGAGGAAGCGACCGTGGAGCCGCTGGAGACCTGCCGCGCGATGGAGATCGTCGAAGGTGAAGCCGTCGATGCCGAGCTGCAACATATGCAGCGTGCACTAATCGCCGGGGGAGGGTGGTTCAAGCGTCGCCGTGTCGTGTCTCCCGAGACCCGCCCGAAGTGAGCGGACGAGGCACTCGAGGTGATGGCCGGCGACGGAGCCCAGGCGTTGGAGGCGGCCCTTCACCTCGTCCTGGCGCGCGTCGAGGTGTGAGAGTTCGCGCCTCAGTTGCTGCGCCACGTGGACCGCCTGCGCCGCGCCCACGCGCCCGAGCTGGGCCTCGTAGAAGTCGAGCGCCTCACCTTCATCACCCAGCACCAGGGGCATCGGCGTGTGGAGCAGCAGCACCGTGCCCCCGAGCCAGACCTGCATGCGTCGCAGCCGCGCCTTCGTGCAACGCCTTGCCATGCGCAGCACCGCGAGCTCGGTCTCGAGGCGATCGCCCTGCAGCAGCGCCACCAGCACCTGCTCTTCGGCCTGCAGCACCTCGGTGGCGGTGGTCTTCAGTCGCCGCAGCCGCACCGCCAGCAGCCGATACCGCCTCTTCACCTGCCACAGCTCCATGCGCTGACTCCCCTCGAGGTGGGTGCCGAGCACACTTGGTGCCAGCCGCAGTGGCTTGAATTTGCTCAGGGTGCATCGACGCGAGGCCCACGACACGGACCATGGTTCGGGCTATTCGGACGCGCGATGGCGACCCGTTCCACGACCGTTCGCGCCCTGGTGATCGTCGCGGTGTGGGGCTTCTTCTGGGCGAAGGCGCTGGGCCTGACGAAGTTCGCCGACCCCACCGCGGTCGACTGGATGATGGACGGCGACTGGCTGGCCCACTTCTTCGGGTGGCTGTTCGCGCGCAGCGCGCCATGGGCGATCCCCTTCGGCCAGGCCCCGGATCTCGTGGCGCCGACGGGCACGAGCGCGGCGTTGACCGACTCCATCCCCCTCCTCACGGTGCTCGGCAAGTTGGTGTCTCCGTTCTTCGGAGATCGGCTCCAGCTCTTCGGGTTGTGGATGGTGAGCGGGGTGATCGGCACCGGCGTCGCGGGGGTCCTGGTGTGCCGCGCCTGGCTCAAGGACACGGCGAGCCTCGCGTTGGCGGGCTGCCTCTTCGTGATGAACCCCATCGTGAGCACGCGCTACGGGCACCCGCCGTTCCTCGGGTTCTGGGTGCTGACGGGACTGGTGGGCGCGTGCGTGTGGCCGGTGGCCTCGCTCTCGAGCGCGCGGCGGACGGCGCTGGTGACGCTGGGCCTGGGCTTCGTGGCGTGCGGCGTCCACGCGTACCTCGCGGTGATGGCCTCGGTGCTCGTCGGGGCCTCGCTGGTGCGGCTGGCGCTCGTCGCGAAGCAGTTCCGGGTGGGCGAAGCGATCGCGTGGCTGGTCTCGGGCCCGGCGGTCTGTGTCTTCGCGCTGTGGCTCTTCGGCTTCGTGTCCGGCGTGCGCTCGACGCCCACGGGCAGCCTCACCGTCGAGGGCTTTGGCCAGTTCTCGGCCGACCTGTTGACCCTGGTGAACCCCACCACCTGGAGCCGCCTGCTGGGCCCCATCGCCATGGGCGGCCGGCAGTACGAGGGCTACGCGTACCTCGGCCTGGGCACGCTGGCGTTGCTGGTGCTGCGCGTGGGCCTGCTGGTGAAGTTCAGGCCGTCTCGCGCGGAGGTGCTGACGGTGGTGCCCCTGCTCATCGCCTGCGCGGTGATGGCCTTCTACGCGTTGTCGAACCAGGTCACGCTCGCCGGGGCCCCGGTCGCGGACTTCACGAAGTTCTACGAGAAGCTCGCGCCCTGGCCGTCGATCTTCCGCAGTTCCGGGCGCTTCGTGTGGCCGCTCTTCGCGCTGCTGACGATGACGGCGGTGCTCACGGCGGCGCGGCTCTCGAAGCCGGTGCGGACGCTGGTGCTGGGGGCGGCGGTGCTGCTCCAGGTGGCCGACTTCGACCCCGCGCGCTCGGGCGTGAACCGCGACTACCCGGTGTTCACCACCTTCCAGGACCCCGCGTGGCAGTTGCTCAGCCAGGGCTACCGGCACGTGGTCATCCAGCCGGTGCAGTTGCAGTGGGTGTGCCCGTTCAACCCCCAGCTGGTGTCCCGGCTGTCCTGGGAAGCCGCGCGGCAGCACCTGAGCATCAACAGCGGCCACGTCGGCCGGGCGCCCCCGGGCACCGACTGCACCCGGCACCTGCGCCCCAGCGAGCTGAAGGACGACACGGTCTACCTCCCGTACTTCCCGGAATTCCTCGCGGACTTCACCGCCGCCGGCTTCGTCTGCGGGGAGGTCGAGGCGTTCACGCTGTGTGTTTCGCCCCGGCGCGAGACGCCCCTGTCGCTAGAGCTTCACCGGCGGGCGGGGGCAGGGTAGGAGCGCGGCGCGCACATGGATGCCCCGTCGCCCGACACCCGGAAGCTCGTCACCATCGTCTGCCCTGTCTTCAATGAGGAGCAGGCGGTGCCGCTCTTCTACGGGCGCCTGGTGGCTTCGATCGCCCCCCTGGAGGATCGCGTTCGTTTCGAGATCCTCTTCGTGAACAACCGGTCCACCGACCGCACGGAGGCCGAGGTGCTGGCGCTGCGCGCGAAGGACCCGCGGGTGCAGATGCTCACCATGAGCCGCAACTACGGCTACCAGGCGTCGATCTCCGCGGGCATGCGGCACGCCTCGGGTGACGCGTCGGTGAACATCGACGTCGACTGCGAAGACCCGCCGGAGATGATCCCCAAATTCATCGAGCGCTGGCTGGCCGGCGCCGACATCGCCTACGGCATCCGGGCCCGCCGGGAAGAGTTCGTGCTGATGCACCTCGCGCGCAAGCTCTTCTACCGCGTGACCAAGCGCGTGGCCGATCACGAGATCGTGCTCGACATGGCGGAGTTCTTCCTCATCGACCGCAAGGTGAAGGACTACGTGCTCGCCACGCGCAGCACGTTCCCCTTCGTGCGCGGCCAGGTGGGCTACGTCGGGTTCCGCCGCGAGGGCATCGCCTACAAGCGCGAGAAGCGCATCATCGGCGAGACGCACTACAACCTGTTCAGCGCCATCCGCTTCGGCGTGGCCGGCATCTTGTCGTCGTCGACGCTGCCGTTGCGCGTGCTGGCCTACGTGGGCACGGCGCTCTTCGGCCTCGATCTCGTCGCCGCGCCGGCCTTCGTGCTGTGGACGTCGCTGCCCACCGACACCCTCGTGCGCTGGTTCGCCGCGGGCGTCGCGCTTCACCTCGGCTGGCTGGCGCTGGCGGCGGGCACGCTCGGCATCTACCTGGCGCGCGTCTACAAGGACAACATCGGGCTGCCGCTGTACGTGGGCGATCCGAAGCACTCCACGATCCCGGTCAAGAACCACCATGAGTGACTCCCTGATTTGCCCGATGTGCGGCGGCGCCGACATGGCCGTCGAGTTCCCCTCCACGCAGGGCTACGACATCGTGCGCTGCCGCGCGTGTCACCTCGCCTTCACCGACGCCCGCACTGCGCCGCCGCCCTCGGAGCTGTACCCGCCCTTCGAGCAGTCGGACACCACGGCCCAGCGCAGCGCCCGCCAGGCCCTCTCGTTGTTCAC
>CAIVGN010000032.1 GCA_903905455.1 uncultured Archangium sp.
GGCCCTCGCCGGTGACCAGTGGCCGCGAGCCATAAACGAGCTGGTCCGCGAGCATTCGCGCGGGCTTGCCGGCCTCGAGGCGCACCAAGGCGCTGGCGAACGAGAGATCCCCCCCGCTGCGCATCGCGACCGAAGCCACCACCACCCGCGTACCGGGCAGCACGCTGCCGAGCACCGGGCTGCCCTCCCCATGCGTGAAGCGCACCACGGGCTCGCTGAGCGTGGTGGCGAACAGCGGCTGGAACCGCAGCTCGCCCACCTCGCCGCGCGAACTCAGCACCGCGAGCTCCGGAGTGCCTGCCAACGAGACCGCGAGAACGAGGGAGAGCACTGGAGGGATTTCTTAGCTGATCTCCGGGGTTCCGCGCTCGCTTGGCTGGGGGTGCGTGCTCAGCCCGGGCCGTGCTCGGTGGTGGCGCCGTCGAAGCGCTCGTGATCCGCCTCGGCGTCAGCGCGCGTGTGATGCACCACCCCGTCGCGATGATTGGGCGGCGAGTACACCGTATAGAACTTGAGGTGACCCGCGCCGGTGTTGGTGACGTTGTGCCGGGAATTCGCAGGGACGAGCACCGCGACGCCCTCGCGCACCGCTGACTTGAGCCCGTCGATCACCACCTCGCCCTCGCCTGCCTCGAAGCGGAAGAACTGGTCGACGGGGTGTGCTTCGGCGCCGAGCTCCTCCTTCGGCTTCAGCGACATCGCCACCAACTGCGAGAAGTGCGCGGTGTACAGCACGCGGCGGAAGTCGGTGTTGTCGAGCACCCGGCGCGAGAGGTCCTGCACGTAGCCCAACTTCTTCGCGTCCCACCCGGCGTGCACGGCTTCGCGCACGCCCTCGAAGCTCTTGCCGGTGCGGTCCTCGTTCCACTCGAGCGCGAGCTTCTTCTCGAGGGCCTCATTCCAGGTGGTGAAAGCCGCGCCGTACTGCACGTGCGCGCCGACGCCGTAGCGGTAGGCCGACTCCTGCTCGACCCAGCGCGCGTCGGTCTTGGCCTGGTCCCGCTTCACGCCATCCTTCACCTGGTTCCACATCAGGCCGTGCGTCTTCTCTTCCCAATACGGTGCGTTCCAGTCCTGCGGGACGAGTTCGTTCATCGAAGTGCTCCTGGTTCGAGTCCCCCGGAACGAAGAGCAGCATCGATGCCAGCGCCGGCGCGCCTCATTCCGCGGCCCTGGCGCGCCGGTCGGCTTCAACCTGATGCGTCCGGCGCGTCATTTCGATGGGCTGGGCCCGGGCTCCCATTCCGGCGCGAGCAGCCGTCGCCCGTCGTCGGTGCGCGCGGCCGTGGCGTCATCGGGCAGCCCCTTGAGGCGATCCCACAGCTGGCAGGTCACCACCTCGTGCGCCTGGTCGAGGCCCTCGCAGTAGCTGGTGAAGAGGCAGCGCCGCAGCTCCGCCCCGCGCCCCGTTCGCAACTTCAGGAACCAGTCGGGGTCGGCCAGCGACTGCCGCGCGCTGGCGATGGCGTCGGCGCTGCCCCTTTCGAGCAACGCCTCGGCCTGCTCGAAGGTGGCGATGCCCCCGCAGAGCACCACCGGCGTGGCGAAGCCGGCGCCGAGCACCGCGCGCTTCACCTCTTCCACCGCCTGGACATTGCGGCCCCAGGGCACCGCGAGCTTCGTGGTGGGCATGCACTCGTGGCCCGAGGGTCCGGTGTACGGGTAGGCCGAGGCGCCGACCTTCGGCTGCTTCGCGTCTTCGAACTTGCCGCCCCGCGAGAGCGAGAGGAAGTCCATCCCCGCGCGGGCGAACTCCACGCCGAAGAAGGCCGCGTCGTGGGCCCGGTTGCCGTCGTCGATGATCTCGTCGGCGAGGAAGCGACACCCGACTGCGACGCTCGCCGGCACCGCTGCCCGTACCGCGCGGAAGACCTCGAGCGGCAAGCGCACGCGATGCTCGCGCGAACCGCCGTAACCGTCGGCCCGCGTGTTCCGCGCCGAGAGGAACGAGGCCATGGTGTACGCGTGGGCGAAGTGCAGCTCGACGCCATCGAAGCCGGCGCGCGCGCACCGCTGCGCCGCCGCGGCGAAGAGCGAAGGCAAGGTGCGGGGCAGCCCCTCGATGTGCGGCAGGTGGGTGTCCGTCACCCGCTCTCGCAGCCCCATGCGCATCGCCTCGAAGTCGCGGGCGGGGAGCAGCGAGCGCAGCGCGTCTTCGTCGAGCGTCAGCAGGTGCGCGCGCACCGCGGCGTCGTCGGTGAGGCCCAGGGCCGCGCGGAGCCGGGGCGTGACCTCGAGGAACCGCGAGAGGAACGCCTCGCGCGTGGGCCGACGCTTGATGGCGAGGAAGTCGATGAGCTGGATGAAGACCTTCGTCTCGCCCCCGCTCGCGGCCTTGACCGCGGCCACCAGCCGAGAGAGCCCTTCGACACAGCGCTCGTCACCGGCGCGCAGCAACGGCCCCGAGGGCACGTCGCGAATGCCCGTGGCCTCGACCACCAGCACGCCCGGACGTCCCCGCGCGAAGCGCTCGTACCAGGCGATGACCTCGGGGGTGACCTCGCCCGCTTCGTTCGAGCGCCACGGCACCATCGCCGGCACCCAGGTGCGCGTCGCCGCGGTGACCGGCCCCAGGGACAGCGGAGTAAACCAGCGCGACGCGCGGGCCTCTTCCTCGGTGGGCCAGTGGGTCACGGGGAGCAGCTTTTCTCGTCGCTTGTCGCTCACGTCGGCCGAGGCATACCCGAAGACCGAGCGTGGTAGGAGCGGCCCCATGCGAACGCTGGGAATGCTGGCCGCGCCGGGAACCTGGAACACGCCGGGACAACCGCTGGTGGGCCGAACGGTGGCCAACGCGCAGTTCCTCAAGGCGCTGCTGCGCTACTCGAGCTTCGAGGAGGTCTCGCTCTTCATCGGAGAGACGGCCGACCTCCACGCGCTGGAGCAACTCACGCAGCACTGGAACGTGCCGGAGGAGCGGCTCGCCGCGTACACCGTCTGGCAGTTGCCCGAGCTGCTCGCCCGCGGCCGCCTGGACGTGCTGCACCACGCCTCCCACGTCGACCGGCTCTACGATCTGCTCGCCACGCGCGATCGCTTCGCCAGCAAGACGGTGCCGGTGACGGGGCAGATCCACTCGCTGTCGTACCCGCGCTTTCACCAGGAGCTCGCCCGCCACCTGCTGGTGCGCCCCTCGGCGTCGGACGCGCTGTTCTGCTCGTCGACCGCGGGCCGCGGGGTCATCGAGAAGAGCTTTGCCCGGCTCGAGAAGGAAGCGCAGGCCGTGGGCTTCGGAGGCGCGCTCCCCCGGTGGGACCTGCCGGTGGTCCCGCTGGGCGTCGACTTCGACAGCGTCCAGGGGGGCGATCGCCTCGCCACCCGCCGCGCCCTCAACCTCCCCGAGAACGCGTGCCTCGTGACCTGCCTCGCGCGCTTCACCGAGTTCGACAAGCTCGACCTCTTCCCCGTGCTGCGCGTGCTCGAGCGCCTCGTGAGCCGGCCCTCCGCGGGCATGCCCCCGGTGTACCTGCTGCTCGCCGGCGCCCGCCAGGGCACCAAGACCCCGGAGATGATCGAGCTGTGGTCGCGGCACCTGGGCGTGTTCGATCGCCTGCGCCTCAAGGTCGACTTCACCGACGACGAGAAGAAGGACCTGCTCGCGGCCAGCGACATCTTCGTGTCCCCCGCGGACAACGTGCAGGAGACCTTCGGCCAGTCGGTCATCGAGGCCATGGCCGCCGGGCTGCCCGTCGTGGCGTCCGACTTCGACGGGTACAAGGA
Organism: uncultured Archangium sp.; assembly: GCA_903905455.1. GTDB lineage: Bacteria > Myxococcota > Myxococcia > Myxococcales > Myxococcaceae > Archangium_A. The sequence continues at coordinate 3,721 of CAIVGN010000032.1, forward strand.
CACCATCGACGACGAGGTGGGCGTGCGCGTGCCCACGCGGCTCAACGTCGACTGGAGCGAGCTGTCGGAGGTGGCCCCGCTGCTCTACGAGCGCCCGCTGCACCTGGTGCTGGGCCAGTCGATCGAGGTCGACCTGCGCGCGCTCGAGGAGGCGCTGCGCGGCCTGGCGATGGATCCCGTGCGCCGGGCGAAGCTCGGTCGCGCCGGCCTGGAGCGCGCCCGCAGCCGCTTCGGCTGGGACGTGGTCATTCCGCGCTACGAGTACGAGTGGCACCGGCTGGCGGCGACGGGCGCGAAGCCCTCGGGCCGAGCCCACCCGCTGCAGCTCGACTACGGCGACTTCTTCGGCCACTTCACCAGCGCCCCGGCCGATCCGTCACGGCTCGTGGTGCGCGCCGAGAAGTCGCAGGACTTCGTGATCTATCCCGAGTTGAAGCACCTCTTCGTCGAGGAGGACGTGCGCGCGCTGCTCATCAACACGACCACGCCGCGCACCCTGGCCTCGGTCGAGACCGAGATGCGCGCCCGCCTGGTGGATCGACGCCCGTGGATCGCGGGCTTCGTCGTCGGCTGGCTGGTGAAGCAGGGGCTGCTGCAGCTCGCCCCCTGATCAGGGAATGACGAGCTGCTGCGAGCTGGTACCGGTGATGCCGCTGGCCGCCGGCTGAAGGCTGTTCGAGCCGCCGGTGCCGCCCGGGCCGCCTGCGCCGTTGAGGCAGGTGTTACCGGTGGTGGCCGGCGAGTTGCCCGACACGAGTACGCAGATCGAAGGCCCGCCGGGACCGCCACTACCGCCACCGCCGGTGCCGCCCTGGCCACCCGTGGCGCCCGTCGCGCCGGTGCCACCGTTGTGCGTGTTGCAGCCGCTGCTGCGCACCTGGCCCAGGGCACCCGAACCTCCGGGACCACCACTGCCACCAGCACCACCATTCCCCCCGTTGCCACCGTTGCCACCGGCAGCGGTCGACATGGTGGTAGCCGTCAACGTGAGCGACGACGAAGTCGAGGTGACGGCGAAACTCCCGCCGCCGCCACGCCCCCCAACGCCGGGGGTTCCGCCGCAGCCACCGGCGCCACCACCGCCACCACCGCCGCTGTCGATCCCGCTGCAGTCGGTGCAGAAGAAGTTCGTACCACCGGCGGTGCCGCCACCCGAGCCACCACCACCGCCGCCGCCGCCCGGCTTGGCGACACTTCCCGCCAGTCCCGGGGGAGGCACGTAGAGACCGGCGATGTCGATCACGCCCATCACCGAGCCTGCTGCCGCGTTCAGGCCGGGGTTGCCCGCGCCGCCGGGCGCCGTCACCGGGGGCGCCGGGTTGCCGTTGCTCGCGCTCGTCGTGCCGCAGGACCCTGCGGAGCCACCGGAGCCCGGGTTCCCCGCGGTGCCGCCGCCGGCGACCGTGCCGCCGATGATGCCGGTGTTGCCCATCGTCGTGCCGTTCACGCCGAACGCGCCGTCACCACCCGAGCCTCCGCACGTGCCGGTCGCCCCGGTGCCGCGGGCCGTGGGCGTCGCGCCACCAGCGCCGGCGTTTCCTCCAGTCGGGCCGATGGCCCCCGTGCTGCCCGGCGTTCCCGCCGCGCCCGCGCTGCCGGCCCCGGCCTTGAGGTCGCAACCGTTCACGGTGAGCCCCGCCATGCTGTTGACCAGGCGCACCGCGACGCTCGAGCGGCCATCGCCGTTCGCCTCGGTGCCGGTGGCGTTGGCCGCCACCACGCGCACGAACTGCAACTCGGTCGCCTGGGTGAGGTTCTGCGCCGTCACCGCCGTGGAGCCACCGGAGATGATGGTGAGGTTCGCCGCGGCCCGGCTCCAGTTGTTGGTCGCGTCGTAGCCGCCGTACACGCTCACCCCGCCCCGCATGGTGACGGACTCGGCGTAGGTGCCGGTGGCGACGAGCACGGCCTTCTTCGGGCTCGCTGCGTCGGCAGCGACGATCGCCGCGCCGATGGTTTTCTTGGGCGACTGCCGCGTGCCCACGTTGGTGTCGGCGCCGGTGGTGGCCACGAAGATCGACGCGCTGGCGTCACCGTCCACGCCGTCGCAGTTCGAGTCGATGAAGAGCGGGTAGTCCGGCGCATCGACCCCGCTCGAGGTGCAGGCGTACTCGCAGCCCGTGGCCGCGAGGCCGTCGAGATCCACGAAGCCCACGTTGCACTGGAAGCCGCACATCGAGCTGGCGCACGACGAGGTGGCGTGGGCCCGCGTCGGGCACGGCACCCCGCAGGCGCTGCAGTGGTTCACGTTGGTGGTGGTGTTCACCTCGCACCCGTCGGCGACCACGTTGTTGCAGTTGCCGAAGCCCACGTTGCAGCTGGCCACGGTGCACGCGCTGCTGGCGCACCCCGGCGTGCCGTTGGCCACGGCGCACACGTTGTTGCACGAGCCGCAGTTGTTGAGGTCCGTACTCACGTTCTTCTCGCAGCCGTTGGCGTACGACTGGTCGCAGTCATCGAAGCCGGTGGAGCAGAGCTGGATGCCGCAGGTCGAAGCCACGCAGGCGTAGGTCGAGATGTGCCCGTTGACCACGCTGCACGCCCGGCCACACTGCCCGCAGTTGAGCGGGTCGGTCACCGTCGAGAAGCCCTCGTCGACCGTGCCGTTGCAGTTGTTGTCGAAGCCGTCGCACACCTCGGCGCCGGTCACGGTGCACATGTACTCGCAGCCGTTGGCGTCGTTGCCGTCGGCGTTGACGAAGCCCGGGTTGCAGCTGGCGATGCGGCAGGTGCCGGTGGTGCACACGGGGGTGGCGTTGGCCCGCGCGCAGGGCGTGTTGCAGGTGCCACAGTGGGCCAGCGAGCTCTTGTCGAAGCCGTCGTCCACCACGCCGTTGCAGTTGTTGTCCTTCTCGTCACACACCTCGGTGCCCGCGGCCAGGGGCTCGCAGATCTGAGGGGAGCCGTTGATGCAGTTGCTCACCGTGCGTCGGCACTCGCCGCTGCCACAGGTGGTCTCGCCGAGGTTCTCGTCGGTCATGCCGTTGCAGTCGTCGTCGCGGCCGTTGCACGACTCGGTGGTGGGCACGGTGGCGCTGCAGGCGTCGTAGCCATTGGGCGGCTTGCAGGTCTGCACGCCAGTGCAGGTGCCGATGGAGTTCGACTCGGTGCACGGCTTGGTCTGGCCCGCGGTGGCGGTGGTGCACTCGCAGGTGCCCGAGGTGGGCTGGCACTGCTTGGGGGCGTAGGCGCCGTTGGTGTCGGTGCCGTCGGCGCAGCGGTAGCTCGAAGGGCACTGGCCGTCGAAGGCGCAGTCACGCGCGCAGACCTTGGTGCCACCCAGCTCGAGGCAGCGATCACCGGGGTACGGGCAGTCCACGTTGAGCGCGCACGGCTGACACAAACCCGGGCGCTCCGGCACGCAGGCAAAGCGATCGTTGCTCGCCAGCGAGGTACAGATGTCGCCGGCCTTGCACACCGCGGAACACTTGCGGAAGCAGACCTGCGCCTTGCCCGGCAGCTTGTCGCACAGCGACGACTCGCACTCCTCGTCGGCCGCGCAGGCCAGGCCGTCTGCCTTGAGCGTGTTCTGCACCGGCGGGCGCGCGCAGTTGCAGCCGCTCCACAGGCCAAGGAACACCGCGACGACAGAAAGTCGGAACACAGACATGGAAGGGACTCCTGCGACGGGGGCTGCCGGGGCGCAGCCAGCGGGGAAAGAACCTGCACTCTATACCCAAACCCGCGCGGGCCCGTGTTCCCGGCCGTGGCGCGCCGCGTCAGTTCCCGTGGGTCATGTCTTCCGGCCGCACCCAGGCGTCGAACTGGGCCTCGGTCAGCAGGCCGCTGCCGACGGCCGCTGCGCGCAGGGTGAGCCCCTCGTGATGGGCCCGGTGGGCGATCTGTGCGGCCTGCTCGTACCCGAGGTGCGGCGCGAGCGCGGTGACGAGCATCAGCGAGTTCTCGAGGTGGCGGGCGATGTGGGCGCGCTGCGGCTCGAGGCCCTGCACGCAGTGCTCGCGGAACGAGGCCATGCCGTCGGTCAGCAGCCGGCACGACTGCAGCACCGCGTTGATCACCAGGGGGCGGAAGACGTTGAGCTCGAGGTGCCCCTGCGAGCCCCCCATGGAGACCGCCACGTCGTTGCCCAGCACCTGGGTGCACACCATGGTGAGCATCTCCACCTGCGTGGGGTTCACCTTGCCCGGCATGATGCTCGAGCCTGGCTCGTTCTCCGGCAGCACCAGCTCGCCCAGGCCCGCCCGCGGCCCGCTCCCCAACAGGCGCACGTCGGAGGCGATCTTGAACAGGCTCACCGCCAGGGCCTTGAGCGCCGCGTGCGCGTGCACCAGCCCGTCACAGCTCCCCAGCGCCTCGAACTTGTTGGGCGCGGTGTGCACCGCGAGGCCGGTCAAGGTGGCGAGCTCCGTGGCGACCGCCTCCGAATAGCCGCGCGGCGCGTTGAGGCCGGTGCCCACCGCGGTGCCGCCCAGGGCGAGCTCCTGCAAGTGCGACAGCGTGGCCGAGAGGTGCCGCTCGGCGTGGCGCAGCTGCGAGACGTAGCCCGAGAACTCCTGGCCCAGGGTCATCGGCGTGGCGTCCTGGAGGTGCGTGCGCCCGAGCTTCACGATGCCCGCGAAGGCCCGCTGCTTGAGTTCGAGCGCGTCGGCCAGGGCGCGCAGCGACGGCAACACGCGGCGGCTCACGCCCTCCAGCGTGGCGAGGTGCATGGCGGTGGGGAACGCGTCGTTGCTCGACTGGCTGCGGTTGACGTCGTCGTTGGGGTGCACCAGCCGCCCGGTGCCGCGCTCGCCCCCCAGCAACTCCGAGGCGCGGTTGGCGAGCACCTCGTTGACGTTCATGTTGCTCTGCGTGCCGCTGCCGGTCTGCCACACCGAGAGCGGGAACTCGGCGTCGTGGGCCCCGGCGAGCACCTCGTCGGCCGCGCGGCGGATGGCGTCGGCCTTCTTCGGGTCGAGGCCCGCGAGCCGCTCGTTGACGGTGGCCGCGGCCTTCTTCACCAGCACCAGCGCCTGGACCACCTCGCGGGGCATCTTCTCTTCCGACACGCGGAAGAAGTGCAGCGAGCGCTGCGTCTGCGCCCCCCACAGCCGGTCGGCCGGGACGTCGATGGCGCCGAAGCTGTCTTTCTCGATGCGGGTGGCCATGGTGGCCGGAACCTTAACGCCGCGGAAAATCCCCGAGGCGCTCGAGTCGGGCATCGCCGTCGATGCCCAGCCCGAGAAAGTGCACCCCGGCGCTCCCCGCGGCCATCCGGTCGTACTTCGAGTCGCCCACCATCCACGCGTCGGCCGCGGCGGTCTGGGTCTCTGCGAGCGCGAGCAGCACCAGGTCGGGCGCGGGCTTGGCCAGCGGCACCCGGTCGGCGGTGGCCAGGGCGTCGAACAACCCCTCGAGCCCGGCCCGCGCGAGGATCTGCACCGCCAGCGGGAACACGGTGTTGGTCACCAGGGCGCGCTTCACCCCGGCGTCGCGCAGCGCCTCGAGCAGCGGCTTCGCGTCGGGGTTCACCCACATGGCGTCGAGGTGGCGGACGAACTCGGTGACGTAGAACGCGTCCAGCTCGGCGGCGGTGCAGCGCAGCCCGAAGACCGGGATGTCGGCCGCCGTGCCCTGGCCGAAGGTGGGGAAGAACTCGTCACGGGTGATGGCCCGGCCGCGAAACCGCACGCCCGCCGCCTCCACCACGCGAAACCAGACCTCCTCGCTCTTGACGAGAACCCCATCCATGTCGAACAGCACTGCGCGCGGCCACATCGGTTTCGTCTATGTCCTCTGCATGGGCGACGCATTCAAGTTCTGTCCGCGCTGCGGGGCGAAGCTGGTCACCAGGCTGCACCACGGCCGCGAGCGCGCGCTGTGCGAGGCGGCCGGCTGCGGCTTCGTGCACTGGGGCAACCCCACGCCGGTGGTGGCGGCGATCATCGAGCACGAGGGGCAGATGCTGCTGGCCCGGGCGAAGGACTGGCCCGAGAAGATGTTCGCCCTGGTGACCGGCTTCCTCGAGGCGGACGAGTCGGCCGAGCAGGGCGTGCTGCGCGAGGTGAAGGAGGAGACAGGCCTCGACGGCGAGGTGGTCAGCCTCGTCGGCGTGTACCCCTTCGAGGTGCGCAACGAGCTGATCATCGCCTTCCACGTGCGCACGTCGGGCGTGGTGCAACTGGGCGACGAGCTCGCGGCCTACAAGCTCATCGCCAGGGAGAAGCTCAAGGCCTGGCCCTTCGGTACCGGCCTCGCGGTGCAGGCCTGGCTCGACCGGAACGTGCCGCCGAAGACCTGACCTGCGTGACGTGGAATAACCGCGTCATGAACTTCGAGCCCTCTGCGAAGAGCCGCGACTTCCTCGAGCGCCTCCAGCGCTTCATGCAGGCGGAGTTGGACCCCATCGAGGGCCAGCACTGGGACGAGGTGCGCGCGCTCAACCTGGGCGGGGACTGGACGAAGTGGAAGGTGCACCCGCGGGTGGAGGTGCTCAAGGCAAAGGCGCGCGCCGCCGGGCTGTGGAACCTGTTCCTCCCCGACGAGAAGCTGGGCGCCGGCCTCACCACGCTCGAGTACGCGCCGCTGGCCGAGGCCATGGGCCGCAGCCTGATGGCCCCGGAGATCTTCAACTGCAACGCCCCCGACAGCGGGAACATGGAGGTCCTCTACCGCTACGGCTCCGAAGCGCAGAAGCAGCGCTGGCTCACCCCGCTGCTCGCCGGGGAGATCCGCTCGGTGTTCTGCATGACCGAGCCCGACGTCGCCTCGTCGGACGCCACCAACATGCAGGCCACCGCGGTGGTCCAGGGCGACGAGGTGGTGCTCAACGGCAAGAAGTGGTGGACCTCGGGCCTCGGTGACCCGCGGGCGAAGGTGGCCATCTTCATGGCCCATACCCCCAGCGAAGGCGCCAGCCGCCACGCACAGCACTCGATGGTGCTGGTGCCCCTCGACACCCCCGGCGTGGAGGTGCAGCGCATGGTGCCGGTGTTCGGCGACTACGACGCGCCGCATGGGCACGGGGAGATCTCCTTCCGCGACGTGAGGCTCCCCCTCGACAGCGTCATCGCCGGGCCCGGCCGCGGCTTCGAGATCGCCCAGGGCCGCCTGGGGCCGGGGCGCATCCACCACTGCATGCGCTGCATCGGGGCCGCCGAGCGCGCGCTGGAGCTGATGATCGATCGCGGCATGACCCGCACCGGTTTCGGCAAGCCGCTGATGAACCTCGGCGGCAACCGCGAGAAGGTCGCCGAGGCCCGCGTGGCCATCGACCAGGCGCGGCTGCTCACGCTGCACGCGGCGTGGAAGCTCGACGAACTGGGCGCGCTGGCGGCGATGACGGAGATCGCGGCGATCAAGGTCGTCGCGCCGTCGATGCTGCAGAAGGTCGTCGACGACGCCATCCAGATTCACGGCGGCGCGGGCCTCTCGCACGACACGCTGCTCACCGGGTTCTTCGCCCAGGCCCGCGCGCTGCGCCTCGCCGATGGGCCCGACGAGGTGCACAAGGGCCTCATCGCCAAGCTCGAGCTGGCGAAGCGCGGGTACTCCAAGCGCAGCTGATCGTCAGGGCACGACGACGCGCACGCCCAACGACTCCGCCCCGCCCCGGCCCACGGCGCTGACGGCCCAGGCCCCCGGGGTCACGTCGAAGCCGACCTGCGCCCCGCCGCGCACGCGCACCAACTCCCACTGGCCCGCGCCGAGATCCTTGTAGAGCGCGAAGAAGCGCACGGCCTGCGGCTGGGGGCTCATGACCGAGAGCGCGCTGCCCACCACGCTCACGAAGGGCACCGCCGGGGCCACGCTCGCGCCCGCCCGCGGCAGCACCGGGGTCAACGCCGGCTTCGCGTAGAGCGTGTTCTTGAACAGCGTGTGCACGCCCTTGGTGTTGGCCATCAGCGTCGCGGCGCGGAACTGGAGGTCGCCCTGCGCGCCGGCGGTCTTGAGGGTGCGGGTGAAGTTCACCTGGTTCTCGATCTCCGAGAGCGGCCAGTTGAGCGTCGTCAGGTTGTAGGTGGCGTGGCCGGGGAAGAGGTGGCGCCCGCCCATGTTGCGCATCGACCACCAGGTGGCGAGCGTGGAGTACGACTGCGCGCTCGACTCGGCCCAGTAGAGCTGGGGCGCGAGGTAGTCGACCCAGCCGTTGCTCATCCACGCCACCGCGTCACAGGAGATCTCCGAGTACGCGTTGAGCCCCGGCACCGGCACCCCGCTCTTCCAGATGCCGAAGGGCGAGACCCCGAAGCGCACCTGCGGGTGATCGTTGGTGACGATGGTCATCACCTCGCGAATGAGGGTGTTGACGTTGTCGCGGCGCCAGTCGCCCAGGTTCATCGTGCCGCCGTCGGCCTGGTACCCGGCGTACGTGGCGGAGTCGGGGAACGGCGTGCCGGCGATGGGGTACGGGTAGAAGTAGTCGTCGAAGTGCAGCCCGTCGACGTCGTAGCGGGTGAGCACGTCTTGCACCACGGCCTCGAAGTGCTGCCGCACCGCGGGCACGCCGGGGTTCATCACCACCGAGGTGCCGTAGGTGATGGCCGCGCTGCTCAGCGTGCGCGAGACGTGGTTCAGGGCCGCGTTGACCGTGGGCGAGGTCAGCGCGCGGTAGGGGTTCATCCACGCGTGGACCTCGAGGCCGCGGGCGTGCGCCAGGGTCAGCAGCTCGTCCAGCGGGTCCCACCCCGGGTTCTGCCCCTGGTTGCCGGTGAGGAAGCGGCTCCACGGCTCGAGCGTCGAGGCATAGAGCGCGTCTGACTCGGGCCGCACCTGGAAGAAGAGCGCGTTGAAGCCCGCGTCGGCCATCGAGTCGACGAGGGTGGTGAGCGTGGCCCGCCCCGTCGCCGCGGTCTGCCCGCTGGCCGTGGGCCAATCGAGGTTCGCCACCGAGGCCACCCACACCCCGCGCAGCTCGCGCTCGGAGCCCACCGTCACCAGCGTCGTCGAGCCCCCGTCGCCAGCGCCAGCGTCAGCGTCCAGACCTGCGTCGGGCCTTCCCCCGTCGGGCGTGCCCGCGTCCGGGGTCCCCGCGTCGGGCCGGCCGGCATCGGTCGGCGAGGGACCCGCGTCAGCAGGCCCGGTGCCAGCGTCGCCCCCGAGGCCCCCGTCGTCGTCGACGGCGCCATCGGGGAGCGTGAGCGGCACGGAGCCGCAAGCGGCGAGAAGGACGATCAGGGCGACGAGCAGGGAACGCACGGCGCCGCCATACCACAGCGTCGCGTCAGGACCCTGTCGGGGGCCGGTGGCGCGCGGACTCGGGGCTGTTAGTCGATCGGGAGACCCTTGCTTGGGAGTTCGAATGAAATCGCTGGTCGTCGACGATGACTTTACGAATCGCCTCCTCCTGCAGCGCTTCCTTTCCGAGTTGGGTGACGTGCACATCGCAGTCAACGGCCTCGAGGCCGTCGAGGCGGTGCGGGCCGCGCACTTCGCCGAGGCGCCCTACCAGGTGGTGTGCCTCGACATCATGATGCCCGGCCTCGACGGACAAGGCGCCCTGCAGGCGATCCGCGAGATCGAAGAGCTGCGACACGTGCCCGCCGCCAAGCGCGCCAAGGTGGCGATGATCACCGCCCTCGACGACAAGGGCAGCGTGATGGAAGCCTTCCGCGAGCAGGCCGACGCCTACCTCATCAAGCCGGTGCTCAAGTCGCGGCTCTTCGAGCTGCTCAGCCAGTGGGGCCTGCGCTGACCACCCGCCTCAGGCCTTGAGGCCGTCGAGGATCAGCGTGGTGAGGGCCGCCGGCACCTCGAGCACGTTGCCGATGTCTTCGTCGTGCAGCACCGCCAACAGCAACCGCTCGGCCGCCCCCACCACCGTCAGCGCGCTCACCGCGACGGGAATGGGCTTCAAGATGCCGTGCTTCTGCGCGGTGCGGGTGATGTCGATGGCGTAGCGGGAGATGGTCTTCGACAGCTCGATGATCGGCCGCCGCGAGCCCTGGGATGGCGCCCGGGACTCCTGCAGGAAGAGCCGCACCGGACCCGGGTGCTCGAGCAGCAACGTCGCCAGCACCTCGCCGATGCGCGAGTAGGCCTTGAACATCATCTCCCGGGTCGACGCCGTCTCGAGGTCGCGCGAACAGGCGTCGAGCGCCTGGGTGAGCAGCGCGCGGGTGGGCGCGATGAGGTCTTCCACCAGGGCCGTCTGGTCGGCGTAGTAGCGGTAGAAGCTGCCCTTGGCCATGCGGGCCGACTTCATGATGTCGTCGACGGACACCGCCTCGATGCCCCGCTCGAGGAACAGCAGCAGCGCGGCGTCGCGTATGGCCAGGGCCTTCTTCTGCCGGTTGAGGTCGCGCACCCCGCCCACGGGCCCGGGCCGCTGGAGCGACTGGGCCTTCGGCGTCGAGAGCGGGCTGACCTTCCGCGCGCGCGCCGGCTTCATCGCGGCTTCTTCGCGTTCGCTTCCGAGCGCACCACCCGGTCGAGGCGCGCCAGAGGGTCTTCGTTGCCCACGAAGTTCGCCGCCCGCGCGGCCACCTCGACGGCCTTCCGCTTGAGGTTGCTGCCGTCGTACTGGAAGTCGGGGGCGTGGGAGGCGCCGAAGGCCTTCAGGAACGAGCTGGCGAGCGCCCGGTCGTCTTCCGAGGCGCCGGGGGCGAGCCGCCGCGCCACCTCGAGGTGACCATTGGCCGCGGCCTTGAGCAGCGCCGTCTCGTCGGTCTCGTCGCGCCACGCGGGCTCGGCGCCGGCGGCGAGCAACAGCTCGACCACTTCCAGCAGGCCCAGGCCCGCGGCCTCGATCAACGGGGTGCGCTTCTCGGGCCCCAACACGTTGACGTCGCTGGTGGCACCCAGCGCGGCCTTCACCTCGTTCACGTCGGTCGACTGCACGGCCTCGAAGAGCGTCATCGCGGCCGGGGAATCTACGTCAAAGCCCCCTCACACGCCGCGACGTTCGAGCGCGAACTTCGAGGCCTCCATCACCGAGACCTCGGTCTGGGCCGCCTCGCCGCGGAAGAACGAGCCGGCGCGCGTCAGGTAGCTCACCTTGAGCAGCGTGCCCTTGGCGAGCACCTCGACGTCCGGCAGCTTGGGCGGCGTCAGCGAATTGATCAGCATCGAGCCGGGGGTGAGCTCCCCGAACTTCTCGGCGCGCACCGGGGCGGCCGACTCGAGCACCTGGAGCGTCCACCCAGACTGGGCGAGCTGGAGGCAATGCGGCGAGGCGGGCATCGCCAGCGAGCCGACGAAGGAACGCGCGCTGATCGGCTTCAAGACCTGCACCCCGCTCTCTTCGAGCTGCTGCTGGAAGCCGCGCATCACCAGGGTGAGCACGTCACTGACGCCGTCGAGCAGCGCCTGGTCGGTGGTCGCCGACTGGCCGCTGAGCCGGTTGAACGCCTCGGCTGCCCGCCCGCGGCTGACCTCGAGGGTGGCGTCGAGCCACGCGGCCTGACCGGGCAACGCCAGCGAGAGGTGCGCCCACAGCTCGGGCGCCTGCGAACCGTCGTCGTTGCCCTTGAAGTTGGCGACCACCGAGGCGAAGCGCTCGGGCAGGCCGCGCAGGGCGTCGAGCGCCTCGAGCTGGGGGGTGAGCGTCCCTGCGCGATGGGCCGCCGCCACGGGCGCCCGGTTCCCCGTCGTCTGGGCCGCCACCGCGCCCACCACGTCGAGGCGATGCAGCGCCCCCTCGAGCTCGACGATGCGCTGCTTGAGCTCGCGCTGGAGATCGAGGTTGCGCATGCCCACCTGCACGCGCGCCTGCAGCTCGCCAGGGTGCGGGGGCTTGGTGAGGTAGTCGTCGGCGCCGGCCTCGAGCGCCTCGACCACGTCCTTGCGGTCAGTGCGCCCGGTGACGAGGATCAGGTACGGCCGCAGCTCGAGCGTCGCCTCCCTCACCTTCCTGCAGACCTCGATGCCCGAGAAGCCCGGCATCTCCCAGTCGATGAGCGCGATACGGGGCCCGTCGGGTCGCAGCAGGAAATCGAGCGCCTCGCTGCCCGAAGACGCTTCGATGGGCTCCACCGAGAACTGCCTCAAGACCCCCGCGAGGAGCTTGCGCTGCGTGTCGGAGTCTTCAGCGACGAGCACCTTCATCAGGACAGGTTAACGCTCCCGCAAAACGGCTGTGCGTCAGAGAAATGACGTCAGGGCCCGCTTCAACGCGCTGCGCCGCCGCGAGGCCGCCGCGATGAACGGCACCGGCCCCACGAAGCGCGTCCGGGGGAAGCGGCGCTCGAGCTCGGTGCGATTGAAGGGGATCGACGGGTCGCGGGCCGGGGAGGCGCGGCACAGCACCACCGCCGCCACCTCGAGCCCGCGCCCGGCCAGCGCGTTGAGCGAGAGCGTGGTGTGGTTGATGGTGCCGAGGCCAGCGCGCGCCACGAGCACCACCGGCAGCGCGCAGGCTTCGATGAGGTCGATCACGTCGCGCCCACCGGCGAGCGGCACGAAGAGCCCGCCCGCACCTTCCACCACCCCCGGCCCGGGGCCGAGGCCCTCGAAGGCCGACAGCAGGCGCTTCCAGTCGAGGCGCCGGCCTTCCTTCCGGGCGGCCAGGGCGGGCGCGAGCGGCGCACCCAACTGGTAGCAGCACACGCTCCCGCGGGGCTGCCAGGCGCCGCCGGCGCGCCACAACGCGTCGCCGTCCCCGGTGCCACCGCTCTCACAGGGCTTCCAGGCGAAGGGCCGCGCGCCCGCCTCGACGAGCAGCGAGAGCAGCGCGGTCGAGACCTCGGTCTTGCCCACGCCGGTGTCGGTGCCGGTGACGAAGAAGCGCGTCATGCGCCGAGCGTGCGGGTGATGGCGTCGTGGAGCGCGCGCGTCACCAGCCGCGCCTCGTCGACGGTCAGCGAGAGCGGCGGCATCAACACCACCACGTTGCCCAGGGGGCGCAGCAGGACCCCGTGGGCCCGGGCCGCGAGGCACACGCGAAAGCCCATGCGCTCGGCGAAGTCGAAGGGCTCCTTCGTGGCGCGGTCCTTCACCAACTCCACGCCCACCATGAAGCCGCGCCGGCGCACGTCCCCGACCTGCGGCAACTTCGCCACCTCCGCGAGCCCCTCGGCCAGCACCGCCTCGACGGCCTTCATGCGCGGGAGCGTCTGCTCCGACTCGAAGATCGCGAGGTTGGCCAGGGCCACGGCGCAGGCCAGCGGGTTCCCGGTGTACGTGTGCCCGTGGAAGAAGGTCTTCGCCTCGTCGAAGCGCCCGAGGAAGGCCTGGTACACCCGGTCGCTGGCGAGGGTGGCGGCCAGCGGGAGGTAGCCGCCGGTGAGCCCCTTGGCGACGCACATCAGGTCGGGAGTCACCCCTTCGTGCTCGACGGCGAACATCGTCCCGGTGCGGCCGAAGCCAGTGGCCACCTCGTCGCAGATCAGCAGCACGTCGTACTGGCGGCACAGCGCGGCGACCCGGCGCAGCCAGCCTTCGGGTTGCAGGAACATGCCCGCGGCCCCCTGCACCAGCGGCTCGACCACGAAGCCCGCGAGCTCCTCGTGGCGCGCGGAGAGCAGCGCCTCGATCTCCAGGAGCGACTCCTCGAGCGGGTCGACGCCCTGCCAGCGGTAGGCGTGCGGGGTGGCCACGTGGTGTACGGGGAAGAGCAGGTGCCGGAAGCGCTCGTGGAACAGGTCGACGCCGCCCACCGAGACCGAGCCGATGGTGTCCCCGTGGTACGCCTCGCGCAGCGCGACGAACTTCTGTTTTCCCGGGCGCCCGACGAGCTGCCAGTACTGGTACGCCATCTTCACGGCGATCTCGACCGAGGTGCTGCCCGAGTCTGAATAGAAGACGCGGGTCAGCCCCGTGGGCGCGAGCGACACCAGCTTCGCGGCGAGCTCGATGCTGGGCACCGAGGCCTGGCCGAGCAGCGTGCAGTGGGCGACCTTGTCCAGCTGGGCGCGCACCGCGGCGTCGAGTTCGGCCTTGCGGTGGCCGTGCACGGTCACCCACAGCGACGAGATGGCGTCGAGCCAGCGCCGGCCGTCGGTGTCGATGAGCCAGTTGCCTTCGGCGCGGTCGATGACCAGCGGTTGATCGTCGAGCCAGCCCTGCATCTGGGTGAAGGGGTGCCACACGTGCGCCGCGTCGAGCGCGAGCAACTCCGCCGTCGTCATGCCCACTCCACTTTCCGCGTCCCCGTGGGGAGCGGGTCCGGGTGAGGGGACGCCACCGCCCCGCCCAGGAAACCCATCGCGCTGATCAACCGCTCCACGTCACCCACCTCGTGGGCCGCGCTGACCGACACCCGCAACCGGCTGGTGCCCTCGGGCACGGTGGGAGGCCGGATGGCCTTCACCAGGAACCCCGCCTCGCGCAACCGGGCCGAGGCGGCCAGGGCCACGTCGGCCTCGCCCAGCACCACGGAGAACACCGCCGAGTCCGCGGGCAACCCCAGCCCCGCCGCGAGCTGGCCGATGCGCTGGTGGAGCCGCGCCCTCACGACCGGGTCCTGCAATTTCCCGAGCGCGCGCTCGGCCGCCGCGCACACCGCCGCGGGCAACGCGGTGCTGAACACCAGCGAGCGCGCGCGGTTGATCAACAGCTCGCGCAGCGCCTCACTCCCCGCGACGTAGGCGCCGAAGCAGCCCACGGCCTTCGACAAGGTCCCCACGTGCACGTCGACCGTCACGCCCTCCAGCTCTCCCAGCCCGCGCCCGAGCGAACCCAGCACGCCGGTGGCGTGGGCCTCGTCGACGACCAGGGCCAGCCCGTGCCGCGCGCACACCTGGGAGATCGCCGCCAGCGGGGCCCGGTCGCCGTCCATGGAGAACACGGTGTCGGTGACCACCGCCCGGCGCTGCCCCGGGTGCGCGCGGACGAGGGCCTCGAGGGTCTCCACGTCGCGATGCGGGTAGACCACCACCTGCGCGCGCGAGAGGCGGCAACCGTCGATGAGGCTCGCGTGGTTGAGCGCGTCGGAGAACAGCACGTCACCGGGGCCGAAGAGCGCCGAGAGCGCGCCCAGGTTCGCGGCATAGCCCGAGTTGAAGAGCACCGCGGCCTCGGTACCCTCGAACTTCGCGAGCGCGCGCTCCAGTGACTGGTGCGCCGTGGTGTCGCCGACCACCAACCGCGAGGCGCCCGAGCCCACGCCATGGCGCAACATCGCCGCGCGGCCGGCGTCGACCACGTCGGGATCGTTGGCCAGCCCGAGGTAGTCGTTCGACGAGAAGTTGAGCAGCTCGCGGCCCGCGATGCGCACCCGGGCGCCGACCGGCGACTCGAGGGGTTCGAGAGACCGCTTGAGGTGCCGCGCCTCGAGCGAAGAGAGGGTCTCCTTCGCCCAGCCGTCGACGAGCCCGCTCACTGCGAAAGGGGCCGGTCGACGTTCGGCTCGAGGGGCTTCACGCCGGCCTTGGCGAAGAGGGCCATGTCCTGCGCGAACTCCGGGTTGCCGGTGGTGAGCAGCTTCTCGCCGAAGAAGACCGAGTTGGCGCCCGCGAGCATGCACAGCAACTGGGCCTCGTCGCTCATCTGCTGCCGCCCGGCCGAGAGCCGCACCATCGAGGCGGGCATGAGGATGCGGGCCACGGCGATGGTGCGCACCATGTCGAGGGCGTCGACGCGCTGGTTCTGCTGCAGCGGCGTGCCTTCCACCGGCACCAGCGCGTTGACCGGCACCGACTCGGGGTGGTGCGCCTGGTTGGCGAGGGTCACCAGCAGCTGGCAGCGATCGTCGATCGACTCGCCCAGGCCGATGATGCCCCCGCAGCACACGCCGATGCCCGCGTTGCGCACCCGCTCGAGGGTCTTCAGGCGATCGTCGTAGGTGCGGGTGGTGATGATCTCCCCGTAGTGCTGCTCGCTGGTGTCGAGGTTGTGGTTGTACGCGTCGAGGCCGGCCGCCTTGAGCCGCTGGGCCTGGCTGTCCGTGACCATGCCCAGCGTGCAGCAGGCCTCCATGCCCAGCGACTTCACGCCGCGCACCATGTCGAGCACCTGGTCGAACTGCGGGCCGTCCTTCACCTCGCGCCAGGCCGCGCCCATGCAGAAGCGCGTCGCCCCGGCCTCGCGCGCCTTCTTCGCCGCGTCGAGCACCTCGGGCACGGCCATCAACTTCTCGGCCTTCACCCCGGTGTCGTAGCGCGCGGCCTGGGGGCAGTACCCGCAGTCCTCCGAGCAGCCGCCGGTCTTGATCGACAGCAGGCTGCACAGCTGCACCTTGTTCTCCTTCCACACCGCGCGGTGCACGCTCTGGGCGCGGTACACCAGCTCGAGCAACGGCAGCTCGTAGAGGGCGCGCACCTCCGGCAACGCCCAGTCATGGCGCAGCGGCACCTCGGCCGGGCTCGGCGCGTGCGGGTGGGGCTGGTGAGCGTGGCCTGAGAACGAGGGGCTGGTCATGCGAACTCCGTCGAAAAACAGCGAGGAATTCCGCACTCTTTCCAGCCCGATGGGGCCCTTGTCAACCTTGCTTCGACAACAGGTTGACGACTACTCGCAGGCCTTCGCCGCGGAGCAGGCGCCGACGCCGCCGTCGGGGGCTGCGCAGATGGCGCCCTGCAGGCAGTCGGTGTCGGCGCAGTCGACCAGGGTGTCGCCGTCGTCGTCGGCGAGGTTGGCGCAGGATTTCTCGGCCTTCTTGCCCATGAAGCACTCGCAGCCGGTGCCGCCGTCGACGGAGCAACTCTGGCCGCTGCAGGTCGCCTCGTCGCAGTCGATCTCCCCGTCGCAGTCGTTGTCCACCGCGTCCCGACAGAACACCGAGCCGACCTCGGCGATCTGCACCCCGCCGTTGCACTTGCACTGCTTGGCCGCGGTGCAGCGGTAGTAGATGTCGGGGAGGGTGCAGAACTGGTCGACGCAGTCGGGGTCGAGGCAGTCGCCCTGGCCGTCCATGTCGTTGTCCTTGCCGTCGGCGCAGTCGGTCTCGATCTGCCCACCGTCGGCGGTGCAGGTGCAGCCGCCCTCGCGACAGGTCTTGCCGAGGCAGTCCGTGTCGAGGCAGTCGGTCTTGCCGTCGCCCTCGTTGTCCACCCCGTCGCTGCAGAGGTCTTCGGCCTTGGTGAGGTTCGAGCAGATGCACGCCGCGCCGCACGAGCGCTGATCGCACGAGGGGTCGGCGCAGTCGGTCTTGCCGTTCTGGTCGTCGTCGAAGTTGTCGAAGCACGAGCTCTCGGGCCGCACCACGCACGTGCCCCGCTTGCAGGTCTCGGACACCAGGCAGGCGTGGTTGCACGCGCCGCAGTGGTTCACGTTCGAGGTGAGATCGTAGCCGTCGTCGACGCGCCCGTTGCAGTCGTCGTCGAGGCCGTTGCAGGTCTCCTGCTTGCCGGTGTTGTCGACGATGGTGTCGCAGTCATTGTCGACTTTGTCGCACAGCTCCTCACCGGTGGGCTTGCAGCACACGCTGGGGTTGGGCCCCACGGCGCAGACGAAGCCGTCGCCGCCACAGTCCGCGTCGAGCTTGCAGCTGTACTTGACGTCATCGGTGAAGGTGACGGTGCACGAGACCAGGGCCCCGAGCACAAACGCTGCGGTGAAGGGCAGCACGAACCGCGAAAGACGAAGGGGCATGGGCGACAGAAAGGTCGTGGATGCGGGGTCGGAACGCAAGCGCGGAGTGTGCGGTGGAGGTCGCACATCAAAGACAGTTGGCGGAGAAACGAAACGGGCCTCGACCGGTCAGTCCGCGCTAGGGTTGCGTGGCTCTATGCAGACCTCCCTTCGAACCCTCGTCCTCGCGCTCGGCGTCGTGATCGCCGGCTGTGAATGCAAGCCCACCAACGTCAACACCGACGGAGGCACCGGCGGCGACATGGGCGGCGGCGACGGCACGCTCGGCGGTGGTGGTGGCACCGGCGGCGGCGGCGGCGGCGAGATGGGCGGCGGAGCCGGAGGCGCCGGCGGCGGCATGGCCATGAGCATGGACGGCGGCTGCGGCCTGCGCACCTGCGCCTCGGCCGGCGCGAACTGCGGCCCCATCGGCGACGGCTGCGGCGCGCTGATCAACTGCGGCTCGTGCGCCCTGCCCCAGACCTGCGGCGGTGGCGGCGCGGCGTCGGTCTGCGGCGGCGACGCGGGCTGCGTGCCGGTGACCTGCTCGCAGCTCAACGTCGAGTGCGGCCCGATGGCCGATCGCTGCGGCAACCTCATGAACTGCGGCTCGTGCGCGCTGCCGGAGATCTGCGGCGGTGGCGGCTTCGCCGGCAAGTGCGGGCTGCTGGGCACCAACATCACCGACGCGGGCGTCTGCATTCCCACCACCTGCACCATCCAGGGCGCGGCCTGCGGCGTCATCGGCGACGGCTGCGGCGGCATCATCTCGTGCGGCTCGTGCGGCGCGGGCCTGACCTGCGGCGCCGGCGGCGTTCCCTACCAGTGCGGCGGCAGCAACGTGTGCACGCCCCTGACCTGCGCCCAGCTCAACGCCACCTGCGGCCAGGTCGGCAACGGCTGCGGCCAGACGATGAACTGCGGCAACTGCACCGCCCCCGAGGTGTGTGGCGGTGGCGGCGTGCCCAACGTGTGCGGTGGCGGCGTGCAGTGCGTGCCCCGGAACTGCACCCAGCTCGGCGCGACCTGCGGCTCGGTCGGCGACGGCTGCGGCAACATCATCCAGTGCGGCAGCTGCACCGCGCCCCAGGTGTGCGGCGGTGGCGGCGTGGCCAACCAGTGCGGCGGCATCGCGCCGTGCACCGCGAAGAACTGCACCCAGCTCGCCGCCAACTGCGGCGCCGCCAGCGACGGCTGCGGCAGCGTGGTGCAGTGCGGCACCTGCACCGCCCCCCAGGGCTGCGGCGCCGGCGGCGTGGCCAACCAGTGCGGCGGCTCGGTGACCTGCGTCGCCAAGACCTGCGCCCAGCTGGGCAAGAACTGCGGCCCGGTCAGCGACGGCTGCGGCAACGTCATCCAGTGCGGCGCCTGCAGCGGCACGGGCGTGACCTGCGGCGGCGGCGGTACGCCCAACGTCTGCGCCCCGCTCCCCGCCTGCACCCCCAAGACCTGCCAGCAGCTGGGCGCCAACTGCGGCCCGATGAACGACGGCTGCAACGGCACGGTGCAGTGCGGCACCTGCACCCTGCCCGACATCTGCGGCGGCGCGGGCATCCCCAGCGTGTGCGGCGCCATCGGCGTCGACGCCGGCAGCTGCACCAACCTCTGCCTCAACCAGATGGCCTGCCCCGGCATGGCCAACGGCACCACGCTGACCGGCGTGGTCTACGCGCCTACCCAGGCCGACGCCGGCTACGGCCAGCCCGACCCCATCCCCGGGGCGCTGATCTACGTGCCGAACACCGCCGTGGGCTCGCTCGACGGCGACGGCGGCGTGACCTGCGACCAGTGCACCGACGGCGTGAGCGGCAGCCCGCTGGTCTCGACCTACTCGGCGACCAACGGCGCCTTCACCCTCACCAACGTGCCCTGCGGCGTCAACGTGCCGGTGGTCATCCAGCTGGGCAAGTGGCGCAGGCAGATCACCGTGCCCGCGCCGGCCTGCTGCCAGACCACGGCGCTGACCCAGGACCAGACGCGGCTCCCGCGCAAGCAGGGCGAAGGCCACCCCAACGACAACCTGCCGCGCATCGCGGTGGTCTCGGGCAGCGCCGACTCCATCGAGTGCGTGTTGCCGAAGATCGGCATCGCCCCTGATCAGTACTCGCTGCCCACCGGCGCCGGCCGCGTGAAGTTCTACCGCGACAACGGGGCCCAGTTCGCCGGCACCGCGCCCGCGGCCACCACGCTCTTCAACAGCCTCGCCGAGATGAAGAAGTACGACATGATCATCCTCGACTGCGTCGGCGGCGAGCAGCAGAAGACCTTCGTGCAGCGGCAGAACCTCGAGGCCTACGCCAACGCCGGCGGCCGCGTGTTCACCAGCCACTTCGCCTACGTGTGGCTCTACACCCTGCCCAGCGCCATCTCCTTCACCGCGTCGGCCAACTGGGCCCCCGGCGGCGCCTACCCCGCCAGCCAGGACGCGCGCATCGACACCTCGTTCCCCAAGGGGCAGACCTTCGCCGACTGGGTGCAGCTGGTGAACGCCCAGGCCGCCACCTCGACGGCGGCCATCCCGCGCATCCGCATCATCAACGTGCGCAACGATCTCTCGGCGGTGAACAACCCGCCCGGCCAGACCTGGGTCTACGGCAAGGCCTCGGGCGCCACCGTCGACTCCACGCCCTTCCAGTACACCTTCAACACCCCCACCACCGCGGCCCCGGCCGACCAGTGTGGCCGCGTGCTCTTCAGCGACTTCCACGTCAGCAACATCAGCGGCGCCGGCACCTTCCCCGCCCAGTGCGGCGTCGCGGCGGCCATGACCCCGCAGGAGAAGGTCTTCGAGTACCTGATCTTCGACCTCTCGTCGTGCATCAAGCCCGACGTGCCGCCGGTGCAGATGTGTACCCCCAAGACCTGCAACCAGCTCAACCTCGCCTGCGGCCCGGCCGGTGACGGCTGCGGTGGCACCTTGAACTGCGGCACCTGCCCCACCACCCCGGTCCAGCTGTACTGCGGCGGCGCCGGCGTGCCTGGCCAGTGCGGCCTGCCGTGCGTCCCGCGCACCTGCACCCAGCTGGGCGCGAACTGCGGCACCCAGGGTGACGGCTGCGGCGGCACCCTGAGCTGCGGCACCTGCACCGCGCCCCAGAGCTGCGGCGGCGGCGGCACCCCCAACGTCTGCGGCGGCGGCACCTGCGTGGCCAAGACCTGCCCCCAGCTGGGCTTCACCTGCGGTTCCCAGGGTGACGGCTGCGGCAACACCCTCAACTGCGGTGCCTGCACCCCGCCCCAGACCTGCGGCGGCGGCGGAGTCGTCGGCCAGTGCGGCGGCGCCACCTGCGTGGCCAAGACCTGCACCCAGTTGGGCGTGACCTGCGGGCAGTGGGGCGACGGCTGCGGCAACACCCTCAACTGCGGCGCCTGCACCTCGCCCCAGACCTGCGGCGGTGGCGGCGTGCAGGGCCAGTGCGGCGGCGCGACGTGCGCGGCCAAGAGCTGCGCCACCCTGGGCTTCAACTGCGGCACCCAGGGCGACGGCTGCGGCGGCACCCAGGGCTGCGGCATGTGCACCGCCCCCCAGACCTGCGGCGGTGGCGGCGTGCCCGGCGTCTGCGGCGGTGGCGGCACCTGCACCGCGCGCACCTGCCTGATGCAGGGCTTCAACTGCGGCATGCAGGGTGACGGCTGCGGTAACCCCATCGACTGCGGGATGTGCCCCATGGGCCAGGTGTGCGGCGCCCAGGGCCCCGGCCTGTGCGGCGCGACGGGCTGCACGCCCCTGAGCTGCTCGGCCCAGGGCATCTCGTGTGGCCCGGCCGGCGACGGCTGCGGCAACATCATCCAGTGCGGCGCGTGCCCCGCGGGCCAGAGCTGCGGCGGCGCCGGCGTGCCGGGGGTCTGCGGCGTGCGCCCCTGCATTCCCCAGACGTGCACCGGCCTCGGCTTCGACTGCGGCCCCACCGGCGACGGCTGCGGCGGGCAGCTCAACTGCGGGATCTGCCCCCCCACCGACACCTGCGGCGGCAGCGGCAAGCCCAACATCTGCGGCAACCTGGGCTGATGCAGGGCGGCCCCCGAAGGGCCGCACCTCGACGGCCGCCCCTCGACGAACGCGGGGCGGCTCCCTCCCACCCCGGTGACGGAAATCGGGGAACTTGATCCGCAGGCCCCAGTGACCGCTCCCGAACTCCCCTCCGTGCTCATCGTCGATGACACGCCCACCAACATCACCCTGCTCGCCCACGCGCTCTCGGAACGCTACCGGATCCGCGTGGCCACGACCGGCGCCCTGGCCCTCGAGATCTGCCGCGCGGGAGACCCACCGCAGCTCGTGCTCCTCGACGTGATGATGCCGGAGATGGACGGCCAGGAGGTGTGCCGGCGCCTCAAGGCCGACCCCTCGACGGCGGGCATCCCGGTGCTGTTCGTCACCGGAGATACCACCGTGTCCTCGACGGACGAGTGCCTCGAGGCGGGCGGCGCGGACTGCGTGAGCAAGCCGCTGCACGTGGGCCTGCTGCGGCGGAGAATCGAGACGCACCTCGAGCTCGCCCGGGCGCGGGAGCGCCTGGCCCAGCTCAGCGGCGCGCCAACCCCAGCGCCCTGAGCCGGCGCAGGGCGGACGCAAAATCGAAGTGACGGACGTCGTCGCGCAACGACGTGAAGGCCTTCCCCAGGCCGGCCTGCAACGCGCTGGCGTTGGCCTCGAGCATCGCTTCGGCCTCGAAGTCACCGGACGCCAGCAGCCCCTCCAGCCGGGTCACGAGCACGGACAGGGGCGCCGAGGGAGCGTCCAGGGGCGGCGGCTCGGCGCCCAGTTGCGCCGCCAGCGAGGCGATGGCCGCCGCGAGCAACTCCTCGCAGGCGGCGAGCAGCGCGTCGATGCGCGGTGCCGGTTCGTGGGCCTGGAGCGTGGCCTCGAGGTCCGTGGCCACGCGACAGACGTGCACGAGGCCGACGCTGCCCGACACCGTCTTGAGCGTGTGGGCCAGGCGCACCGCCGTGGGGTGATCTCCCGCGGCCAGGGCCCGGCGCAGCTCACCGGGGGTGGTGGCCTGGGTGGCGACGAACTTGCGCAGCACCGAGAGGTAGAGCCCCTGCTTGCCCGCGAGGCGACGCAGCGCGGCCCCGGTGTCGAGCCCCTCCACCACGGGGAGCGGCGCGATGGCGGGCGCAGCCGGTGGCACGGGCGCGCTCGGGTCCGGCGGCGGCAAGGCGCGGGGCCCCAGCCACCGCAGCACCGCGCGGAAGAGGGCCTGCATGTCGATGGGCTTGGTGACGTGGTCGTCCATGCCGGCGGCCAGGCAGGCGTCCCGTTCGTCTCGCATGGCGTTCGCGGTCATGGCGATGATGGGCAGGGTCTTGAGCCGGGGAATGGCCCGCAGCGCCCGGGTGGCCGTCAGGCCGTCCATCACCGGCATCTGCATGTCCATCAGCACCAGGTCGAAGGGCTGGGCCTGCGCCAACGACACCGCCTCGCGCCCGTCGCGCGCCAGCGACACCTGCGCCCCCACCTCGGAGAGCACCGCGGTGGCGATCTCCTGGTTCAGCGCGTTGTCCTCGACGAGCAGGATGCGCGCGCCCTTGATGGCGGCCAGGCGCTCGACGGGCACCAGGCCCGGCGCCAGGCTGGGCGTCGAGCGGGGCCAGTAGGTCGCCGCCCGGTCGACGGCCAGCAGCAACGACTCGGCGACGGCCGACGCGGTCACCGGCTTGAGCAGCACCCCCTGCAGGCCGGCCTCGACCACCCGGCCCTGCAGCTGGGCGTTCGCCTCGGCGGTCAGCACCAGCACGTCGGGGGGACGCCGCCCGCCGCTGGTCTGCAGCCGTCGGGCCCAGGCCACGCCGTCTTCGCCGCCCAGTCGGTGGTCGACGAAGAGCAGGTCGAACGGCGCGCCCGCGGCCTCGGCTTCGTCGAAGGCCGCGCCGGCACGCTCCCGGCCCTCGACCACCACCGGGTCGAGGCCCATGGACCGCAGGTGCTCGACCAGCTGCGGGCACCGCGGCGGGGCGTCGGCCACCAGGGCCCGCTTGCCCAGCAGCGCGCCGATCAACGTCGGCAGCCGGGTGCGGGTGCTCTCGCGCGGGAAGCGCGCGCTGAACCAGAAGGTGCTGCCCTGCCCGAAGGTGCTCTCGGCGCCGACCTCCCCGTGCATCAGGTCGGCGAGCTGCCGCGAGATGGCCAGCCCCAACCCCGACCCGCCAAACTGCCGGGTGGTCGAGCTGTCGGCCTGCTGGAAGCCCTGGAAGAGGAGGCCCAGCTGCTCCGGCTTGAGGCCGATGCCGGTGTCGCGCACCGAGAAGTGGAGCCGCACGTCGTCCCGCGTGCTCTCGAGCAGCCGCACGTGCAGCGAGAGGCCGCCGTGCTCGGTGAACTTGACGGCGTTGTTGGCGAAGTTGACCAGCACCTGGGCCACGCGCAGCGGGTCACCGAGCAGCCGCGTGGGCACGCCCGGCTCGACGGTGTGCGTCAGCTCCAGGTGTTTCGCGGTGGCCTTCTCTTCCACGAAGGCGAGCACCCGCTTGAGCACGTCGTCGAGCGCGAAGGGGATGCACTCCACGCTGAGCTTGCCGGACTCGATCTTCGAGTAGTCCAGCACGTCGTTGATGATGCCCAGCAGGTGCTGCGACGACTGGTGGATCTTCTGCAACTGGTCGCGCTGCCGCGGGTCGAGGTCGGACTTCCCGATCAACCAGGCCATGCCCATGATCGCGTTGATCGGGGTGCGGATCTCGTGGCTCATGTTCGCCAGCAACGAGCTCTTGGCCCGGTTCGAGGCCTCGGCCTCGTCCTTCGCCCGCTGCAGCGAGCGCTGCCGCTCGAGGAGCGCCCGGCCGCCGATGTTCTCCTGGATCGACGCGACGTGGTGCGTGAACAGGCCGAACGACTGGCACTGCTCCTTGGTCACCGGGTCGAAGAGCCGGGCGTGGGCGCGGGTGATGCCGCCCAACACGAGCGCCGAGATCCGCTGCTGCGAGTCGCGGCCGGCGGCGACCACCGCCTGGCTCAACGGCAGGCCCCCGAAGAAGTCGGCGTCGGAAGCAGCGTCGAGCAGCCGGGCGGACCGCGAGACGTGGTGCCGCGCCAGCCACTGGCCCGCCTCGCGCAACTGGCTCGCGTCGAAGACCCCCGGGGGGACCGCCACCGCGTGCGCGATGGCGCCGTCGGCGTCGAGCAGCCACAGCGCACCCACCTCGACCTCGAAGATGTCCACGACGGCGTCGGGCACCGCCGCGACCAGCTGTTCAGTGGACCGGTGGTGAAATGCCTCGGCGCTGAACAGGTGCAACCGCTCGAAACGATCGAATTCCCGGTCGAGGCTGGCACGGACGTTGATGAGTTCCTGCTCGACGACCGAGAAGTGGGTGACCCGCCGCTGCAGCTCTTCGTAGCGGGAGGCGAGGTCTCCCGGAACGGGCGCAGGCAGCAGCGGGCGCGGGGGCGCCCCGCTCACGGTCGCACCGCGGCGCGGTCGTCAATGACGGTACAAGACATACAGGGCCGTCGTGTAGTTATGGTACGTGTTTTTCCCGCCCAGCCGCGCGAACTCTCCAAACCCATACATCCCCAGCCAGGGCGGCGGCGCCCCCTCGGTCGAGAGGGGGTATTGCATGCGGCTGACCAGCTCTTCCTTCATCACCCGGTTGAACAGGAAGCGCCCCCGGGCCAGGCAGTCGGCGTGGAACACCGCCACCGGCTTGCGACCGCCAGCGCGCGCGGTGAGGCTCGCCATCATGCGCTCGAGGTCGCTGAAGATGCGCTCCTCGTCGCGCACCGTCAGCCACAGCCGGGTACCGACCGGGCAGGTCGTCGCGTAGTGCATCGCCCCGTCGGGGTCGCGCCGGGTCACCACCCGCAGCACGTGGGGGTTTCCGTACTCGAGCGCGAGCGCCGGCGGCAGGGCCTCCGCGAGCGCTCCGACGGGAATCGTGTCCCCGGGCGTCGCCGTCTCGGGCAAGCCCAGGCGGCCGGTGTACTCGGCCCAGGCCGGCTTGCCGTCGAGCTCGAGAATGCGGTTCCCCTCGGACCGGGTGACCACCATGGGCTCGCCTACCGCGAGGAAGCCGTGCGTCGCCTGGGTGTCGACCTCGAGGGTCGGGTCGGCAAACCCGATGGCCCAGGCGCCATGGTCGAAGACCTCGCCGTCGACCGCCTGGTAGCTGACGACGCCGCGCATGTTGTCCGACGAGGTCGCGCCGAAGATGGTGACCGCCGGGCCCAACACCGACTCGAAGCCCGCGAGGCATTGGTCGTTGTCGATGTCGATGCCCGACCCCAGGAAGGACACCATGTTGATGCCCGGCTGCTGCCGCTTCAGGGCGGCCGCCAGCTCGACGGCCTTCTCGCGGGAGTTGTGCCCATGAATGCCATCGACGTGGGCCACGGCGAACTCGCGGCCCCGCACCGCCATGATCGCCACGTCCTTCATCGACTCGCTGACGCCCTCGCGCCCCACCACCCCACAGCACGAAGACGCGACCACCCGCGCCCGCGGGCACTGCCGGCGAACCTGGTCCACCAGGTCCTTGAGTGGGTGGCCCAGCGACGCGTTGATCACCACCAGGTCGCACGACGCCGCCTCCTGGCCCATGGCGACCTCGAGACATTCCTCGATGGCCCGCTGCGAATTGACCAGCCTCAGGCTCGCGGAAAAGAACTCCAACATGTGGACCTCCCCTGTTCTCGAAAAGGTAGCGACGCAGGGACCGGCGTCAGCGAGGCAAAGCCGCCCGAGGCGATCGAATAAGTCTGCTTGCGACGGGCGACCCTGGTGAATAAGGACCCCTGTTTCGTCAGGCCGAGGTCTTTGCCGCGGCGCCTGCCGTGGGTGATTCAAGACAGGACCCGCACTTGTCAGACCCAGCCGGTAGAAGGGGCCATGGCCAAAGCCAGGACCCATTTCACCTGTCAGTCGTGCGCCTACCAGTCGGCGAAGTGGCTGGGCCGCTGCACCGAGTGCGGCACCTGGGGATCGCTGGTGGAGGAGGCCGAGCTCTCGGCGGCCAGCCAGTCGCGGCCCGCGTGGGGGGCATCCGGGGGGCAGTCGAAGCCGGTGCTCCTGCAGGACGTCGAGTCGGCCGCCGAATCACGGCGCCTGACGGGCATCGCCGAGCTCGACCGGGTGCTGGGCGGCGGGGTGACGCTGGGCAGCCTGGTGCTCATCGGCGGTGACCCCGGCATCGGCAAGTCGACGCTGTTGTTGATGGCCGTCGATCGCCTCTCGAAGGACCGGCCCGCGCTCTACGTCTCGGGCGAAGAGTCGCTGCGCCAGACGCGCATGCGCGCCGAGCGCCTGGGGGTGCGCGGCGAGCAGCTGCACGTCTTCGCGGAGACCGACCTCGAGAAGGTGCTGGGGGCGGCCGAGAAGCTGGCGCCGGGGTGCCTGATCATCGACTCCATCCAGACCATGTTCCTCGCCGAGCTGGGCAGCGCGCCGGGCAGCGTGGGCCAGGTGAGGGAATGCGCCGGGCGCCTGATGGCCTACGCGAAGAAGACGGGGGTGCCGACCTTCATGGTGGGCCACGTCACCAAGGACGGGAGCATCGCCGGCCCCCGGGTGCTCGAGCACATGGTGGACACGGTGCTCTACTTCGAGGGCGAGCGCGGGCACCCCTTCCGCATCCTGCGGGCCCACAAGAACCGCTTCGGCAGCACCAACGAGATCGGCGTCTTCGAGATGAAGGGCTCGGGCCTGGCCGAGGTGGCCGACCCCTCGGCCCTCTTCCTCGCGGAGCGGCCCAAGGGGGCGTCGGGCAGCGTGGTGACCTCGACCTTGAACGGTACCCGGCCGATCCTCGTGGAGGTGCAGGCGCTGGTGGCGCCCACCGGCTACGGCACGGCGCGGCGGACGGCCATCGGCGTGGACTCGAACCGGGTGGCCCTGCTGGCGGCGGTGCTGGAGAAGAAAGAGGGCGTGCAGCTCATCGGCTGCGACATCTTCGTCAACGTGGCCGGGGGCATGTCGCTGACCGAGCCGGCGAGCGACCTCGCGGTATGCACCGCGCTGGTCTCCTCACTGCAGAACCGCCCCGTCGACGCGCACACCTTGATCCTCGGGGAAGTGGGCCTCGCCGGCGAGGTGCGCGCCGTGGCCCAGGTCGAGCCGCGCCTGGCCGAGGCAGCGAAGATGGGCTTTCGCCGGGTGGTGTTGCCCAAGGCCAGCGCGCGGCGCCTCGAGGGCACCCGGCTCGAGGTGCTGGGCGTCGACTCGCTGGGCGAGGCGCTGGGCCTGGTGATGGGCTGACGGGTCAGCCGCGCGAGGGGCCGGTGGGGGTGTTCGCGCGGGGCTGGGACACGGTGGATTTTTCCCAGGCCTCGACCTCGGTCACCCGCCGGGGGAAACGGCTGGCCAGCAGCGCGCCCAGCTCGTGGTCCTTCATCGGTGGCGCGGCCTCGCGCAGGGCCTCGGCCATCTCCAGCGCGTTGCGGTAGCGCCGTTCCGGTTCCTTCTGCAGGGCGCGGTCGATGACCTCCCACAGGGCCGTGGGCAGGCCCTCGGGCCGGGGGAGCGCGTCGTTGACGATGGCCTCCATGGTCTTCGTGTCGTCGTGCTGATCGAAGGCCCGGCGCGAGAGCAGCGCCTCGTAGAGGATGAGGCCCATCGAGAAGATGTCGCTCTTGCGATCGATGCGCTCGGCGGTGGCCTGCTCCGGCGACATGTACAGCGGCTTGCCCTTGACGATGCCCGGCAGGGTCACCGTGCGCTGGTCGCGCATCTTGGCCACGCCGAAGTCGAGCACCTTCACCCGCCCGTCGAAGCCGCACATCAGGTTGTGCGGCGAGAGGTCGCGGTGCACCAGGCCCAGGGGCGCCCCGTCGTCTCCCTTGGTCTCGTGCGCCGCGTGCAGCCCTTCCAGGGCCTGGCAGAGCACCGCACTGATGAGGCTGGGCTGCAGCGAGCCATGGCGCCAGTAGATGACGTGGTCGAGATCCACGCCGCGGATGAGCTCCATGGAGATGAAGTACGCGCCGGCCGCGTTCCCGAAGTCGTAGACCGTCACGAGGTTCGGGTGGTTGAGCTTCATGCCCAGCTTCGCCTCGTCGAGGAACTGGTGAACGATGACCTCGTCGTCGGCCAGCCGGGGAAGGATGCGCTTGAGGGCCACCAGCCGCGACACGCCGCCGGGGTTCACGGTGCGCGCCACCATCACCTGGGCCATGCCGCCGGTGCCTAAGGGGTGCAACAGCTCGTACTTGCCCAGCCGCGCGCGGGGGCCGAACTCGCCGGCCTCGGACAGGGTCTCGAGGCGCTCGAGCGGGGTCTGCCCCTCGGACAAGGCGATGAACGAGAGGATCGCCGAGTCGAGGATCTCGGCCACCGCCTCCACCAGTGCCAGCACGTGCTTGCCGCCGTCACCGAAGCTGCCGGGGAGCAGGAAGCCGATGCTCCCCAGGCAGGTCTGCCCCAGGGTGAGCGCCGAGACGAACACCGTGCGCTGGTCGCCCAGCGGCACGGCCCCGCGGTAGGCGGCCCAGGTGGTGACGTCGAAGTACTCGTTGCCCCACACCCGGGTGAGCACAGGGCCCGCACTGCCCAGCACCTGCACGAAGGCGCCCCGGGCGTGGATCATGCGCGCGCACTGGGTGAGGAACACGTCGAGGGCCGCCGAGAGCCCCAGCTGCCGCTCGATGCAGTCCTCGAGCACCTCGTCGGCCATGCGCTGCACCGACACGAAGCCGCGGAGAAAGCGGACCTCTTCCTCCAGCGACTCGAAGCGGAGCTGCTCGCGCGGCGCCATGGCTACTTCTTCGACTCGGCGTTGTAGATCGCGTCGGCGATTCGGTAGGCGCTGCCCTCGAGCTGCTTGATGGCGTCGCGAATGCGGCCCGGCTCGTTGGTGGCGAGGTGCTTCTTCAGGTTCTCGAGGTCGCCCTTGATCTCCCCGATGTCCTTCTCGGCGAGCAGCGAGGCGTACTCCTCGAGCGACTTCTCGGTGGTGTAGATCAGCCCGTCGGCGTTGTTGTGGAGGTCGGCGAGCTCCTTCTTCTTCTTGTCGCCGTCGGTGTTCGACTGCGCCTCGGTGATCATCTTCTGGATCTCCACCTCGGTGAGGCCGGAGTTCGAGACGATGCGCACCTGCTGCACGCGGCCGGTGCCGAGATCCTTGGCCGAGACGTGCACCAGGCCGTTGGCGTCGATGTCGAAGGTCACTTCGATCTGCGGCACGCCACGCGGCGCGGGGGGAATGCCCACCAGCTCGAAGCGCGCCAGCGTCTTGTTGTCGCCGGCCATCTCGCGCTCGCCCTGGAGCACGTGCACGCTGACCAGGGGCTGGTTGTCGGTGGCCGTGGAGAACACCTGCGACTTCTTGCAGGGGATGGTGGTGTTCTTGTCGATGATCTTGGTGAACACCCCGCCGGCCGTCTCGACGCCCAGCGACAGCGGCGTGACGTCGAGCAGGAGCACGTCCTTGACCTCGCCCTTGAGCACGCCGCCCTGGATCGCCGCGCCGATGGCGACCACCTCGTCGGGGTTGATGCCCTTGTGCGGCTCGCGGCCGAAGAACTCCTTCACCTTCTTCTGGATGGCCGGCATGCGCGTCATGCCGCCGACCAGGAGCACCTGGTTGATGGCCTGGGCGGTCAGCTGCGCGTCCTTGAGCGCCATCTTGCAGGGCTCGATGGAGCGGTCGACGAGCTCCTTGACCATGTTCTCGAAGGTCGGGCGGTCGAGCATCTCCTGGAGGTGCTTGGGGCCCGTCGCGTCGGCGGTGATGAACGGGAGGTTGATCTCCGTCTCGGTGGCGCTCGACAGTTCGTGCTTGGCGCGCTCGGAGGCCTCCTTGAGGCGCTGCAGGGCCATGCGGTCCTTGCGCAGGTCGATGCCGTTGTTCGCCGTCTTGAAGCGCTCCGAGAGCCAGTCGATGACCCGGTTGTCGAAGTCTTCGCCGCCGAGGTAGGTGTCACCGTTGGTCGACTTGACCTCGAACACGCCGGAGCTCAGCTCCAGGATCGAGATATCGAACGTGCCGCCGCCGAGGTCGTAGACGGCGACCTTCTCGCTCTTGCCCTCGTTCTTCTTGTCCAGGCCGTAGGCCAGGGCCGCGGCCGTGGGCTCGTTGATGATGCGCAGCACGTTGAGGCCGGCGATGCGGCCGGCGTCCTTGGTGGCCTGGCGCTGGCCGTCGTTGAAGTACGCGGGCACCGTGACCACCGCCTCGGTCACCGGCTCGCCCAGGTAGTCCTCGGCGGTCTGCTTCATCTTCGCGAGGATCATCGACGACACCTCGGGAGGGCTGAAGCGCTTGGTGCGGATCTCGACCCACGCGTCGCCGTTGTCCGAGGCCACCACCTTGTAGGGCACCATGGAGCGGGCGCGCTGGGCCTCCTTCGACTCGAAGGAGCGGCCCATGAGCCGCTTGACCGCGTAGATGGTGTTCTCTGGGTTGGTGACCGCCTGGCGCTTGGCGATCTGCCCTACCAGCCGCTCGTCAGTCTCGGTGATGCCCACCATCGAAGGCGTGGTGCGGCTGCCCTCGCTGTTGGGGATGACGACGGGCTCTCCGCCCTCCATCACCGCCACGCACGAGTTCGTCGTCCCCAGGTCGATCCCAATGACTTTTGACATGTCCCCCTCAGTTACGGCTTCGAAGTGTCGGTGTCGGCGGCAGGCGCGTCGACGGTAGCGGGTGCGGTGGGCGTCCTCGAGACGATCACCAGGGCCGGGCGCACGAGGCGATCGTTGAGCGTGAAGCCCCGCAGCACCTCGGAATGAACGTAGTTGGGCGGCATGTCGGCGGTCTCGGCCGCGGTCATGGCCTCGTGGCGGTTGGGGTCGAAGGGCTGCCCCTTGGCGCTGAACGTCTTGACCCCGTGCTTGCCCAGGGTGTCCTCGAAGAGGCGCCGGGTCATGTCGATGCCCTTCTTGAAGCTGTCGTAGTCGGCCGCCGACTTCGCGGCGTCCAGCGCGCGGTCGAAGTTGTCGAAGACCGGCAGGAAGTCCTTGAGCAGCTTCTCGATGCCGAAGCGCTGCACTTCGTCTTTCTCTTTGAGCGCGCGCTTCTTGTAGTTCTCGAGATCGGCGACGGCGCGCAGCATCTTCTCGTGCTCGTCCTTGATCTTGCCCATCAGCTCGCGGCCCTTGGCCATGGAGAGCTCGAGCGAAGCCTTGAGGCTCTCGAGTTCCTGGGCGCTGGCGTCGGCCGGGGGAGGCGCTGCCGGGGCCGCCGGGGCCTCTTCGGTCTTGCCGGAGCGGCGCTCGACTGCCTTGAGCGCCTCGTCGAGGACATCCTGCCCGATGTCGGTACTGAACTGGCCTTTGTCCGAGGGGGGTTTCACGGGCGTGGAGTCAACCACAACGCCGATTGAACGTGGGCTGAAACTGGCGGGGTAACCGTTCGTAAAGCCGGGCCGATTCGCCCCGCCCGGCGGGTCAGTCCTTGCCGATGGTCTTCTTCGCCGCGCTCTTCTTCGCCGCGGGCTTCTTCTTCGCCGGGCCCTTCCCCACCGTCTTCTTCGCCCGGGGCTTCGGGGCGGGGGCCTCGTCCATCTGCGGGGGCGGCGAGGGGGGCGTGGCGGCGGGCGCAGGCGGGGTGGGCTCGACACCGGCCGCGGTCTCCAGGGGCTTGACCACGAAGTCGTTGACCTTCTCGTGGGCCTTGCCCAGCGCGCCCTCGGCCTTCTGCACCCCGGTCTCCACGAGGGTGGCGACTTCCTTGGCGGTCTTGTTGGCCCAGGCGCCGACGTCCTTGAGGCCCTCGCGCAGCTTCTGCTGGCGCTCGGGGTCCTGCACCTCGGTCATCAGCTTCTGGGCCTCGGCCTTGACGTCATTCCCGAAGCGCTTGAAGTCGTCGCCGGTCTTCTTGAGGAAGGACTTCAGCTTCAGGTCCCACAGGGAGTCGCTCATGGTCCCCCGTTGTACTCGCGACGGGCGGTTCCATTCCATCGCCACGCCGGGTCCACAGCGAGGCGAGCACCGCGGCGGCCAGGATGCCCCCGATGACCAGCAGCGAGACCGCCGCCGGCACGTGCACCAGGTCGACGAGCACCATCTTGGCGCCCACGAAGAGCAGCACCCCGCCCAGCCCGTACTTGAGGAGGTGGAACCGCTCGAGGGCCCCGGCCAGGGCGAAGAACAGCGAGCGCAGCCCGAGAATGGCCATCACGTTGCTGGTGAAGACGATGAACGGGTCGGTGGTCACGGCGAAGACCGCGGGGATGGAGTCGACGGCGAACACCAGGTCGGCCCCCTCGATGGCCACCAGGGCCACCAGCAGCGGCGTCGCCACCCAGCGCCCCGCCTGGCGCACGAAGAACGCCGCCCCGTGGAACACGTCGCTGACCGGCATCACCCGCCGCAGCGCGCGCACCAGCAGGCCCTGCTTCGGGTCGCTCTTCGACTCCGAGCCCCGGAGCATGCGCACCCCGGTCACCAGCAGCAGCGCCCCGAAGCCATAGAGCACCCAGTGGAACTGCGCGATGAGGGCGGCCCCGAGGAAGATGAAGACCGCGCGCAGCACCAGGGCCCCGAGCACGCCCCAGAAGAGCACCCGGTGGCGCTGCTCCTCGGGCACCCGGAACGCCTGCAGCACCACCAGCATGATGAAGAGGTTGTCGATGGACAGCGCCTTCTCCAGCACGTAGCCGGTGGCGTATTCCAGGCCCTTGACCGGGCCTAGCCAACGCCACACCAGCACCCCAAAGGCGGTCGAAAGGAGTATCCAGATGACGCTCCATGTCATCGACTCCCGAAAACCGACGACGTGCGAGCGACGGTGGAAGACGCCGAGATCCAGTGCCAACATGCCCAGGACCCCGACGACGAAGGCCGCCCACGCGGCAGGACTGGCGATGGTTTCCATGACAGCCCATCGATCACGCCCACCACTCCTCCAAGCCATCGATACTCCGTGAACAACCCTTCGTTTTCTTCAAACTGACCGTGGCCAGGCTCGTCCGACACTTCATCGAAGAACCCCGCGGCTGCAGCTACCTGCCCACGGTGCAGGCCTCGCTGGAGTACCGGCTGATGGTCGACGTGACGCCGATGGAGCTGGAGGAGCTGATGCTGCGCGGGTGGCGCCGCTTCGGGCCGGCCTACTTTCGGCCCGCCTGCGCGCCCTGCGACGAGTGCCACTCCATCCGCCTCGACGTGCACCGCTTCGAGCCGACCCCCTCGCAGCGCCGGGCGCTCAAGCGCAGCAGCCGCTTCCGGGTGGAGATGGGGCGCCCCCGCATCGACGCCGAGCGCCTGCTGCTGCACCAGAACTGGCACGGCACCCGGGAAGACGCGCGCGGGTGGGAGCCCACGCAGTTGACCGAAGACGAGTACGCCACCCAGTTCGCCTTCCCCTCGGCGACGGGCCGCGAGATGGCCTGGTACGAGGGCCAGCGGCTGGTGGCCCTGGGCCTGGTCGACGTGACGCCCAACTGCTTCAGCGCGGCGTACTTCTTCTACCACCCCGACATCGCGCGGCTCTCACCGGGCATCGGCAACGTGATGCGCTGCGTGGAGATGGCCCGCGAGCTGGGCTGCCAGCACATGTACCTGGGGTACCGGGTGCAGGCCTGCGCCTCGCTCACCTACAAGGGCTACTTCCAGCCGCACGAGCTGCTCGTCGGGCGGCCGGCGATGCACGAGACGCCGGTGTGGAAAGAGGCACCGGTCGTCTCCCGCACCGACAATCAGAACGGCGCGTCTTCGTCGCCCGGGGGCGGAATGCCGTCGTCCGAGGGCGGCGGAGGCTCTTCGCCGCGCTGACGGGCGATCTCCGCCTCGATGGCCGCCAGCAGCTGCTTTTCCTTGTCGTGCCAGCGCGCCTTGCCCGGGTCGGCCAGCGTGCGCCGCGCGCCGTTGGCGTAGAACTCGAGGTCCTGCACCGAGGCGCCCGACACGGGCATGCCCTTGCTGCGGCCGTAGTTGGGCAGCAACAGGCCGTCGCCCCCACCGGGCGGAGGCGGCCGGCTGGCCGTGGTGCCGCTGGCCGCCCGGGCCGGGGCTGCCGCGCGCGGCGCCGCGCTCATCGGCGAGGAACCGATGGTCATGGAATCGAAGGCGATGGTGAAGCCTTCGCCCGTCTTCACAGCCGAACCGACGCGCACCTGCTCGACGCGCCCGTCATCTCTCGTCACAGACACCCACACCGGAAAACGATCGCTCATAGGCGCGCACCATGGGCTTTGCCGCGCTGGACCGTCAAGCGCGGTCGCAGCACACTGCGCTCCATCGTGCCTCCCGACTCCATTCTCGTCGTCGACGACGAAGCCATCGTGCTCGACGTGCTCAAGGTGGCCCTCAAGAAGGCCGGCTTCCTGGTGTTCACCGCGGCCCGGGTGTCCGAGGGCATGGCCCTGGTGCATGGGCAGCGCTTCAGCTGCGCGCTCGTCGACAAGAACCTGCCCGACGGCAACGGGCTCGACCTGATCCGTCACATCCGCCAGACCCAGCCCGACTGCACCTGCCTGGTGATGACCGCGTACCCCAACGCCGACTCGATCCTCGAGGCGCTGAAGCTGGGCGCGGTCGACTACCTCGAGAAGCCCTTCCCGCACATCAGCATCATCCAGGAGAAGGTGAAGGCCGCGGTGGATCGCCAGCGACGCCTCGCCTCGCTCTCGGCGCGGGTCGCCGAGATGCACGCGCAGCAGGCCCACAGCGACGCGGTGGCCGCCGAAGACACGGCGTTGCAGAGCCGCTTCGACTCGCTCGCCTTCCGGCACCAGCGCGCCCTGGCCCTGCTGCGCGAGGTGAAGGCCGGCCTCGAGGGCGGTGACGCGGCGGCGGGCAACGCCCTGCTCGCCCGCGTCAGCGCGCTCCTCGAGGAGCTCAAGTAGTCAGGGCATCACGAGGTTGAACTCGACGCGGCGGTTGTTGTCGCGCCCCGCCGGCGTCTCGTTCGACTCGGCCGGCTTGTCCTGCCCGAAGCCCACCGCGCGCAGCCGGCCGTCGGCCACGCCCTTCTTCGCGAGGTAGCTCTTCACCGCGTCCGCGCGCTCCTGCGAGAGCTTCCTGTTCTTCTCCGCCACGCCGGTGTTGTCGGTGTGCCCCTCGATCTGCACCAGGGGGATCTCGGGGTGCACCACCAGCACCTGGGCCACGTTGTCGAGCAGCGCGAAGGAGCGCTTCTGGATGCTGGCCCGGCCCGTGTCGAAGTACACCTTGTCGAGGATCTTGAGCTTCTCGGCGGTGAGCACCACCAGCTGCTTCTTCGCGGCGGGGCAACCGAAGTTGTCCTTCACCCCGGCCTCGCTGGGGCAGTTGTCTTCGTGGTCGAACACGCTGTCGCCGTCGGAGTCCTTCGCGGGGCAGCCGTGCTCCTGGGCGATGCCGGCCACCAGCGGGCAGGCGTCGGCGCCGTCGGCGAAGCCGTCGCGGTCGTTGTCGAGCTCAGGGCAGCCGTCGGCGTCCTCGAAGTCGTCCTTGTCTTCGGCGGCGGCGGGGCACGCGTCGAGGCGGTCGACGATGCCGTCGTGGTCGGCGTCGGCGTCGGGGCAGCCGTGGTTCGCCGCCGGGCCCGCCACGTCGCGGCACTGGTCGGCGGTGTCGTTGACGCCGTCGCCGTCGTTGTCGAGGTCCGGCGCGCCGTCCTCGTCCTGGAAGCCGTCCTTGTCCTCGGCCTCGAGGGGCGCGCGATCCTTGCCGTTCTTCACACCGTCGCCGTCGCGGTCGAGCTCGGCGCAGTCGCTGACTTCATAGGGCTGGCCCTCGACGCACGGGGGCTGCGTCAGTGGCACGTTCGCGAAGGCCGCGCCGAGGTACGCGCGCAGCGAGGGGGTGGTCGACTCGCCGAAGAAGCCCGGGCCCGCGGCCGTGTACAGCTCCACCGGACCGGTGGGCCAGCGCACGCCGACGAGGCCTTCGATGCCGGGGCGGCCCGCGCCGGTCAGCGGCGCGAAGACCCGCAGGCTGAACTCGCCGCGCGGCCCCTCGGTGTTCACCCCGGCCACCATTGCGCCGAGCCACAGCTGGCTGCCGACGCGATCGCCGGTGCTGCCGGTGACGGCGGCGAAGTCGACGGTTGCGCGGTAGAGCACGCCGAGCTCGGCGCCGAACTGCCAGGCGTCGAAGACCTTGCCCAGCTGCACCCTGGGTGCGACCTCGAAGCCGCCGTTGCCCTGCGCCGCCGCCGTGCCCACGGGAATGCCGAGGCCCACGTCGATGGCCAGCGAGACGGGCTTGTGACCGTCGAGCAGCATCACCTTGCCGTGCAGCCACGGGTTGCCCAGGCCGGCCGAGGCCACGTTCAGCGCGGAGGTGCCCTGCTGGGCGACGAACACCGGCACGTTGGCGCTGACCTCGAGCCAGTCGAGGATGCCCACGGCGCCGAAGACCTGGAAGCCGAGGCGATCGCGCAGCATCACCGCCGTGGCCGTGCCCTGCTGCGACTGGAGGTTGCCGTAGGTGTAGAAGGCCGAGACCCCGGCCCGGTACGTCATGCCGGGCAGCGTCTGGCCGTTGCCCACGAGCAGCGAGCCGCGCCCCGCCGGGTCGAGCCACACCTGTTCGAGATCGGCTGCCGGGCTCACCTGGGCCATCGCCACCGACGCCATCACCACCGCTGCTGCACCAAGGATCTTCACGGGCACCTCGAGAATGGGACCGGGCCGGAGTTAACAGGGCGCGCCGCCTCACTCCACCATTGCCTCAAGCGAGCGCCCGGCCTACCGGAGCCGCGCCTCGAGGGCGGCGATGAGGGCGGCGATCGCCGCGTCGCCCCCCTGGTCGCGCCACGTGGTCGCGAAGGCGCGCACCTCGGCCTCGCCTGCCCCGGCCCCCGGGGCCCGCGCCTCGAGCACCAGGGCCAGCCGCGCCTGCGGCCAGGGGCCGTGGCCGAAGCCCACCTTGAGCGCCCGCGCCTGGATCACCGCGTCCGAGGGGCGCTCGAGCCAGGCCGAGGCCAGCGCGCGCACCAGCACCATGCGCGGCAGCTGCGCCGACGGCTCGCGGGCGGCGAGGCTGCGGGCGAGCTCGAAGTCGAAGGTGAAGAGGGCCGCCTCGGCGGTCAGCGGCGCGACCTCCTTGATGCCGCGCGCCTCGAAGCCCCGGGCCGAGACGAGCGCGTCGGCGAAGCGGCCGGCGAGCAGCTCGGCGCGCACCACGAGGCTCGCGAGTTCCGGCTTGTCGGGCCGGCGCCCGGAGGCCTCGAGGGCGAGCTGCCGCGCGATCTCCGCCTGGGCGTGCTGGCGCGGCACGTCGTTCCCCTCGAGGGCCTCGGCGAGCAAGAGCGAGACGCGGGCGGCGCTCACCTGGAGCTCGAC
The DNA here is from genome assembly GCA_903905455.1 of uncultured Archangium sp. Taxonomy (GTDB): domain Bacteria; phylum Myxococcota; class Myxococcia; order Myxococcales; family Myxococcaceae; genus Archangium_A. The sequence goes on from CAIVGN010000032.1 coordinate 41,255, forward strand.
GTCGTCCATCGCGCGCTCGCGCAGCAGGGCGAGCCGCTCGACCAGCGCCTCGAGCTCGGCGGTGGTGCTGCCCACGCGGTCGGCGCGCTCGGTCAACGCGCGCCCCAGCGTCTCGCGGCGCAGCACCTCGTCGGCGGGGTCCTTCGCGGTGGGCTCGAGGCGCGCGATGCCCTCGTCGAAGAGCGTGCGCGCCGCGGTGTCGTCGACGGTCTGCCGGGCCAGCGCCAACCGCGCCACCGCCCCCAGGCGCCTCGCCTCGAACGACCCGGCCTCGCGGTGCAGCGCCTCGTCGGCGCGGGCCACGGCGACGGTGGCCTCGCGGGCGATCTCCTCGACGGTGGCCCCGGGCGCCTCCACGCGGGCCACGGCGATCTCCGCGCGCACCAGCTCGGCCTCGGCGTCGCCTTCGGGCAGCGTGGCGGCGAGGGTGGTGGCGAGATCGAAGCTCTTGTGCGCTTCCTCGAGGCGGCCCAGCGAGAGCGACACGGTGCCCAGGCGGGCCATGGCCCGGGCCACGCGCAGGCGCTCTTCCCGCGGGGCGCTGCGCAGCTCGGTGGTGCGCTCGTAGTGCTGCAGGGCGGCGGCGGTGACGCGCTCGAGCAGGGGCTCGACGCCGGGCTGGGCGCGCAGCCTCAGCGCGACGTCGTCGAGGAACAGCCGAGCCAACTGCCGGGCGCGGTCGCGCTCTTCACGCACCCGCGAGGTCACCACGCCCGCACCGAGCGCCACCAGCAGGAAGGCGGTGACCGCCATGGCGGTGAAGAGGCGGTGCCGCTGCACGTAGCGCTTGAGCAGCTGCCACGACGAGTAGCGGTAGCTGCCCAGGCGCCGGCCGTCGATGAAGGCCTTGAGCTCCTGCACGAACTGCTCGCAGCTCAGGGTGCCCGCGAGCGAGGTGCGGCACAGGCCGAGGAGATCTTCGGGTGCGCCGGCGACCCGCACGGTGCCCATCACCGGGGGCGGCAGGCCGGTGACCACTTCGTGGAGCATGGCGCCGAGCGCGCGCACGTCGGCCGCCTTCGCCTCGGGGCGCTCGCGCTCTTCGACCGGCGGGCCCCAGCCGAGCACGTAGACCTCGCCGAAGCGGCCCAGCGAGATGCGGGCGCACGACAGGCCACGGTGCGTGACGCCGAGATCGTGGGCCTTGGAGAGGCACTGGGCGACGGTGTGCAGCGCCGGCAGCAGGTGGAGCCGCTCGTCGAGGCCGTTGGCCGCGGTGAGGGCCTGGGCGAGGGTCTGGGCGCCGACGCGGCGCTCGGCGACGTACACGCCCTTCGCCCCGCGGCCCGCCTCGTACACCGGCACCACGGCGGGGTGGTCGAGGCCCGCGAGCAGCCGCGCCTCGTTCACCAACTGGGCGTCGCTCTCGGCCGAAGGCTCGAGGGGCTCGCGCCAGGCGACGTCGCGGCCGATGACCGTGTCGTGCATCAACACCACGCGGCTGAAGCGGCCGCGGCCCAGCTCGGCGGGGGGCTGATCGGCGCGCGGCGCGGCGAAGTAGCGGTGGGCCTGCTCGTCGACCAGGTCGACCCGGGGCGGGGCCGCGGGCACGGCCGGGGCGGTGCTCTGGGCAGCGAGTCGGCGAACGCTCGAGGGCAACAGCTCGAGGGTCTGGGCCGCGTCGCCGCCGCCTTCGGCCGAGGCCCGGGCGGCGAGGCGCTCGAGCACCTGGGCGCGCGCGCGATCGAGGAAGCCGCGCGAGACGAGGAACTCGCTGAGCGTGCGCTGCTCGCCGGGCTGGGCCAGCTCGCGGGCCGCGCCCAGGGCGTCTTCGGGCGAGAGGTAACCCAGCTGCACCCCGAGCACGGCGAGCAACAGGTCTGCGCTGCGCGGCTCGCTCACGATCGCACCTCGCCGGGCGTCAGCGGGGCCAGCGGCCACATCGCGCACAACCCCAGGACGCCCTGGGCCGGCTTCGGCGGGGTGAGGGCCCAGGCCGCGCTCGACCCGTGCGCGCGCTCGCCCGGCGCCGGCGGGGCGAGGGGCCACATCGCCAGCTCCGTCACGGGGCCCCCTTGAGCGCCGCGCCGAGGCCCTCGAGGCCCCGGGTCACGCCAGCCGCGTCACCGGCGCTCAGCGGGTGGTCGAGGGCCAGCTGCCGCAGCAGGGCCGCCGGTGCGTCGTCGCGCCCCTCGAGCCGGTGGAGCAGCGCCCCCGGGAGCCAGGTGGCGACGTCGCCGCACTTGAGCTCGAGGCACTGCGAGAGGTGGGCCCGCGCGACCTGATCGTTGCCGGCCAGCACCTCGACGAGGGCGCCGTAGAGCAGCGCGGTCGCGGTGGTCGAGGTCGAGGTCGAGGTCGAGGGCCGGCGCAGGTATTCGCGGATCAGCTCGTCGCGTCCGGTGGCGAAGGCCGCGATGAGCACGGGCTCCGCGTACTCCGCGCCCAGCTGCTCGGCCTCGATGCGCGCCGCCCACATCCAGGCGGCGTCGTAGTCGTCGTCGAGCACCGCGAGCACCACCATCTCGCTGAGCTCGTAGTTGCGCCCCGCGTCGGCGAGCAGCAGGTCACTGAGCAGGCGCCGGGCCTCGCGCACCACGCGCCGGCGCTCGTCGCCTTCCTTCACGGGGTCGAGGGCCCGCGCCAGGGTGCTCAGCACGCCGGCGTGGCTGGCCTGTAACGAGCGGGCATCGCGCTGGGCCCGCATCTTCTGGGCGAGGCCCACCGCGTCGCGCAGCGTGCGCAGGGCCTCGGCGCGCTCTCCGAGGGTGAGCAAGGCGAGGCCGAGGTCGTTGCTGTCGTCGATGATCGCCGCCGCGGCGCGCGGAGATTCGGGGGCGAGCCGGTACCAGGCCCAGGCCGCCTCGCGGGCGCGCCGGGTCATCTCGACGGCCAGCCGCAGCTCGCCCCGCGACGCGCGCAGCACCCCCACGCGCGAGAGCACCAGGTTCTGGGCCGCGAGTACCGGCACCGAGGTCGGCGCGAGCACCCGCAGGCGCTGCGCCCGGTCGACGAGGCCCTCGAGCAGGGTGAGGGCGTCGCCCTCCGCGCCCTCGTCGATGAGCAGGTCCGAGCGCCAGGCCTGGTACTCGAGCTCGATGGTGTTCACCTCGACGTCGTCGGGGCGCTGGGCCAGCAGCGGGGTGAGCAGGCGCGCGGCCTGGTCGAGGCCGGCCTTCGCGTCGTCCCGCTGGCCCAGGCGCCAGCGCTGGTGGGCGACGTCTGTCCACGCTCCGGCGAGGAGCACCCGGTCGTCGCGCGCGCCGCGCTCGGGGTCGACGTCGCGAGAGAAGGCCTCGAGGGCGTTGTGAGAGAGCTGGCCCAGCACCTCGGCGGTGCCCGGCACGTCGGCGAGCGTGGGCGCGACGTCGGCGAGGAAGAAGCGCGCCAGGCCCCGCGCGTCGTCGCGTTCGCGGCCCACGCCGACGGTGGACACCACGGTGAGCACGGCCAGGGTCACCGCGGTGGCGGCGGCGAGCAGGGCCTTGCCGCGGTGCCGCTTGAGCACGCGCGAGGCGACCTCGCGGAACGAGTAGTCGTAGGCCTGCACGCGCCGCCCCGCGAGGAAGGCCTCGAGCTCGAGGGCCAGCTCCCCGGCGTGGGCGTAGCGGTGCTCCCGGTTCCACGCGAGGGCGCGCTCGCAGACGGCGACCAACTCGGGCGGGGCCAGCGGCTCGAGGGAGAGCACCGGCGGCGGCGGCCGCGAGCGCACCTCGGCCAGCACGTCCCACGGGCTGCGGCCGACGTAGGGCGCGCGCCCGGTGAGGATCTCGAAGAGCATCGCGCCCAGGCCCCACACGTCGGACCGGGCGTCGAGCTCGTCGCGGTTGCCCAGGGCCTGCTCCGGGGACATGTACGAGGGCGTGCCCACCGGCCCCAGGTCGCGGCCGCCGGTGAGGTCGGGCGCGAGCTGCACGCTGGTCCTGGCGCGATCGGCGCGGCCCATCACCCGGGCCAGCCCCCAGTCCATCACGTAGGTCTCGCCGTAGGGGCCGAGCATCACGTTCTGCGGCTTCAGGTCGCGGTGCACCACGTCGCGGTGGTGCGCGGCGGCGAGCGCGTGACAGGCGGTGAGCAGGTCGGGCACGAAGGAGAGGCGGCCCTCGCGGCTGGGCGCGTCGGCGAGCGCCTGGGCCAGGGTGCGGCCGCGGATGCGGCGCATGGTGTAATACAGCGTGCCGTCGCGGCGCCGCCCCAGCTCGTAGACCGGCACGATGGCCGGGTGCTCGAGCTGGCCGGTGACCCGGGCCTCGCGCAGGAACCGGGCCTCGAGGTTGCGCACGTGGAGCGTGTCGAACTTCACGTTCTGGGTGATCTCGCGGTGCAGCTCCTTCATCGCCACGTCGCGCGAGAGGAAGTGATCGCGGGCCACCACCACCCGCCCTGCCCCGCCGCGGCCCAGCTCTTCCATGCGGCCCTTGCGGCCGGTGTCGAAGCTGTAGCGCCCCTTGGCTTCGACACCGATGTTCTCCGGCGTCTCGAGGCTGTCGAAGGAGGTGGTGGAGGTCAGCTCGAGCTTCTGCGGCGTGGCCCCGGGGCGCAGGGTGTCGGTGAGGCCCGAGAGGCTGTCTTGCGAGCGCTGGGGCAGGCTGTGGAGGGTGGTGGCCGCGTCGCCGCCGTGGGCCGCGATGGCCTCGCTGACCAGCGCGTCGACCAGCTGCACCTGCTTCTCGTCGAGCAGCCCGCGCGAGCGGAGCACGTCCTTCAAGGTCGCGCCGGTCTCGCGCTGCACCAGCCACTGGGCACCGGCGGCCATCACTTCACTGGCGGGCGCGAAGCCGAGCTGCTGCACGAAGAGCGCCTCGAGCAGGTCGCGGTCAGTCGTCACGGCGCCCTCCGTCGAGGTGCTCGTCGCCGTGCGAGATGAGCAGCTCGAGCTTCTCGGCGCGGAACCGGCAGGCCTCGAGGGCCACCAGGGTGTTGCGGTCGAGGCCCCCGTCGGCGCCGGCGAGCGTGGCCAGGCGGGCGCACGAGGCGAGCAGGGCCTCGAGCTGCGGGTCGCGGCGGCCGTTGGGCCCCAGGGCCAGCGGGGTGCGCACCCGGGCCGCGCGCCCGCCCTCGATGCTGGCCTCGAGCTTCTGCGCCGCGGCGAAGTGTTTCGAGGCCGGCGTCACCTTCGCCAGCTCGGCGAGCACCGGGTCGAAGCGGGGGTCTTCGGGGCGGGCGAGCTGGTCGATGAGGGCGCGGTGCTGCAGCTGCGCGCGCGCGAACGCCTCGGCCTCCACGTCGCGACACGACGAGAGGAGCAACACCAACGCGAGGAGGGCAGCGGACCGGGACACCGAGGTGACGCCCTAGCCGAATTCGGCAGCGCCCGACAGCCGACAGCGCGGGTTGAGGCGCCGCCCACCGTCGGCCGTCAGCGGCGGCGCCGGGCCGCGAGGGCGAAGAGCCCGAACATCACCAGGTCCGCGGGCAGCACGGCGCAGCCGCAGCCCACGGGCTCGCCGCCGCCGTCTCCACCACCAGCACCGCCGCCCGCGGCCGTGCCGGCATCCAGCTCCACCCCGGCGTCGACCAGCGGCACCCCGGCGTCGGGCGCGTGGAGGAGCCCGCCGACCGGCGGGTACCCGCGCAGGACGATCTCCACCTCGGGCGCGGTGCGCGCGCAGCTGCCGGCAAAGCCCGTCAGCTCGGGGCTCCCGGCCTGGGTCCAGGCGGTCCACAGGATGGAGGACATCACCGTCACCCCGTCGCCCCAGCGGCGCGCGGTGAGATCCTTCGTGCCCGAATACAGCGTGGCGATGCTCCCGTTGGCGGTGAGGTCGGCCTGCACGAGGGGGTCGACCAGCGCGTTGCCGGCGAGCACCACGTCGAAGGTGTTGTAGCGGGGGTCGGCGCGGCCGGGCGTGCCGTAGTAGCTCGCGGCCAGCGTGGTGATGCCGTTGAGGTTGCCGGTCACGTTGAGCATGTCCGACTCCCAGCGCGCGTGGAGCCCGTTGTTGGGGTCGGAGTTCCTGGTGTCGTGGAGCACCGAGAAGCTGTCGAAGACGTAGTGCGAGAGCACGAAGGCAGCGTCGAGAATGGCCGCCTCGTTCTTCGCGCGGAAGGCCTGGACCAGCACGCCGTACTTCTCCTCGACGCGCCAGGGCACGGTGCCGTTGCTGGTGGCGGTGCGATCACCCAGCATGGCGATCACCGCGGGGAACTCGCGCGGGTAGTTGGTCACCGGGGTCACCTGGTCGATTTCCAGGAAGTGCCGCGGCCACTCGGCGGTGTCGGTGCCGCGCCAGCGATCAGGGTCGCACGCGTGGTCCTGCAGCCCGGTGGTCTGGCGCGCCGCGAACCAGGTGCGCAGGCAGTGATCGGCCGGCAGCGCGTCCTGCATCAGCGAGGCGAGGCGGCGGTGCCCGGCAAAGCCCCAGGCGAACGAGAGCGACGGCAGGAGCAGGGCGACGAGCAGGGACGAACGAAACATCGTCACCGCCTTGTGACCCAGCGCGGGGCCCGGCGTCAATGCAGGTACTTGTCGCTGTCGCCGCCGACGTTGCGCCGGCCGCCGTCGATGCCCTTCAAGTGCGCCGAGCGCTTCTTCAGGTCGCGGTCGAGCTGCCACGAACGAAAGCGCAGCCACCACCGGCTGGGCTGGGCGCCGCGCATGTAGAGGAAGGTGAAGATCAGTCCGAAGGCGTCGGGGATGACCGTGGAGATCCCGGAGAAGGCCGCGTTCAGGAACACGAAGCCCGCGCCGATGATCGCCAGCAGGTTGCCGCTGACCGGGGCGCCCCAGAAGTTGGTCTGCCGGGTGCCGATCTGCAGGCCGTAGGCGACCCACAGCGAGCCGGTGAGCACCATGCCCCCGGGGTAGCCCTGGCGCACCAGCGAGGGGATGAGCAGCGAGAGCAGCACCGTGCAGGCGCCGGCGAGCGCGGTGACGCCCAGCGAGAACCACACGAAGCGCTTGCGGCCCCACTGGCTCTCGACCGCGCCGCCCAGGTTCCACAGGATCAACGCCCCGAAGATGACGCCCATGGGGGTCACCTCGACGAAGGCGTACGAGAAGAGCTGCCAGACGTACCCGCGCACCACCAGCTCGGGGAACAGCAGGACGAAGGTGCTCAGCGGCTTGAAGATCGCCGCGAGCAACGAGGTGACGACCACCCCGATGGCCATGGCCCCCGCAGCGCTGCGAATGCTCGGCATGCGGAAGTTCAGCTGGGCCATCAGGGTGCTCCTTCCAACGACGAACTACGGCTGCTTGTGCTTGTAGAAGAGCGTCACCGTGACGCAGTGAAACTCCTTGTCCGAGCTCTGGGTGATCTCCTTGTCGACGATCTCCGCGTTGGGGTTCTCCTTGATCCACCTGGTGATGGTCTCACCCATCACTTCGCGATCACGCGCGAGCGTGGTCGAGAAGATCTTCACACCTGTGAATTGCACCATGGCCATCGGTTGTGCCTCGTTCGTGAACGGGGAAACGGTGAGGCCGGGGTCCCTCCCGGCCCTGAACTGCTATCTGGAGTAACCGCCACCCCGTGCGACGGCTGCCCGGGCGGTGACATGCCCGTTTCCGCGCCGTAGCTCAACGGGTTCGGGACACTTCCGTGACAAAGCGGATCAGCGCGGGGCGAGCGCCCGGGCGCGGAAGTTCTCGCACACCGAGGGCTCCTTGCACGAAGGGCCGATGCCGTCCGGGTGGGCGACGAAGGGAGTCTTGTCCGACTCCTCCGTGCCGCACAGGGCGCACTTGCGCTTGCGGTTCTTGCGCTCGGCGCGGCGCTCTTCGGCGAGCTGCTTGGCGCGATCGCGCAGTGCCTTCGCATCAGGAACGTTCGTCACATGGCCTCCACGAGAACTGCGATGCCCTGCCCGCCACCAATACACGCACTGCCGATTCCGTACTTCGCGCCGCGGCGCTTGAGCTCGTACAACAGGTGGAGCGTGATGCGTGCGCCGGATGCAGCCAGGGGGTGACCCAGGGCGATGGCGCCCCCGTTGACGTTGGTGCGGTCCCGGGGCAGCCCCAGCTCCTTCTCCACGGCGAGGTACTGCGGCGCGAAGGCCTCGTTGACCTCGAAGAGATCGACGTCGGACAGCTTGATCTCCGCGCGCTCCAGCAGCTTGCGGATGGCCGGCGCCGGGCCGATGCCCATGATGCGCGGGTCGCAGCCGGTCGACGCCCAGTTCACCAGGCGGCCGATGGGCTGGTGGCCCTTCTTCTCAGCGAAGCTGCGCGTGGAGAGCAGCGCCGAGGCCGCGCCGTCGTTGATGCCCGAGGCCGCGCCGGGGTGCACCACGCCGTCCTTCTTGAAGACCCTGGGCAGCTTCTTGTACCCCTCGAGGCTCGACTCGGGCCGGGGGTGCTCGTCCTTCGAGAAGAAGGTGCTGCCCTTCTTCGACTTGATCTCCACCGGGGCCAACTCCGCGGCGAAGCGACCGGCCTCGTGGGCGGCCTGGTAGCGCTGCTGGCTCAGGAGGCTGAAGCCGTCCACCTCGTCCTGGGTGAGCTTGTACTGCTCGGCCAGGTTCTCGGCGGTGATGCCCATGGGCACGTTGGGGTAGGTGTCGAAGAGCCCCTGCATGAGCACGTCGTCGAGGCCGCCCTTGCCCAGCGGCAAGCCCCAGCGCGCGCCGCGGATGACGTGGGGCGCCTGGCTCATGGACTCGGTGCCGCCGGCGAGCACGCAGTTCGCCTGCTCGGTGAGCATCATCTCGGCGGCGCTGATGTACGCCTGGAAACCCGAGCCGCAGAGGCGGTTCAGGGTTAGCGCGCCGACGTGGACCGGCACCCCGCTCTTCAGGCCGATGTGCCGCGCGAGGTAGATGGCGTCGGGGCTGGTCTGGATGACGTTGCCGTAGATGACGTGGTCGACGTCATCGGGGCTCACCTTGGCCTGCGCGAACGTGGCCTTCGCCGTCTCGAGCCCGAGATCGGTGGCCGAGAAGTCCTTGAGGGCACCTCCGAAGGTGCCGAACGGCGTGCGCTTGCCTGCGAGGAAGTAGATCTCTTCGTGCTTCGATGCGCTCTTCATGGGTCGTTTGATTCGATTCCTCAGGCAAGGAGCCTGAACAAGGCGGCGCCCAACATGCCAAGTGCGCCCAGCGTCCACAACAGTGCAACTGCATGCTGTTGACGCAACTCAGGTTTTCCCGATCTCGCGTACCACGCGCGGGCGGCGTCGACCCGTGCATCGAGGGTGTGCAGGGCCTTCGGCGCGCCGATCTCCGGCACCCGGCGCAGGTGCGCCTTGAGCACGCGCTCGGGGCTCGCGCCCTCCAGGCCGCCGGAGAGGTAGGCGCCGGGCACCTCGCGCGCGATGCGGCGGTAGTTGGCGGTGAGCACGAAGCCGCGCTCGCTCTGGGTGAGGAACTCGACGCGCTCCTCGTCGTCAGGGCCCAGGCTCAGCGAGACCACCACCGGCTCGGTGGGGTGCATGCCGTCGAGGAACTGCAGCGCGGGCGCCAGCAGGCGCTTCTCGCTGTGCATGCCTTGCAGCACGAAGCCCAGCTTCTGCAGCTCGCCCCAGGTGTCCTCGAGCTCGCCCGGCACGGGGGTCACGTCGGCCGGGGTCTCGGCCTCCACGCGCACCGACTGGGGGCTCAGGAAGAGCGCGGCGCGCCACGCCTGAAAGCGGAGCACGACGAGCGCCCCGAGGAGCACGGCTGCGGCCATCTCCTTCGACTCGAACACGGGGGCTTCTTGTAGTGATGAACCCGCGCGCTGACACGACCCAAATGGCGGGAGTTCTCAGCGCGCGCGAAGACCACCTGCGGCGTCCGCGCGCCCTCTCCCGGCGCGGGCGGCGCGCGCGAGGCCTCCGGGGGGGCACGGCAGGGCACGCCCGTTGCTCTGGCTGGCCTCGCCGCGGGGAATCCACCCTGCGCGTACTCGTGGAGGCAGGGCGATGGGCAAGCTGGCGGAGAAGGTGGGCGAGAAGTTGAAGGCGGTCGCGGCGGCGGTGGCGGCCATCGAGAAGCAGTTCGGGCGAGGGGCGGTGATGCAGATGGGCAACGACCAGGAGGTGCAGGCGGTGGCGGTGATCCCCACCGGGTCCATCGGCCTCGACCGCGCGCTGGGCGTGGGCGGGCTGCCGCGGGGCCGGGTGGTGGAGATCTTCGGCAACGAGTCGTCGGGCAAGACCACGCTCACGCTGCACGCCATCGCCCAGGTGCAGGCCCAGGGCGGCGTGGCGGCCTTCATCGACGCCGAGCACGCGCTCGACGTGAGCTACGCGCGCAAGCTGGGGGTGCGCGTGGAGGAACTGCTCATCTCGCAGCCCGACACCGGCGAGCAGGCGCTGGAGATCACCGAGCACCTGGTGCGCTCGGGCGCGGTGGACCTCGTGGTGGTCGACTCGGTGGCGGCGCTGGTGCCGCGGGCGGAGATCGAGGGCGAGATGGGCGACGCGCACATGGGCGTGCAGGCGCGGCTCATGAGCCAGGCCCTGCGCAAGCTGACCGGCGCGGTGAGCCGCAGCGGCACGTGCATCATCTTCATCAACCAGATCCGCATGAAGATCGGCGTGATGTTCGGCAACCCCGAGACCACCACCGGCGGCAACGCGCTGAAGTTCTACAGCTCGGTGCGCTGCGAGATCCGCAAGGCGGGCAACTTGAAGGACGGCGACACGGTCATCGGCACGCGCACCAAGGTCAAGGTGGTGAAGAACAAGGTCGCCCCGCCCTTCCAGGAGGCGGAGTTCGACATCATCTACAACCGGGGCATCAGCCGGGCCGGCGAGGCCATCGACCTCGGAACCACCATGGGCTTCGTGGAGAAGGCCGGCAGCCACTACGCGGTGGAAGGCGAGCGCATCGGCCAGGGCCGCGAGCGCGCCATCGAGTGGATGCGGGAGCACCCCGCGGAGCTGGAGAAGGTGGCCGCGAAGATCCTCGCGTCGCAGAAGCCGCACGGGGAGGCGCCCGCCGCGGCGCCCGCCGCGCCCACCGAGGAAGCGGCGTGAAGACCGCGGCGTTGGTGCTGGGCCTCGTGCTGCTGCTCATCGCGCTCGACTCGTGCAAGCCAGCGCGCAAGGCCGTGCGCCGGGCCCGAGAGACCCACCGCACCGCCGCCACCCGCCCGCGGTCTCCCTCTCCCTGCGCAAGCGGGGAGAGGGCCGGGGTGAGGGGCCACGCTCCGACGTCACCACCCACCCTTTCAGAACAGGGCGCCGTCGTGCGCCGGCCGCTCGATCTCCGCTGAAGTCCGTGCGAGCTTCAGCACCCGATGCGCGCAGTGCTGTGCCTGGCGGTGGTGGTGCTGTGCGCCTGCGCGCCACCGGACCCCTGCGCGCGCGCCGAGGCGCTCAACACCGGCTTCAGCACCCGCCACGCGGCCTGCTTCGCCGAGGGCACGCTGCCGGGCGCGAAGTTCGACACCGGGGCCTGCACCAACTCCATGCCGGCCTGCTCGAGCGCCGACACGCAGACGCTGCAGGCCTACTTCGACTGCGTGGAGCAACTGCCGGGGTGCACGCCCGGGACCCGCGCCGCGTTCAACGCGGGGTTCCTCGAGTGCACCACCGGCATGAACCGGCTGAGCCCCGGCTGCTTCGTTCCCTGAAAACCTCCGCCTTCAGGAAATGCCGTGCTCCGTCATCCACCGCTCGGCTTCGATGGCGGCCATGCAGCCCGTGCCCGCGGCGGTGATCGCCTGGCGGTAGGTCGAGTCGCTCACGTCGCCCGAGGCGAACACGCCCTCGATGGAGGTCTTGGAGGTGCCCGGCTCGACCCACAGGTAGCCGTTGGCCTGGAGCTTGAGCACGTCCTTGAACAGCTCGGTGGTGGGCACGTGGCCGATGGCCACGAAGACGCCCTGGGCGGCGACGGTGGTCACCTCGCCGGTCTTGAAGTTCTTCACCCGTGCGCCGGTGACGCCCTTGGTGTCGCCGACCACCTCTTCGATGGCCGAGTCCCAGAGGAACTTGATCTTCGGGTTCTTCAGCGAGCGCTCCTGCATGATCTTCGAGGCGCGCAGGGTGTCGCGGCGGTGGATGACGGTGACCGACTTGCACATCTTCGAGAGGTAGTTGGCCTCTTCCATCGCGGTGTCGCCGCCGCCCACCACGATGACGTCGGTGTTCTTGAAGAAGAACCCGTCGCAGGTGGCGCAGGCCGACACGCCGCGGTTCATGAACTCGTTCTCGCCCTTGACGTTGAGCCACTTCGCCGAGGCGCCGGTGGCGATGATCACCGTCTGGGCCAGGTATTCCTTCGTCTCGCCCTTCACGTGGAAGGGGCGCTTGCTCAAGTCGAGCTGCACCACGTTCTCCATGTGGATGACGGTGTTGAAGCGCTCGGCCTGCTTCTGGAAGTGCTCCATCAGCTCGGGCCCGGTGACGCCGGTGGGGAAGCCCGGGTAGTTCTCCACCTCGGTGGTGATCATCAGCTGGCCCCCGGGCACGCGGCGGGCGTCGGACTCCGAGGGACCGCCGGCGAAGACCACGGGCTCGAGGTTGGCGCGCGCGGCGTAGATGGCCGCGGTGTAGCCAGCGGGGCCGGACCCGACGATGACGACCTTCTTAGTCTCCATGAACGATGCTCCTTGATGCGGAAGGGGTGAGGCGAGGCGGCCTTATGATGCAGAAACTCAAGAGTTCGGTTTCGCTGTGCTACGAACTAGTGCCGATGGATGTCGAAATCTTGAGAAATGTCGCGCTGTTCGAGGGGATGACCTCTGCGCAGCTCCGCAAGCTGGCCGCGGTGCTCAAGGAGACGAAGTTCCCCGGCAGCAGCCACATCTTCCGCGAAGGCGAGGCGGGAGGGTCGATGTTCATCATCCTCGAGGGCAAGGTGCGCATCTCGAAGATGGTGCCGGGCATCGGCGAGGAGGCGCTGGCCATCCTCGAGCGCGGCCAGTACTTCGGCGAGATGAGCCTCATCGAAGAGGGGCCCCGCAGCGCCGACGCCATCGCGCACACCAGCTGCACGCTCTACGAGCTGTCGCGGGAGAAGCTCGACGAGGTGATGTTCACCGACAAGGAGCTCGCCTCGACGCTCCTGTGGACCTTCGTGCGCACCTTGAGCTCGCGGCTGCGCGAGACCAACGACAAGATCCGCGCCTTCTTCGCGCTCTCGTCGTTCGGCCCGCGCTGAATCACCGGCAGACGCCGCTCTGACAGCTGAGGCCGGGCCCGCAGCTGGTGCCGCAGCCGCCGCAGTTGTCGCGGTCCGTCTGCAGGTTGGTGCACGCGTTGTTGCAGCAGGTCTGGCCGTTGCTGCAGTTGCAGCCGCCGCCGCTGACCGAGCACACCTCGCTGCGCGGGCACTTGCCCAGGAACGTGGCGAGCTGGTCGAAGCCGTTGGAGCACGAGGTGTTGTCGATGGCCGTGAGGCAGGCGTTGAACTTGTCGACGTTGATCTTCCCGTCGCAGGAGGCCGTCGGCCAGGCGTCGAGCCAGCTGGCGCGCTGCTTGGTGAGGCACTCGTCGAGGCTCGCGTAGGTCTTGCCGGCGCCGACGTCGCCGCACTTGTTCTGCCAGTTGCAGCTGTGCTGCGCGGCGGCCTCGCGGGCCCCGTCGACGGAGACACAACCCTGGAAGACGAGCAGCGAGCAGGCGGTGAGCACGAAGCGGTTCATGGCGGGGCACCCTATTTCATCTGCGCGGCGCCGCGTACGGGCTGGTGGGGGTCTCCGGCTCCCGCGCGTTGGCCAGCCAGCCGTCGCGGTCGATGACCCGGCAGCCGATGGCGAAGTGCATGTCTTCGTCGGTGATGCGCTCGTGGTGCCCGAGGTCGGCCCGGGTGCGCGCCATCTTGAGGATGCGATCGTGGGCCCGCGCCGAGAGCCCGAAGCGCTTGACCGCGCGCTCCAGCGTGGCCAGCGCGGACGCCGAGGCCTCGCAGTGCGTGTGCAGCAGCCGCGGCCCCATCTGCGCGTTGCACAGCACGCCCGGGTGCTCGCGGAAGCGGTGGGCCTGGAGCTGGCGCGCGGCCTCCACCCGGGCCCGGTAGTACGAAGAGGGCCGGGCCTCGCCGGCCTTGCCCGAGAGCAGCCGCACGTCGACGGGCCGGGTGTCGAGCGTGATGTCGAGGCGATCGAGCATGGGCCCCGAGACGCGGTTGAAGTACTCGCGCACCCGCACCTTCTTGCAGGAGCACTTGCGGTCAGCGACGTTGTAGTAGCCGCAGGGGCACGGGTTCATCGCCGCCATGAGCATCACCTGGCAGGGGTAGGTGACGTGCTGGTTGGCCCGGGCCAGGCGCACCACGCCCTCTTCCAGGGGCTGGCGCAACACCTCCAGCACGTGGCGGCGGAACTCCGGCAGCTCGTCGAGGAACAACAGCCCGCGGTGCGCCATGGAGAGCTCGCCGGGCCGGGTCATCGGGCCGCCGCCCACGAGGCCCGCGTCGCTGATGGTGTGGTGCGGGGCGCGGAAGGGGCGCTCCTTGATTAACGCCTGGCCCTCGGGGAGCAGCCCCAGCACCGAGTAGATGCGGGTGATCTCCAGCTCTTCCTGGAAGGTCATGGTGGGGAGAATGCCGGGCAGCCGGCGCGCGAGCATGGTCTTGCCCGAGCCGGGGGGGCCGCAGAGCAGAACGTTGTGGCCGCCGGCCGCCGCCACCTCCAGCGCGTCCTTCACGTCTTCCTGGCCGCGCACCTCGGCCATGTCGAGGGTCGAGAGCCCGGGTGCGCGCACGACCTCGGGCCGGCTGCGATCGTACGGCGTGATGCGCGCCTCGCCGGTGAAGTGCATCACCGCCTGGGAGATGGTCTCCACGGGCAGCACCTCGATGCGATCGACGAGGGCGGCCTCGGCGGCGTTGGCCTGGGGCACCATCACGCCGCGAAACCCACCGTCGCGGGCGGCGAGCGCGAGGGGGAGCACCCCGCGGATCGGCTTGAGCGCCCCGTCGAGGGCCAGCTCGCCGCCGAAGAGGTAGCCCTGCAGCGGCTCGAGCTCCACGAGGCCGGCCGCCGCGAGCACGCCCAGGGCGATGGGCAGCTCGAAGGTGGCGCCTTCCTTCTTCAGGTCGGCCGGCGCGAGGTTCACGGTGATGCGCTTGGAGGGCAGTGTGAAGCCGCCGTTCTTGAGCGCGGAGATGACCCGCACCTTCGACTCCTTCACCGCGCCGTCGGGGAGCCCGACCACGTTGAAGAACGGCATGCCCAGCGACATGTCGACCTCCACCTCCACCACGACGGCGTCGACACCCATCAACGCCCCGGACTTCACGCGTGCCAGCATCGGTGCACCCCTGGGGGCCGGGCCTCGCAAGCGCTGCGCCAGCGGGAGCTCGTTCGTCGTGGGCGCGTGCGGTGAGAGCGGGTTCTCGAGGATCGAGGCGTCACGTGGAGCGTGCGCGCTCCGTCTCCCGAGTCACCGCTCCGTCGATGGGCACGGACGGTGCGGGTCGACACGCGGGGCCGCCACAGCCTCAAGGGGAGCCGGGGTCAGGGACTCCTGCGCGGCGCGCGAACCGGGCGTGCCCCTCGATTTCGGGGCGGTCGCCTTGCGGTGGAGGGACCCCGGGGGCACGTTCGTTGCGGGCCGTCATCACGGATGACCAATCCGTCATCCCGGGATGACAGAGCACGCGAGGGCGTCTTTTGGGCCGGTCCAGGAGTCAAGACAGAGGGCGCTCGTGGCCCAGCACCGCGACGATCTCGATCGACCCCACTTCGACCCATCGAACACTGTTCGTTTCGAGGCACGCGCGGCCCCGGCCTCCAGGGTGCGTAGACCCGGGATGACGCTTTGGTCATCCGTGATGACGCTCGGAAAACAACGCACCCCACCCGCTCTCCACCTGGGTGAATCGGCCGCGCCTTCGAGGGGCACGTGCGGGCCCGAGCAGTGCACCCGCACCCGTCACGCCCCGCGTTCCCCGCTGCTGTTCGCTGCCTCGCGACCTGGGCGCACCGCGCGCGACCACCGCACCGGCCACTCGACCTCCGACACCAGCACCGCGGCGAGAATGAACACCCCGCCCACCAGCTCCGGCGCCGAGGGAAAGCCCAGCCCACTCATCGCCGCCCAGCTCAGCGCGAACACCGGCTCCAGCGCGTAGATCACCGCCGCGCGCACCGCCGTCAGCTGCCCCTGCGCCCAGACCTGCACGCCGATGGCCACCGCGCTGGCCATCACCCCGGTGAACACCACGGCGACCCAGAACTGCGGCGTGGGCTCGAAGCGGCGCGCGACGAAGGGCAAGCAGGCGCCCGAGAGCACCGCCACCACCACCAACTGCACCGCCGTCAGCGCCATGGAGTGCACGCCCTGACCCACCCGGCTCGTGGTCACGATGTGAAACGCGTAGAGCACCGCGCAGCCCAGGGTCAGCGCGTCGCCGGGGGGAATCGGCTCGTTCCACGAGAAGCCCGTCAACCGCTGCAGGCCCACCAGCGCGATGAAGGGCGCGACGAACGCACGCCCCGGGGGCCGCACGCGGGTCACCCGCCAGGTCACGAAGGGCACGAAGATGACCGTGAGCCCGGTGATGAAGGCGCTGCGCGCGGGCGTGCTCGTCTCGAGGCCCAGTGTCTGGAACAGGTAGCCGCCGAAGAGCAACCCGCCGAGCAGCAGGCCCGGTCGCCACACCCGGCCCCAGTCTCCGGGCTGGAGCCCGCGCCCGGCCATCACCCCGGCGGCGAGCGCCCCCACCGAGAACCGCAGCAGCAGGAAGGTGAAGGAGTCGGACTGGGCCAGCGCGTCCTTCACGGTGACGAAGGTGCCGCCCCACACCGCCGTGGCCCCCAGCAGCGCGAGGGTGGCCAGGCGCGGACGCTTCGGTGTCACTTCGAGCCGCTCAGGTCGAGCGGCCCCCAATCGGAGACCACCCCTGCCGCGAGGGCCTCGGCGACCTCTTCTCCGGGCACCACCAGCGGCACGGGCTTGCGACCGACGCTCGGCCACTCGATGGCATTGCGGCGCCCGTCGGGCGTGCGCCGGGCCTCGTAGGGCCGGCAGTCGCGCGCGGCGAAGGCCTTCTTCCACGCCGCGAACGCCCCGCCCGCCAGCCACGCGTCGTGCGCCGCGAGACCCGCCTCGGGGCCGCACTGCGCCATCACGTACTCCACCCAGGCCCAGCGCCCGCTGGTGGGCCGCAGCTCGGCGCGGCCCTTCAACCCGCGACGCAGCCGCTCGAGGCGCTTGTCCACCACGTCGATGCCCGCGAACGGCGCCCCGTCGAGCGGCGTGTTGCGCTTGGCCACGAAGGGCGCGACGCCCAGGGCCACCGGCAGGATGCGCGAGAGTTCGAGGGTGAAGCGCACCATCTCGTCGATGTCTTCGTCGGTCTCGGTGGGCAGCCCCACCACGTTGTAGACCTTGAGCCGCTTGATCCCCACGGACTTGGAGAGCGTGGCCGCGCGGACGATCTGCTCCTCGGTGTGCTTGCGGTCGACCCGGTCGCGCAGCCGCTGGCTGGGCCCGTCGGAGGCCACGGTGAGCACCTGCGCCCCGCCGTCACGCAGCGCCTGCACCAGCTCCAGCGTGAGGCGATCGGCGCGCAGCGACGAGATGCCCACCTCCTTGCCCCCGCGCGCCAGCGCCTGGATCAGGTCGACGATGCGCGGGTGATCCGTCACCGCCGCGCCCACCAGCCCCACGCGCTTGGCGTGGGCGGGGATCAGCTCCAGCACGCGCTCCGGCGGCACGGTGCGCATGCCCCCGTTGGTGGTGCGGCGCATCACGCAGTAGTGGCAGCCCCGCGAGCAGCCGCGCTCGGGCTCGATGAGGAACATGCTGCGCAGCTCGGTGTGCGAGGTGATGATCTGCGAGCGCGCCGGCAACCGCCCGTCGGCGGCCTTGCACACGAAGCCGCGGGTCGATTCAGGCGAGAGCCCCGGCACCCGGAAGCCGGGCACGTTCGCCAGGCGCTCGAGCACCGCGCGCTTGCCTCCGCCGGCGAGCACCGCGTCGAGCAGGGGCGCGATGAGATCCTCCGCCTCGCCCTGCAGCAGCACGTCGACGAAGGGCTCGAGCGGGTCGGGGTTCGAGAAGGTCAGCGGCCCACCGGCCACCACCAGCGGCATCTGCTCGCCGCGCGCCTCGCGGTGCGAGGGGTAGCCCGAGAGCTCGAGCAGCTCGAAGATCCCCGGCAGCTCCAGCTCGTAGGCCACCGAGAAGGCCAGCAGCCCGAACTGGTCGAGGGGCTTGAGCGTCTCGATCGACGCCGGCACCAGCTTCGCCTTCTTCCAGGCCTCGAGGTCGTCGGGGAGGAAGACGCGCTCGGCGGTGGCCTCGGGGTGCGCGTGCACCTCGCGGTAGATGGTCTGGAACCCCAGGCTGCTCATGCCCACGTGGTACGGGCTGGGGTAGCAGAGGGCGACCTCGAGCCGCGCCTGCTTGAAGAGCGTGCCCTGTTCGTCGGCGAGAAGACCGCGCAGGCCATCGAGGAGCTGGTGTTGCTGTCGGTTGTTGCTCACGAAATGAAGAACCCTCGCCCCCCAAACTCACGGGGACGAGGGCTCTCTTTTCACCGATGACCGGGCGCCGTCTACCTGCGCCGAAAGCCAGTTACTTCGCCAGCTCGTCGAACCCCTTGGTGGGGAAGCAGATGCCGGCGTAGTCGCGGATGCCCTTCATCGATTCAGGCGTGCCGTCCGGGTACAGCTTGCACCTGGGCGCGTAGTCCGCGCTCATGCCCGAGCCGATGGTGCGGGGGCCGCCGTCCGTGTCGGGCGAGGGGTCGCAGTCGATGTCCGAGTCGCAGGGCACCAGGGGGTGAATGCCGTAGACCTTGAAGGTCGCGTCGCAGTCATTTTCCTTGAGGTGCAGGTCGGCCACGAACAGCGTGCCGGGGTACTGCGCCGTGCTCAGGATCTTCATGTTCGACCACTCGTACTTGATGGCCAGCGCGTCGAGCGGCTCCTCGGCCACGCCGCCGTCTTCCCCCTCCACGGTGATCACCCCAGCGGGGTAGTTCTGGTCGGTGGGGGCGATGCTGCTCATGGTGCACACGCCGACCTTGTCCGGCAGGAGCGACGAGAAGGTGCCGATGGCGGCTTCCTTCGCGTACTGCGGGTCGGTGGGGTCGACGTAGGCGTAGGTGCCGTCGAGGTTGGTGGTCAGGCGCAGGCGGCCGAGGCGACGCGGCATGATGCCGATCGTGGGCTCCATGCTCCCGGGCAGCAGGTAGCGCTGCATGTTGATGAGGTCACCGGGCAGCTCGCTGCAAGTGCCGGTGCCCGCCCCCGACTGGATCTCGTACGACGCCCAGAAAGGAGCCAGGGCGTTGCACTCGAAGGTGGGCTGGGGAATGGCGCAGGCCCCGACGAAGGCACCGGCGACCATGGCTGTCGAAAACGCAAAGGTTCGCTGAAATCGCATGGGTCTGGTCCTCAGAAGGTGAACTTGATGCCGAAGCGCACCTGCACCGGCAGCTGGTACAGGGTGGGCTGCTTGAAGTTTTTGTTGATCTGGTCGCTGTTGAGCTTGTCCGCCTGCGGGGTGCCGTTCTCGTCGGTGACGGTGACCTTGGAGACGCAGTTGGGGCCCACGTTCGCGCCGGCGGCGCAGACCGCCTCGTTCGCGTTCTCGCCCTTGGCCAGCACGTAGGGGAGCACGAACTCGGTGGTGTAGTTCTGGTCCACCTCGGTGGCCGCGTGGAAGTTGAAGATGTTGAGGGCGTCGACCGTGAACTGCACGGCGTTCTCCTTCGTGATCTTGTAGCCCACGCCCGCCTTGAGGCTGATGACGTGGATCCACGGGGTGCGACCGGCCGAACCGCGGGGAACGATGAAGGCCTCGCCCTCGCCGTAGAGCGGGTGCGCGCCGAGGTAGCTGATCGGCGTGCCGCTCGAGCCTTCGTAGGTCACGCCCAGCAGCAGCGAGAGCGAGCTCGTCACGTCGAAGGTCTTCGACACGTAGCCCTTGATGAAGTGCGTGCGATCACCCGGCAGCGCGCCGGTGCGGTTGGCGAGCAGCGACTTCAAGTCGAAGTCGGAGTTCGAACCGGGGTCGATCTGCCCGGTCTCCGGGCGGAAGAAGCCGGCCCAGTTGCCGCGCAGGTACGACCACGTGTAGCTCAACTGCCCCATCCACCCGTCGCTGAAGGCCTTGGTGGCCATCACCGTGACCGCGTCGTAGTCGCGCGTCGCCTTGGGGAAGTCCTTGGCGAGGCCCGAGCCCGGGTTGCCGATGAAGTAGGTGTTCGCCTCGTCGTTGCTCATGTCCTCGATGATGTTGAGCATCCACGAGCGGGTGTAGCTGGCGCCCACGCGGAGGTCGGGGATGATCTCGTACTCACCACCGACGACGATCTCGTCCTTGCCCTGGGCCTGGAGCGAGGGATCGACCGGGGTGCGGCCCTGGCCGGTCACGCGCGCGTAGCGGCTGGGGTTGCTGGTCGAGCCGTTGGAGATGAAGTTCGCCGGGTCGATGCAGGCGCCCGAGTTGATGAGGTTGGGGTCCACCGAGGGATCGCAGGCGCCGCCGCGGTTGAAGCCCGCCTGGTTCTCACCCGACAGCGCGCGGTCGGCGATGTTGAGGGGGATGGACTGGTAGTAACGCGCGAAGTTCGCGTAGATCTTCGAGCGGCCCGCCTGCGTGAAGTCGTAGACCACGCCGATGCGCGGCGACCACATGTTGTTGAGCGCCATGCCCAGGGCGCCGGTGGCGTCGTAGAGCACCTGCGAGTCGTAGCGCACGCCCGCATTCAGGGTCACCAGGTCCATGATCGACCAGCTGTCCTGGGCGAAGATCCCGTACTGGTTGGTGGTCGGGGTCAGCGAGACCACGGGGATGTTGGTCAGCTGGTCCGGTGCGCCCAGCGAGGCGAAGCGGCGCACGTCGAGGTAGCCGCTGCCGTCGGTCGCCTGCTGGATCTGGACCCCACCCGAGTAGGCCTTGGTGGTGTTGTAGCGCGCGTGCTCGAAGTCGAAGCCGGCCTTCCACACGTGGTGGCCGAGCGCGTGCAGCAGGTAGGTCGCCGAGGCGCGGCCCGCGAAGCGATCGTTCACGTTCTTCTGCATGAAGCCGAAGCCGCCCTTGCGGTAGTTGATGCCGGCGCCCGTCGCGGGGCACGGCGTCAGGCCACCGGGCGTCGAAGGCGCGCACTGGTCGAGCACGTTCTGCGGCAGGTTCTCGACGTCGGAGAGCGCCAGCGGCGCGGGGTCGTACTGGCGGAGGACGAGCTCCGGGGTGCCCGCGGCGCCGGTGGTGTCACCGATCTTCGAGCCGTCGGTGGGCAGGCCGTAGGGCGTCGCGGTCTGGTGGAACCAACCCGCCGTCGCGTCGATCAGCAGCTTCTTCTCGAAGAAGGCGCCGGTGTACTTGAGGCTCGTGCTGAGGTTGGTCTCCTCGTACGAGCGCCCGCCGATCTTGTTGGTGAACTCGAAGGGCACCACGCGGCTCGCGTTGCCGCCGTTGACCGACAGGGCGAGGCTGTTGTCCGAGTTGATGAGGTAGGTCAGCTTGGCGATGTAGAAGATGCCGCGGCGATCGTCGAAGCGCCGCTTCGAGTAGCCGGTGATGGGCACGGTCTGCAGCGAGCCGTCGGCGTTGGTGGCGTAGTCATCGCCGGCCTCGTTCACCACGTACTTGTTGAGCGTGCGCTCGTCCATGCGGCGGTTGAACGTCGGGCTGATGCCCGCGTAGAACCAGAGCTTGTCCTTGATGATGGGGCCACCGACGTCGGCGCCGAAGTCGACGATGTTCCAGGTGCGCGACTGGGTCACGCTGCTGACGCCGAGCTCCGAGATGGCCGGCGCCGGCGGGGCGAGCAGGCCCGGGGTGTAGTTGGCGAAGACCGAGCCGTGGAACTCGTTGGAGCCCGACTTGGTGACCGCGTTGATCACGCCGCCACCAGCGCGGCCGTACTCGGCCATGTAGCCGCCGGTGATGACGTTGGCCTCCTGGATGAAGTCGACGGGCAGCTGCGCGCCGTTGACGCCGGTCTGGGCGTCGTTGACGTTCACGCCGTCGAGGAGGATCAGGTTCTCAGCCGACGTCGAGCCGGAGAAGCCGTAGCCGTAGGTGTCGCTCGCCACCTGCGGGGCCACCGAGGCCAGCGACTCGAAGGAGCGCACGCCATTGGGGGTGGGGCGGATGAAGGCGATGTTGTTGATGAACTCCTTGCCCACGCTGATGCCGGTGGTGGTCGAGCCGACGTCGACGGTGGGCGGCTTGCCCACGACGATCACGGTGTCCCCCTGCACGGCCTCGGGCTGGAGCTGGATGTTCACGCGCACGGTGCGGTCGGTGCGGATGGTGATGTCGGCGCGCGAGAAGGGCTTGTACGACTCCTTCTCGAGCTTCAGGAGGTAGGTGCCCGCGGGCAGCTGGCCCAGGCGGTACACGCCCTCGGCGTCCGTGACGACCACCTCTTCGCCTTGCAGCGCAGGGGAGCTCGCGGTGATCACCACGTCGGGAACGGCCTTGCCAGTCGCCGCGTCCGTCACCGTGCCGGTGACCACGGACGTACCCTGGGCAAACGCCAGAGACGAAACGAGCGCGCTACCGATGAGCGCAGCTCGGACCAACCAGTTTGTGTGTTGCACGGGACCCCTCCAGGAAAGAACTACGAATCGCAGGTCGCAAAGAACACCCGCTCCTACCTGTGTGTCAATGCGAGACAATCCCATTGCCGCAGTTTTGCTAAGAGAGAGCCCTCCATGTTCGACTCCGTCCTCCACAAGGGTGATGTGCCGAAGAGCCGCTTCGGTGTCGGCACCTTCATCTCGGTGTTCGTGCACGTCGCGCTGGTGGGCCTGGTGGTGTGGCTGAGCACCCGCCCGCCGCCCGTGGAAGAAGATCTCTCGGAGGTGAAGTTCTTCGCCGCCGTGCCGCCCCCTCCTCCGCCCCCGCCTCCCCCTCCCGCCGGGGGCAACACGCCCAAGGTAGAGAAGAAGGTCGAGAAGAAGGTGGTGAAGAAGGACGTGCTGGTGCAGCCGCGCGAGATCCCCACCGACAAGCCGCGCGAGGCCGAGCCCCAGAAGAACGAGCCCGCTCCCGAGCCCGAAGGTGAAGCCGGCGGCGTCGAA
>CAIVGN010000033.1 GCA_903905455.1 uncultured Archangium sp.
AGACAAGGTCCACCAGATCTATTCGCAGATGCAGGTCGGCCAGGCGAAGTTCGGCATGCAGACCTTCAACCAGGCGCTCGGGGCGCTGCTGCAGCGCAAGATGATCAACATGGAAGAGGCCTTCGCGCGCACCTCCGAGCCTGAAGAGCTCAAGAACATCATCGCCAGCGGCGGCGGCACCCAGCTGCCCGGTCACCAGCCCGGTGGCCCCGCTGGTCGCCCCCCTCCGGGCAGGTAGTCCCGGGTAGGACGCGGGCGTTCATTTTGAGTTTTTGCCACCGGCGCTACAGTAGGCGCCGCCCACTCACCGGGAAGCGAACCACATGGCCCAGGCTGCGACGATCAAGACCACGCCCAAGAAGAGTTCTGCGCCCCTCTACATGTGGGAGGCGAAGACCAAGCAGGGCGAAATCAAGAAGGGCGAGATGGAGGCCGGCGACGAGAAGGCCGTCGAGGCCCGTCTCGTCTCGCTTGGACTCACGGTCACCAAGGTCCGCAAGAAGGGCCTGCTCGACACCAACCTTTCCCTGCCTGGCAGCGTGGTGGGCAAGGACATCCTCATCTTCACGCGACAGTTCGCGACGATGATCGATGCCGGTCTGCCCCTCGTGCAGTGCCTGGACATCTTGGGCAGCCAGACGGAGAACCCGGCCTTCCGCAAGGTCATCTTCGCCATCAAGGGTCGCGTCGAGGGTGGCTCGACCTTCTCCGACGCGCTCAAGGAGCACCCCAAGGTCTTCGACGAACTCTACGTGCAGCTCTGCGCGGCCGGCGAAGTCGGCGGTATTCTCGACACCATCTTGAACCGCCTCGCGGTCTACCGTGAGAAGAACGAGAAGCTGCTGCGCAAGGTGAAGGGCGCGCTGACCTACCCCATGGCCGTCGTGGGCATCGGCGTGGTGGTCACCGCGGTGTTGCTCCTCAAGGTGACCCCGGTGTTCGAGAAGATGTTCTCGGACTTCGGCGGTGCGCTCCCGGGCCCGACCCAGTTCGTCGTCGACATGTCGAAATGGCTGCAGTCGTACATCATCCACCTCATCGCCGGCATCGCGGCAGCGATCTTTGCCTTCCGCGCCTTCCACAGCAACCCGCGCGGCCGCGAGATCTTCGACAAGGCGATCCTCCACGCGCCGCTGGTCGGCGACCTGCTGCGCAAGGTGGCCGTGGCCCGCTTCACGCGCACCCTGGGCACGATGATCAGCTCCGGTGTTCCCATTCTCGACGCCCTCGACGTGACCGCGAAGACGGCCGGTAACCGCACCATCGAGAAGGGCATCCAGTACGTCCGCGCCAAGATCTCCGAAGGCAAGAACATCTCGGGCCCGCTGGCGGACACCAAGGTGTTCCCCTCGATGGTCGTGCAGATGATCGGCGTCGGTGAAGCGACCGGCGCGATGGACCAGATGCTCAGCAAGATCGCCGATTTCTACGACGACGAAGTCGACGCCGGCGTCGCCGGCCTGACCTCGCTCATCGAGCCCATCATGATGGTCTTCCTCGGTGGCGCGGTCGGCGGCTTCCTCATCGCCATGTACTTGCCCATCTTCAGCATCGCCGGTGCCATCAAGTAACGGCGGCGTCCCCTCCGTGGACCTTCGGGTCCGCCTGCTGTGGCTCACGCTCTTTCGCACGGTCGCCACCACGCTGGTGCTCGGTGGCCTGGGCGCCCAGCTCTCGTCGGAGCTCCCTCGCGGTGAGCTCTCGACGGCCGATCTCACGTCGTTCGCGATCATCGGGTTCAGCTACGTCCTGACGCTGGTGACCGGCATCCTCCTGCGCATCGGCCGGGTAGGGCCGTGGGCGGCGTGGACGCAGATCATCTTCGACGTGCTGCTCGCCGCCAGCGTGGTGTTCCTCACCGGGGGCACGCGCTCGCCCTTCACCTTCCTCTTCCTGGTGAGCATCGTCGGCGCCGCGGTGCTCCTGGGCTCGCGGGGCGCGGTCGTCGGGTTGGTGGGCGCCGCCGCCGCCTACCTGGGGGTGATGGTCTCGCTGATGGGCCCGAACGTGGCGACCGCCAACCTGCCGCGGCTCGCGATCGACGTGGTGATCCAGCTCCTCGCCCAGTTGCTGATCGCCGTGCTCAGCGGCTACGTCGGTGAGCAGCTCTCGCGCACCGGCGGCCAGCTCAGCGCCAGCGAGCGCAACCTCAAGTCGCTGACCGAGCTGCAGAACGAGATCGTCAGCGTGATGCCCTCGGGGTTGATCACCTGCGACGCCGCCGGCGAGGTGACCTTCGTCAACCCGGCGGCGGAGGCCATTCTCGGGGCCAGCGCGGAGGCCGTGGTCCAGGTGCGGCGCATCGACGAGCTGCTGCCGGGCGCCAAGGCCCTCTCGGCGGCGCGACGCTCTGAGATGCGGGTCGAGACCCCGCGCGGTGAGCGCATTCTCGGGCTGTCGGTGACGCCGCTGACTGCCACCGAGGGCCTGCTCATCGTCTTCCAGGACCTCACGGAGCTGCGCCGCGTGGAGCGCGAGCTCGACAGCATCGACCACCTCGCGACGCTCGGCCGCGTCTCGGCCCAGCTGGCGCACGAGATCCGCAACCCGCTCGCGGCGATGCGCGGCTCGGCGCAGATGCTGGTGGGCGACGCGGCCGGGGCGCAGAATGAGCGGCTGGCCAGGCTCATTCTCCGCGAATCGGACCGCCTCGCGGTGCTCGTGGAAGGGTACCTCAAGCTGGCCCGGCCGCCGCCTCCCCAGCTCACCCCCGCCCGCCTGGATCACGTGGTTCGCGAGACGCTCGAGTTGCTGCACGCCGACCCCTCCTTTCGGGGCGTGCGCGTCGAGGAGCAACTCGAGCCCGTGGAGGCGGTGTGTGACGCCGCGCAGCTCAAGCAGGTGCTGATCAACCTGCTGCGCAACGCCGCGGTGGCCGTCGGCCCGTCCCGGGGGCGCATTCGCGTGAGCGTGGGGCTCGCCCAGGGCGTGCCCCGGGTCGAGGTCTGGGACAGCGCGGGGTCCATCGCCGCCGAGGACCTGCAGCGCATCTTCGAGCCGTTCTTCAGCAAGGCCCAGGGCGGAAGCGGGCTGGGGCTCTCGACCGTGCACTCCATCGTGCAGGCGCACGGCGGGTCGATCACCGTCGAGTCGAATCCGGCGACGGGCACGGCGTTCTCGGTCAAGCTGCCCGCTTCCGAGGGAGTTCCACATGGCGCGAATCCTGGTCGTTGATGATGAACTCTCGATTCGTGAGTACCTCGAGGTGCTGCTGGGGCGGGCAGGCCACACCGTGGAGGTCGCCGAGTCACTCGAGGCGGCCCGCACCCTGCTCGCCAGCCGCACCTACGAGCTGGTGGTCAGCGACTTCCGCCTCGGCAACGAGTCGGGCATCGACGTGCTCAAGGCCGCGCGCGCGCTGACGCCGCCGCCGGAGGTGATCATCATCACCGCCTACGGCACCACGGCGTCGGCGGTGCAGGCGATGCGCCAGGGTGCTTACGACTACATCTCCAAGCCCTTCGACAACGACGAGCTGATGCTGCTCATCGACCGCGCGCTCGAGAAGAGCCGCATCTTCGAAGAGAACCGGCAGCTGCGCGCCACGCTGCTGCCGCGCGCCGAGTACTACGTGGGCACCAGCCAGGCGATGCGCCAGGTCTGGTCGCTCGTCGAGAAGGTGGCCCAGGCGAAGTCGACGGTGCTCATCACCGGCGAGAGCGGCACCGGCAAGGAGGTCGTGGCCCGGGCGATTCACATGCGCAGCCCGCGCGCGGCCTCGCCCTTCGTGCCCGTCAACTGCGGGGCCCTCGCCGAGGGGGTGCTCGAGAGCGAGCTCTTCGGCCACATGCGGGGGGCCTTCACCGGGGCGGCCAGCGATCGCACCGGCATCCTCGTGTCGGCCGGCGACGGCACGGTGCTGCTCGACGAGGTGGGGGAGCTGCCGCTGGGCACCCAGGTCAAGCTGCTGCGCGTGCTCCAGGAGCGCCGGGTCAAGCCGGTGGGCAGCTCGCGCGAGGTGCCCTTCGAGGCGCGCGTGCTGGCGGCCACCAACCGGCGCCTCGATGAAGAGGTGAAGGCGGGGCGGTTCCGCGAGGACCTGCTCTTTCGCCTCAACGTGATCAACCTCGAGCTGCCGCCGCTGCGCGCGCGCCGCGAAGACATCAAGCCGCTGGCGCAGTACTTCGTGGGGCGCGTCGCCGAAGAGCTCGGGCGGCCCGGGCTGCACTTCACCGAAGACACGCTGGCGCTCCTCGAGGCCTACGCCTTCACCGGCAACGTGCGGCAGTTGCAGAACATCGTCGAGCGCGCCGCGACGCTCTCGGACACCGAGGCCCTGGGCCCCGACAGCCTGCCGCCCGGCGTGCGCGGGGCCAGCGAGAACCCCGGCACCGCGGAGGTGCAGATCGGCGAGGGCTTCTCGCTCGAGCGCCACCTCGACGAGCTCGAGCGACGCTTCCTCCAGGAGTCGTTGCGCCGCTCGGCCGGGGTGAAGATGAAGGCCGCCCAGCTCCTGGGGCTCACGTTCCGCTCGCTGCGCTACCGGCTCGCCAAGCACGGGCTCGGCGATCGGGACGAGGCATGAAGCTCCGCCTGCTCTTCACCGCCGGGCTCATCTCGCTGGTGACCGTGGGCCCGACCTGGGTGACGCTGCAGCCGCTCATGGCGCGCACCCTGGGGCCGGGGCCCTGGCAGCGCATGAGCACGCTGATTCTCTCGCTCGATCTGTCGCTCGCCGCGCTGGTCGTCTACCTCGTGCTGCACTTCACGCTGGGGCGGCCCATCGAGCGCATCGGCACCACGGTGCGCGAGCTGGCCCGCCACGACGAAGAGGGTGGGGGGCTCCTGTTGCGGCTCGACCGCGCGCTGCGGCGGTTGTCCCTCGACCTGGGCGAAGAGCGCCGGCTGAACACCCGCCGCCTCGAGGAGCTCACGGCCTCGCACGACGCGCTGGTGCGGCTCCAGGCCGAGCTGGTGGCGACCGATCGCCTCGCCACCCTGGGCAAGCTCGCCTCGGGCGT
Organism: uncultured Archangium sp.; assembly: GCA_903905455.1. Lineage (GTDB taxonomy): Bacteria > Myxococcota > Myxococcia > Myxococcales > Myxococcaceae > Archangium_A. The sequence continues at coordinate 4,962 of CAIVGN010000033.1, forward strand.
GGCCCACGAGGTGGGCAACCCGCTGTCGGGCATCCTGGGCTACCTGTCGGTGATCCGCATGCGGGCCCGGGGCAGCGCGGAGCTGCTCGACCTGGTGGACCGCATCGAGCAGGAGGTGCAGCGCATCGACCAGATCGTGCGCAGCCTGCTCGAGCTGGGGCGGCCCTCGAGGGGCAAGGCGACGCCCATCGACGTGCGCCCGGTGATCGAGTCGTGCGTCCGGTTGCTGGGGGCGAGCCGCGACTTCGAGGGCGTGCAGGTGACGCTGGAGGGCCCCGCGTCGCTGTGGCTGCGCGCCGAGCCGGGACCGCTCTCCCAGGTGCTGGTCAACCTGCTGCTGAACGCGGCGCAGGCGATGGCGGGCAAGGGCAAGATCACCGTGCGCGTCGAGAGCGGGCAGGCGGCCGGGCTCGTGGTGGTCGAAGACGAGGGCCCCGGCCTGCCCCCGCACGTCAAGGCGCACCTCTTCGAGCCGTTCTTCACCACCCGCGAAGCAGGCAAGGGCACGGGCCTGGGGCTCGCCGTCTCGCGGCACCTGCTGGCGCAGTTCGACGGCAAGCTCGACGCGGAAGATCGCCCGGGCGGCGGGGCGCGCTTCGTCATCGCCCTGCCTGCGCTCTGAAGAGAGCGTGGTAAGCCTCGGGGCATGGCCGCTTTCCGACAGGTGTTGATCGCCGACGACGAGGCTGCGATCCGCCACGTACTCACGCTGGTGCTCAGCGAGAGCGGCTACGAGGTGAGGGCCGTCTCCGACGGCGAAGAGGCCCTCAAGGAACTCGCGGCCCGCTCGTACGACGTGGTGATTTCCGACGTGCGCATGCCGCGGCTCGACGGCATGGGGCTGCTCAAGCAGGCGCTCGCCACGAACCCCGATCTCACCTTCCTGGTGATGAGCGCCTACGGGTCGAAGGACCTGGCGCTCGAGGCCGTGGCGCAGGGGGCGTACGACTTCATCGAGAAGCCGTTCAAGCCCGAAGAGATCGTCTTCGTCCTCAAGAAGGCCGAAGAGCGCCTGCGCCTGGTTCGCGAGAACCGTCGGCTGCGCGGCGAGGCGCTCCCCCAGGGGCCGCTGCAGCGGCTGATGGGCAACAGCGAGCCGCTGGCCGCCCTCAAGAAGCAGATTTCGCGCCTGGCGCCGGTCTCGACCACCGTGCTCATCACCGGCGAATCAGGCACCGGCAAGGAGCTCGTCGCGCGCGCGCTGCACGAGCTGTCTCCGCGCGCGTCGATGCCCTTCGTGGCGGTCAACTGCGGCGCCATTCCCGCGGGGCTGATCGAGTCGGAGCTCTTTGGCCACGCGAGGGGCGCGTTCACCGACGCGCGGACGGCCAAGCGCGGGCTGTTCACCGAGGCCGACGGGGGCACCATCTTCCTCGACGAGGTGGGCGAGCTGCCGATGCAGGCCCAGGTGAAGTTGCTGCGCGTGCTCCAGGAGAGCGAGGTGCGGCCCGTGGGCGAGAGCCGCTCGGAGAAGGTCGACGTGCGCGTGGTGGCCGCGACGCTCCGTGACCTGACGCGCCTCGTGGAGAAGGGCGAGTTCCGCGAAGATCTCTACTTCCGCCTCAACGTGGTGCAGCTCAAGGTGCCCCCGCTGCGCGACCGCAAGGACGACATCTCGCTGCTGGCGCGCGAGTTCCTCGGGCGCTTCAACCGCGATTTCAACCGCGACCCGCCCGTCTCGGAGCTCTCGCCCGAGGCCGAGCAGATGCTGGCGAGCTACGCGTGGCCCGGCAACGTGCGCGAGCTGGAGAACGCGATGGAGCGGGCCGTGCTGCTCGCCGAAACCACGCGCATCACCCCCGAGAACCTGCCCGAGAAGCTGTGGGTCGTGCGGCCCGCACCGCCCTCGGCGCCGGGCCTCGCGCTGCCCTCGCCCGAATCGATGCAGTATTCGCTCAAGCGCGCCATCGAGAGCGTCGAGGACCAGTACATTCGCGCGGCCCTGCGCCAGACGCGCGGAAACCGCACCCGCGCCGCCGAGTTGCTCGAGATCAGCCACCGCGCCCTGCTCTACAAGATCAAGGACTACGGCATCGACCCCGACGCCGAGGGCGAAAAAGGCCCCGCGTAGGTCGCCGCCGGTGCCCGGCTGATCCCCAAGCCATGGGTGTGGGCTTTGTCGCACCCACATTTGAGGGTGTAGATACCTATCTTTGACGCATAATTATGTTGTCAAAGAGCGATCAGATCCGTTGACAGCGAACTCGCCGCGGAGGACGATTCCGATCCGATGAGCGAGGACGACAAGAAGAGCAATCGGGTTCAGCAGCTGCGCGAAGATCGACTGTTGTCGAAGGCGGAGCTGGCGCGGCGTGCCGGGGTTTCGGTGCTGACGATCGATCGGGTCGAGCGGGGCGCGCAGTGTCGCCTCGATACCAAGCGCAAGATCATCCTCGCGCTGGGCCTCAAGGTGACCGATCGCGAGCAGGTCTTCGAAGACTGATTGGCCATTTTTTTTCAGGTCTGAAGAAACGACCGTAGGCTGAACCCAAGGCAGCACTTTCAAGGAGCCGGCTTCATGGCGAAGGGCAAACTGGCGCTGGGGCTCGACATCGGATCTTCCGGCGTCAAGCTGATTCAGCTGAAAGAACAGCGGCGCCGTGGCGAGGTGACCTACTCGCTGCAGAGCTTCGGCATGAAGCCGTTGCCTCCCGAGGCGATCGTCGACGGCGCGTTGATGAACTCGACGGCCATCGTGCAGGCCATCCAGGAACTCCTGGGCGAGCTCAAGGTGAAGACCAAGGAGGTCGCGATCGGCGTCAGCGGCCACTCGGTGATCATCAAGAAGATCTCGATGCCCCGCATGTCGCAGGAAGAGCTCGAGGAGGCGATCCAGTGGGAGGCGGAGCAGCACATCCCCTTCGACATCAAGGACGTCAACCTCGACACGCAGATCCTCCGGCCCGACGCGAACGACGCGACCGGCCAGATGGACGTGCTCCTCGTCGCGGCCAAGAAGGACATGATCAACGACTACTCGTCGGTGGTCTCCGAGGCGGGGCTCATCCCGGTGGTCGTCGACGTCGACGCCTTCGCGGTGCAGAACTGCTTCTCGGCGAACTACGAGGTGCCGGCCAACGAGACGGTGGTGCTCATCAACGCGGGCGCCGCGGTGGTGAACATCAACATCATCGCCGCCGGCGTCACGACCTTCACCCGCGACGTGACCATCGGTGGCAACCAGTTCACCGAAGAGATCCAGAAGCAGCTCAACGTCTCGTACGAAGAGGCCGAGGCGCTGAAGGTCGGTGGTGGTCGTGGCGACGCTGACGCCGTCGTCCCGCAGGAAGTCGAGAAGGTGATGACGCAGGTCGCCGAGCAGGTCGCCGGCGAGATCCAGCGTTCGCTCGACTTCTACGCAGGCACCGCGGCCGACGCGAACTTCAGCAAGGTGTACCTCTCGGGCGGCACGGCGAAGGTGCCGGCGCTCTTCAAGACCATCGAGACGCGCGTCGGCGTTCCGGTGGAGATCTTGAACCCCTTCAAGCGCATCGAGATCGACAACCGGAAGTTCGACCCCGCGTTCATCATGGACGTGGCGCCCCAGGCGGCCGTGGCAGTGGGCCTCGCGCTCCGCAAGCCCGGCGACAAACTCGGCTGAGACAAGGACGACACGAGATGATGATCCGCATCAACCTCCTGCCTGTCCGGCAGGTTCAGAAACGGGAACAGGGACGGCAGTTCCTCGTCCTCATCGCTGGCACCCTGATCATCGCCGGGGCGGCCAACGCGTACTGGTACGTGTGGACGGACGGCAAGCGCGAGGCTGCGCAGCGCCGGCTCGACGACACCAACGCGCGCATCTCCCAGCTCGAGAAGGTGATTGGTGAGGTGAACAACCTCGCCAAGCGCAAGAAGGAAGTCGAAGAGAAGCTCGGCGTGCTCGAGAAGCTCACCAAGCAGCGCGCCGGCCCGGTGAAGATGCTCGACGCGCTCGCCACGGCGATCCCCAAGAAGGTGTGGATCACCACCTTCGACGAGAAGAGCGGCTCCGCGAAGATGGAGGGCAGCGCCGAGAGCTACGACGACGTGTCGGAGTTCATGCGCGGCCTCAACAACATCGTGTGGACGCCGAAGGGCATGGGCCGGGTGGTCGACCGCAAGCGTGATGGCACCAGCGCCCGCGTGGAGCTGTTGGGGAACGAGGCGGCGATCGAAGACTTCCCGATCGGCGAGATGGGCTTCTTCTTCTCGAACATCGAGCTCAAGCAGACGAACGCCGAGGCTGGGTCGAAGCTGGGCAGCCGCGCCGTGCGGTTCGAAATGTCGTTGTCAGTGAACCTGGCGATCTGAGGCCGACGTGGAACAGCTCATCGAACGAGTCAACAAGCTCTCCACCCCGATCAAGGCCGGGATCATCTTCGGCATCATCGCCTTGCTGACGGCGGGGACGTACTTCCTGCTCATCAGCGACGTCGAGGATCGGATCACCGGCATTCGCGGCGACCAGGCGGCCAAGGACCAGGTCCTCGCGCAGAAGCAGGAGATCGCCGACAACCTGAACGAGCGCCGCAAGGAGATGGACGCCCTGGAGCAGAAGTTCCAGGAGGCGCTCACGCAGCTCCCCGAAAAGAAGGACATCGAGGAGCTCCTCTCGCAGCTCAACGACGTCGGCAAGAAGTCGGGGCTCGAGATCAGCCGCGTCATCCCCGGCGCCGAGGCGACCGAGGGCTTCTATTCCCGCATCCCCATCAGCATGGCGGTCAGCGGCAACTACCACGAGGTCGCGATGTTCCTGCAGGAGATCGCCAACCTCCGGCGCATCGTCAACGTGTCTGACCTCAAGCTCGGCGCCCCGGTGCCGAAGGGCGACAAGGTGACGCTGACCTCGGAGTTCATGGCCACCACGTTCCGGTTCACTGACGCCGGCGGAAAGAAGGGGGCCAAGCCGTGAAGATCGCCTCTCTGCACCAGTACGCCCTCGTCGGCGCGCTCGGCCTGTTGGCTGGCTGCGGCGAAGAACCGCCTCCGCCCGCCGCTGCCGCGCCGGCCGCGAGGAAGAAGGCCGCCGAGGCTGCGCCCGTCGTGGCCGCCACCCAGGTCGACTACGCCTACAACGCCGTCGGCAAGCGCGACCCGTTCCGCGGCGCCTTCATCGTCGAAGACGGACCCAAGAAGGCCGGCGACGAGGGCCCCAAGGTCGACTGCACCGACCCCCTGTGCCTCAGTGACATCGACGACTTCACCGTCGTCGCCGTGGTCAGCGGTGACGCCAACCCGCTGGCGATGGTCGAAGATCGTACCGGCACCGGCTACCTGGTGCGCCGCAACACCCGTATCGGCAAGCAGGGCGGCAAGGTGACCCAGATCTTGCGCGACTGCATCGTCGTCACGTCGTTCATCAGTGGCGGCGCCGACGGTAAGCCCCAGGCGAACAAGCAGAACATGTGCGTCAAGACCGACTCGAGGAGCACCCCCGCCCTCGATCTGCTGAAGAACAAAGAGTTCATTCCGTGACCGAGCGCGAGAGAGCAATGAGCCAGGAGAAGACCATCATGAAAAGTGCCCTTTTGTTCGCCGGGCTCCTCGCCACATCGGCCTTCGCCGGTGGGAATGCCCTGACGGGCGTTTCCGTCGCGCCGAGCCGAGGCGGGGTCGAAGTCACGGTGAAGTGTGAGCAGCCCCCCGTCTTCAACGTGTTCCGCCTCAAGGATCCCGACCGGCTCGTGGTCGATGTCTCCGGCGCGACCGTCGACGCGATCAAGGGCCACCACGAAGGCGCGGGCCCGGTGACCGGGGTCGTGGCTTCCCAGTTCTCCGACTCGAAGGCCGAGGTGGGTCGTCTCCTGCTCGGCCTGGCCAACGCGCGTCGCTACGACGTCAAGGCCGTCGAGAACTCGCTGGTGATCACCATCGAGGGTGAGCCGGTGCGCGAGGCGCCTGTCGCCGCCGCGCCGATGCCCGAGGTCGCCCCGACCACGCGGGCTTCGGTGCCCGGCGAGACGATCATCGCCTCCCGGCTCGACGAAAAGCCGGTCAAGAAGGCCGCGACCCGGCTCAAGGCGATCACCGCCTCGAGCGAGGGCCTGCGCCTGGTGACGGACGGCGAGGTGGCCAGGTTCGAGGTCATCGAGCTGGCCGACCCGTCGCGGCTCGCCATCGACCTCTTCGGCCTCAAGGGTGCGCCGCGCGCCCCGCGCTCGTCGGTGCCCAACGTGCGCGACGTTCGCGTCGGGGCCCACGATGACAAGGTGCGCGTGGTGGTGGAGTTCGCCGCGCGCCCGACCTTCGACGTTCGCCGCCGCAGCGACGGCGTGTCGATCGGGATCAAGGCCCTCGCCCAGGACGCCGCGCCCGTGGCCGCCGCCGACGGCGCCTCGGAAGTCGAGATCGACGGCGCGCCGGTGGCGCTCGAGGGTGCGACGGCCGTGGCCGCCGAGCCCCGCGCCGACGTGACCGACGTCAGCTTCAAGGAGTCGCAGAGTGGCGGGGTGGTCCAGGTGAAGCTCAAGGGCTCGGTCAAGTGGACGGTCGAGCGCCCGGACGGCAAGAGCGCCGTGCTGAACCTCGAAGGGGCCCACATCGCCCGGCAGCTCGAGCGCAGCCTCGACACCAGCGCCCTCGAGACCCCGGTCAAGATGGTCAGCGTGTTCGCGGTGCCCGGCAACGGTGACCGCGTGCGCCTGGTGGTGGCCGGCGAGCAGGCGCTCGACCAGCTCGTCACCGAACGCCCGGGCGTCATGCAGTGGCGCTTCACCGCCAAGGGCGCCTCGGAGCAGCTCGTCACCGAGAATCGCTCCGCCGGCTTCTCGACCGAGGCCGCCGACGTCTCGGAAGAGGGCGCCCCCCAGCAGCGCCGCAACTACGTGGGCAAGCGCGTGTCCTTCGAGTTCAAGGACATCGACATCCACAACCTCCTGCGCATCATCGCGGAGATCTCCAAGAAGAACATCGTGGTCGCCGACGACGTGACCGGCAAGATCACCGTTCGCCTGCGCAACGTGCCGTGGGACCAGGCGCTCGACCTCGTGCTGCGCTCGAAGAGCCTGGGCAAGGAAGAGTTCGGCAACATCGTGCGCGTCGCGCCGCTCGCCACCCTCGAGTCCGAGGCGAAGGCCCGCAAGGAGCGCAAGAAGGCGCAGGACGAGTCGGTGCCGCTCTCGGTGACGCTGATCCCCGTCAACTACGCGACGGCCGGCGAGATGGCGAGCCGGGTCAAGGAAGTGCTCTCGGCGCGCGGCAACGTGACGACTGATACGCGCACCAACACGCTCATCGTGCGCGACATCCCCGAGAACATCGGCAAGGTGCGCTCGCTGGTCAGCAGCCTCGACCTGCAGACGCCCCAGGTGCTGATCGAGAGCCGCATCGTCGAGGCCTCCACCTCGTTCCGCCGCGAAGTCGGTATCCAGTGGGGCGGGCAGGGACTGATGTCCTCCACCCTCGGCAACCCCACGGGCCTCGTGTTCCCCAGCTCGGTGGCGGTGGTCGGTGCCGCCGTTCCCGGCGGCAGCAACGGTAACCCCTCGGTCTCGAACTACGCCGTCAGCCTCCCGGTCGGCGCCGGCGACGGCTCCGGTGGCGCGCTCGGCATGGTCTTCGGCTCGGCGGGCGGCGCGGTGCAGTTGAACCTCCGCCTCTCGGCGCTCGAGGCCCAGGGCGCGGTGAAGACCATCTCCGCTCCCAAGGTGACGACGCTCGACAACGCCACGGCGCGCATCAGCCAGGGTGTCTCCATCCCCTTCAGCCAGGTTTCGGCGGCCGGCGCGAACACCCAGTTCATCGAAGCGCGCCTCTCCCTCGAAGTGACCCCGCACATCACGCAGGACAGCAGCGTGCTGATGCAGATTCGCGCCGAGAACAACCAGCCCGACCCGGCCAACACGGGCGCCAACGGCCAGCCGGGCATCGCCCGCAAGGAAGCCAACACCAACGTGCTCGTGAAGGACGGCGAGACGACGGTCATCGGCGGCATCTACGTGCGCGCCGGCTCGACCAACCAGGCGGGCCTTCCCATCCTCAGCAAGATCCCCGTGCTCGGCTTCTTCTTCCGCAACTCGCGCGAACTCGAGACCAAGAACGAGCTGCTCATCTTCATCACCCCGCGCATCCTCAACCGCAGCGCGGTTGCGCAGAACCCGTGAGGACCACCATGAAAATCCCCTCGACGTTGACCTTGACGGTTCTGGCGGGGCTGTCGGCCTCTTGCTCCAACCAGGCGCAGCCCTTCGCGGTCGAACGCTTCATCCCCCTCAACGGGTGCGCCACCGAGACCGATGAGACCATCTTCATCTCGGGCGGCTCGCTGGACGTGGCCGCCGGTTCACCCCAGTTCTTCCTCGGGGTGCGCATCACCTCGTCGAACAACCTGGCCGGGCCCGACCCGATCACGCTGCGCAACGGCGAGATCCTCGAGCAGGGCGGTCGCAACCCGCCGATCATCACCCAGCAGGTGGTCACCTATAAGTTGAGCCGGCGCCTGGGGAGCACCCCCAAGCCGTTCACCACGGCCGTGAGCCTCCCGTTCGGGACCGACGGCTTCATCCTCAGCCCGATCCAGATCATCAGCGCGGAGTTCGGAGCCCAGCTGTTCGACGGGCTCACGCCGTCGCCGACGCTCGAGGACTTCGTCGACATCGAGGCGCAGGTGGAGTTCAAGGGCGAGTTCGCGACCACCCGCACGCCCTTCACCACGGGCACCCTGTCGTTCCCCATTCGCGCCTTCCGCTCGGCCCCCACGGCCTGTGGCAGCGGCCAGCAGTTCAAGCGGTTCCCCTTTCTCGACCCCAACGACATGGTCACCGTCCCGACGCCCCCCAACTTCTGCCGCTACGCGGGGCAGCTCTACGGGGTCATCACCACGCCGCTGCCGCCGACGGCGTGCTGCACGCCCGGCACGGTCGGGTGCTAAATGGGTTTTCGTGAACACCTCGAAGCCGTCGTCAACGCGGTCGACGGCGCGGTGGCCTGCAGCGTGATGGGGTTCGACGGCATCGCCGTCGACACCTACCAGCCCGAGGCCCGCGCAGAGGCGGCGGCGACGCTGGAACTCAACAACGCCCTGGTGGAGTACGGCAACCTGCTGGGGCAGATCAAGAACACGGCGCAGACCCTGAAGGCCGGGGCGATCTCCGAGTTCTCGGTCAACAGCGAGAAGCTGCTGACCATCATGCGCATGGTGACGCTCGACTACTACGTCGTGCTGGCGCTGCTGCCGGCGGGCAACTACGGCAAGGGGCGCTACGCCCTGCGCCTGGCCGCGCCGAGGCTCGCCAAGGAACTCTGAGAAGCCGCTTACGCACCTGCGAAGCAAATGACGCGCCGTGCCTCGTACAGGCACGGCGCGTTGTGCTTGCCGGGGGTGTGCACCGGGGGGTAAGGGTCGCCGCGCTTCGCAGCTCCCCCTTCCAAGAGGACACACCCATGGCTGGCGTCATCGACACGTCGGAATTCCGCATCGGCATGAAGATCGAGATCGACGGAGAGCCCTTCGAGATCATCGATTTTCAGCACGTCAAGCCCGGCAAGGGCTCTGCGTTCACGCGGACCACGATCCGCAGCCTGATTACGAGCCGCAACCTCCAGCCGACGTTCAAGAGCGGCGACAAGGTCGACCGCCCGGACATCGAAGAGAAGGACATGCAGTACCTCTACGCCCAGGGCGACGAGTTCCACTTCATGGACCAGCGGACGTTCGAGCAGACGTACCTCAACGCCAAGGTGCTCGGCGAGTCGAAGAACTTCCTGAAGGAGAACATCAACGTCTCCATCTTGTTCTTCAACGGCAAGGCGCTGGGCGTCTCGCTGCCCAACTCCGTCGAGCTGAAGGTCGTCAAGTGCGACCCCGGCGTGCGCGGGGACACCGTGTCGGGCGCGCAGAAGCCCGCGGTGCTCGAGACCGGCTACGAGATCACCGTGCCCCTCTTCGTCAACGAGGGCGACGTGCTGAAGATCGACACGCGCTCGGGTGAGTACCTCACGCGCACCTCGACGGCCTGAACCGCCCGCTCACCACCTGCACTGCGAGAAGATCATGGCGATCAAGAGCAAGGCGAAGGACTCCATCCAGGTCGGCGGTACGACCTCTCTCGACGTCGAGGCGCTTCGGCAGATCGTCGAGATCCTCGAGGCGAGCGAGATCTCGCGCCTCGACTGGGCCAACGGCGACGAGCGGCTGACCATTCGCCGCGGGCCTCCCGCGACGCAGTTCGTGCAGCACATGGGCGCCCCGATGTCGGCGGCCCCCGCGGTCACCGTGATGTCCACGCCTCCGGGGGTGCACCACGAAGTTCGGCCCCGCCCTTCGGCGCCCACGCGCGCCCCGAGCGAGGGGGCGGGTGAGAAGAAGGGCCACGTCATCACCTCGCCCTTCGTCGGCACCTTCTACCGATCGCCCGCCCCGGACCAGCCGTCGTTCGTCGAGGTCGGCATGTCGGTGAAGAAGGGCCAGGTGCTCTGCATCATCGAGGCGATGAAGCTGATGAACGAGATCGAGTCCGAGGTCACCGGCAAGGTGGCCGAGGTGCTCTCGCAGAACGGGCAGCCGGTGGAGTTCGGGCAGGCGCTGTTCCGCATCGAGCCGGCCTGAAGTTCGCCCCAACGAGGGAGCTCACATTGTTCAAGAAGGTGCTGATCGCGAACCGCGGAGAGATCGCCCTCCGCGTCATCCGCGCGTGTCGGGAGCTGGGGATCGCGACCGTGGCCGTGCATTCCACGGCCGACTCCAACGCGCTGCACGTGCGCTTCGCCGACGAGTCCGTGTGCATCGGGCCGCCTCCGTCGAAGGAGAGCTACCTCAACGTGCCCGCGCTGCTCTCGGCCGCGGAGATCACCCGCGCCGACGCGATTCACCCCGGCTACGGCTTCCTCTCGGAGAACGCCGAGTTCGCCGACGTCTGCCAGAAGTGCCAGATCACCTTCATCGGTCCCCGGCCGGAGCACATTCGGCTGATGGGGAACAAGGTGCGCGCGCGCGACGCGGCGAAGGCGGCGGGGTTGCCGCTGCTCCCCGGTTCGCCCGGCGTGCTCAAGACGGCTGACGAGGCCGAGACGCTGGCCCGGGAGATCGGCTACCCGGTCATCCTCAAGGCGGCGGCCGGTGGTGGTGGTCGCGGGATGAAGATCGTGCGTGAGCCCCGGGCGATCGCCCAGGCCTTCGCCACGGCCTCGGCCGAAGCGGTCAATGCCTTCGGCAACGGCGACATGTACCTCGAGCGCTACGTGGAGCGGCCGCGCCACATCGAGATCCAGATCGTCGGGGACAACTTCGGTAACGTGGTGCACCTCTTCGAGCGCGAGTGCTCGGTGCAGCGGCGCCACCAGAAGTTGATCGAAGAGGCGCCGTCGATGGCCGTCAGCCCGGAGCTCCGCGAGGAGATGGGCCGCGTGTCGGTCGAGGCGATGAAGCAGATCGGCTATTCGAGCCTCGGGACCATCGAGTACCTGATGGACGAGAAGGGCCGCTTCTATTTCATGGAGATGAACACCCGCGTGCAGGTCGAGCACCCGGTGACCGAGCAGATCACCGGCGTCGACCTGGTGCGCACGCAGCTGCTGCTGGCCATGGGCGAACCGTTGCCCTTCACGCAGGCGGACCTGTCGATCAAGGGCGCGGCCATCGAGTGCCGCGTCAACGCCGAAGACCCGGTCACCTTCGCGCCGTGGCCGGGGAAGATCACCGCCTACAGCCCTCCGGGTGGTTTCGGGGTGCGCGTGGACTCGGCGGCCTACGAGAACTACACCATCCCCTCGCACTACGACTCGCTGGTCGCCAAGCTGATCGTCACCGCCGACACCCGGGACCTGGCGATTCGCCGCATGCAGCGGGCCCTGGCCGAGTACGTGGTGCAGGGCATCCGCACCAACATTCCGTTCCACCGGGCGGCGCTCCAGGAAGAGAGCTTCATCCGGGGGGAATACGACACCCGCTTCGTCGAGCGCATGCACGCCTCGGAGACGGGAACCCAGCGCCTGAAGAAGGCCGTCGAAGAGACCCCCTGAGTCGTCGATCTGGTTCTTGGACCGTTCGGCATCCGTCTGCTAGCGTTCGTTGGTCACCCACGGGTTTTCCGGGGTCAAAAATTCAGTCGTTCCTGATCCTTGGATAAGAACAAGATCATCGAGGCCGCCGCCAAGCTTGTCGCCAAGGGGGCCTACGACAAGGCGATCAAAGAGTACCAGAAGGTCCTTGATGCGGACCCGAAGGACGTGCGGATCCTCCAGAAGATGGGGGAGCTGTTTCAGAAGAAGAACGACAACGTTCAGGCCGCGCAGTACTTCACGCGCGTCGCCGAGAGCTACACGAACGATGGCTTCTTCCTGAAGGCCGTCGCGCTCTACAAGCAGGTCCTCAAGCTCGACCCGACGTTGATGGACGTCAACATCAAGCTCGCCGAGCTGCATCAGCAGCTGCAGCTGATGGGCGAGGCGATGGTCTATTACCAGATCGTCGCCAACCACTGGGACAAGCAGGGCGACGCCCGCCGCAGCCTCGACGTGCTGCGCAAGATGGTCGACCTCGACCCCGACAACATCGCCTCGCGCCTCAAGCTCGCCGATCTCTACATTCGCGAGGGGCTCAACACCGAGGCCGCGGCGGAGTTCACCAAGGCCGCCGAGAACCACAAGCGCAACGGCCGCACCGACGACTACCTGCGCGCCGCCGAGCGGCTCTCGGCGCTGCAGCCCGAGAACCTCCAGCTGGCCAAGGAGATCGCCGAGGCGTACCTCCAGAAGAACGACCAGAAGCGCGCGCTGGCCAAGCTGCAGATCTGCTTCAAGGCCGACAACCGCGACATCGAGACGTTGCGCCTGCTCGCCGTGGCCTTCCAGGGCCTGGGGCAGATGACGAAGACGGTCTCCGTCTACAAGGAGCTCGCGCGCGCCTACGAAGACAAGAACTTCCGCGACGAGGCCGAGCAGGTCTGGGCGCAGGTCGCGCAGCTCGAGCCCAACGACCCCGACGTGCAGGCGCGCAACGGCGCCATGGCCCCTGCGCCGGTCTACGAAGCGCCGCCCCCGACGCGCGGC
>CAIVGN010000034.1 GCA_903905455.1 uncultured Archangium sp.
AGCACCTTGGTGTCGTTCTTCTCGATGGGGTCGTCGGTGCGGATGTTCTTGCGCCCGAAGCGGCGGCCGATCTCCACCACCTTGCCCACGAAGCGCTCGGTTCCGAAGGCGTCGGCGGTCACGTAGGCGCTCGCGCCCGCCACCACCTTGGCGATGTCGCGCTCGTCGACGTCCATGCGCACGCGCAGCTTCGAGGTGTCGCCCATCACCACCAGCGGCTCGTTGCCCTGGAAGCTGTAGAGCTCGCCGGGCCGCACCTTGACCTGCAGCACCTCGCCGTCGATGGGCGCGCGCACCGCGAGTCGTTCGAGCTGCGCCTGCGACTGGGCAAGCCGCGCTTCGGAGGCCAGCACCCGGGCCTTCTGGAAGGCGACCTCTTCGATGCGGCTGCCGGCCTCGGCGGCGCGGTAGCGGGCGTCGCTGGCCTTGTAGGTGGCCTGGTCGGTGGCGGCCTGGCGACGCGCGCGCTCGAGTTCGTCGGCGGTCGACGCGCCAGACTTCGCGAGCTGCTCGGTGCGCACCAGCACGCTGGCCGAGAGCTCGGCACGCGACTTCGCGGCCTGGGCGTCGGCAGCCACCGCGTCCTTGTCTTCCACGCGCACGCCCTTGAGCACGCGGCTCAGGTTGGCGCGCTCGGCGGCGAGGTCGGCCTCGGCGGACTTGAGGGCCGCGCGCTCCACGCCGTCTTCGAGCTGCACCAGCAGGTCGCCCTTCTTCACGTGCGCGCCCTCGGTCACCAGCACCGCCGCGACCACGGCCGTCACCTGGGCGGCGACGCGCGTCTCGCGATCGGCCGGCTCCACCACGCCGTTGCCACCCACCACGCCCTTGCCGTTCTCGGGCAGCGCGTCCTTCAAGTCGACCCCGCCCACGCGGGAGATGGCCTCGCGCTGGGACTTCTTCTCGTCCTTGGCGATGGGCTCGGTCACGGGCGCCGCCGTGGCGTTGCGGACGATCTGCGAGCCGCAGGTGGCCAGCATGAGGGCGAACACCAGCAGCTGGAGTCGCCCGGCGTACCGCGACAGCGTTTCGAAGAAGCGTTTCATGTCAGTGGTTCTCCGGCGGACGCACGAGCAGCCCGTCTTCGATGTGCACGGTGCGGTCGGCGTAATGGAAGATGCGGTTGTCGTGGGTGACCACCACCACGGTGTGACCGCGCTCGGTGGACAAGGTCTTGAGCAACTGGGTGACCTGCTGGCCCGTCTCGGCGTCGAGGGCCGCGGTGGGCTCGTCGGCGAGGATGAGCGGAGGCCGGCCGGCCACGGCGCGCGCCACGGCGACCCGCTGGCGCTGGCCACCCGAGAGATCGTCGGGGTGACGCTTCATCTTGTCCGCGAGGCCCACCGCGCTGAGCACCTCGCGCGCCTCGGTGAGCGCCTCGCTGCGCGACTTGCCCCGCAGCTCGAGGGGGAAGGCCACGTTGTCCTCGAGGTTCAACGCCGGGAGCAGGTTGTTCCCCTGGAAGATGAAGCCGATGTACGAGAGCCGCAGGTCGGGCAACTCCGATTCCTTGCGCCCGTGCAGCGGCTCGCCGAAGAGGAACGCCTCGCCGGACGTCGGGGTGAGCACGCAGCCCAAAATCGACAGCAGCGTGGTCTTGCCGCTGCCCGACGGGCCCACGAGCATCATGAACTCGCCCTGGGGCACGGTGAGGTCGATGCCCTTGAGCGCCTGGAACGCGAGCGCCCCGGTGCCGTAGGTCTTGGTGAGGCCCTTGAGCACCACCGCGGGTTGGTCGCTCATCGGAACACCATGGCCGGCTCCAGCTGCCGCAGCCGGAAGAGCGCCAGCACCGAGGCCACCAGGCACACGCCGATCATCAGCCCGAAGGTGATGGCCACGCTGACGCCGGGGAGAATCGGGGTCAGCTGCGGGTTGCGGATGCCCTGCACCAGGGCGGACATCATGCCCAGCCCGATGAGGCTGCCCACCACCGCGTAGACCATGGCCTGCACGAAGAGCAGCCGCGCGAGGTCGCCCATGGTGGCGCCGATGGCCTTGAGCGTGCCGAACTGCCGCATGTTGTCGACCACCGACGAGAACATCGAGAGCGCCACGGTGATGAGCCCCACCAGCAGGCCCATGAAGGTCGAGGTGCCGAAGCTGAAGCCGATCTGCGTGGCAAACACGATGTACTTGAGGATCTCCGACAGGTACTCGTCGCGGGTCATCACCCGGGTGTCGGGCAGGGCCAGCTGCAGCCGCTCGCGCAGCTCGGTCTTGGAGACCCCCGGCGCCGCGCCGACCACGAGGAAGGTGTGCTTGTCCACGGGCTGCTTCGTGATCTCCCGGACCAGGGTCTGCTCGGCAAACGCGTAGGCCGGCGCGAAGGGCAACAGGCCCCAGGTGAAGCCCACGGCCTGCACGTGGTGCCCGCCCAGCTCGCGCACGGAGCCCAGGTTCAGGCCGCCGAACTTCTCGCGCTCGGCGTCTTCGAAGATGACCGCGTCGGGCTGCAACAGCGCGTCGGTCTGGCCAGAGACCAGGTTCCACGGGCCCCCGGCGAAGCGCGGCGCGCGCGTGCCCACCAGGGACACCGGCTCGCTGCCCCCGTTGGGGAGCTTGAGCTGCACCGCCTGGACGATGAGCGGTTCGGCCCAGGCCACGCCGGGCACGGTGCGCGCGCGGTTCAGCTGCGAGTCGTTCAGCGGCGTGCCGCCCTGGAACTGCCGCGTACCCGGCGGGGTCACCCACACGTCGACCTGGGCGTTCTCCACGAACATGCGGTTCTTGAAGAGCAGCGACATGAAGGTGCCGACCTGGAAGTTGCCCAGCACCACCGCGAAGACCACCCCGAAGAGCGTGCCCACCAGCTTGAGCTTGTCGTGGAACATCATGCGCACGCCGATGACGCCCATGGTCTGCCAGCGCTTGAAGAAGCCGGGCCGGGTGCGAATGGGTTGGGCGAAGGCGCTCACGGGGCACCTCCGGCCGACAGCGCGAGCAGCGCCCGGGCCGAAGCGAGCTCGGCGCTGGCCTGGATGTCGGACACCTCGGCCGTGAAGAGGTCGCGCTCGGACTGGATGACGTCGAGCTGCGTGGCCACCCCGGCAGACGAGCGCTCGTGGGTGATGGCCGAGGCCCTTCGCGCCGCGACCACCTGGGCCCGCGCGGCCTGCACCTTCTTGAGCGCGGCCTTGAGCTTGTGCCAGTCGGCGTGCAGCTGGTCGGCGGCCTGGCGCCGGGTGCGCTCGGCGGCGATGAGCGTGGTCTCCTGGGCGGCGCGCTGGGCGCGGAGCACCTGCACCGCCGGCACGTCGAGGCGCCAGTTGAAGGTCAGGCCCGCGTTGTAGAGCGCGTTGGCGCCCTGGAAGCCGGTGGCGTTGGTGAAGCGCTGCGTGAACTGCCCATTGATGGCCGGGATGAGCGCCAGCGTCGCCGCGGTGCCCAGGCGGTTGGCGGCGGTGACGTCGGCGTCGGCGGCCTGCACCACCGCCAGCGTGGCCACGCCCGGGGCCAGCTCCTCGAGCGGCGGCGCGGCGTGGAGATCGTCCACGGGCAACCCGGGCACCTCGCCCGGCGCCAGCCCGCTCAGGGTCTCGAGGGTGCGCCCGCCAGTGGCCACCAGCGACTCGGCGTCGGCGATGAGCTGCTGGTTGCGCTCGACCTCGGCCCGGCCACGCACCAGCTCGAGCTCGTTGACCACGCCCGCCGAGGCGCGGGCCTCGGTCACCACCAGCTGCGCCTGGGCCAGCGACAGCGAACGCTGCGCCGACTCGAGCAACGAGCGCGCCGCGAGGTACGAATAGAAGGCGGAGATGACCTGGCGGTGCACCTGGTCACGGGTCGAGCCCTGGCGCTTCGCGGCGGCGTCCGACGACGACGAGGCGGCGGCCGTCTTGAGCCAGCGCGCGGGGTCGATGAGCGGCACCTCGGCCTTGAAGGTGGCGTCGAGCTGGTTCTTCGGCGTGATGGTGATGGTGTCCGACGTGGTCGCGCCGGTAGGAATGGTGATCACCGCCTCGTACTGGTTGTGGGTCCACCCGCCGCTCACGGTCAGGCTCGGCACCAGCGCGCCCCAGGCCTGCCCGAACTCGGCCTCGGCCTTCTCCCGGCCCTGGGCCGAGGTGCGCGCGTCGAGGTTCGCGCGGTCGGATGCCCCGAGGAACGCCTCGAGCGGCTGCGCACCGGCGACCCCGGCGAGCAGCACCACCACCACCGTCTGGACTTTTATTCTCACGATTGGGGCCTGAAATAAATCCGCGCCCTCTGGGATGCAAGGCCAAGTCGGCCCGAGTCTCAATTGCGTAACTCATCTGTGCTGTTTTATAGAAGCACGCATGGCGCGAACGAAGGGCAGCCGCAACGCGGGCTACGACGAGCAGCGGGCGGCCCTGGCGCGCAAGGTGGCCACCGCCCTGCAGGCTGACGGGGGCGTCGACGCCTCGCTGCGAGAGTTGGCGGTGCAGGCAGGGACCTCGGTGGCCACGCTCAAGCACTACTTCGCGGACCGCGACGGGCTGATGCAGGCGGTGATGCAAGGGTTGCGCGCCGACGCAGCGCCCTACCTGGCGATGGCGGCCCAGCCGGTGTTCGGCGACGTGCGGCGCTCGCTGCTCAAGTTCCTCAAGGGCATGTCGATGTCGTGGTTCAAGTTCGGCGTGGGCAAGATGTACGCCTCGACGCTCTCGGTGGGCCTGGCGCACCACGCGGTGGGGCCGAGCTTCGTCACCCACGTGCTCGAGCCGCTGCTGCAGACCGGCGAGTCGTTGCTGCGCCAACACGTCGAGCGCGGGGAGCTGCGCATGGACGACGTGCGCCATGCGTCGCTGCTGTTCCTCTCGCCGGTGGTGATGGCCCTGTTCCACCAGGACAGCCTGTTGGGCGCGCAGTGCCGGCCGCTCGACGTGCCAAAGATGCTCGAGACGCACGTCGACGCGTTCCTGCGCGCCTACGCGCCGGTGGTGAAGGGCCGGGCGAAGGCGGCCTGAGGGGGGCTCAGCTCACTGGCAGCGGGTGAGGTCGCCGACGCAGGCGGTGAACCCGGCCTGGTACGCGGGGGTCATGGCGTGGTTGCGCACGCAGCCGTTGAAGTTCGCGAACTCCACCGCGCAGCGCATCTGCAGGCAGGCGTCGTCCTGGCAGGCCACGCCGGCGTCCGAGTCGGTGAGCGCGAGGAAGGCGCAGTCGTCGAGCGTGGCGCTCTGCGTGGGACAGGTGGCGACCTGGAGGTCGGACACGCAGGTCTGGCAGTCGGGGTTCTGGGCGAGCACGCCCTGGAAGCAGGCCTGCAGCTGGGTGCTGGGGCCGGCGGCGCAGACGCAGACGTCCTGCCAGCTGGCGAGCCCGCACACGCCGAAGGGCACGCCGGCGTCGACCGCGGGGCCGGCGTCGGGAGCCCCGGCATCGACCTCGAGCGCGCCCGCGTCGGCTCCGCCCGCGTCTTCGGCCACCGCGCCGGCGTCACGGCCGGCATCGGCGGAGTTCGTGCCTGCGTCGGCGACGGTCATCGCGCCACAGCCCACACCGAACACGGCCAACGCCAGGAGGAGGCTCTTCATGGGGTGCTCTTTCGTCACGGGGAAGCGGGCGACCTACCGCCTCGGCGCGTGGCGGGCGACGAAATTCAGGGCAGCCATTCCTGCGTGCAGGTGGCCTCGCCGGTGGTGAGGAACACGCCCATGGCCGGGTAGCGCCACGCCCGGCCGGCGGCGTCGACGGCGGCGAAGTAGTACGGGCGACACCCGGTGCCACGGGGCACGGACACGAACCAGGTGCCCCGGGTGCTCGTGCCCAGCTCCACGGCCATGGGGTACGGGTCCTCCGAGAGCATCAGGGTCAACGATTCGGCCGGGCCGGTGGCGGCGTAGTTCGCCACGAAGCGGGTCTGGGCGCTGCCGCTGAGCAGGTGCACGCCATCGACCAACGGAGGCGCAGGAGGATTGGCGACGCCGCCGAAGTCCTGGGTCCAGTACGCGCGGTACGTCGAGGTGGTCACGAAGCCGTAGCCCACGCCGAGGGCCTTGAAGCTGCCGCTCATGATGTTGCGGCGGTGGCCGTCGCAGCTCGCGGCGTCGGCGCAGCACACCGTGGTGCCGGTGGCCTTGTCGCACAGCCACTGGTGCATGGTGGCGATGGGGTCGACATTGCCCGCGGCGATGTTCTCTCCGTAGGTCTGGGACAGCGTGTAATACGACTTGATGCGAGCGCCGGGGGTGCCGGCATCGAGCGACTCGTGGGCGAAGTAGTTGAAGGTGCCCATCTCGACCGAGTGCTGGCGCGCCGAGTGGTTGAGGTCTTGCTGGTTGAAGACCGGGTCGCGCGCCGGGTAGGTCGCGCTGAGCACGGTCGCGGTGTTCAACGAGGGTGAGCCCACGGCGTAGACCGGCGACTGCTTGTAGTCGGTAGGAGACAGGCGCACGGCGTTGGTGAGCACGAGCACCTGTCGTTCGCGCCAGGAGGGAGCGCCGTCGACCGGGACGCCGTAGGTGCCGCCGTCGACGAAGGTGCCTCCGTCGAAGGTGTGGGTGCCCGTGCCGCCGCCGGTGGCGCCACCGCCACCGTTGCCACCGCCCGTGGCGCTGTAGCCGCCGCCCGTGGCCGCGCTGCCACCACCGAGGGGGATGAAGAAGTACGCGCCGCCATCGCCGGCGTCAGGCTCGCTCGAGGATCCTCCGCATGCGGCGAAGGAGAGACAGACGACAGCGGCCAGCAGCTTCGGGTCGGAGCGCACGGCCGGCAGTCTGCCTGACCTCGCGCGTGGGCCCTAGGGGTCCCAACGACTCGCGCGTCGGGAGGCTTCGATGGGGGGATTGCGTCTCCTGCGATCGGCAGCGGTCGTTTCGTTGTTCGGGTGCCCGGGATCGCCCCTATCCCTTCCTTTCCCCCCTGGGGAAAGGGGAGCGCTCGCCGCGCGGGCCAGACGGGATCCAGAGTCGAATGGGGCAAGGCCTCGATTTGCAGGACCGCTCGCAGCGCAGGACACCGACGCTTCTTCTCGATGGTCTTGGCATGCGCCGGATCCACCGCCCAGGCAGCAACATCTGACGTCCTGTCGTGGCTGCCGAAGGGCAGCACCTGCTGCTTCAGCGTCCCGCGTCGCCGTCCACGAAAACCGTCGAGTGCCGACGGTGGCTCAACCCCCACCGACCGTTCCTGAACATTGAGGCCTTGCCCCATCCGACTCTGAATCCCGTCTAGCCCGCGCGGCAGATGAGCGCTCCCCGGCACCCAAACCAACACACGACCTCCGCCGATCGCGGGAGACGAAATCCTCCCATCGAAGCCTCACCCGCCCCGCATCCACTTCACCGTCTCCCTCACCCCCACCTCGGTTGACGTGGACTGCGCACCGAATGCCGCGCTGGGAAGAAGAAGCCCCGGCGACCACGCGAGCGCCCGTGCTACGCCGCGCCTCCTCATGGGCGCCCACTTCAACCAGCGGCGATGGGCGGCGCCCGCGGTGGGCCTCGTGGCCTTCGTCGTCTACGTAGCCGCGCCGCAGCGCGTGCAGTCCGACAGCATCTGGACGGTGCCCACGGCCCTGAGCCTCACGCAGCGGGGCGACCTGAACCTCGACGAGTACCGGCCCGCCTGCGAGCGCCTCCAGCACGGCTGCTCCGAGCTCCACGGGCACCTCGTCTCCGACTTCCCCGTCGCGCCGGCGTTGTTCGCGGCGGTGGGCGTCGGCGTCTTCGACGGGCTGCTGCGGATGATCCGCCCGCTGCTGGTGATGTCGCCCGCCGGCGCCCACCAGGTCACCCGTTGGGAAACCCACCGCGACGCCCTCGGTGACATCGACCCCGGGTTCTTCGACGTGACCGAGAACCTCGTCGCCTCGGCCTGCGTCGCAGCCGCCGTGGCCCTCTTCTTCGTGGCCGCGCGCCGTCGCTTCGCGCAGGAGCCCACCTGGCTTCCCCTGGCGGCGACGGCCACCCTCGCCCTGGGCACCGGCGCGTTCTCCACCGCGAGTCGCGTGTTGTGGCAGCACGGCCCGGCCATGCTCTGCGTGAGCGGCGCCCTGGTGCTGCTGACGACCCCCGGCCCCGCCTCGAGACGGCAGCGCTTCGCCCTGGGCGCGGTGCTGGCCGCGGGCTGGGTGTGCCGCCCCACGATGTCGCTCTTCGCCGCCGCGGTGCTGGTGATGCTGCTGTGGACGCGACCTCGGGAACTGCCCTTCGTGCTCCTCGGCGGCGCGCTCGTCGTGGCGGCCTTCGTGGGCCTCAACCTCGCCACGCTGGGACAACCGCTGCCGCCCTACTTCGTCGCCGCGCGCCTCGACCCCTTCGGCGCCCACGTCCCCGAGGCCCTCGCCGGCAACCTCGTCAGCCCCAGCCGGGGCCTGCTGCTCTTCACGCCCCTGACGCTGTTCGTGCCGCTCGGCATCGCCACCGCCCTGCGCCAGCAGCGGGAAGCACGCGCGCTGCCCCTCGCGCTCGCGGCCTGGCTGGGCCTGCACTGGCTCGCGGTCTCGACCTTCCCGCATTGGTGGGGCGGCCACTCGCTCGGCCCGCGCTTCTGGGCCGAGACCTCGCCGGCACTGGTCTGGCTCGCCGCGCTCGCGTTGACCCAGCATCCGTCGCGCGCTCGCGTGCTGGCCCTGGCGACGGTGGCGCTGGTGGGCGTCGCGGTGCACACCCGCGGGTCGATGAGCTTGAAGCCCTGGCGGTGGAACGACACGCCGGTCAACGTCGACCAGGCGCCGGAGCGCTTGTGGGACTGGCGCGATCCCCAGTTCCTGCGCTGACCCACTTCCCTCGAGGATAGCGGCTTCCCTCTTGGTGCCGTCTTCCGCCGCGCGTGGCCGCAGCGCATAAGCCACGCCTCTTCATCTCCCCCCTTCAAAGGTCGACCCATGCACTCCATCACCGTGAAGTCCGTTCTGCTCTCCCTGGCCCTTTCGGGCGCGGCCCTGGCCGAAGGCCCGTGCGCCGGGCTCCCCACCCACGCGCAGCTCAAGGCCGCCCTCGTCGCCGCGCGCGCGCAGGACAACGCGGGCTTCAACCTCGACATGTGGGGCACCGTCGTCAACCGCACCGGCGAGGTCTGCGCGGTGGTCTTCACCGGCAAGAACCAGGGCGCGCAGTGGCCCGGCAGCCGCGTCATCTCCGCGCAGAAGGCGAACACCGCCAACGCCTTCGGCCTGCCCGGCCTCGCGCTCTCGACGGCCAACCTCTACAGCGCGGTGCAGCCCGGCGGCAGCCTCTTCGGCCTCCAGGAGAGCAACCCCGTCGACACCGGCGTGGCCTATGCCGGCCCGGCGTCGGCCTGGGGTCAGCCGAAGGACCCCATGGTCGGCAAGCGCATCGGCGGCGTGAACGTCTTCGGCGGCGGCCTCGCGCTGTACGACAAGGCCGGCGAGCTGGTGGGCGCGCTCGGCGTGTCCGGTGACTCGTCGTGCGCCGACCACAACATCGCCTGGCGCGTGCGCAGCACCCTCGAGCTCGACTTCGTGCCCGCGGGCGTCGGCCCCGGCGGCGTCGATCAGATCGCCTTCACCGGCGGCTGGAGCCAGCCCCACTGCAAGGACGCCGCGGCCGAAGACGCGGTGGTCAAGGTGCTCCCCGCCACCCGCAAGAAGTAAGCGTCACTCCAGCGTGGCCGCGTGGGGGTGCTTCGAGCCCCACGCGTGCATCGCCTGCAACACCGGCCACAGGGTCTGCCCCAGCTCGGTCAGCGAGTACTCCACCCGGGGCGGCACCTCGGCGTGCACCAGCCGGGAGACGATGCCGTCGGCCTCGAGCTCGCGCAGTTGCTGGGCCAACACCTTGGGCGTGACGTCCACCAGCGCGCGCTGCAGCTCCGAGTACCGGCACGTGCCCTTGAAGAGCGACTGCAGGATGAGGACCTTCCAGCGGCCGCCCACGATGCTCACGGTGATGTCGACGGCGCAGTGCGCTCCTTCAGGCATGGCGCGGTCTCTACCTCACTCGCCCCGGGCGCGGGTCGCTCAGAACGCACGCCACAGCGCCACGCGCCGCGCGAAGCCCCGCGCCTCGAACCACGCGAGCGCGGGCTCCTTGGAGAGGCCCGCGAGCACCGCGCTGGCCACCTCGAGCTGCTGGCGCGAGACCACGTTCTCCACCGGCAGCTTCGACAGCGCGCGGGCGAGGAGCGCCTGGCCCTGCGGCGCCTGCCCGGTCCACTTCATCGCCAGGGCGAGCTGCGCGTAGACCTCCCCGGGGTCGAGGTCTTCGTTCCACGCGAGGTTGCGCTCCTCGAGCACCTCGATGGCGGCGAGCAGGTCGTTCTTCGCCCGGGTCACCTCGAGCACGTCGCCGCCGGCCTTGTAGCGGAGCAGCCGCAGCCGCCCGGTCAGCGCGCGCGCCTGGGCCACGAGCATGTCCCAGCCGTTGGCCTCGGCGACCTTGCGCCCCTGGGCGATGAGCGCCTCGGCCTCGGGCAGCCGGCCCCGCGCGAGCTCCACGCCCGCGAGCACCAGCGGCGCCTCGGCCTTGCCCGCGTGGTTGCCCATCATCAACGAGAGCCGCGCGTAGGTCGTCTCGCCGGCAAACGCAGCGTCGAGCTCGCCCAGCTCGCAGAGCACCAGCACCAGGTTGTGCAGCGTGATGCCTTCGCGGCGCAGCCAGCCCGTGGTGCGCGCCAGCTCCAGCGAGCGCTCGAAGGCCTTGCGCGCGTCACGCAGCTCGCCCTGGCCGTAGTGCACGATGGCCCGCGCGTTCCACCCCAGGCAGGCGTCGCGCAGGCGGCCCGCACGCTCGGCCAGCGCGATGTGCTCGAGGGTCAAGGCGCGGGCGCGGGTGAGTTCGCCGATGCTCGCGGTGGCGATCTCTTCGGCGCGCACGAAGGCGATGGCGTCTTCGTCGGCGGCGAGCTGCTCCTGGGTCACGTGGCGGCGCACCAGCGCGCAGGCCTTCATCGCGTCGTTGGCCCGGCCGAGGATCTCACACAGGAACCAGCTCCAGCCCCTGGCCCAGCGAATCCACAAGTGGGGCACGGCCGTGCCCTTGAGCCGGCCGAGCTTCTTCTCGAGCTCGCCGAAGGCCTTCTGCGTCTCTTCCTTCTTCACCAGGTACGAGACGCACTCGGCGCGCACCACCTCGAGGGCCGTCAGCGCCTCGTCCACGCTCAGCACGTCCCAACAATCGAGCACGCCGCGGTGTTGGCCCGCGAGCACCCGGCCCACGGCCGTCTCCGGGAGCGCCTGACCCACCGAGGCCCCGGGCCGGCCCGCGCTGGCGAGGACCGCGATGGCCTCGTCCGGCAGGCCGAGGAAGAGCTTCACCTCGGCGATGCGCCTCAGCAGCACCAACCGCCGCACCCCGCTCGCGGTGCGCACCGCCAGCTCGAGCCGCGCCACCGTCTCGGCGCGCCCGCCGCGCGTCTGGGCGAAGGCCTCGTCCCACATCGACGCGGTGGGGCCGTCGAGCACCGAGGTCGCCAGCGGCACCAGCAGCGGCGCCACGCGGGTGAACGACGAGGCGTCGACCTGCTCCAGGGCCTGCACCGCCCAGGTGCCCGCCGAGAGCTTCGCCCCCAGCACCTGGCCCGGCGGGAGCACCGACGCCAACGCGGCGCCCATGCGCGGGTCGACGAAGCGGCCCACCTCGAGCAGGCCATCGCGCTCGACGCGCACCACCCCGGCCGTCATCGCCGGCAGCAGCGCCGGGGGGAGCGAGGGGCTGATGCCCGAGAGCGCCGCCAGCGGCACCGAGCCGCCGAGCGCCGAGACCGTCGCGCAGGCGTTGAGCACCTCGTCGCCCAGGGCGCGCACGCGAAAGAGCCGCAGCCCGTCGAGCGTCGTGGGCAACCCGTCCAGCGCCGCGCCCTCGCGCACGTCAGGCCACAGGCCCAGCGCGAGGCCAGGGTTCCCCGCGGCGTGCAAGGCGAGCGCCCCGGCCTGCGAGGCGTTCGCCCCGTGCGCCAGCAGCACCTGCTCGAGCTCGCTCAGCGAGGGAGCCTTCGCCTCCGCGCGGCGCCAGCGCTTGTCGGCGAGCCACGCCTCGTGGCACGCGTGGAAGGCGGCGGTGTGCCGCTCCTTCGCCGCGTCAAGCGCGACGACCAGCACCAGGGGCACCGGCTCCTCGCGCTGCGCGAGCGCCTCGAGGAAGGCCATGCCGTCGTCATCGGCGAGGTGCGCGTCGTCGAAGGCCACCACGAAGACGCCGGCCTGGGCGCGTTCCACCAGCCAACGCGCGAGCTCGAGACAGGCGCCTTCACGCCGCGAGTCTTCATCGAGCTTCGCGGTGCGGAAGGTCGGGCGCCGAATGCCCAGCAGCGAGGCGAGCAGCTCGACGGCCACGGCGGCGCGCTCCGGCTCGAGGCCCTGCAGCGCCGGCGCGGCGGCGAGCACCTGCAGCGCTCCGTCGTCATCGTCGAAGGCGCCCAGCAACGAGCGCAACGTCTGCGAGACCAGCGGCCCACGGCTGACCGGCACCGCGAGGCCACCCAGGCTCCCGAGGAGCCGGCTGCGCCCGACCCCCTCGGCGCCCGAGAGCAACACGCGTTGCAGCCCCCGTTCAGAGAGCGCGGCATCGAGCACTGCCTGGAGTGGGCCCGCCCCGGACATCGAGCGGCGAACCGTACCAGCGGGTCGGCCAGAACTTCAGGCCAACAATCAGCGGGGGGCCGGCACCGCGCCGTGGCCCTCGGGCTGGGGAGCCG
Organism: uncultured Archangium sp.; assembly: GCA_903905455.1. Lineage (GTDB taxonomy): Bacteria > Myxococcota > Myxococcia > Myxococcales > Myxococcaceae > Archangium_A. The sequence goes on from CAIVGN010000034.1 coordinate 12,565, forward strand.
GCGCCGGCGCGGGGACGACGAGGGGCCCGGCGTTCAGCAGCACCTGGAACAGCGCGGGAATGGCGATGGAGAAAGCGGCCTCGGCGGCGCAGTCACTGCACGTGGGCGGAGGGGGCGCGGGCGCGACGACGACCTGCGCGTCGGACTGCTGACCCATGGCGACCTGCGACTCGGTGCTGACCACGACGGGCTCGAGGCGGGGACCGTACGGCTGCCCCCACTCGGTCTGCGCCTCACGCTGCGCGGCGGGCGGCTGCGCCCACTCGACGTCGGGGCGCAGCTGCGCGTCCGGGGGGCGGCTCCACTCCGAGGGCGAAGAGCTCACCGTGACCGAGGCCGCGCGGGAGACGGCACCGCACGAAGCGACGCGGGTGCGGGCGCTCGACACCACGACGACGGCGACGCTGCCACCGCTGCCACCGCACGTGACGCAGGTCGGGCCGATGACCGCGCTGCAGGCCGCGCCGGCCGCGCTGGCGTTGCTGAAGTTCGTTTCGCTGCTGACGACGGCGACGATGCCGCCGCACGTGCCACTGCTGCACGTCGCGCCGCCCATCGAGGCCACGCCACCGACACCGCCACACGCTCCGCTGCCGCACGACGCGCCGCCCATCGGGCCCGAGCCATCACCGCAGGCTCCGTTGCTGCACGTCGCACCCATCGGGCCCGCGCTGCCGACGACCCCACCGCACGCGCCGCCACTGCACGTCGCGCCATTCATCGGGCCCGCGCCACCAACGAGGCCACCGCACGATCCGCCGCTGCACGTCGCGCCATTCATGGGGCCCGCGACCCCACCGCAGTCGCCACCGCCGCACGTCGCGTCACCCGAAGCGACCGCGCCGCCGACCATCGCCCCTTCGACGCCACCGGAGACCTCGGCCGGCGCGAGCTCCGCCACCACCTCCGCGCTCACCGTGGCCTCGACCTGCGGGTGCCGGTGCGCCTCCCACTGCGCGTAGTGCCCCTGGCGAATCAGCTCGGCCTGGGCGACGACCTCGGCGGCCACCACGACCTGCCGCTGTTCCCACTGCGCGTAGTGCGCCTGGCGCCGCGCCTCGGCCTCGGTGCGGGCCGCCTCGCGCCGGGCCGCCAGCTCCGGGCCGCCGCGCCGCTCCAGCTCGGCGACCCACGCGCCCTCGCCGATGGAGGGCACCAGCGCCCCTTGCTCGACGGTGAACACCGCGCCCTCGCACGAACCCCCGGCGGGCGTCTCGAGTCCGGTGATGGTGATGTCGATGGGGCGCTCGCGAAGCAGCGCGAAGCGGGAATCCGGGTCGAGGTTCTCGAAGCGCGACTCGATGACCAGGCTGCCGTTGGTGTCGGTGCTCCAGGCCTGCGCTTCCTGGGCGACCCCGTTGGCGTTGACGAAGACCGAGCCCCGCAACAGCACCGGCGCCGCGACGGTCACGCGCACGTACTCCCCCCAGCGCGACTGCAGCGGCACCTTGCGAAAACCGACCGGGCCGCACACCACGGGCGCCGCGACCTGCTCGCGAAGCGTGGCGCCGATGACGAGGTGTGCCTGGGGAAACGAGACGCAGCCGAGCAAGCCAAACGAACCAAGGAGGATCAGCAGGCCGCGCATGGGGCCTTCTACGCATGGCGCCCCCGGGGAATTCAAGCCCGGACAGACGAACGGCGCGAACCCCCCACAAGGCCCGCGCCGTCCTGGATGTTCCTCGACCGGCTTCGGACGAGATCCTCGCTGCAAACAAAAGTTCAGTGCGGCAGGCCGTACTTGTCGGCGGCCACGTACACGCGCAGGTGCATCACGCCCTCGGCCGTCGTCACCACCACCTCGGTGCTGCCGGTGCTGCGGCCCACGAAGACCACCTGGCGCCCCTGGCGCGTGACGCTCAGCAGCGAGGGGTCGGCGACGGTGACGCTCGAGACCGGCGCGGGCATGGAAAGCGTGGTGGTGGTGCCGACCGGCATGTTCACCTGCTTCGGCTGACCGGCGATCGCGAACGACGAGAGGCACAGGGTCAGCAGGAAGGTGAGGCGCATGCGGCTCGCGCTCTCCACGCTTCGTGCCACGGTTCAACCCACTGGATTCACGCGATCTACGAGCCGGCCAGCGCGATACCGCGCGCGCACGCACAGTCCACTGGAGCGGCGGCGCTCCAGTTCAGCGCTTGAGCACCCCGTACTTCCCGATGGCGTAGAGCGCCCGCACCCCGTCCTTCCAGCCGATCTTCTTCCCGTCTTCGTAGGTGCGGCCGAAGTAGCTGATGGGCACCTCGTAGACGCGCACGTTGGCGCGGCCGACGCGGGCGGTGAGCTCGGGCTCGATGCCGAAGCGGTCTTCCTTCAAGGTGAACGACTGCAGCACCTCGCGGCGGAACGCTTTGTAGCAAGTCTCCATGTCCGTCAGGTTGAGGCCCGAGGTCATGTTCGAGAGCAGCGTGAGGCCCTGGTTGACCACCGCGTGCCAGAAGTAGAGGACGCGCCGCGTCTCACCAGTGAACCGGCTGCCGAACACCACGTCGGCGTTCCCATCGAGGATGGGCTTGAGCAGCCGCGGGATGTCGCGCGGGTCGTATTCGAGGTCGGCGTCCTGGACGATGACGATGTCCCCGGTGGCCTCGGCGAAGCCCCGGCGCAGCGCTGCGCCCTTGCCGGAGTTCTGCTCCTGGAAGATGACGCGCACGGTGTTCTCGTTCTGCGGCTTCGCCCCGTCGAGGGCGGCGAGGCCGTTGGCGGCCAGCGTCTCCAGCCACTCGCGGCTGCCGTCGGTGCTGCAGTCATCGACGATGACCAGCTCCTTGGGAAAGTCGACGGCCACCACGCGGCGGAGGATCTCCGCGAGCGTCTTCACCTCGTTGTACACGGGCATGACGAGACTGACGGTCATGGCGCGAGCGCGTAGCACAGGCCATACGCTGCGCCCATGATTGGCCCGTGGTTCGAACCCCTGCTCCTGAGCAACCGCCTCGCGTGGGTCGGCGGCCGGCTCGTGGCGCCCCTCGAGCCGGTGCACGTCGGGCGGCCGCTCCGGGTGGGCCGCCGGGGCACCGACGTCGACCTCGAGTGGGAGGTGGGCCGCACGCTGGTCATCTCCCCCGTCGAGGAGGGCCTGCACTTCCGCTGGGAAGGCGCGAAGCGCGAGTGGGTGCTGGGGCCCGGTGAGGTGTGGAGCCAGGAGGGCGTGAGCGGGCCCTCGCTGCACGTGCTGGCGGGCGCGCGCGACTCGTGTGGCTGGCCCGACGACGTGGCCGCGCCGCTGGGGCCGTGGAGCGACGAGCTGCTCTCGGTGCTGGGCGATTCGTTGCTCGAGCGGGGACACCCGGTCGGCGCGCGCCTGGGGGCCCGGGTCGCGGGGGAAGACGGACGCTGGTTCCCCCTGCGCGCGCTGGTGCCGCCGACGGGCCTCGAGGTGACGTGGCGTCGCGGGGTGATGGACCGGCTCACGCTGCGCGGCGCGGTGGGCCTGGGCGCGCAGACCCTCACCTGGGCGCTGGGCCGCTCGCTTGCGGCGCACGCGGTGGTCAAGCCGGTGCGCGCCCTCTCTTTGCGCACGACCTTCGACGACCGCAACGCGGTCCTGCGGGCCCTGGCCGGGTTGGCGGCCGGTGGGCTCCCGTGCCTCGAGACGCTCGACTGCGAGCTGCGGTCGCCCACACAGGAGACCTCCGCCCTCCAGGCCTTCGAGCGCGAGCTGCGCGGCCTCCCGGGCGTGGCCAGTGGCCTGCCGACGCTGAGGACGGTGCGCGTGACCACCGCCCTTCCCCTCCCGCGCTGACACCTTGCGCCCCTGCGCCTTCCCGTGGTTTCAGGCCCCCGTCCCCAAACATTCAGCCGTCTCTGGAGTCTCCATGCGCCGCCTGCTCGCCTCCGTGTGCTTCTTCGTCGTCGCCTGCGCCTCGCCCGAGGGCAGCGGCCTCGCGCACACGCCCGACGGCACCGGCGCGAAGGTGAAGTTCGACGTCTTCCACAAGCCGCTGCCGGAGATCCCGCTCCCCAACGACTTCGCCACGCGCTTCGACGCGAGCTCGGTGACGAAGCGCCGGCTCAACGCGAGCATGCTCTCGCCCACGCAGTGGGAGACGAAGACCCGCGCCGCCCTCGACGCACTCGACGGCTGGGGCACGCTGGCGCCGATCACCGTGTCCTTCGAGGAAGACCTCGACACCGAGAACATCATTCGCCGGCACCACGGGGACCGCTACGAGACCAGCGACGACGTGATGCTGGTCATCGACGTGACCAGGGGTTCGCCCGACTACTGCAAGGCGATGCCGATGGACCTCGGCGAAGGCCTCTTCCCGCAGCGCCTCGACCGCCCCGAGTACTACCCCGATGATCCGCGCGGGGGCCTGGCCAACCTGATGCTCGAAGAGGTCGAGGAAGATACGAACGGCAACGGGCTGCTCGACGAGGGCGAAGACACCGACATGGACGGCGTGCTCGACCACCCCAACACGCGCAGCAAGACCGACCCCACGTTGATCACCTTCTACGAGCGCGAGAGCAAGACGCTCATCGCACGCCCGGTGTACCCGCTGCGCGAGGCGACGACCTACGCGGTGGTGCTCACGAAGGCCCTGGTGGACACGAAGGGGCAGCCGGTGCGCTCCCCGTTCCGCGAGGTGAACCACGTGGCGCAGACGAAGGCGCTCCAGCCGCTGGCCGACGAGTGCCTCGCGGGGCTCCACGCGTCGGTCGACGACATCGCCTTTGCCTGGAGCTTCACCACCCAGGCGTGGACGAAGCCGTTGGTCGCGGTGCGTGACGGGCTCTATGGGCTCGGCCCGCTGAACCGCCTGGCCACCGAGTTCCCCGCGGAGATGACGCTGCGCGAGTCCCGCACCCGCGCGCCGGGCGTCTACCCGCGCATCGTGCCCAACAGCATCTTCCTCGACATGGCCAAGAGCCTCTATTCCCAGTTCGGGAGCGGCAACTCGACCGCGCAGGAGAACCTCTTCTTCGACAACTTCGCGTTCATCGACTTTCACGCGGTGGGCACCATCGACTCGCCGCAGTTCTTCCCGCGCTTCGAGGAGGGGACCACCAACCAGCTCCCGTTGACCGAGCAGATCTGGAAGCTCGACCCCGAGAGCGGCGAGGCCTTCACCCGGCACGAAGGGGTCAACTACTGGCTGATGGTGCCCAGGCACCGCAACGGCCCGGCGCCGGTGGCCATCTTCATTCACGGCCACGGGTCGACGAAGTTCGACGCGATGAACGTGGCCGGCTTCCTCGCGCGCATGGGCATCGCCACCCTGGGCATCGACGCGGTCAGCCACGGCGTGGACGTGGACCCGGTGCTGCTCGAGGTGGTCAAGGGCCAGTTCAAGCAGCGCGGCATCGAGGGCATGGGCCTGGGCGTGGTGGCCGGTCGCGCGCTCGACCAGAACGGCGACGGCAAGCTCGACAGCGGCGTGGACTACTGGACGGCGTACCTCTTCCACACCCGCGACGTGGTGCGGCAGACCGCAGTGGACCTCTTCCAGGTCATCCGCACCCTCAAGTCCTTCGATGGCCAGCGCACCTGGAAGTACGACGCGAACCTCGACGGCAAGGACGACCTCGCGGGGGATCTCGACGGTGACGGCGTGGTCGACGTCGGCGGCTCGGCGGCGATCCACCTCGTGGGCGGCTCGCTGGGCGGCATCCTCGCGAGCTACGTGGGCGGCCTCGAACCGCAGGTAGAGACCGTCATCCCCATCATCGGCGGTGGTGGGCTGGCGGACATCGGCGTGCGCAGCTCGCTCTCGGGCGTTCGCGACGCGATGGTGATGCGCATGATGGCGCCCCTGGTGCTGCTGCGCGACGGCGTGGTCTCCGAGGCCGTGCCCGACCTCGTCGAATACAAGGAGCTCAAGGTCGCGACGCTTGCACTCACCCCGAAGCCCGGCAGCCTCGCGGTGCTCACCAACGTCGACACCGGCGAGTGGCGCTGCGCGCGCGTGCAGCCCAACGGCCACCTGCGCGTGGCGGTGCCCAGCGACAAGGGCAACCGGCTGCGCCTCGACTTCTACGACCACGAGCTCGCCAGCAAGGAGCGCGAGGGCTGCGTGCCCGCGGGCGCCCCCCGTGAGAGCGTCACCACCTTCCAGGCCGAGGCGAAGTTCCAGCAGACGACCTACCCGGCGGGCAGCGACTTCGTGGCGGCCAGCGACGGCTTCGGGCTGCGGCGCGGCAACCCGGAGCTGCGGCGCATGCTGGGCCTGGCGCAGGTGGCGCTCGAGGGCGCGGACCCGGCGAACAGCGCGCCCTTCATGCACGGCGATCGCACCCTGGCCTACGGCACGGGAGAGACCGTCTCCACGCGCGCCTTCTACATCAACACCCTGGGCGACCCGGGCGTGCCCACCGCGTCGGGCGTGACCATGGCCCGCGCCGCCGGGCTCATCGACTTCAAGAACGTCGACCCGCGCTACGGCAAGACGGTGCAGCAGCTGCTCGTCGACACCGGCACCGTCGAGGGCGTGGAGTCATCTGGGCGCTGGAAAGATTCCATGGGCCACGACGTGCTCGAGGACATCGACGACCTGGCGAGCGTCTCGTCGGTCGGTGACGGCTTCGACGTGCCGCGGCTCTCGCCCCCGCTGCGCAACATCCGCCACAACACCGCGGCCCAGGGCGGCGGCATCAGCGCCCAGCTCTTCCCCATGATGGAGCCCCTGGGCGTGCACGGCTTTCCCCAGCCGAAGCCCGAGCGGCCCTTCGACCTGGGCTCGCTGTTGATCAACCAGATGATCCGCTACCTGGCGACCCACGGAGAGCAGCTCGACTTCGACCCCTGCCAACTCGACTGGACGTGTTCATGGCTGCCGCCCCTGCGCTGAGCCGCATGGAGCGGCTGTGGTCGCAGCCGCGCGAACGGGCGTGGCTGTTCGCCTTCGGGGCTGCGCTCACCCTCCCGGTCATGTTCGTGGAGTGGTTGGGCCACGACCTCCACCCCTCGCGCTCGGCCTGGCAGCTGCTCAGTGGCCTGCTGCTCTTCGTCGCCTGCCGCTTCGAGTGGCCCCAGTGGGCGCAGGCGCTCGTGGTGGCGGTGGTGTGCGCGGCGCTCCCGTGGCTGATGTGGTGGGAACACGCGCCCACGGTGCAGTTCACCTCGACCATCCTGCTGCCCGTGGTGGTGGGCGGACTCTTCGTCGAGCAGTGGTTGGTGACGACGGCGGCGGTGCTGGTGGGCGGCGCGTCGGTCGAGGCGGTGCTGGTGCTCGGCAGCGGCGCGAGCCCGACGGAGGTGGTGGGCCTGGGCCTCGGCTACCTGATGGTGATGACCAGCGCCTACCGGGTACGCCAGCTCATGGCCCGCGAGCGGCGCACGGAGCAGGAACAGGGGCAGGCCCTGCGGCTCTCGGAGGGGCGCCGCGCGCAGACGGAGCGGCTCGCCGTGGTGGGGCGCCTGGCGGCCGGGGTCGCGCATGAGATCAACAACCCGCTGGCCTACGTGAAGGCGAACTTAGGGGTGCTGCAGCGCGAGCTGGGCGATGACGAACTCAGCCCCGCGGAGATCTCCGAGTTGCTCGCGGACACCAACGAAGGCGTCGACCGCATCTGCCAGATCGTCCTCGACCTGAAGATGCTCGCGCGCGACGGCCACGAGGAATCCGAGAGCATCGACCTCGGCGAGTCGGTGCGCGCGGCCGTGCGGCTGGGCACGGTGAAGCTCCCGTCGAACCTCGCGGTGCGGCTCGACCTGCCCGGGGACGTGCCGTGGGTGCGGGCCAACCGGCGCAAGCTGGCGCAGGTGCTGCTCAACCTGTTGATCAACGCCATGGACGCGCTCGACGAGCGGAAGACCGGCACCATCGTGGTGCGGGCGCGCACCGAAGGCGACCACGTGCGGGTGGACGTGCTCGACGACGGCCCGGGCATTCCCGAGGCGGTGCTGCCTCGCCTCTTCGAGCCCTTCTTCACCACCAAGCCGCCGGGCAAGGGCACGGGCCTGGGCCTCGCGCTCTCGCGGGAGTACCTGCAGAGCTTCGGGGGCACGCTCGAGGCCACGAATCGGCCCGAGGGTGGCGCGTGCTTCTCGATGGTCCTCTCCGCGGCCCCCGCACCGGCGGACGTTCAGCCGCCCCTCGACGCCGCGTAGGCCGAGGGCGCGACGCCCACCACCCGCCGGAAGTCGCGCGCGAAGTGGGCCTGGTCCGCGTAGCCGAGGTCGGCCGCCAGCTGCGCGACGGTGGCCTGCCCCTGCTCCAGCGCCAGCAGCGCCTCGTGGAGCCGGTAGCGTTGGATGACCCACTTGGGGCTCACCCCGACCGCGTCGCGGAACCAGCGCTGCAGCTCGCGCAGGTGCAAACCGCCCCGCGCGCGCAGGGCCTCGACGGTGGTGAGGGAGCGGTCGTGCATGGCCGCGCCGACCAGGCTGCGCAGCAACGGAGCGTCGGCGGGCGCAGGCGGGAGCCACTGGGCGAAGAGGTCCGACGCGAGGGCCACGCGCTGGGCGTCGTCCCGGGCCCGGGTGATGGCCGAGGCGTAGCGGCGCGCCTTCCGTTCACCGAGCACCTCGGCCAGGGGCACCACCCGCCCGGTGAACGCCGACGCCGGGCCTGCGAGCAACGACCGAAACGCGCCGGGCCTGAACTTCGCGCCGAACGCCCAGCCCGCTCCCTCGAGCACGCGGGTGAAGCGCGCCTTCGGGACGCCCGAGACCTCGGCGCGGCCGGCCTCGACCACCACGTGAAAGCAGGGGTGCGGCAACGTCTGGCGCACGAGTCGAACGCCGGGCTCGAGGCGCCACTGCACGCTCCAGAAGTGCTCGAGGTGAGCGCCCAGCGGCGGGTCGACCTCGAAGCGCGCGTGGCTGACGCCTCCGCCTGCAGCGGCGCCGATGAGCCCTCGAGGGGGCGCCTGCTTCGGCCTCGCCATGTCGCGTTCCTTCAAGTCGGTGGGGAGTGACTTGCGTAGCATGCCGGCCATGAGCACCCAGGTTCACGGCACGTTCGAAGTCGAAGCGCAGCGCCACCCGCCGTACGACACGCGCCCCGGGGCCACCCTCGCGCGCACCTCGCTGGAGAAGAAGTTCGCAGGGCCCCTCGAGGCGACCAGCCACGTGGAGATGATCGGCGCGATGAGCGAGGTGAAGGGCTCGGCGGGCTACGTGGCCATCGAGCGGGTGGTGGGGACGCTCGCGGGCCGGGCCGGCACCTTCGTGATGCAGCACAACGGCGTCATGGACCGCGGCGCGATGTCGCTGAGCCTGACGGTGGTGCCCGACTCAGGCACCGACGCGCTGGTGGGGCTGCGCGGGTCGATGGCCATCGAGATCGTCGAGGGCCAGCACCACTACCGCTTCGACTTCACCCTGCCGGGCTGAGCCTCAGGGGCAGACGGGCCGCACGGTGAAGGTGCCGTCGAGGCCCCCATCGGCAGCCGTGAGGGTGACGGTGAACTCGGGCTTCTGCGCGGTGGGCAGGTGCACCACGGTCACCGAGCCCTGGCGCTTGTGGAGGCTCAACCCGGAGAGCGTGTCGCGGGTGAACACGGCGTACGGGCTGCGGCCCCTGCCGGCGAGGGCATCGGCGTCGGTGATCCACCCCACGACCTGGCCCTCCGTCAACTGGCCCGCGCTCGAGCCCACGCGCAGCCAGGCCGCGTTTCCGTAGTCGACCAGCGCGGTCCACGCGGCGCAGTCGTTCCGCGCGTCATCGGTGAAGATGAGCGACGTCCCGTAGCCTCCGTCGGCGGCGATGGAATAGGTGATGGTGGTGGGGACGACGTTGCCCAGCGGTGTGCCTGCGGTGGTGGACAGGCAGGCCTGCTTCACGCAGTTCTGGCTCTCGCAGAAGTAGCCCTGGCTGCAGGCGCTGCCCGAGGTGCCGCAGTAGAGCGGCTGGCACGCGGGCGGAGAGAGCGCGGTGTTGCAGCGGCTGCCCGAGGCGCAGTCGGTGTCGGCGACACAGTGCGTACCGGTGGCGCACAACGCCGCGCCGCCCGGGGTGGTGCCACACGCGCTCAGGGACACCACGGCTGCGACGAACCAGGTCTTCGGAGAGACGAGCATCGGCGCCGCTTAC
>CAIVGN010000035.1 GCA_903905455.1 uncultured Archangium sp.
CCGCGACGCAGAAGAAGGGCGCGGCGCACTACGTGCTGGTGAAGGCCGGCTACGCGGTCTTCTACGTCGCGGTGTTCGCCATGACCGTCAGCGGCCTGGTGCTCTACTTCCAGAAGGACCTGGGCGTGGGCAAGGACCTCGCCGGCGCCGTCAAGGAGGCCCACGAGCTGGCGATGTGGTTCTTCGTGGTGTTCGTCGCGGGGCACCTGGGCGGCGTGGTGGTGTCGGAGTTGCGTGGGGAGCCGGGCCTCGTCTCGGACATGATCAACGGTGGCGCGCCTCCGCCCCACTGACCGCGCGCAAGACGCCGAGCGCAAACGGGCGCGCACGCACGCAGCGAATGCGGGCCTGCGTCGCGCGCGCCGTCACGGGGCGGGCTGCGTCGTGGTCGGCCGGTACAGCGGGAGCGCGGCCTCGGCCCACAGCCGGTTCCACGACAGGCAGCCGACGTCCGAGGGGTGCACCCCGTCGTCCATTTCCCCGGGGTGCGCCAGGAACCAGCCGTAGAGGTCTGGCCCGGGCTGCAGGTGGTTCTGCGCCGTGAGCACGTCCACCCCCGAGGTGTTGAAGAGCGCGGTGTTCGAGGGGGCGCCGTACGAGGGGTCGCTGGTCCAGGGGATGCGCGCGAGCAGCGGCACCCGGTGGGCCGCCTCGAGCCGGTCGATGACGTACTGCACGTTGCTCAGCCACTGCGGCAGCCCCGCGGCGCCCGAGGCGGCGTCATTGGTGCCGATGCTCAGGGCCCAGTACTTCGCCAGCGGGAAGTCGACGATCAAGGTGTCGATCTGGTTGCGAAGGTCGGCCGCCCCCCAGCTCACGTGGCCACCGCCGATCTGCATCGGGTAGCGGCCCTCGGTGGCCAGGATGTCGGCCTGGAACGAAGGCTGGTGCCCCACGCCGCTCTGGGTGCCGCGCTTGGTGGCGCGGTTGGTGATGCTGTCGCCCAGGAACATCCACGTGTCGGTGACGCCCAGGCTCGCGTCCCACACGTCGATCTCATCGATGGTGGAGGCCGCGTCGAGCACCAGCTTGAGCCACCGCTGCCCACTGAAGGGGATGGTGTGCGAGCGGTAGATGTACACGTTTCCCGTCACCGCCACGGCCTGGGTCCACGTGCCGTCGGCGCCGTTGGTCGAGTCGGCGCTCGTCAGCCACCGCCAGGCCGGCATGCCGCCGCCGTTGAGGTCGCCGGGCCACGAGTCTTCGTCGGAGATCTGCACCAACAGTTGCGTCGGACCGACGCCGAGATCGAGGGCGGCCCACGCACCGCTCGGCGCGGTCCACGCATACGAGGCGCGGTAGCGGCCGTCGTTCAAGAGGGTCGGCGTGTTGGTGCCGACGATGGGCCTGCCCAGCCCGAGCCGGGGCATGGCCCCGATGCCGCCCTGGCTGGCCGGGGAAACGGAGACCTGGGCGGTCGCGGGTGGCGCGCTGAGCCCGTCGGCGTTGATCTCGACGCACGACAGGACGAGCGTCCCCGGGGTACCGGCCCGGAACGAGAGCGTGTTGGCGCCGCCGCTCGTCACGCCTGCCGCGCTGCCCCCATCGACGATGGTCCCGTCGGTGAGCGACCAGAGGTAGCTCATGCTCGGGCGCGCCGGCACCGACGCGGTCGAACCCTGGCCCGCGGTCACCACGGGGGGCGTCGAGATGACGAGCGTCGAGGGCGCAGCGGCGGCCACCTGCACCGACGCCGTCGCCGCCATGCTCTCGACCCCGGCCGCGTTGACCTCGACGCACGAGAGGCCCACGGTGCCCCGGGTCCCCGCGGTGAAGTCCACCACGTTCGTGCCGTGGCTCGTCAGCCCTGCGCTGCCGCCGACGCCGGTGACGGTGCCGTTGGAGACCGACCACTGGTAGCGCATGTCCGCGCGCGCGCTCACCGAGGCCGTGCTCGGGTCGCCCTCGTGGACCGGGTTGAAGGTGGCGATGGAGGGGGCCATGGGCGCGGGCACCACGACGACCGACTTCGTGGCCGGAAGGCTCGACAGGGGGCCGCTCTGCTCCACGCAGGTGACGTCCACCGTGCCCACGGCCCCGGCGGTGTAGGTGAGGGTATTGCGGCCCCCCGCCGTGTCCCCGGCCGAGCCGCCCGCGGAGGTGATGATGCCGTTGGTGATGGTCCACAGGTACGTCATGCCGGCGAGGCTGGTGACGGAGGCGGTGCGCCCGCGCTGGCCCTCCGAGACGGGGCCCGGCGCGACGATGATCGGCGTCCAGGGCGTGGCCGCGGCGGTGACCACCACGCTCGCCGCCGCCGGGGCGCTGACGCCCGTGGGCCCCACGACGCCGTTCCGCTCCGCGCAACCCACGGAGACCAGCCCCGGAGCCCCGGCCGTGTAGACGATGCTGTTGGTGCCCCCCGAGGTGACGCCGGTGGGGCCTCCGGCGGAGGTGATGGTGCCGTCGTCGAGGGTCCACGCGTAGGTGAAGCCGGTGCGCGCGACGACCGAGGCGGTGCG
>CAIVGN010000036.1 GCA_903905455.1 uncultured Archangium sp.
ACCACCTGCGTGCCCGGGCCCGCGGTGATCGGCGCGCCCGGGGTGCTGCCCACCTGCACCGTGCCCACCGGCACCAGCGGCTGCGCGATGCACTCGGTGCGCGGGGGCAGGCTCGCCTCGAGCGCCGCGATGTTCTGCTTCACCGTGGTGATGCGGCGGTTGGCGGCGATGAAGCGCTCCCGCCACGCCCGCTCGTCGAGGGGCGCCTCGGACGGGCTGGGCGGGCTCGCCGGCCTCGGGGCCGCCGCGACGGCCTGGCGGGGGGCCGCCGGCGCCGCGTCCACCACCATCGCCGCGACCTTCGCCTTCTTCGGCACCTGCGTGGGGTCGTCCGTGTAGTGGGTGCCGTCCGCGTCCTCCCACGAGTAGACCGTCTGGGCCACGGCGGGGACGGCGATCAGGGCGGCGAGGGCGAGAGTGCGCACGGCCGCCCGAGACGGAGGGCCGCGCGCTCTATTCAAGGCCATTTCCGGCGCGGCTCCAGGCCCCGCTTTTCTCCTCAGGTCGGCGGCACGCCGGTGACCAGCGCCAGCCCACCGAGTGAGGCCGCCGGCTCGTCGCTCACGGCCGCCAGCGCGAGCTGCCCCAGCGCCCGCTCGGTCTTCTTCGTCTTCCAGTGCGAGGTGAGGGCCTCGTAGAGCCGCGACGCCTTGCCGCCGCGCCACACCGTCGAGAGCGACGCCGCCCCGCCGTGCTGCCCTTCGTAGTTGAGCTCACCAGGGAAGAAGAGCCGGCACCCCTCGTTGACCGTGGCCTCGCCGCCCTCGTCGAACTGCTGTTGGTTGTCCCCGCGCACGCCCCGGGGGCCCAGCGCGACCGGCTGCTTCCACCCGTGCCGGAAGTACTTCACCCGCTCGAACGCATCGAGGAACTGGATGACGCCCAACCGCACCGAGTCGGGAGGCAGGCCCATGGCGAGCAACGCCCGTCGGCCCGCCGCGCGCGGGTTGTCGTTGTCGCCGTTGTCGGAGTCGAGCACCTCCTTGATCGCCGCCACGGCCTTCTGCAGCGCGCCTTCGGGCAGCGAGCCCTGCACCGGGGAGAGCCACACCAACACCTGGCGATCGGTGTGCAACGGCACCAGCGCCTGGGCCTCCGCCGCGCGGGTCAAGGCGCTGACCTCGAAGCGCCGGCTGCGCCAGGTGCGCGGCACGAAGTCCCCCGGGATCTCCCGCTGCAGCGGCGGCGAGATGGCCCGCACCGCCGCCAACCGCACGTCGCCCACCGGCGCGTGCACCGAGCGGCGCTGCTTCTGGAATTCGGTCCAGAACGCGTTCTTGGCCAGGGTCACCACGCGCAGCGGCTCTTCTCCCAGCTGGGCGTTGGCCACCTCGTTGAGCACCCGCGCTCCCTCCGAGTACCCGCGCGCCCCGCGGCCCACGAAGCCGGCCGACGGCACCAGCACCAGGTCCCCCGCGGCGAGCTGGAGCTGGCGACCGTTGGTGAAGTGCTCCGCCGACTCGCGCAGCATCTTCCGCTCCAGCGCGCCGTGGTGCCCGTCGACGCTCAGGGTGCGCCCCTCTTCCCCGGAGGCCCACAGCAGGCCGGAACTCACGCCCGCCGCGTAGGGCGTGACGCGCATGTGCCTCGGCTCGAAGAGCACCACCGCGCACTCCAGCCGGTGGTCGAAGGTCTTGAGGCACAGCGTCTCGAGCGCGAGGTTCGCCGCCAGCCCCGGGTCGCCGTCTTCTTCCAGCGAGACCCGCAGGGCCTCGAAGGCCGCGTCGAGGGGGTGCGGCAACGCTCGCCCCTCCTTGTCCACCACGCGCAGGGAGACGAAGGCGAAGCGCTCGCCCGCCAGCTCGAGGCCGGCGAAGAGCTCCGGCACCGCCCCGGGAATGCGCTGCTCGATGACGGAGAGCTCGAAGCGCGGCGAGACCTTCGCCCACAGCGTGGCGTCGGGCTCGGGGTAGGGCGCCTCGTCGTCTTCTTCGTTCGCCCGCGGCGCGGTCTTCGTCTTGCGCGTCGAGACGCGCTCCTGCTCGATGACCAGGGCCGCGCTGCAATAGCCGCAGGCGACGCGGGCCGCGCCTTCGGGCACGTCGAGGGGTGCACCACACGAAGGGCAGTGGGGAGCCTGGATGCGCATCATGGGCGCGACTCTACCGGCCCTTCACCTTCACCGTCGGCGCGACCGACCGCTCGACCCCGGCGATGCGCCAGCGCGTCGCCAGCAGGCCCAGCTCGTTGCCCGAGCCCAGGTCACCCATGCCGCGGAACTCGGTCAGGCCCAGCGAGACGAAGCCCAGGAACACGCGCAGCAGCCCCTCGCCCACGTCGCCGCGCACGTCCACGCAGCGCTCCACGTGGTCCACCGCGCAGTCGCAGGTCGACGGCGTCAGCAGGCTCACCCGGCACTGCCCGGCGTCGAGGAAGACCACACGGCCTCCTCCGAGGCGCACCAGCTCGCCGTCGCGGCGCACCAGCGTCTCGGGCACGCGCTCGGTCCCCCGAGTCACCTCGAGCTCGAAGACGTGGAAGCCGTCGCGTTCCCCTTCGCCCGTCACCTCGAGGGTGAAGGTGGGCGCCGGCAGCGGCTTCTTCCCCGCGCGCAGCACCTTCTCGAGCCGGGCCAACGAGCCCCCGCGGCCCGTCACGCCCACGAACTCGAAGCGGTTGCCCACCGCGAGCGGCAAGACGTCGGGGCCCCGGTCTTCGACGCCCAGCACCGCCAGCGTGGCGTCGACCTGCACCAGGTCGCGCGCGAAGTGCACCGGCAGCTCCTCGCGCCCGAGCCGGGTCGAGGTCAGCGTCAGCTCGCCCACGCCCCAGGCGCGCGCCTGCTCGGCCGACAGCCACACCCGGCTGGGGAAGAAGAAGCCCTCGCGCTCGCCGGCGGCCTCGGCCTGCGGCGTGAAGCGCACCGCGTGGCCCACGTGGGCCTCGGGAGGCGCGGCCGGCGCGCGCACGTTGGGAATGGGCGTCACCGCCGCCAACCGCTGCGCGAACTCCCGCTGCAGCCGGTGCTTGTGCAAGGCCACGCCGCCCCCGACGAGCGCGCCCAGGGCCAGCACGCCCGCGGGCCACCACAGGGGCGGCCCCGGCTTCCACGCGCGCAGTGTCAGGCTGACGGTCAGTTGGACGAAGCAGAGCACCATCAGCGCCGCGCCCAGCGCGATGACGTGGCCCGCACCGCGCGTGGGGGCCTCGAAGCACGCCAACGAGACCGCGTAGCCCTGCCGTGACGAGAACCAGCCGAAGAGCGCCGCCAGCGGGGTGAAGACGAGGTGGAGCAGCGCCCACCAGCGATGGCCGGGCGGCGCCACCCGCAACGCGAGGCTCAGGCCCACCACGCTCAGCAGCACCGCGACGCCGAGCAGCACCGTCGGCTCCGCCGCGCGCTCCAGCAGCGAGACATCGATGGTGACGCGGGCTTCGTCGATCGACTCCACACACGGCATGGCGCGGGACTGTACGCGCCCGGATACACGAAGACCCAGCCTCCGTTTGAGAGAGACTGGGCCTCGATGGACTTCAGGGGGTCTGCCGACGAATCAGCTGACCACGCGCACGTTGGCCGCCTGGAGGCCCTTGGGCCCGCGGTTCACGTCGAACTCCACCTTCTGACCCTCAGCGAGGGTGCGGAAGCCGTCCGACTGGATGGCCGTGTGGTGGCAGAACACGTCGTCGCCGCCGCCGTCCTGGCTGATGAAACCGAAACCCTTCGCATCGTTGAACCACTTCACAGTACCGAGAGCCATGTTCTGATCTGCTTTCCAGATGACGGGTCGCATCATGCGCCCCGACGCCGCCCTGTCATTGGCCGGTGCGCGCGAACAAATATCCAAACTCGATTCAGATCGCAAACCAGAGCGGGGACCCCTCGCAAAACCCCCGAAATCTGAAGCTCAGGGCAGCAACTGCAGCTCGTGGACGAAGAAGTATTCGCGGCCCAGCCCCTCGACCTGCACCTCGACCAGGGGTCGCGACGGGACCTGCGCCGGGACGTCCTCGACGAGCACCGCCAGCACCTCGCCCTGCGCGCCGTGGAAGCGCACGTCGGCGCTCTCATCGAGGCCGTCGAGCAACACCAGCACCCGCGCTCCGGGCTGCAGCGGCGCCGGCTCTTTCGAGGCCAGCGCCGGGCCGGCGGGATTCGGCCTCATGGGGCGAACGACTTCCTGCGTGCCGTGAAGGAGAGGGCCACCACGGCCACCGCGGCCAGCGACCACGAGGCGAGGTGAAACACGGCGATGTGCGCCGCGTTGCGACCACACATCAGCTCGCCCAGCAGCGCCCCGGTGGTACCCACCGCCAGGCCGGCGGCGATGGCGCGCCCGGCGTTGAAGGCCATGCCTCGCAGTAGCAGCAGCGCCACCACCATCGCCGGCACCGCGACGCCGAGGTGCGACAGGGTGCACACCCACTCCGGCGACGTCGACAGCGAGCTCACCTGCGCCGGCCGGGTGCCGACCAGGGTCACCGCCGAGACCGCCGCCAGGGCCCACCCCCCGCGACGCCACCCCACACCCCCGGGCCGCGCCGCGCTCCACGCGAGCAGGGGACCGACGAGCGCGAGGGCCGCCAACGAGAGCCACCGCGCGGCGAGCGTCGCGGGCTCGGCGGCCCCCGAACCCAGCACCCCGACGGCGATCAACGCCGCGAAGCCCAGCGAGGCCGCGACGAGAAGAAGGGCGTGCGTCTTCCACGTGGTCCGCGGCCGGCCGAGCTCGGCCACCATCGCCGCGCGGGCCGCCTGCAGTGCGCTGAACGCGGGGGGTTCGGGGCGCAGGTTGGTCAGTTCATTCATCACGACAGCGTCTCCAACAGGTGCCTCAGCTTCTCGTAGCCCCGGTGCGCGCGAATGCGGGCGGCCGTCTCCGAGATGTTCAACGAGCGCGCGATCTCCTCGAACGAGAGGCCGTGCACCTTGTGCATCAACACCGCTTCCCGTTGCTGCACGGGCAACGCCGCGAAGGCCGCCTCGATGAGCTTGCGCGCCGCCGGGTCAGAGTGCTCCGGGGTCACCGAGGGCTCGAGGCTCGGAGGCACCTCCATCAACAGCTCGACCTGCTGCTTCTTCTTGCGCAACGTGTCCCGGGCCGCGTTCCCCGCGATGGTCAACAACCACGGCACCACCTTCGCCCCGCGCTCGTAGCGGTCGGCCGAGCGCACCACCGAGAGGAACGTCTGCTGCAACAGGTCATCGGCCTGGTGGCGGTCTCTCACCATGCGGGTGAGGAAGCCGTGCACCCCGCCGGCGTGCCTGTCGTACAGCGCCTCGAGCGCTCGGTTGTCTCCATCGCAAAACTGCTCCATGAGCGCCTCGTCTGACGCTGCTTCGCTGTCAGCCACTCCAGACCTCCCTTACGCACGCCACCCTGCGCTGTTTCACCTCTCGAAAGACAAAGTGTTCCGGGCCGTTGCGGGGCCGGTCGTCACAGGGACTATAAGAACGGGCGTGAACCACCGCGCCTTGATCAGCTTGTTGGTGCTGGCTTCCCTGTCCGCGCTCGCCGACGGCGCCTCGCGTCGCAGCGGCCGCTCCCGGAAACCGCCGAAGGAGCACCACGACGCGCTCGGGGCCATCGTGCTCAACGGCACCCGCGTCCAGGTCCGGTGGACCGACGGCGACTCGTTCTCCTTCAAGGAAGGGGAGCACAAGGGCCTGGGCACCCGGCTCGTCGGCTACAACACCCTCGAGGCCTACGGGCCGGTGCACCAGTGGGGTGAGTGGACTGCCCAGGAGCTCTTCACCCTCGCCAAGGCCTCCAGCACCGTCGCCGCCGCGCAAGAATGGGAATGCACCTCCGACGGCAAGGTCGACGGCTACAAGCGGCTGCTGGTGCGCTGCCCGAAGCTCGCCGTGGAGATGGCCCGCGCCGGTCACGGCCTCGCCTACGCCGTCGACGGAGAAAAGCCCGACCCCGAGGTCGTCGCCGCCCAGGCCGAGGCCATCAAGGCCAGGCGCGGCATGTGGGAAAAGGGCACCACCAACGGCGTCATCACCAGCCTCCACGCGGTCGGTGAAGAAGGCGCTGAGAGCCCCGAGGCCTACAACCGCGTCGTCGATACCCGCACCGGCCAGGCCCTCAAGCGCAAGCACGCCCAGCGTTACGCGACCTGCGAGAACGTCTGCCTGGACACCGATGGCCAGAAGTCCTGCATGGTCTACGTGCCCTTCAAGCACCGCTACCGTGGCCAGCCCGACTGCCTGCTCCCCTGAGCCCCGCCGCGGCGGCGAAGAACTGCGCCAGGGGGAAGGTGGTGAAGCGCAACCTCCCGCTCCTGCTCGTCACCCTCGTCGCCACGGGGCTCTTCGAGCTCTTCTTCCACTTCGACTGGGACTCCGGCGTCGTCCGCGCCGGCGTGGTGGTGGCGCTGCTGGGGCTGATGCTCTTCGCCCGCGCGCTGGGCCGGGGCCGCACCCGGAGCGCGTGGCCCCGCTGGATGCTCGTCGTCAGCTCGGTCGTCGTCGCCTTGCTCGTGTACTGGCACTTCAAGGAAGGGCTGCTCTCGACCTGGCGCCAGCGGCGCTCGGAGATGGGCGACATCCACGTGCGCACCGTGCGCCTGCTGCGCGAGGGCATCTCGCCGTGGGGCTTCGGCACGGTGCTCGAGAGCGGCGCCTTCCGGTACCTCATTCGAGACCCCGCCTCGCTCGCCTGCCGCGCCGGCAGCCCGCCGCCCGACGAAGCGCAGCAGGCCACGATGTGGGACTCCCCCAGCCGCGGTGACGAGCTCTTCCCCGAGCGCATCACCGCGCCCGGTTGCGAGTACGCCCACGCGTTGCTGGCCGTCGTCGGGTACCGCTACGGCCCGGCGATGATCGCCGCCTACGTGCCCCTCATCGGCGCGCTGGGGCGGGGCGGCGAGTACGTCACGCACCTCCTGTTCCTGCTCGCCATCCTCGGGGCCCTGGCCGTGCTCCTGCGGCCGCTCTCGCGCGAGGGCCTGTTGATGGCATGCGTGGTGCTGCTGGGCCAGAGCGTGCTGCGCTGGGACACGCTCTACGAGTCCGACTGCGACCTCATACCCACCGCGATGATGTTGTGGGCGCTGGTGGCCTTCGAGAAGGGGCGCTTCGGGGCCGCCGGCGCCCTCACCGCGCTCACCCTGGCGGCCAAGGTGTTCCCCGCGGTGTTTCTCCTGCCGCTGTTGATCCAGGACCGCCGCGGCCGCGCGGCCGGTGCCTTCCTCGTCGTCTCGGCGCTCGCCTGGGGGCCGGCCTTCGCCGTCGACGGCGTCGGCGTCTGGGACAACGTCTTTCGCTTCAACCTCGAGCGCGCGGGCGACTCGACGGCGCTCTCGTTCTTCGCGCCCCCGGCGGTGATGCTCGCGGTCCGCCTCGGGGTGGTGGCCAGCTGCGCGCTGGCCTTCTGGCGCTTCGTGCTGCGCCCGGGCGCCTTCGAGCCGATGGCCTTCGTGGCCTTCTGCATGGGCCCGTTCTTCGTGTTCTCGAAGGTCTTCCACAACAACTACCTGGTGTGGTGGCTGCCCGTGGTCGGCGTGGTGCTCGCCCGCGCCCTCACGGCGCCGCGCGCGGCTTCACGCCCAGCCACGGCCCCAGCGGCGTCTTCCACACCAGCAGGGTGAAGCTCAGCAGCGCGAAGGCGAAGGTCAGCGCGGTGGTGGCCCCGTACTCGAGCCACCCCGGGCCCTCGCGCTGCGCGAAGAAGAGCTGCAGCGCGAGCACCACCGGGTAGTGCACCAGGTAGACCCAGTACGACGACTCCACGAGGAAGCGCAGCCACGGACGGTCCTTCGAGGGCACGCCGAAGGCCAGGCCCAGCGCGCCGAGCGTCATCAGCCAGGTGACGAGACCCGAGAGCGTGAGCCAGCCGGGCTGCCAGTGTCGCCCGCCGGTGAAGATGAAGAGCCCCAGGCCGAAGCCCGCCGCCAGCAGCCACCCCGCGTGGCGCTGGAGCGCCGGGAGCGCGTCCCGGGCCGGCCACAGCCACCAGCCGAAGGCGAAGAAGAGCCCGAAGTGCAGCAGCTCGAAGGGCCTCGGCCAGAAGAAGAGGTCGGGTCGCGTCTCGGGGTGCACCCACAGGCCCGCGCAGGTCAGCCCCGCGAGCGCGAGCAGCGAGGGGGGAAAGCGCAGCCCTCGCCGCACCAGCTTCGAGGGGCCGTCCCACGCCGGCAGCGCCCACGCGGCCGCGCAGAACACCCAGAGGTAGATGAGGAACCACAGGTGCAGCGGCGAGGCCGGCGCCCCCGTGCCCTGGGTGTACGCGGGCGACATCAGGCCCAGCGCGTGGCTCTGCCTCCGCAGCCACCAGTCGAGACCCAGCACCACGGGCAGGGCGAACAGCAGCGGCACCAGCAGGCGCCGGCTGCGATCGGCGAGGTAACCCCGGGGGCCCCGACGCTCGAAGACCAGGTGCGAGAAGAAGCCCGAGAGCGCGAAGAACACCTGCATGCGGAAGCAGTGCAGGAACCCGGTCACCGTCACCAACGCCTCGACGGGCGAGGTGTCGGCCACGAAGTACCAGGGCGCGACGCCGGGGAACCACGCGTAGGTGGCGTGGTAGGCGAGCCCGAGCAACATCGCGCCGGCGCGAATGGCGTCGAGCCCGTCGTAGCGAGCGGAAGGCGCCACCGCGGGCTTCAGCTCACGACGGCGTGGCGACCGCGCGCAGCATGTCGAGCGACTCGAGCGCCTTGCCCGCGCCCATCACCACCGACGACAGGGGGTCTTCGGCGAGGAACACCGGCAGGCCGGTCTCTTCGCGCAGCAGCGTGTCGAGGTTCTTGAGCAGCGCGCCGCCACCGGCGAGCACGATGCCGCGGTCGGCGATGTCGCCGGCCAGCTCGGGCGGGGTGCGTTCGAGCGTCATCTTCACCGCCTCGACGATCCCGTTGACCGGCTCGGCCAGCGCGTCGCGGATCTCGTCGCTCGTCACCGAGAGCGTGCGGGGCACGCCGGCCACGAGGTCGCGGCCCTTGATCTCCATCGTCATCGCTTCTTCGGTCGGGTACGCGGTGCCGATGCCCATCTTGATGAGCTCCGCCGTGCGCTCGCCGATGAGCAGGTTGTACTTGCGCTTCACGTACTGGATGATCGCCTCGTCGAGCTTGTCGCCGCCGATGCGCACCGACTTGCTGTAGACGATGCCCGAGAGCGAGATGACCGCGACGTCGGTCGTGCCGCCGCCGATGTCGACGATCATGTTGCCCGAGGGCTCGGTCACCGGCAGCCCCGCGCCGATCGCCGCCGCCATGGGCTGCTCGATGAGGTGCACCTCGCGCGCGCCCGCGTTCTCCGCCGCCTCACGCACCGCGCGACGCTCGACCTCGGTGATGCCCGAGGGAATGCCGATGACGATGCGCGGCTTGACGTTGAACTTCCGCTGGTGCGCCTGCTGGATGAAATACTTCAGCATCGCCGCGGTGATCTCGAAGTCGGCGATGACGCCGTCCTTCATGGGGCGAATGGCGACGATGTTGCCGGGCGTCCGGCCGAGCATCTCCTTCGCTTCCTTGCCGACGGCGAGCACCTTCTTGCCGCCGCGGGCGTCCTGCTGCACCGCGACGACCGAAGGCTCGTTCGACACGATGCCCATGCCTCGCACGTAGATGAGGGTGTTGGCCGTGCCGAGATCGATGGCGAGATCTCGCGAGAACAGCGTGTGCAACCAGTCGAACATGTCGTGTTTCCCCGGGGCGGAGGAGAGGCGCTGCGGTGGGCGGGGTGCCCGCTGTCAACAGATTACAGTGTTGCGAACAATGCGCCAAGTCGAAGGTAGAGAGAAATCAAGATCTTGGCCGTTTCGCGTCGCGTCAGGCCTGCGGCTGATCGGCGCCAGTGCGGGCGACGATCGACGGAGGCCGGTGAATCGGCCCGCGCTGAGAGCCAATACGGCAGGGCTGATCGCGAAAGAGAAAATCGGTTTCCCGGGCCGCGGGTACATTGCGCCGCCATGAGCGCCGACGTCTCCGAGACCGAAGAAGCCCTCGACCAGCTCGACCCCATCGAAGACGCGTGGCTGCAGCAGGAACCCGAGGTCGTCGAGAAGCTGGCGAAGGAGCGGCTGGCGAAGACCCCCGACGACGCCCAGAGCCACGCCTGGCTGGGCCTTGCGTTGTGCGTTTCGGCGAAGACCGCCGCCGGGCAAGCCGCGCTGAAGAAGGCCTTCGAGCTCATCCGCGTGGCCGAGGCGAAGAGCAGCGACGCCGACGAGAAGCACATCCTCACCTGGGAGCTCCACGGCATCGCCAACCGCCTGGTGGACACCCTCGCCGAGAACCCCACCCTGGGGCTCGGCGCGGCGCAGTTCATCATCGACGGGCTCAAGCTCGAGCACGCCCCCAGCCTGCGCATGATGTCCGAAGACGTCGCGGTGCGCGAAGGCGACCCCATCAAGGCCGCGGGGCTGCTCAAGCGTGCCCTCGTCGTGGACGCCACCGACCCCGAATCGCACTACCTGGCGGCCCGCCTCTTCGCGCGCCTGGGCAAGAAGCCGCAGGTGCTCTCGCACTTGCAGAAGGCCCTCGACAACGCGGCCGGCACCATCGCGGTGCGCACCCTGGCCCGCTTCGAGCCCGACTTCGACGGCTTCCGCAAGGACGCCGAGTTCACCGCGCTCATCGACCTCTTCCCCACCGACGCCCTGCTGCGGCCGGTGTATGTGGCCCTCGACGGCGGTGACTTCGCGACGGTCGCCGAGCGCTGCGCGGCCGCCGCGGGCTCGGCGGCGAACGCCCTCGACGTGCTCTACCCGTGGCGCGAAGCGCTCGAGCTGCTCCTCGACCAGGAGAGCGGCGACGACCCGGCCCTGGTGACCACGCTCGAGCGGGTGCAGGGCGACATCGAGGCCCACGAAGACCTGGAAGAAGAGAGCCCGGTGTACTCGCGCTTCTGCGGCGACGCCTGAACCGATGCGCGTCCACCTCGTCGACGGCACCTATGAGCTGTACCGGGCGCACTTCAGCCACCGGCCCGACCACGCCGCGCCCGACGGGAAGGACCTCAAGGGCAGCCTGGGCGTGGTGCAGTCGCTGCTGGGGCTGCTCGCCGACCCGGCCGAGGCGGTGACGCACCTCGCAGTCGCCTTCGACAACCCCATCACCTCGTTCCGCAACGAGCTCTTCGAGGGCTACAAGAGCGACGTCGGGGTGCCGCCCGAGCTGCGCGCGCAGTTCGACGACGTGGAGCGCGCGGTCTCGGCCCTGGGCGTGGTGGTGTGGAGCATGGGCGAGTTCGAGGCCGACGACGCCCTGGCCACCGCCGCGGTACGCTTCGCCCAGGACCCACGCGTCGAGCAGGTGCGCATCTTGACCCCCGACAAGGACCTCTCGCAGGTGCTGGCGGCCGAGCGCGTGGTGCAGGTGGACCGCATGCGCGAGCGGGTCATCACCGAGGCCTCGCTGTGGGCCGACAAGAAGCTGCGCCCCGGCAGCGTGCCCGACTTCCTGGCGCTGGTCGGTGACGACGCCGACGGCATTCCCGGGCTCGAGGGGTGGGGTGCGAAGTCCACCGCCGACGTGCTCGCGGTGCACCCCCACCTCGACCAGATTCCCCCGGCGCTGGGCGACTGGAAGGTGAAGCCCCGCGGCGCCGAGAAGCTCGCGGCCTCGCTCGCGCGCGGGCGCGAGGCGGCGACGCTGTACCGCACGCTGGCGACGCTGCGCCTCGACGTGCCGTTGCCCCAGTCGCTCGACGACCTCGAGTGGAAGGGCGCGCCGCAGGCCGCCTGGCGCGCGTGGTGCGACGCGGTGGGCAGCACCTCGCTGCGCGACCGCCCGCGCCGCTGGCGTTGATCAGGCCGCGGCGCGCTCGTCGATGAGCTCATCGACCAGGTCGAGGATGGCGCACAGGAACTCCTTGCGCGCGGCGCGCACCAGTTCGGTGCGGCCGGTCACCGCGATGCCCATCGAGAGCTCCTGCTGCAGCTCGAGGTACTGTTGGCGGAACTCCATGGCCTGCCAGCGCAGCGCCTGGCGGTTCTCCTGCTCGGCGTTCACCAGCGCGCGCAGCTGGGCCAGCGCCCAGTGCTCGAAGACCGCGTGCTGTTCCGGCGTGGCGCCCAGGACGGCGCTGATCCGCTTGAGGCTCTCGGCGAGATGGTGCTGGCTGGGTGACATGCGGCTCCGGGGTTGTTTCGGGGAGGAGCCGGGGCAAAGCAGTCGGTGTGCCAGCGCTAACTCGTCTGATTAGTTACGGAGGGGTTGGGTCGCCGCGCGCGACGGGTCGGCCCCGACGCCCGGGCGCCTCAGGGCGAGGGCACCGACTGCTTGTGGGTCAGGGCGGTCGACGCGAGGCCGCGCACGTCGAAGCTCCACACGCCCAGGAGGTAGACGAACTGCTGCACCGTGCCGGGGTGGTCGACGGGCATGTCGCGCTCGTAGGCGAGGTGCACCTCGAAGGGCCCCTTGTGAAAGATGAGGTCGACGGTGAAGTCGAGCTCGCTGGGGCGCAGCACGACGTCGCTCGTCCGGTCGGTGAACATGGTGGCGTCGAGGCCGAGCGAGAACAGGTCGTCGAAGGTCGAGACCTCGGCGTGCAGCGAGTAGCGCAAGAGCGCGAGGCCGGTGTTGTCGGGGCGCGCGGCGTAGGTGGGGTTGAAGAGGAAGCCGCCCAGGGTCACCCAGCCCGACACGTCGCCCTGCCACAGCGCATCGGCCAGGGAGGGGAAGAGCCGCGCGAACGAGTAGAGGTAGCGGGCCCGGGCGTCGACGTAAGTCTGGGTGAAGGTCCCCATGTCCACCGGGCGGTCGTGCTCCACGCGCGCGCCGACCTCGAGGTCCCCGGGGCCCACGCCGAAGGTGCTCGTCAGGCCGCCGATGAAGTCGAACTCGGTGGGGGCGAACACCAGCGCGCCCCGCCGCGTCGAGTCGGAGAAGAAGCTCACGTCGAGTGGAATGCTCAGCAGCCGCCCCAGCAGGTCGACGTCGAAGTGGGCCCCGTAGCGCAGCAGGGCGAGGCCGGTGTTGTCGGGCCGCGCGGCGTAGCTGGGGTTGAAGAGCGAGACGCCGAGCATCGCCGCGCCGCTCAGGTTGAAGTTGCGCTCTTCGCCGCCGACGGCGCCGCCGTGGGCGCTGCCCTGCTTGTCGAGCGCCCAGCCCGTGGTGGCTGCCGTCGACAGGAGCGCGCACAGCAGGCGACACGTGGCGGAGACTCGGGGCAGCGGCTGCGGGAAGGAACGGTGCACGTGACCCGCACCAGACCACGGGCCTTCGCGGGACCTTCGTGGTGAGTTGCCCCCTTGCGGCCTCAGTCCACCGAGTCGGGGGGCCGGGTGATCCACGCCGCGATGAACAGGTCGATCTCCCCGCGCATGACCTCCTTGACGCGGGGCGAGCCTTCGCCGGTGCGCGGGTCTTCGACGCGGGGGCTCTTCCCCACGAAGTACCGGCGCACCTCGGCGCCGCCTTCGCCCTGGCCCGAGAGCAAGGTCATGGTCAGCGACTTGAGTTCCAGCACGCCCAGGGCGCCGCACAGCGTCACCTCGCGGCCGGTCTTCTCGTCGCGCGCCGAGACCTCGGCGCCGACCTTCTCCACGAAGCGGCCGAGGCGGCGCTTCACCTCGCGGCCCTCGAGGCGCAGCGTGTCGGGCACCTCGAGCTCCGAGGCCGACGGCCGGTACACGCGCACGTAGGCCGAGAGCCGGGCGTCGTCGTCGATGCGCCGGTGCGTGCCGCGCTCACCCGAGAGGAACCCGTACACCCCGGGCCCGTGGAGGTGGAGCACGGCGCGCAGCGGCTCGTCGCCCTCGGCCACCGGCTTCACGTCGTAGCCGCGGCGCTCGGCCCAGCCCCGGTACATGGTCACCAGCTCGCGCACCCAGGCCTCGCTCGCCTCGCCCGCGGCGCCGGCCTGGATCTCCAGCCACGCGTCGTCGACGTCCTTCCCGCCACCGGCGGCGACCCGCGCCTCGGCGAGCCGCACTTCGCGCGCGGCCTCTTCCACGGCGCGCACTGCCCCCGCGAGCTGCAGCTCGCCCTTGGCGTCGCGGGCCCGCCGCCTCGCGACCTGGCAGAGCTCGCGCAGGCGATCGAGCTCGCCCAGCTGCGCGTCCATGGTGCGGAACGAGCGGAGCACCGCCGCGGCGCGCTCCCCGTCGTCCCAGAAACCGGGCGCCTGGCTCTGCGCCAGCAGCTCGCGCCGTCGCGACTCGAGCTCCGGCCGCTTTGCCGCGCTGGCCACCGCGGCCGCGCGCCCCACGCAGGCCTCGGCCTCCTGGGTCAGCGACTTCTGGTCGAACTTCTTGCGAGTCACCTGGCCCCCGGCCGCCGGCAACTGGGCCTGGGCCGTCGCCTCGCGCTCGCGGGTCACCTTGGGCTCGGCCACCGCGTGCACCGTGCCCTTGTGGGTCACCACCTTCACCGGGGTGCCCGGGGGCAGCGGGCGCCGGGCGATCTCCACGGCCAGCGCCGCGGTCAGCGTCTTTTCGATCTCCCGCTGCAGGAAGCGCGCGCCGTGCGACGGCGAGTAGCCGCGCTCCACCAGCAGCTCCACCACCTCGGGCGCGACCTCCACGTCGAGGTGCCGCGCGCGAATGCCCTCGCGCTCCAGCACCCGGCCCACCTCGCGCTGGGCGATGCGGCGGATCTCCACCTTGCCCAGCGGGCGGAAGTGGCACAGCCCGTCGAAGCGGTTCAGGAACTCCGGGCGGAAGGTCGCGGCGATGCGGCGCTCGATGTCGCTGATCAGCTCCTCGTCACCCCGGCGCGCGGAGAAGCCGATGGTGCCCTCGCGGTACACCTCGGCGCCCACGTTGGAGGTGCACACGATGAGGGTGTTGTTGCAGGGCACCGTCTCGCCGGCGGCGTTGATGAACTGCCCCTCGTCGAAGAGCTGGAGGAACCGGTCGTGGCACTTGGCGTGCGCCTTCTCGAACTCGTCGAGCAGCAGCACGGTGAACACGTGCCCGTCGAGCAGCTTGGTGAGCTCGCCGCGCTTGCCTGAGAGGCCCTGCGCCCAGGGGTTGCCGAACAAGACCTGCTCGTCCCCGAAGTCGGGGTAGTCGGCCATGTTGAGGCGCACCAGCCGGTCGGTGGAGCCGAAGAGGTACTCGGCGAGCAGCTTGGCCAGGTGCGTCTTGCCCACGCCGGTGGGGCCCGCGAAGAGGAACACGCCCAAGGGGCGCTTCGGGTTGTTGAGGCCCGCCTTGAGCAGGGCCACCGAGCGCAGCACCGCGGCCACGGCGTCGGTCTGGCCCAGCAGGCGGGTGCCGAAGAAGCGGCTCACCTCGTCCAGGTCCAGGGCCAGCGAGTCGTCGGCCATGAAGCGCGGCAGGCGGGTGGAGTTGCAGAAACGGGCCAGCACGTCTTCGCTGGTGACCCGCTCGTGGGCGGCGCCGGCGGCCTCGGTCACCGTCTCGCGGAGCAGCTCGATGGCCTTGCGCGGCAGTCGCTGCGCGAGGAGGAACTTCGCCGAGAGCCGCAGCGCGAGGTCGCACGCCGAGCCGTCGATGGGGATCTCCTGCTCGACCTCCAGCTCCTCGGCGACGCGCCCGAGGATCCACCGCGCGCGCTCCATGGACGGCTCGTGCACCATGAACAGGTGGAGCTTCTCGGCCAGGGCCTCGTCGCTGCGCAACAGCTCGTGGGCTGCCCGGGCGTCGGTCTCGAAGATGAAGTGCACCCGCCCGGTGCGCAGGGCGCGGATCAACACCGGCACCAGCGAGCTGCCGCGCACCTGCCCCACGTCGCGCATGAAGAGCACGGTGTTGGGGTGCTGGGCCGTCTCCTCGATGAACTCCTCGAGCAGCTCGGCGGCGTCCTTGGGGTTGCTGGTGCGCGCGAAGATGCCGGCGGCGGTCATCTCGAGCACCCGGGCGTCGAGCAGCGCGGCGGGCGCGTTGCCCTGGGCGATGCGCCGCGCGAGCTCCTGCACCACCGCGCTCTTGCCCACGCCCGATTCCCCGGCGAGCAACGGCGCCTTGCCGCCGCGGGTCAGCAGGGTGGCCAGCTCGGCGGCGGCCTGGTCGAGGCCGTAGCCCTCGGGGAGCCGGTGGGCCGCGGCCAGGGCCGTCAGGTCACGCTCGATGAGGGTCTGGACCGAGTCTCTGGGGGGCTGCCTGGTCTTCTTCGCCATGGGGAGGTTGCTCCTACTGACGTGCGACGCCGCGCTCGCTGACGCCGCGCGAAAGCTGGCACAGCCTCACCCCCAACGGTCGAGGAACGTGCCCAGCAGCACCCAGCGCCGGCCGTGTCCTTCGCGCCCCTGCTGGGCCACCAGCGGCGTGGTGTAGTGCCAGAAGGGCAGGCGGTAGCAGGTGACCCCGCCTCGGGTGGCGATGGACTGGATCTCCGAGAGGTGGCCCTCCTTCTCGTAGACCAGGAACTGGTGCCCGACGCCCTCGGTGCAGAAGGTCAGGTGCAGGTCGGTGTAGCCGTCGCAGCCCAGCGGCTCGTCGGGGTGGTGATCGTTGTGCGGGCCGGAGTAGTCGCCGGGCCGGTAGCAGAGGGTCTGCAGGCCCCACTGCCGGCGCAGCGGGTAGCCCGAGAGCGCCTCCGCGAAGGCGTGGAACGACTTCGAGCGCAGCATGGCGATGAGGCCGATCTCCTCGGCGCGGCCGCGGGCGGGCGACTTCTCGTCGTCGAGCATCGCGGTCTGCACCCGCACCGACTTGGGCAGCCTCTCCTTGTACGCGACCTTCATGCCCCAGGTGGCCTTGCGGGGAATGGCCAGCTCCATGGGGAACATGCGCTCGCCCAGCGAGGCGTCGAGCAGCGAGGCGAGGGCGCGGGCCTTGGTGGCGTCGATCAACGCCTCGGAGCCCACGAAGCGGGTGGTGCCGGTGGCGAGCACGCCGCTCAAGGTGGGGTGCTTGCCGTCGAGCACGCGGCGTCCCTCACGGGTGAGCAGCGACGAGAACTCCTTCGGGAAGCGCTTCACTGGGCCGCCCCGCCGGTGCCGGTCACCCACTGCGAGGTGCCGAGGAGGGTGTCGACGTCGGCCTCGAGCGCGGTGAGCTCCGCGGGCGCGTGGGCGTCGCCGAGGTAGTGGCGAATGGTCTTGTCCTTGAAGCGCAGCTCCACGGTGGCGAGGTCGGTCACCTCGCGCGTGGTGTAGGCCGGCTTCCAGCGCTCGAAGCCCGAGGCCTCGAGGCGGGCGACGAGCGTGCCCAGCGCGGCCGGGTCGAGCTGCGCGGTCGAGGTGCCGGTCACCGCGACGAAGCGCTCCCCCTCGAAGGTGACCGCGCCGTCGGTCATCACCCGCACCGAGTACAGCGGGCACTTGCCGAAGCACGCCTCGCGCTGGAGCGAGACCAGCACCGTGGGCGCGGCCTTCTTCGGCTCCGGGGTCGACCTGCACGCAGAGAAGAGGAGCATCGTCAGCAGCACGCTCGAGCGCATGCGCAGCGGCTTACGCGCCGGCGTGGAGCGAGTCGATTGAAGAACGCCGCCCGGGCCCCGTTGAAGGCGCCGTGACTGCCCTCACCTTCACGAACGAAGTGTCGCTGCCCAGTTGGCCGAAATCGATCGGGCGCCCGAAGGCCCGTGCTACGGTCCCCTCCGCTTTGGCCACAGACGACCTCACGCTCGTCGAGCGCGTTCGCACCGGAGATCAGCGGGCGTTCAAGCTCCTCGTCGAGCGCTATCAGCGCAAGGTGTTCTCCGTCGCCCTCGGGATGCTGAAGGACAAGGAAGAGGCGCGCGACGTCGCGCAGGAGGCCTTCATCAAGGTCTACCGCTACCTCGACCACTTCAAGGGCGACGCCAGCTTCTACACGTGGCTGTACCGCATCACGGTCAACATCTGCATCGACGTGATCCGCAAGAAGGGCTCGGGTCGCGGCCCGAACCACGTGGAGTTCGACGAGGGCGTGCAGATGGACGTGGCCGAGGCGAACATCGGGGCGCTCGGCTCCCGGCTGGGCACCAACCCCCAGAAGTCGGCCCTCCGCGCCGAGCTCGCGCAGCGCATCACCGAGGCCATCGGGCAGATCCCCGAGGCGCACCGGCAGATCCTCCTCCTGCGGGAGGTCGAGGGCATGAGCTACGAGGACCTGAGCCGCACGCTGAAGATCCCCAAGGGCACGGTGATGTCCCGGCTGTTCCACGCGCGCCTCAAGATGCAGAAAATCCTCAATGAGTACCTCGAGTTGGACGAGTCGCGGCAGGGTGTTGGTCCTGAAGAAGGTTCCTGAAAATATCGCTGGTCGGCGTCCGTTTCGAAGCACCAGGCGGTGAATCCCATGAAGAACCCAGCGCGCGAAAAGTTCCTCCCCATGCTCTCGGCCTACGTCGACGGCGAGCTGACCCCCGAAGACCGTCAGTTGCTCGAGCAGCACCTCACCAACAACAAGGAGTCTGCCGGCCAGGTCGCCGACTTCCGCGCCGCCGACGGGCTCATGCGCCACGCCCTGGAGATGCAGGCCGACGGGCTCGACTGGAAGGGCTTCGCCGACGACGTGATGTCGAAGCTCACGCCCGAGAAGTTGCCGCTCTTCGAGCGCCTCAAGCTCACGCTGGGCGAGATGTTCACCTACCAGCGCGGGCCGCTCATCGCGGGCTTCGTCGGGGCGGCGGTGGCGGTGGCGATCGTCGTGCCGGTGAGCCTGCGGTACGCGACCCCAGACGGCTACGGCGCGGCCAGGATGCAGGTGCAGACGGTCTCGGCCGACGGCGACCCGCGCATCCAGCCGGTGGTGATGGAGACCGAGACCGGCGACGCCATCATCTGGGTCGTGGAGTCGACGCCCGACGGCGGCAAGAAGAAAAAGGACGGCGAGCACTCGGAAGAGACGCTCACCGAAGAGCCCAGCACCCCCGACGGCAAGCAGGGGGAGCTGTGAAGAAGTGGTTGCTCACCGCCGCGCTGCTGTCGTTGCCCGTGCTCGCCGCCGAACCGGTGGTGCCCGTCCAGGCTGACGTGGTCTTCGCCTCCACGGCCCCCGGCGCCGTCGACCCGTCGCTCGAGAAGATCCGCGACGCGATGGCCGCGAAGGTGAAGTACCTCACGATGAAGAAGCTCGACTTCAAGAAGCTCGAGCTGCTGCAGGACAAGGTGCAGACCATCCCCCTGCCCAACCAGCGCTTCGCCGAGTTGACGCTGCAACACCTCAAGGACAACGTGGCCACGCTCAAGCTCAAGCTCGGGCCGACCGAGGCCGTGTATTCGCTGGGCCGCGACAAGTCGCTCTTCCTCCAGGCAGGACCGCACAACGGCGGCGATTTGTGGCTGGTTCTCTCCCAGCCGAAGTGAGCTGACGTAGGCTCGCGCGCCTGATGTGGCTCGCGCTCTTCTTTCTCACCACGGCGAGCCTGGCGGACGGCGGCGTCGACGAAGCCCCTGTTGCCGGGCTCGAGGCGCACCCGGCGGTGCCTGTTCCGCGCGAGGCTGCGGGTGACGCGGGCGTGGCCGAGCCCCCCTCGAACGTCTCCCTGCACGGCGCGCTCGAAGCGGACCTGGGCTTGTTCCCCGGCGGCTTCGGCGCCAACGGTCCCGATCTCCTGACCACGGTGCACCCGGTGCTGGGGTTCGCGGTGGGCGAGGTGTTCGGCCTCGAGCTGGGGCCCACCTTCCGCCTGCGGGTCATCGACGCCGACGCCGACAACCGGCCCAGCGACCTCGGCGGCTTCCTGCGTGGCCCCGACTGGGACGAGCTCTCGGACTTCGGGCAGATCGTCTCGTCGCTGCGCATTGGGCGCGAAGGCGGGCCGTTCGCGATTCGCGTGGGGCCCATGCGCAAGAAGACCCTGGGCCTGGGGCACCTGGTGTGGCGCTACTCGAACCAGGTCAACCCGAACTACCACCCGGCCAGCGCGGCGCTCGACTTCCGGGCCGGGCCGGTGCGCGGCGAGTTCTTCGCCTCCGACGTCCTGGGCGCGCGGCTGTTGGCCGGCGAGGTCTCGTGGGATCTCGGCGGCACCTTCTCGTCGGACGCCGCGGTGAAGGACCGCTACGTGTTGGCGCTCTCGGTGGCGCACGACTTCAACCTCGCGGGCCGCCCCTTCAACCCCGTCGCCGGCGCCACGCCCTTCACCCCGCAGCCGGCCACGTTGCTCAACCTCGACGCGAGCGCGGTGCTGGTGCGCAACGCCACCTTGCGCTGGTTGGTGCTGCTCGGCTCGGGCGCGCGCGCCAACGCGAAGGGTGACCTGGGCTTCCTGGTCGGCACCGCGGTCGACGCCACGGTGAAGGAGGTCGGCTTCTCGACGCGCTTCGAGCTGCGCAAGCAGGCCGGGGGCTTTCGCCAACACTTCTTCGGGCCGATGTACGAGCTGCAGCGCTTCGTCGACGTTGGCTACCGCGGCCCGTCGGTGCAAGATGCGTTGCTGCCCGACGGGCTGTCGGCATTCGCGGAGCTGCGGGTGGGCATCGGCACCCGCGTCACCTTCGATGTCGCCGCCGAGTACTTCTTCTGGAACCGCCTCGACCTCGACGGCAGCTTCTCGCTGGCGCTGCTCAACGACTGGCTCTACTTCACGCTGCGCAGCACGATGCTCGGGCTCGCCCAGGCGCCGCGCTACGCATTCTCAGGCGGGCTGCGGCTGCGGCTCTTCGCCAGCTTCTACCTGCTCGCCGAGGGGGCCACGGTCTTCCTCCCCCAACCCGATGGCTCGTTGATCCGCGGGGTCGGCGGTTCTGCCGGCGTGGGCATCGATTTCGAGCGCTGACCTTGGGCGTGTAGGCATTCCACTTCAACCGTGGGGCTTCGGGGACTTGACCCAGGGGGCCTGCCGGGATGTGCACGCTCTTGCCATTTACGTGGTGAATCCGAACGGTTGCCTCGCAGATAATGATCCGACCATGAGCGCCTACCGCATTCGCACTGGGGACACGCTGTCAGGCATCGCGCAGCGCTACGGCACGTCGGTCTCGGCGCTGATGAAGTCGAACCCGTCGATCTCCAACCCGAACCTCATCTACTCGGGGCGCACGCTGAGCATCCCCGGGGGGCGCGACGAGTTCCGCGCGGCGCGGCCGGCGGTGCACTCGAGGCCCTCGCAGCCGGCCCGCCCCTCGCGACCCGGCGCGCCTGCGGCCACCCCCTCGAACGTCCCGGCGGGGGCGAGCAAGCCCTTCGACGTCGCGCGGCAGTACCTGGGGTGGAACGCGCGCGACCTGAAGGTCTCGGGCAACGCGGTGGGGCGCGCCATGCAGGACTGGGTGCCCAACAACGTGAACTGCGCGAACTTCGTCTCGGGCGCGCTCATCGCCTCGGGCGAGCTGCGGCAGGGCCAGGGCAGCGCCTCGGTGAGCGGGTTGATGGGCAACCTCGATCGCGACGCGCACTTTCGCCGCGTGTCGCTGAGCCAGGCGCGCCCCGGTGACGTGGTGTCCATGCGCACGCCCGGGGGACACCACGTGGTGATGTTCGCCGGCTGGAAGAACGGGCGCCCGCTCTTCCTCGGCTCGAACAACGTGAACCCCGACGGCAGCCAGCGCGTGAGCTACTCGCAGATGCGCTACCCGATCATGGCCATTCATCAGTACCGCGGCTGACGGAGGGCGTGCTTTCGTGGGGTGATGGCGCCTGCTTCACCCCCGGTTCAACCCCGCCTCTTCGGTACGCAGGCGCAGCGACGCGCGCAGCTGCGGGTGGTCAACGCCTCGCGCGTCGGGCTGTCCGACCTCTACTACGTGCTGCTCGGGGCGAAGTGGCGCAGCGTGTTTGCCTTCATCACGTTCTGCTTCCTGGCCATCAACGCGCTCTTCGGCCTCGTGTTCTGGGGGCTGGGCGGGGTGCAGGGCACTGACGGCACCTACCTCGACCACTTCTTCTTCAGCGTGCAGACCTTCTCCACGGTCGGCTACGGGGCCATGTTCCCGCTCTCGAAGCTGGCGCACGGGGTGGTGGTCACCGAGTCGGTGATCTCTCTTTTGATGAACGCCATGGTGACCGGCCTGGTGTTCGCGAAGTTCGCCCGGCCCAGCGCCCGCGTGGTGTGGTCGAGGAGCGCGGTGGTGTGCGACCGCGACGGGGTGCCCACGCTGATGTTCCGCATGGCCAACGAGCGCGCCAACCACGTGGTCGAGGCCACGCTGCACGCCGCCGTGGTGCGCGCCGAACGAACGAAAGAGGGCGAGCCGATCCGCAAGGTGGTCGATCTCCAGCTCATTCGCAGCAACAGCCCCACCTTCATCCTCACGTGGACGGCGATGCACGCCATCACCCCCGACTCGCCGCTCTACGGCCTGACGCAGGAGGGGCTGGCCAGCCAGCAGGCGGAGATCGTGCTCACCCTGATGGGCCTCGACGACACCATCATGCAGACCATCCACAGCCGCACCTCGTTCCTGCCCAGCGAGGTGTCCTTCGCGCACAAGTATGCCGACGTGGTGGGCTTCCTCGGGACCGAACGGGTGATCGACTACGCGCGCATGCACGACGTGGTGCCCGCGCGGCTGACCTGGGCGTTGATGGGCGTCGACCGGCCGCCCGAGAACTAGCCCAGCGCGCGGGTCAGGGCGGCGACCGCTTCTTCGAGGCGCCACGGCTTGACCAGCACCGCGCTGATGCGCAGGCGCTGGCGGGTGGCGTCGTCGAGCTCCGAGGCCATGCCGGAGGAGACGATGACCGGCAGCTCGGGGCGCACCTCGCGCAGCTCGCGGGTGAACTCCTCGCCGCTCATCTGGGGCATCGAGAGATCGGTGAGCACGGCGTCGAAGCCCCGGGGCGCGGCGCGGAAGGCCTTGAGCGCCTCGCGGGGGTCGTCGAACACCGTGGTGCGGTAGCCGAGGGTCTCGAGGAGCCGGGCCGACACGCGCGCCATGCCGGGGTGATCATCGACCAGCATCAGGTGCTGGCCGGCGCCGGGGCGGGTGAGCTCTTCCTGCAGCGGGGGGAGGTACACGTGGAACGAGGTGCCCTGGGCGGGCGCGCTGTCGACCACCACGGCGCCGTCGTGGCCCTGCACGATGCTCTGCACCACGGCCAACCCGAGGCCGGTGCCGCTGCCGTCGAGGCGGGTCGAGAAGAAGGGCTCGAAGATGCGGCGGGCGGTGGTCTCGTCCATGCCCACGCCGGTGTCGGCGACGGTGAGGCGCACCCAGCGACCCGACTGCAGGGGCGGGTGCCGGGCGGCGAACGAGAAGTCGACGTCGACGGTCTCGAGGGACACGGTGAGCGTGCCCTGGCTGGTGGGCATGGCCTGCAGGGCGTTGGTGCAGAGGTTGGTGATCACCTGGTGCAGCTGGCCCACGTCACCGAGCACGCGGGGCAGCCGCGCCGCGACCACCTCGCGCAGGTGCACGCCGCCGGCGGTGGGCTCGAGGAGCTTGAGCGTCTCGCGCACCAGCGGGGCGAGATCGAGGGGCTTGCGCTCGGGCGGGCGGCGGCGGCCGAAGGTGAGCACCTGCTGCGTCAGTTCCCGGCCGCGACCGGTGGCCTGGAGGATCGCCTGGGCCACCTCGGAGGGCTTGCCGCTGAGGCCCTGGAGGCGCTGGGCGTGGGCCACGATGACCGTGAGCAGGTTGTTGACGTCGTGGGCAATGTGCGAGGCCAGCCGGGCGAGCGCCTCGTTCTTCTGCGACTCGGCCATCTGCGCTTCGAGGCTGCGCTGGAGCACCTCGGCCTCGCGCACCTGGGTCACGTCGCGCGAGAGGGACACGAGGCGGTAGACGCGGCCCGCGGCGTCCATCACCGGGACGATGGCGGTGTTGAGCCAGCGGCGGCCGGTGGGCAGCGCCAACTCCTGGTCGTAGACCACCGGGGCCCGGGCGCGGATCGCCTGTTCCCAGCGCGCCTCGAGGATGCGCACCACCGGGCCGGCGAGCACCTCGGCGGCGGAGTGGCCGACGATGGCCGTGCGCTGGAGTCCGGTGACCAGCTCGCCGGTGGGGTTGATGTCCTCGCACTCGACCCGGCCGTCGGGGTGCACCCGGTAGAGAATGATGGAGTCGTTGGAGTGGAGAAAGATGTCGCGGAAGCGCCGCTCGGACTCGTTGAGCGCGGTCTCGGCGAGGTGGCGCTCGTTGCTCTCGAGCGCGAGGGACACGAGGTCGGCGAGCGCCCCGGCGAACGACTCTTCGCCCTGGTGCCAGCGGCGCGGGCCGCCGACGTGCTCGAGGCACAGGGCGCCGACCAGTTCGCCGCGCAGCCGCACCGCCACCACGATGCTGGCGCGCACGCCCTCGGGGGCGAAGTACAGGCCGATGATCGGCTGGGTGCGGGCCTCCTGGAGATCGGCGATGGAGAACGAGCGCTGGGCCTGCAGCTCGTCGAAGTAGCCGCGGAGCTCCGGGGTCACGGACAGCTTCACGGTGGCGCTGTGGGCGCGCGTGCGGCCGTCGTAGAGGTCGGCCTGGCGCAGCGAGGCGCGCGTCTCGTCGAAGAGCCACACGCCGCAGCGCGTGACCTGGATGCCGCGCACCGCGGCCTCGTTGATCTCCGAGAACGCGGTCTGCAGATCGCCGCCCTGGAACGAGGGGTGGCGGGCGAGGTGCACCAGCTCGGTGGTGCTCTCGCGCCAGCGGCGCTCCATGGTCTCGTGGGCGAGGACCTCGGCGCGCTCTCGCTCGACGCGGGCGAGCACGGCGCTCAGGCCGGCGAGGTGAGGGCGGAAGAACCAGTCGTGGGCGCCCTCGGTCAGCCAGCGCACGATGACGGGTTCCTGGGCGATCTCGCCGAGCACGAAGAGCGGGGCGTCGAGGCCGGTCTCGTCGAGCAAGGTGCGCCAGGCAGGCGCCGGCGAAACGCCCTCGTCCAGCGCGACGATGAGACACAGCAGGGGGCGCAGCTTGACCAGCTTGAGGCGCGCGGCGTCGAAGCCGGTGACGCGGGTGACCTCGCAGGTGCGGCCGCTGGCGCGCAGCACCTCTGAGATCCGCGCCAGGTCGGTCTCACTGCCCCCCACGAGGAGTACCTGCGGCTGGTTCATCGAGCCCCGGAGCTTTACCATGTTGGCCAGGTGAAATCGGGGCTCAAGCCGGTGCAGATCGTCGTCGCGGTGCTGGTGGCCACGGTCGGCGTGTGCTGTCTGGCGACGGCCATCCCCAACTTCTTGCACTTCGGGGCCCGCTCGAAACAGTCGGAGGCGAAGGCGCACCTCCGGGAGGTGATGATCGCCCAGCGCGCCTTCTTCGCTGACCAGGGGCGGTGGGCGGGCAGCTTCGAGGAGCTGGGCCTGGTGCTGGAGCGGGGCAACCGGTACCGGGTGGCCTTGAGCCAGGGCGGCGAGGTGTTGGTGCCCGGGCACCCCGACGGCGGGCCGCACGCCATCCTCGGCGTGGACGACTCCAGGTTCGGGCCGGGAGTACCCGACTCGGCGCACCCGCCGGCGATGCCCCGCGTGGCGTGGGAGCAGCTCGGGGTGCAGGGCGGTGCGCTGACCGTGGTCGCCACCGGGAACATCGACGTCGATGCCACGCTGGACGTGTGGTCGATCTCGTCTGCGGGGCGGGTCATCGACGGCCGGCCGGTGGACGCCGGCGTGCCGTACTGCCACGTGGACGACACGAAGCGCTGATCAGTTCTCGCCGAGCCGCGAGAGGTCCGCCGAGCCGGCGAAGTGCTTGCGGGTGGCCTCGAGCAACAGGCGCTTGGTTTCGAGCCGCGACTGGGCCTCGAGGGAGCGACCGAGATCGATGACCGCGGCGAGCCCGTTGTCGCCGCTCATGGCCGCGGCGAGCTGGTAGTCGGCGCCGGGGAGCGTCTCGTCGCCGGCGAGCACGCGCAGGCGGCGTTGCCCGTCGGCCATGGGCTTCAACTCGATCCACGCCGGGGCGCCCTTCACCGTGACCAGGGGCAGCGTCTTGCTGCCGCGCCGCTGGGCGTTCTCGAGGGCCGCGCCGTCGATCACCTGGAGGCTGCCGCGCTCCGGGGGGACGAGGGCCACCATCACCGTGGCGTCGGGGGGGCTCTCGACGCGGTACCAGTCGGGCGAGGAGAACGGGGCGTCGGGGCGGCGGGGCGAGAGCTCTTCGAGGTCGAGCTTCGAGCCGGCCCACGCGGTGACGGCGCGGGTCAGGGGCAGGGCCTGGGCGGTGGAGGTGGTGTCGTTGGGTTCGATCTCCGAGACGCCTTCGACGGCGAGCGGCTCGACGGCCAGGGTGTAGGGCACGAGGGACTTCTCGCGGCTGGGCCGGTTGGGCTCGGTGCAGAAGGCCTTCTCTTCGACGCGAAAGAAGACCTCGCCGGCCGCGAGCTGGAGCCCGTCGACGCGCTCGGCCTCGCCCAGCGACAGGTCGTCGAGGAAGAGCTTGCGCACCAGCTTCTCGCCGCCCGAGCCGTCGTCGCGTTGCACGCGCTCGAGCTGCAGGACCTCGAGGGTCAGGTTGAGGTCGGGCACGCCGCTGAGGGTGACGCGGTGGGGGCCGGCGGCGACGGTGGTGCCGTAGAGGTCGCGATCTCCGTCGGTGGTCGAGGCCCCGATGGCGCCTTGCACCGGCAGGCCCAGGGCGATGCGCGTGGCCTGCTCGACGCGATCGTTGGGCTCGAGCTCGGCGCTGGAGGCGACGACCTGGGTGGTGGTCTTGAGCCAGCGCCACCCCAGGGCCCCGGTCGACGCGAGCACCACCAGCGCGATGATGGGGGAGAGCGCCCGGCGGAAGCGCAACCTGCGCTCGAACTGATCGAAGTCTTCGCGCGAGAGCATCTTGTCCGAGAGCTCGGCGGGCATGGGGGTGTACTCGGCGGGCTTGCTGCCCAGCGACTTCTGCAGGTGCTCGAGGGCGACGCGCATGGCCTCGGCGTCGGGCCAGCGGTCGGCGGCGCGCTTGGCCATGGCCCGGTCGAGGAGCGCCTGGAACGCGGGCGAGATGTTGGCGTCGGCCTTCACGTCGGTGACGCGGGGAATGGGTGCTTCGTAGTGCTGGGTGAGGATGCTGATGGGCGTGGGCCCATCGAAGGGCTGGCGGCCGGTGACCAGCTCGAAGAGCAGGCAGCCCACCGAGTACAGGTCGCTGCGCGGGTCCAGCGAGTCGCCGCGGATCTGCTCGGGCGACATGTACGCCGGGGTGCCGATGAAGTCGCCGGTGGTGGACTTGCGGCCCTCGGCCTCCTGGAGCTTGGCGATGCCGAAGTCGAGGAGCTTGACCTGGTCTTCGCCCGACTTGCGGCGCCGCACGAGCATCACGTTGGCGGGCTTCAGGTCGCGGTGGATGATGCCGGCCTCGTGGGCTTCCTGCAGCGAGGCGAGGAGCTGGGCGCCGATGCTCGCGGCCTGGCCTTCGCCCATGGGCCCGTGGGCCTTGAGCTGCCAGGCGAGGTCCTTGCCGGGCACGTATTCCATGGCGATGAACAGGCCGCCGTCTTCGAGCTCGCCGGAGTCGAAGACCTGCACGGTGTTGGGGTGCGAGAGCCTGGCGACGACGCGGGCTTCCTGGAGGAAGCGGCCCTTGAGGGCCTTGTCGACGGCGTGGTCGGGGCGCATCAGCTTGAGGGCGGCGAGCTTGCCCATGCGCACGTGCTCGACCTTGTAGACGGTGCCCATGCCGCCCTCGCCGAGCTTCTCGAGCACCCGGTAGCGGTTGTCGATGAGCTGCTCTTTGATGGGCCCGTCGAGCGTGTCGGAGGTGCCGGAGAGCCCGCGCATGTCGGCGCCGCAGGCCGGGCAGTAGTTGGGTTCGCCGTCGAGTTGCTTGGCGCAGGCCGGGCAGTGGACGGGCGACGTGTCTGGCGCCGGCGTCTCGTCCGCCGCGACATGCGGGTGGGGGCGGTCGACGGCGGTCTCTTTGGCGGCGGCCATGGGGCGAAGGGTGCACGGTAGCACCTGATCAGCGGGAGACCGAGGGCCCTACTTCGAAGGTGCCGCGCCGGTGGCGGCCCCGTCACGGAAGTGCACGTTGCCCGAGACGATGGGGTGCTGCTCCGCGGTCTCGATGGGGAGCGTCGGCCACCACCGCGCGTACTCGGTGAGGTCCTGGGGTTCGACGCTCTGGCCGGGGCGGGGGGTGATCACCCGAATCTGGGCGCGCTGCGAGGCGGTGACGCTGCGCTCGATGGGCTCGGTCCACGCGTGGTAGGCGAGGTTCACGAGGCCCCAGTGCATGGGGAAGAAGACCTTGCTGCCCAGCACCCGGTGGGCGGTGACGGCCTGCTCGGGGCCCATGTGCCAGTCGGGCCAGGCGCGGTGGTACTGGCCGACCTCGATCATCGCCACGTCGAAGGGGCCGAGCTTGTCGGCGATGGTCTGCAGGGCGGTGAAGAGGCCGCTGTCGCCCGAGAAGAAGGCGCGGTGTGCGGGGCCGACCAGCGCGTAGCTGGACCAGAGGGTGGCGTCCTTGTCGAAGACGTGGCGGCCCGAGGCGTGGCGCACCGGGGTGGAGACGATCTCCACGTCGCCGAACTTCGTGCCTTCCCACCAGTCGACCTCGATGATCTTCGAGAGCGGGATGCCCCAGTACTCGAGGTGCGCGGCGACGCCGAGGGGCACGATGAACTTCGTGTCCCAGTCCTTCATGGCGATGAGGGTGCGGTGGTCGAGGTGATCGTAGTGGTCGTGCGAGATGAGCACCGCGTCGATGGGCGGCAGCTTCTCCAGGGGAATGAGCGGCGGGTACCAGCGCTTCGGGCCGATCCACGAGAGGGGCGAGACGCGATCACTCCAGACCGGGTCGGTGAGGAAGCGGTGCCCGTCGATCTCGATGAGCATCGACGAGTGGCCGAACCAGGTCAGCCGCAGGCCGCTGCTCGGGGGCTCGGCGAGCAGCGCGGGGTCGACCTGCTGCACGTTCACCGGTTCGTGGGGCTCGGTGTCGGGGCTCGTGTGGAACATGCCGGAGATCATCGGGCCGGCGAGGTTGACGATGGGCTCGGGGTTCTCGAAGGCGCCGTCCTTCCACTGGGGGCTCTTCTCCATGCGCGCGCGGCGCTCGCCGGTGGCCCGGTGGCCGAGGCCCTGCCACGCATCGGCGAGCACGAGGGAAAGGAAGACGAGGAGCGCGAGGCCCAGCCACTTCGAGAGTCGACGGAACAAGCCGTCGACTGTACCGCCCCTCAGCCCGACGCGGTGAGAACGAGCGACCGGCCGCAGACGTTCTCCCCGAGCCGGGCGTCGTGGGTGACCAGCAGGAGCGCGCCGGGGAAGTCCCGCAGCGCGACCTCGAGGCGTTCGATGGCCGGGAGATCGAGGTGGTTGGTCGGCTCGTCGAGCACCGCGAGCCAGGCGTGGCTCCCCAGCCCCAGCGCGAGGCGCAGCTTCCGGCCTTCACCGGGGGAGGGCGCGGTGGTGCGCAGCAGCCGCTCGGGCTCGACGCCCAGGGCATGCACGAGCTGCAACACGCGGCCGCGCGCCTCGGGCTCCAGGGCCTTGACCAGCGCGAGATCGGCTTCGGTCTCCTCGAGGGTGAGCTCCTGGGGCAACACGAGCCGGCGGGCCAGGGGCACGTCGCACGACGCGAGCACCTCGCGCAGCAGGGTGCTCTTGCCGCGCCCGTTGGGGCCCTGGAGCCAGAGGTGCTCTTCGCGGCCCAGCTGCAACACCACCTCGCGCAGCAGCACCTCGCCGTGGGGCAGCCGCACGGCGCCGTGGAACTGCACCACCGTGCGCTTCGGGGAGGGCTCGTAGCGGACGAAGAGCGCCTGGCCCGCCTCGTCGTGCACCTCGAGGGCCTCGAGGGCGTCGCGCACCACGCCGGCCTTGCGCTCGACCCTGCGCAGCGTCGAGGCGTGGGCCTGCTCGGCGGTCTCGGCGCGGAACTCGGCGCCCAGGCTGCGCGCGTCGCCGTCGTGGCGGCTCTTCATGCGGGCGCCGGCGCTGCGTTGGCGTTCGCTGGCGGCGAGCGCGTGGCGGCGGGCATCGAGCTTCTTCTCTTCCTTCTTCAACTGGCGCTTCGTCTCGCGCTGGTGCGTGCGGGTGAGCTCGGCTTCCTCGAGCCACAGCGCGCGCGCACCCGAGAACGGGTGGGGCCAGAGCCGGGCCTGGCCGTCGGCGAGGCGCAGGGTGGCGGTGGTCACGTCGTCGAGCAGCGCGCGGTCATGGGAGACGATGACCCCCACGCCCCGGTAGTCCCCCAGCGCCGCGCGGAGCAACGCGAGGCCCTCGAGGTCGAGGTGGTTGCCGGGCTCGTCGAGGAGCAGCACGTCGGGCTCGCTCCACAGCGCGGCGCCGAGCTGCCAGCGCTTGCGTTCCCCCGGCGAGAGCGTGGGCCAGCGCTCCAGCTGCCCGGGCACGAGGCGCAGCCGCCCGGCGAGCTTGCGCGCCAGCCCGTCGGTGGCCCAGGCGAAGGCGTCGAGGTCGTCCTCGCGGGCCTCGATGCGTTGGGGGCACCAGGTGACGCGGGCGCCGGGAGGCTCGAGGCGCAGCTGGCCGCTGGTGGGCCGCAGCTCGCCGCGGGCCAGGCGCAGCAGGGTGGTCTTGCCGGCGCCGTTGGGGCCGACGAGCCCGGTCCAGCCGGGGGCGAGGTGAAAGGTGAGGGCTTCGAACAGCGCTGGCGACGACGGGAACGCAAAGCCCAGGGACTGGGCGCGCAGG
Organism: uncultured Archangium sp.; assembly: GCA_903905455.1. Lineage (GTDB taxonomy): Bacteria > Myxococcota > Myxococcia > Myxococcales > Myxococcaceae > Archangium_A. The sequence continues at coordinate 30,256 of CAIVGN010000036.1, forward strand.
GAAGGCATGGAAACTCCAAAGTGCTCGGGGGGGAACCACCGCGATGCTGGCTTCGGAATCAGGCGTTCATGAGGGCGACCCGCGAGGGCCGCGCTGACCTCTTACTTCACCCGTGCTCGGGCGTGAAGGTGCGCAGGGCTTCGGCCTTGCCCTTGACGGCGAGGGGCTCGGTGGCGCGCCACTTCGCATCTCCGGGCGTGAGGCGGCCATGGGTGGCCTCGCTGATCAGCAGGTCGGTGCCCACGGTCTTGGTGAGGCCCTCGATGCGCGAGGCGGTGTTCACCGCGTCACCGATGACGGTGTACTCGCGGCGCTGCTCGCTGCCCACGTCGCCCACCACGGCGCGGCCGGTGTGAATGCCGATGCCGATCTTCAGCGCGGGCTCGCCGCGGGCGACGCGCTTCTGGTTGAGGGCCGCGAGCGCTTCGATCATCTCGAGGCCGCAGGCCACCGCGCGCTGGGGGTGATCGGCCTGCGGGAGGGGCGCGCCGAAGTACGCGAGGATGCCGTCGCCGATGAACTTGTCGAGCGTGCCGCCGTGCTTGAACACCACGGCCACCATCTCGGTGAGGTACTCGTTGAGCCAGCGCACGATGAGCTCGGAGTCGGCGCCATCGGACATCGCGGTGAAACCCCGGATGTCGCTGAAGAGGATCGACACGTCCTTGTGCTCGGGGCGCACGTCGTCGAGGGACGCGAGGCGCTCGGTGACCTGGGGGCTGAAGTAGCGGCCGAGGCGGGCCTGGCGTTGTTGCTGGGTGGTGAGCTCCAGGACCATGGCGCGCACCAGTTCGATGCCGCCGAGGGCCGCGGTGACCGAGGTGCCCATCACCAGCAGCACGGTGGGGATGCCGTGGTTGAGCTCCTGGCCGGCGAGGAAGATCAAGGTCACGGCGGCCCCGGTGGCGATGGCCCCCACGGCGAGCAGCAGCGCGCGGTGGAAGGTGAGCATCGAGAGCAGCGGGAGCACGAGGAAGATGGAGGCCGAGAGCGCGGCGGTGAAGCCCGGCGAGGGCTCATGCTCGAGGGCGAGCAGCTGCGAGGCGAAGACGAAGGGCACGTCCAGGATGGCCAGGGCCCAGGCGCCGCGGCCGCGCCACGAGGGCATCAGCAGCAGCAGGCCGAGCACCAGCGCCGAGCTCAGCGCGTAGAGCCCCACCGGCCACTTCGCCACCACCCACACGTGGAAGTAGCCCATCAACCACCACACGGAGACGGCCAGGGTGCGCAGCGCGGCGAGGGGCACGGCGAGGCGGGCGCGTTGGCTGTCGAGGGTCTGGGCGAAGGCGCGCTCGAGCTGGGGGTTCGTCACCGGGGGAGGTGTAGGCCACCCGGGGGCCCGCTCCAAACTCTTGCACCCCGGGGGGCCCGGTGGTGAAGGGCGCCCATGCCGCGAAAGTATGTGTGGCTGGTAGCCGTTGCCTTCGTCGTCATCGCGCTCGACCAGTGGACGAAGTTCATCGTGCTCGACCGGCTGACCACGGCCTTCGACGACGCGCCCTCGAAGCTGGGCGTATTCTTCGGCAAGGCGCCGGAGCCGGGCTTCGACGGGTACCACTTCCGCTCCAAGGACCAGATCGTCCTCTCGGACGACTACTTCCGGTTCCGCTACGCCGAGAATCCCGGGGCCGCGTTCGGGTTGTTCCGCAACGTGCCTCCGGACCTGCGGGGGCCGCTGTTCCACCTCGTGTCCATTGGCGCGGTGATCCTCATCGCCTTCTATTTCTCGAAGTTGCGGGGCGCGAAGGACGAGCGCTTCGCGAAGTGGGGCCTGCCGCTGGTGCTCGGGGGGGCGCTCGGGAACTACCTCGACCGGCTCTCGCGCAGCTTCGTGATCGACTTCCTCGAGGCCCACTGGCTGGAGAAGGCGTACTGGCCGGCGTTCAACGTGGCGGACACGGCGATCGTGGTGGGCGTGGGGCTGCTGCTCATCGACAGCTTCGTGCGCAAGGAAGTGATTCCGGTCACGAAGTAGTGGGGGCGCGCGCGGGTTGGTAGAAGACGCGCATGTCGGTCACTGACCCCAACCTCGACGGTCCTCCCGTTCCGTCCGTGCAGGTCGCGGAGCAGGACCCGTTGATCGGCCTCGAGCTGGGCGGCTTTCACGTGGTGCGGTTGCTCGCCGCGGGGGGCATGGGCCTGGTCTACGAGGCGCTGCACCGGGCCATCGGCCGGCGGGCGGCGGTCAAGGTGCTCAAGCCCGAGGTGGCGGCCGACGCGGAGTGGACGCGGCGGTTCCTCTCGGAGGCGCGCGCGCTGGGGTCGCTCAAGCATCGAAATTTGATCGAGGTGCTCAACTTCGGGAAGACGCCTGACGGGCGCGACTACCTGATGATGGAGTTCCTCGATGGCGAGCCGCTCGACGCGTACATCCGCCGGCTGGGGCAGCTCGCGCCGGCCGTGGCGCTGGGCATCGTCGACCAGATCCTCAACGGGCTGGCCGAGGCGCACAAGAAGGGCGTGGTGCACCGCGACCTGAAGCCCAGCAACGTGTTCCTGCTGCGCGAGCACAACGGCGAGCTGCTGGTGAAGGTGCTCGACTTCGGCCTGGCCAGGCAGGAGCCCATCGCGCTCATCGACGGCGCGATCCAGCTCACCCAGCGCACCGACGGGGCGTCGCTGCTGGCGGGCACCCCCGAGTACATCGCCCCGGAGCAGGCCCAGGGTCGCAAGGTCGAAGGCTCGGCGGACCTCTACTCGCTGGGGGTGATGCTCTTCGAGATGGTCACCGGCCGGCTGCCCTTCGAGGCCGAGAGCGTCACCGCGCTGCTGCAGAAGCACCTCTCGGAGCGGCCGCCGCGATTGTCCACGGTGATGAACAACGCGCCCGAGGGGCTCGAGGAGTTCATCGAGTCCCTGCTGCAGAAGGAGCCGGAGCTGCGGCCGTCGTCGGCCGACGGGGCCCGCGTGACGGTGCAGCGACTGCTCAAGCGCCTCGCGCAAGATTCCACGGCGGTGCGCGCGATGCCCGTGGAGCCGGAGGTGAGCTCGAAGCACGCGCCGACGATGAAGATCGACCGGCCCATCGAGCTCCAGGAGAAGCCGCGGCGGGGCTGGGTGTGGGCGCTGGTGGCGCTCATCGTGTTGCTGCTGATGGGGGTGTTGCTCGCGGGGCGCGGGCAGCCCGAGAAGATCGCGACGCCGGTGGCCGAGGTGACTCCGGTGGTGGTCGCGCCCGTGGTGGTGACGCCCGTCGTGACCCCGGAGCCCGTGGCTGAACCGGTGAAGGTCACGGCGCCGCCCGACGACATGGTGGCCTTGCCCTCGAAGCTCGAGACCCCCAAGCCGAAGACCGAGCTCGTGGTGCGCAAGGTGTTCATCGACAGTGTCGAGTGTCAGCCAACCGCCGACTGGAAGAAGCGGCTGGGCGGGGACCTGGCGCAGATGGGCAACGAGGACCGGGTGCTCAAGAACCCGAAGCTCTACGAGCTGTGGGACCGGTCTCAGCCCAACGTGGTGGGCCAGGTGAACGGCGCGCGGACGGTCAGCGAGTGCGTGGCGGCCCAGTTGGCCTACGAGAAGTTGAAGGGGCAGCTGGGTTTCTGAGCTTCAACCGCAACGGACTCGGGCGTCATTGAATCGACAGGGCGGCGGGCCTTGGTAGAAACGACGGCTCGCATGCTCACCCTCAAACGATGGTTGTGTTTCGCGGCGTTGGCTGCCGCGAGCCTGGCGTTGGCCCAGGCCCCCCGGCCGTCCGTGATGCCGTTCCCGCTCGAGTTCAAGCGCACCCCCTCGGGGTTCTCCAAGGAGGACAAGGAGGCGATGCAGCGCGACTACACGCGGCTGCTGCGGCTGGCGGGTGGGCAGGTGCCCGACTTCGCGCGCTACGACCTCGCGTTGAAGGAGCTCAAGCGGCAGGACTGCGAGCGGGAAGACGAGTGCCTGGTGCAGCTGGCGAAGAAGTCGGAGGCGCTCTACGCGCTGTACGCGAGCGTCGACTCCACGCTCGAGGGCGCGGTGCTGGTGACCGGCCGCGTGGTGCGTGACGACGGCAAGGTGGCGTGCGCCTCGCAGAGCGTGAAGCTGGCCCGGGGCAAGGACCCGTTCAAGGACATCGCCCGCAACGCGCTGACGCAGCTGTTCAGCCAGTTGAAGGTGGGCGAGCTCGAGGCGGTGCGCAAGGTCGAGGTGGCGAAGGCCGAGCCGGTGAAGGTGGAGCCGGTCAAGGTGGTGCCGCCGGTCGTCACGGATCCGCCCCCGGCGATGCCTCCGTTGGTGACCGAAGATTCGGGCGCAGGTGCACGCGCGGCTGGCCAGGGGCTGGTGTTCGGTGGCGCGGGGATCGCGGTGGTCGGCGCTGTGCTCGCGGCCGTCGGTGGCCTCAATGGTTCCGCGCTGGGGCTCCAGAATGAGCCGGTGCCGTTCGCGAAGCTCGACGCACTCACCTCGGCGCGCACGTTGACCACGGTGGGGTTCGTGGGGCTCGGCGTCGGCGCGGTGAGCGCGGCCGTGGGCGCGATTCTGTGGGGCACGGCGGGTGCGGCCCCGGTGACGCAGGTTTCAGTGGTGCCCACGGTGGGCGGCGGTGTCGTGCAGCTGGGAGGGCGGTTCTGATGCGCTCGGTATTCTTGTCGGTGATGTGCGTGGTGTTGGCCGGGTGCAACTTCGGCGCGACGACCTGTTCGACGACGGCTGAGTGTACGGGCGCGGCGACGTGCATGTCCGGGTTCTGCGTGTTGCCGGAAGATGCGGGCGCAGGCGGTGGCGGCGGGTCAGGGGGTGGCGCGGTGACCGGCGGTGGTGCGGGTGGTGGGAGCACCATGGGCGGTGGCGGAGGGAGTGTTGGTGGTGGCGGCGGTGGCGCGACTGGGTGCATCGACCGAGGTGGTTGTGTGCTTGGGGAAGAGTGCGTTGCACCGATGTGCAAGCCGGTGGGGTTGCGGATTCGGCTGCTCAATGCGTCGGTGACGGTCGGCTACACGCCGGTGACGGTCAGCGGCATCATCGAGAGGACTGACGGTACGTCTGCGACGGGCGTGAACTTGCCCACGGCTGTGGGGCTCACGTTGCTGCCGGCCGCGCCCCTGGAGACGTCGTCGTCGGTCTCAGTCGCGGCTGATGGGAACTTCAGCTTCACGGTGAACGCGGCGCCTGACGTGGTGACTCAAGCTGACACGACCATCGTGCTGAAGGCTTCGCCTGCAACGGATGCGACGTTGATGGTGGCGGTGCGGACGCTGCCGCCGACGGTGACGGTGGAGGTGCTGGCGGCGGATGCGGGGGGGAGGCCGACGAGTTGGGGAAACCCGACGGCGTACCGGCGAGACGAGGTGGCGCTGGTGAAGGTGAGCGCGACGGAGAGCATCGAGGTGAGGGCGCTGAAGGTGGGAGATGCGGAGGCGACGCCGGGTGGAGCGTGCGGGTGCAACCTGAGCGACCCGATGTGCGCGTGCTTCCAGGCGGAGTTGTGGAAGCCGACGTTCGGGTTGATGACGGGGACGATGCCGCTGCAGGTGTTCGCGGTGAATGCGCGTGGAGTGGGGGTGGATGGGGGCGTGGCGGTGGATGGTGGGAGCCCGGTGGTGGCGGTGACGCGGTTGCGGTGGACGGTGACGCCGTCGGCTTCTGGCTTCGGAATTCGGGCTGCGCCTGTCGTCGATGATGAGGGGACTGTGTACGTGGGCGATCAGGCCAGTTCGACGGTCGGAACCATCTACGCATACCGCGCCATTGGCAAAGCGAAGCCGGGCTGGGACGCCGGGGTGAGCGTGGGTTCGGTGACGAGCCTGGCGTTCTGGCGAGGCCCGGACCCGAGCGCGGGCACCACCGCGGATGACGTCGTGTACTTCAACGCGAACAACGCAACGAGCGGGGTGCTGAGCGCGGTCTCAACGGCAGGAGCGCTGTCTGCGGGGCGATGCGACAGTTTTACTTCGGCGCCTACGGCAATGGTCGGGCTGAATACCTACTCGGCGATTGCCATCGCGGAAGAGAGCGGAAGCAACGGGACCGGCACGCTGTCGGCCGTCGCGACGTTCAATGCGCAGGGCGCGACGCTTGGTGCGGCGTGTATGTGGAACCCGGCCGCGTCGCTCGCACGGGCTACTCAACCGATGTTGGAGCAAATTGCCGTTTCTAGCCCGGCAGCATCGGACACTCAGGGTGTTCACAACCTGATGGTGACAAGACCCGCGGGCTCCTCGAATCAGTACCTCATCGACGTTGCTCGCATCGCTGGCTTGGCAGTTCAGCGTCGCACCATCACCCCGCCCAATAGCTTTGATCTCGCGGCGACGGTCAATACCGTCGCGAGCGGGAGCAGCAGTGCCTCCATGAACGGCCTGGCATTCATCGGGGCTGCGGCACCAGGCCAGTTCGGCCCATTCGCATTGGCAGGTACTCTCGCTCCTACCGGTCTCTGGAAGGTGTCGTCGACTGCGACTGCCAGCAAGTTCCTCGATTCAGTCTCAGCGCCGGTCGTCGACCGAACAGGCCGCATCTGGTCGCACTCGAACGGCAACATCAACTCGACGGACTTTGGTACCAGCGACACCAGCGTGCCGTTCACTGGCTCCGTGGTTGCATCCCCAGTGTTGACGCAGAATGCCGGCGGCTTCGCCGACCGAATCTTCGTGGTCAACACGAGCGGCACGCTGGCCAGCATGAAGTTGACCGACGCAGCGACCGAGTGGTCCGGTTCGACGGGGCTCAACTCCGTCTCCGCGAGCCCGGCCTTCGACTGCAACCGCCTCGCGAGCACGGCCGCCAAGGCGGCCACAGGCATCCTCTACATCGCCAGCGGCAACGGGAAACTCGCCTCCATCATCGTCGACTCGCCGAAGTTGGACATCGCGGCGAAGTGGCCCAAGTACCAGCGCGACGCGTTCAACTCGGGCAACACCTTCCTCAACTTCGACAACTGCGCTCCTTGAGTTGCAGTTGAGCCGTGGAGCGGGATTGATTCGTTTCGTCTCGTGCAGCCTGTTGTTCGCCGTGGTGGCCGGTTGTTCCTCGAGTGAGCCTGTGACTGATGCGGGCGCAGGTGGTGGCACCGCGACCGGCGGCGGCTCCGCCCTCGGCGGCGGAGGGGGCGGCGTCATCGGTGGTGGCTCCGGTGGAGGCGCCATGACTCCCACCTGCACCACGGAGGCGGACTGCGCGGTGGGTGAGGCCTGCGCAGCGCAGGCATGCCAGGCGGTGCCGCTGCAACTTCACCTCTCGACGCAGTCCCTTCAACTCGGGATCCAACCGGTCAACGTGGACGGAGTGGTGGAGAGACAAGACGGCTCCCCTTCGACGGGCGTGCACCTGCCTCGGTTCGTAGCGTTCACGCGGCCCACGGGTGGCGTGCTCGAGAGTCCCGCATCGCCCGCGATCATCGCCGGAGACGGTTCCTTTCATTTCGTCGTGCAGGCGGCCATCGGGGTCACCGCGAGTGCGAGCCTCGTGGCCACCGCGGCACCCGCGTCGCCGACCACCTTGACGGTGGAGATTCGGACGATGCCTCCGACGGTGACGGTGGAGGTGCTGCCGGTGAGTGGGACGCGGCCTGCGAGTTGGGGGAACCCGACGGCGTACCGGCGAGACGAGGTGGCGCTGGTGAAGGTGAGCGCGCCGGAGCTCCTCGAGGTGAGGGCCCTGAAAGTGGGAGACGCGGAGGCGACGCCGGGTGGCGCGTGCGGGTGCGCCGTGGGTGACCCGACGTGCGCGTGCTTCCAGGCAGAGCTGTGGAAGCCGACGCTCGCCGCGGTGACGGCGACGGTGCCGCTGCAGGTGTTCGCGGCGAATGCGAATGGAGTGGGGGTGGATGGGGGCGTGGCGGTGGATGGGGGGAGGCCGGGCGTGGTGGTGACGCGGGTGCGGTGGACGGTGACGCCCAGCGGCGACGCCTTCAGGTCGGCTCCCGTGCTCGATGATGAAGGCACCGTCTACGTAGGCGACCAGCGCAACACGACGAACGGGAACATCTACGCGTACGACCCCAGGGGCACTGTGAAGGCGGGCTGGGACGCCGGGGTGAGCGTCGGTTCGGTGACGAGCCTGGCGTTCTCTCGCGGCGTCGATGCCGCTGTCGGAGTCACCGTCGATGATCGCGTCTACTTCAACGCCAACACGACCAGTGGCGGCATGCTGCGCGACGTCAGCGTCGGCGGCGTGGTCTCCTCGGGTTGGTGTGATTCCAGCACGGGCAATGTGACTTCGCCTGTCCGGCGCAGCGACTCGGCGATGGCCCTGGTGGCGGAGGCCTCGAGCGGCGTCGTTTCTGCCATTGCGCACTTCGGGGCTGTGGGCGGCACCAGCGGTGCCGCGTGCATGTGGAACGACGGCGCCGGTGTGTCTCGCGCGCTCAAGGCGTTCACGGACGACACGAGGCCGACGCCTGCCGGCAGCCTGGTCCAGGGCACCCACAATCTGATCGTCGCCAACACGGCGCCAGCCGGACCATTTCCCGCGCTCCTCTACGTGGGGCCGGCAAATGGGCTCACCGTCAGGCAGCGCGACATCGTCGCTTCCAACGCCTTTGGCTCGACCGTCGCGAACCTCAATTCCCCGACCATCGGAACCGATCCCGCATCATCCGCGAACGGGATCTCGCACCGCGGAGTGGCATCGGCTGGTTCGCTCGGGGAGTTCACCCTCGCCGCGAACATCACGGCCGGAGGTGGCCTCTGGCGATTGAGTCCTCGCGACAGTCGATACCCGGGCTCGAGCGTGTCTCCTGCCGTCGTCGGGCGGACCGGTGTCGCGTGGTCTCATGCTGGCGGCTTCCTCAACTCGACCGACTTCGGCACCCGCGACACCAGCGTGCCGTTCCCCGGTGCCGTGGTGGCCTCCCCGGTGCTGACGCAGGACGCCGCCGGCTTCGCCGACCGAATCTTCGTCGTGAACACCCTCGGAGACCTGGCCAGCATGAAGTTGACCGGAACTGCGATCGAGTGGGCCGGTGCGACGGGACTCACCTCCGTCTCCGCGAGTCCGGCCTTCGACTGCAACCGCCTCGCGAGCACGCCCGCCAAGGCGGCCACGGGCATCCTCTACGTCGCCAGCGGAGACGGGAAACTCGCCTCCATCATCGTCGACTCGCCGAAGTTGGACATCTGGGCGAAGTGGCCCAAGTACCAGCGCGATGCGTTCAACTCGGGCAACACCTTCCTCACCTTCGACAACTGCCCCTGAGAGGGGGCTTCCCCGAAGCGGGGTCTCTGCGCTAGGCGCTCCCCGCGGTCATCACTGGCGGGGGCGTCATGTACGTGCAGCGAATTGGGGTTCTGTTTTTTCTGGTCGTCGTCGCGGGCTGTGAGCAGAAGCGGGGCGCCTGCCACAACGAGACCTGCACCACCGAGCAGCGCTGCGACGAGACCACGTACCACTGCGTCGACGACCTCCGCCCCGTGCTGAGCCTCACTCCGCTGACCGAGGTGATCACCGCGGCGACCTTCACCGTCACCGGTTTCGTGAAGGACGACCTCCTGCTCACCAACGCCGAGTGGCGGGCCGGAGACCGCGCCTGGACCACCATCGACGGCGTCGACGTCGACGGCGGCTTCGTCCTCACCATCGACGCCCCGTTGGTCGACGCTGAGCTGGTCGTCGTCTCGGCCCGTGCAAACGACGTACACGGCGAGGTCACCGCGCATACCGAGGTGAAGGTCGATCGCGTCGGTCCTGCGCTGCTCCTGAAGGTCCCGGACGAGAACTCGGTGCAGGGGGCTGACAGCTTCCAGGTCGACGTCATTGCGCACGATGGCAGCGGCTCCATCGCCTCCTTCAGCCTCCACGGCGCGCCCGTGGCGAACCCGGTGAACGACGGCCGCGTCTCGACGACGGTCACCGTGCCTGCCAACGCGAACCACCTCGCGATTCCCGTGCTGGCCACGGCCACCGACGCGCGCGGCAACGCCACCACGAAGACCTTCACCTTCTTCGGTGACCGCGTCGCCCCGGAGGTGACCTTCACTTCACCGGCGCTCAATCAATTCATCACCACCGCGACCTTCACCGTCGAGGTCGTGGTTGTAGAGCCCGGCGCGCTCCAGGGCGTCGTCTTCCACGTCGGCACCACCGACGTGCCCGGCGTCATGGGCGCCAACGGCCATTGGACCGCCTCGCTGCCTGCCGGCGAAGTGGAGCAGGACGCGATCATCACCGTCACGGCTACCGACGACGCGGGCAACGTCGGCAGCGCCTCGCGCACGGTGCGCATCGACCGCGTGGTGCCCACCATCAGCATCACTGCGCCGACGGCCTCTGGCCTCTTCCGCGCCGCGGTACCGGTCTCGGTGCAGACCTCCCCGGGCACCGCCACGGTCAGCGCCACGCTCGAGGGGCAGACCACGATGCTCACCGGCGGCCCAACGACGTGGACTGGTTCGCTCGCGGTGCTCTCGCACGACTACGCGCCGCTCGCGGTGCAGGTGCGCGCGCTCGATCTCGCCGGGAACGAGGGCACGGCCACGGTGACCATCGGGGTCGACACCATCGCGCCGGTCATCACCTTCACCGCCCCGGGCTCGATGCAGAAGTTCAACGCGCTCGATTTCTCGGCCACCCCGGAGGTCACCTCCACGTGGACCGTCGTGGACGGTGATGCCCAGGCCGCGACCACCACGGTCAACGGCGCTGCCTCGACGGCGCTCAGCTTCGCGCGGGCCACCGTCGCCACGGACAACCCGACCACCTACACCACCACCGTCACCGCGGCCGATCGTGCGGGCAACAGCACCACCGCCAGCCGCAGCTACCTCGTCGACCGGGTTGCGCCCTCCATCACCACCTGGACCCCCGCGGCGAACGCCCGCAACGTCGACCCGCGCGTGAGCGTCGTCACCTTCTCCGAGCGCGTCGACGTCGGCGCCAACGCCACCTCGCCGGCGCTGACCATCAGCGGGCTGGCGAACCCGGCGGCCTCCGCCTGGGACGCCGCGCACACCACCTACACGCTGGACCTCGATACCTTGCCCTACCGGGTGCTCGACCTCGGCGTGTCGGCGGGGCTGCAGGACGGGTTCGGAAACCTGCTGGTGGTGCCCGCCTCGCGGCGCGTGCACACGGCGACCGGGTACAAGACGAGCATCACCGTCCCCATCGGTCCCGCGACGGGGCTCGTCGCCACCGAGGCCATCGCCTCGTCCGACCCCGACGGCATCGCCACCATCCTCGTGCGCACCTCCAGCAACACCACGCCCATGCGCATCTTCAAGGACACGGGCGGTACGTTCACCGAGATCACCACCACGCTGCTGCCCGAGCGCTGGAGCGTCAATTCGTGGAACGTGGTCAACCCCACCACGCTGGCCAGCGACCATCGCTTCGCCGTCAGTTCCTTCAATTCGAACGGTGGCACGTGGTCGACGCAGGCCTTCCTCAACGGCGTGGTGGAGAACTCGACGGTCCCGGAGACCACCAGCAAGACCTTCGTGACCAGCCCTGCCTCGTTCTGCGAGGGCACGACCACGCCCGTCGCCTGGGTGGCCGGATCGGCCTACACGCGGGGCACCTCGTTGCTCACGCTGCCGTGGTCACCCACGGCGGTCAGCCCCTCCCGCAACGGGTGGATTGGCTACGACGCCTATTCGAGCGCGGCGTCGCTGCGCTGGGTGCACTTCAACTGCGCGCAGGTCGTGGTGTTGGGGCGCACGTCCTGGCTGTCGTCGTCGGCGGGCTTCGAGTCGAGCTCAGCCGGGTGGGACGTCAGCGGGGCGCTGACGCCCAACGGCGACTGTCACGGCGTCGCATGGACCACCTCGGCGAGCCGCTACATCGCGTTCCAGGCGATGGGCGACTGCACCACCGGGAGTACGGCCCCCCATTGCCTCGGCACCTTCCCAGCAGTGGCCACGGCGCCGACCGAGGCGCGGCTCGCGCCGTTCGCGGGCAATGGCGCGAACTCGATGCTGATGACGTTCAAGAACTCGGCCGGGGCCTACGTGCTGGCGCAGATGCTCCCCGGGGTCTGCACCATGAGCAACGCGACCACGCTGCTGACCTCGGCCCCCGCGCAGCCCTACCGCTCGCACATGCCCGTGCAGATCGGCAACCGGCCCGCGATGCTCGTCGTCACCTTGCTGGGCGAGACCAAGCTGCTGGTGCCCTGAGTTCGCCTCAGTCGTAGCTCTCGAGGTGCAGCTGCGCGCGCTGCGCCCCGCCCTGCGTCTTGAGCACCTCGCGCACCTCGAGCAGCATCTTCTTCACCCCGCACACGTAGACGTGGGGCGTGCCGAAGGCCGCGAGCTCCTGCCACAGCGAGAGCACGTGGCCCTGCACGTAGCCGCTGCGCCCCACCCAGCCCGGGCCCGGCCGCGAGAGGGTGAGCAGGAAGCGGAACTGCGGGTGCTGCCGCGCCAGGGCCTCGAGCTCGTCGGCGAACAGCGCGTCGTCGAGCGAGCGCACCCCGAAGAGCACCCACAGCGGCTCGCTGCGCCCCGAGGCCAGCGCCTCGTGCACCATGCCGCGAAAGGGCGCCACGCCGGTGCCGGTGGCCACGAAGAGGGACGGCCCGGCTTCGACGTCGCGGGTGAAGGTGCCCTGGGGCCCCTTGACCTCGAGGCGGGTGCCCACCGGCACCTCGTGGAGAAAGGTGCTCCCCGCGCCGTCGTCGACCCGGGTGACCACCAGCTCGAAGCGCACGCCGGCCGCGGGCACCGACGAGAGCGAGTACGCGCGCCGCAGGGGCCGGCCCTTCTCGTCGAGCACCGGCAGCACCAGGCTCACCCACTGGCCCGCGCGGTGGAGGAAGGGCTGGCCGTCGACGCGCTCGAAGAGGAGCTCGCGCACCCGGGGGGTGACGAGGCGCGCGGCCACGAGGGTGGCCTCGAAGGTCTCGGGAGGGGCAGGGCGACTCGGTTCGGCCATGGGCGGCTGTCTACCAGCACGACCGGAAGATCGGCCTGCCCGCCCGTGTTGGCGAGGCCCGCTGAAGAGAGTACGGAGCCCCACCCATGTTGCCGGTCCTCTACCGATTCGTCTTCGACACCGACTTCTCCAAGGTGTTGCTCTATTTCTTCGCCGCCGGGCTGGTGGTCTACGCGGCCTGGAACGGCTGGCAGAACGCGACCGGGCCCGATGACAAGCACGGCAACCCCACGGCGCCCTCGCAGGAGGAGCGCCGCAACCGGGCCATCACCTACGGCCTCGTCGGCATCGCCCTGGCTGTCTTCGGGCTCTACTACGCGCTGCCGAACATCCCGGTGCTGGGCAAGGGCAAGGGCGAGGGCATCCCCATTCACACCTACGGGGTGATGATCGGCCTGGGCTTCATCACCGCGGTCACGGTGTGCGGCTGGCTGTCGGTGCGCGAGTGGCCGGGCAAGCTGGGCCTCGAGCGCCGGGACCAGTTCTATGACCTGACGTTCTACCTGTTCATCGGCGGCATCGTCGGGTCGCGCATCCTCTTCATCATCGTCAACTGGAAGGACTACGCGGCCCACCCGGCGCGCATCTTCGATCTCGGTGGTGGCCTGGTGTTCTACGGCGGGCTCATCGGCGCGTCGTTGATGGCCGTCTGGTACACCCGCAAGCACCACATCGACTTCTTCCGCCTGGCGGACATCGCCATTCCCACCGTGTCGCTGGGCCAGGCCTTCGGGCGCCTGGGCTGCTTCTCGGCGGGCTGCTGCTGGGGTGACGTGACCACGCACCAGAAGGCCCCCTTCGCGGTCGAGTTCCCCGGGGCGGCGGCGCAGAACCTCTTCGGTGGGGTGGGTGGAACGCCCAGCCTGGCGTACTCGTCGATGGCCGACGGCTCGAACGACACGCGCTGGGTCATCGAGGCCACGGGCCAGGTGTTCCCCCAGGCGGTCGACGGGGCGGTGCGCATCTCGGAGTGGGTGGCGCGGCACGGGCACACGCTGCCGGTGCACCCCACGCAGCTCTACGAGTCGCTGGGGCAGATCATCCTCTTCGCCACGTTGATGACGGCGCGGCGCTGGCGCCGGTTCCACGGGCAGATCTTCGCCATGTGGCTGATGTGCTACGCGGTGCTCCGCTCGTCGGTGGAGCTGTTCCGCGGGGACCTGGAGCGCGGCACCATCCACGGGCTCATCCCCAGCATCCCCTCGGGGGCCTGGTACAACATCTCCACCAGCCAGTTCATCTCCATGGCCATGTTCAGCTTCGGGGCCTACCTGCTGGTGACCAACCTGCGCCGGGTCAAGGCGCTGCCCACCGTCGATCTCTCAGCGCTGACGACGGCCTGAGCTTTTTGCGGTTAAAGTCCCGCCCGTGCCGGCCCGCGTAGACGCATCGCTCGCCAAGAATCGCCCCGACTCCGAAGACGCGATGATGCGTTGCAACGAGCTCGAGAGCGATCTCGCCGAGTTGCGCGCGGCCTACGACCTGTACTTCCAGGGCGTCGACCGGCTGCCGCCGCTCAAGAAGCACGACCTCTTCAAGAAGGGCTACGCCAAGCTCAAGGGCAGCCAGATTCGGCAGACGGCGGCGAAGTTCCGCATCGAGACCATCGGGCAGAAGCTGTTGACCTACGAGCGCCTGTGGGACCGCACGCTCAAGGAAATCGAGAACGGCACCTACAAGCGCGACCTGGCGAAGCTCAAGCGCAAGGACCAGCGGCAGCACCAGAAGCCGAAGTCGGCCGACTCGGATTCGGCGTTCGACGTGGACGAAGATCTCGACCTGTCGGATCTCGACGACGAGGGTGATGGCGATCTCGCCGCGGCGCTGGCGGCGGCCGAAGCGGCGGCCGCGCGGCCCTCAGCCCCGGCCATCAGGCCCGTGACCAGCCTGGCGCCGGCCATCACCCCGGTGACGCCGCCGGGTGGGGTGAAGCCCCTGACGGGCCCGGTGCCCGCGGTGACTCCCCTGCCGCCGGCCGGTGGCGTGCGGCTGACGCCGGCGATCCCCGTGGTGACGCCGGCGGGTGGCGTGCGGCTGACGTCGGCCATCCCCGCGGTGACGCCGGCGGGTGGCGTGCGCTCGGCTCCGGCCATCGCCGCGGTCGGGACGCGGCCGCCGGTGGTGACGCCGCCGCTGGGCCTCAAGCCGATGACGCCCGCCATCCCCGCGTTGACCCCGCCGGGAGGCCGCCCGGTGGCGCCGAAGATCAGCTCGGGCAACTTCCCCGCAGCCGCGCCCGCGGTACCTGCGCGACCGGCGACCGGCATGGCCCCGGCGTTCAAGCCCGCGACGCCCTCGCGCCCGCCCGGGCCGGTGGCGGCCGACGGTGGCCTGTCCGACACGAAGATCAAGGCCATCTACGACGCCTACGTGATGGCCAAGAAGCGCTGCGGTGAAGACACGCGCGCGGTGACGCTCGACTCGGTGTCCAGCTCCCTGAAGAAGCAGGTGCCCGAGTTGATGAAGAGCCACAACGCCAAGAGCGTGGAGTTCAAGGTGGTCATCAAGGACGGCAAGGCCGTGCTGCGCGCGCTCCCCAAGGAGTGAACCGTCGGCCTCGCCGCGGGCTCACAAGGCCACATGAACCCTGATCTCGTTCCCTGGCTGGTGATGGGCGGCGTCTTCGCCGCGGTGATGCTCCTCAAGCGCCTGGGCCAGGTCTCGAGCGCCGACGCGAAGAAGATGGTGCAGGACGGCGCAAAGCTGGTGGACGTGCGCTCGGCCGGCGAGTTCGGCAGCGGCCACATTCCCGGCGCGCTCAACGTGCCGGTCGGGGAGATCGGCGCGAAGTTGAAGCTGCTGGGCGCGAAGGACCAGCCGGTCATCGTGTACTGCGCCTCAGGCACGCGCAGCGCCATGGCCCGCTCGGTGCTCAAGGCCCAGGGTTTTCAGAAGGTCTTCAACCTCGGCTCCATGAGCCGCTGGTAGGCCAACAAGAAGCCCGGTCTCCCGAAGAGGGGAAACCGGGCTTCGGTGCTGCAGTCGCCGAAGCGGCCTTACGGCATGCAGTTCTGGGTGTACTGAATCTCGAGCGGCACGCCGGGCTGCGGGGTCGCGGTGCTGTTGAACTTGATGGAGTTCGACGCCGCGTCGTAGGTCCACGTGGTGGGGCCGGACGGCACGACCTGGCCGTTGACCTTCACCACCACCTGGGTGGTCGACTGGTCCGGTGAGTTGTTCAGGTAGAACTGGGTGCGGAAGCCGAAGGCGGTGCGCCCGAGGTTCTGCAGCGTCGACGACCAGTTGGTGTTGCAGATCTCGTCGGACACGCCCGAGGTGTACTGGACGATGGGATCGTAGCGGCCGGAGTTGGCGCCCGTCTCGTCGTAGGTGCAGCTGCCCGGCGCCGTGCTCGCGCGCGGGGTGACCGCGCTGAAGGTGAAGTACGAGAGCCGCTGGAAGCCTTTCACGTTGACCAGCAGGTTTTGGTAGTAGCTCACCGGCTGCGGCGACTGGTCGGTGGCATCCGAGATGACCACCACCGCGAGGTTGGCGTCGGTGCGCAGGAAGCCCGCGTTCTCGCTCGACACGATGGGCGGGGTGAGGGCGAGCACCGCGGTCGCCAGCGGCGTCTCGCCACCCGAGCCGTCGGTGCCCACGTTGACCAGCCGCGAGAAGACGCCGGAGACGGCCGGCGTGGTGGGCTTGACGTACTTGAGGGTGCTGGTGGCGTCCTTCACGAGGCGACCGCCCCAGCCCTTGCTGTTGTTGTTCACGCAGCCGATGCCGGGGATGCCGCACTCCATCTGCTGCTCGGTCGTGGTGGTGACGCCGATCTGGTAGTCGACGTTCGCCGCGACGGCGTACTGGATGAAGCTCGAGAAGTTGGCCGCGAGCGCGTTCTGCTTGTCCTGCATCGAGCACGAGTCATCGACCACCAGGAGGATGTCGGCCTTGGGCTGGAGGTCCTGCGTATAGGTGTCGACCTGCACGCCGGTGGTGTCGCTGCGGCCCTGGAGGCCCACGAGGTAGGTGATGCTCTGGCCGTTCTGCAGGGCGGAGATGGACACCGCGCCCGAGTCGTTGCCCACGTCGATGGGCACGTAGCGCGCCTGGAAGGTGACGGGGGCGCCGCCGCCGTTGATGGTCAGGCCGCCCATGGGGATGTTGGGGGTCGAGGTGAGGTGGAACTCGGGGCACGCGGTGGTGCCGGGGCAGTTGGGCCCGCCCGGGGGCTGGCCACCGGCGGCCTGCATGCCAAAGGCGGTGATGGTCACCGGGGCGCTGCAGGTGTTGTAGATGTTGAAGTCGCGCGAGGCCGAGCGGCAGCCGAGCTTCACGGTGCCGAAGTCCATCGGGTCGGGCGTCACGGTGAGGCACGAGGGGCCGACCGAGGTGCTCAGCGGGATGTTGACGCGGGGCCGCGCGGCCGAGGTCGAGTTGAAGACCAGCTGGCCGGTGAGGGTTTGCAGCGTGGTGGGCGTGGTGCCGGTGGGGGCGACGCGGACCACGACCTGGAAGCTCTCCTGCGGCTGCAGCTCCTTGTCGACGATGTTGCCGCCGACGATGGAGTACGCGAGGTCGCTGCCGGCGCCCAGCTCGATGCCCGAGAGGTAGCAGACCTCGCCGGCGGTGACCGAGTTGTTGGTGATGGTGATGGGCAGGTCCTTCTGCGTGCCCGGGGTGACCAGGCCGAAGTTGGCGTTCGCGGGCGAGGTGACGAAGGTGCAGGGGGGCAGCTGCTGCACGTCGGCGACGATGTTCACGGTGATCGCCGGCTCCGAGGGATCGTTGGAGTACAGCGTGAAGGTCGCGCTCTTCATCCCGATGGACTGCGGCTTCAAGGTGACGCTCAGGTCGACGAAGTTGAGGCCGGCGATGGCCTGCAGCCCGTTGGCCTGGGAGTAGGGCGAGGCGAGGTCGACGACGAACTCGTCGGCGGCGGTGCCGGGGCCGGGCACGAAGTCGAAGAACGGCGCGCCGTAGCTGCCGTCGCTGGCGAGCTGGCCCAGGTAGAGGTTGGAGGTGGGGTCAGGCATGGGCGGCCGCGAGCCGATGTTCTGCACGTTGATCTTCCGCACCACCGCGAAGTTGGTGTTGCCGGGGAAGAAGCCGACGCGCCCGAAGGACAGCGTGGGCCGGGGCGAGACCTTGATGCGCGGGCCGCCGCCGGTGCAGTTGAGGGTGATGGTGCCCGAGGGGTTCTGGGTCAGGCCGGTGCGGAAGGTGAGGGTGCCGGTGCGCGCGCCGAGCTGCGAGGGGTTGCAGGCGATGCGCATGGACGTGGGCACGCCGTTGGGCGCGACGGTGAACCTGGACGCGTCCTGGCCGGCGGGCACCGCGTGGTAGAAGTCGGCCGAGTTGGTCGAGGTCACCTGGGTCAGCACGATGGGCACCGACGCGGGGTTGATGAACACCACGTCGCGCAGCGTCTCCGAGCCGGGGTTCACGTAGCCGTAGTTGATGGTGGTGGGGCTCCAGGTGAGCGTCTCGGTGCTGCCGTGGCCGCGCAGGGTGACGGTCTTCTCGGGGCACTCGCCGGCGCCGCGCATCACCACCTGGGCTTCGTACTGGCGCTCCTCGGTGGGGCTGAAGGTGACGACCACGTCGGTCGACGACATCGCGGGCACGGGCACGGCGCCCATGGGGGTGTTGACCTGGTAGCCGAAGTTGAGCGCGTCGGCGCCGGTGATGGGGCCGGTGTTGCCCGAGGCCGGGAGGCTGGTGGGGTTGGCGAAGCCGACGGCGAAGGGCAGCGTCTCGCCGATGGGCGTCTTGCCGAAGTCGATGACGTCGGGGAGATCGCAGGAGCCCTTCTCGCCCTGGCCCAGCAGGGTGATGACCGCGGTGGCGTCTTCGAAGCGCGTGCCCTCGGTGGTGAGGAGCAGCTTCGAGAGGTAGTTCCCCTTCAGGCCGCGGGGCGTGAAGTTGAGGATGAATTCCTGCTGCGACGAGGGCTGGAGCACCATGGTGTCGAACTCGGCCTCGAACACCGAGGTCGCGGTGGCGGGCACGTGGCCAGGCAGGCCGATGGCCACCTCGTCACCGTCGCTCTTGTCGAGCTTGGCCAGGGTGAGTTTGCCGGCGCCGGTGTTGCGCACGAGCATGCTCAGCGTCTTGCGCTCGCCGATGAGGGCGTTGCCGAAGTCGAACGTGGCGTCGCGGCTGCTGATGCGCTCACCGGCGGCGTCGCGCCAGATGACGACGACTTCGCCGTTGGTGCGGCCGATCTGTCCACCGCCGCAGTTGCAGCCGGCAGTGAGGGCGAGGGCAAAGGCGAGCAACGCGCTTCGCGCGACGAAGGGGTGACGCATGGGAAACTCCAGGTGGGGAAAGAAGGCGCGCATCCTCTAGTCTGTAGGGAGAGGAGATCAACCCCCCGACACTGTGTGTCGCGCACTCTGCTGACGCACCCGGTCGTACCCGGCTCGATTTCTCAAGATGTGAGAACGCAGCGACCTCCGGCACGGCACGTACTTGTGGGCGCGCAGCGCAGTGTGTAGACGCTGCGACTTCGCCAAAGTTGATCCACCGCCCATCGCTGTCGCGGGAGACTGGCCGGTCTCTTCGCAGGAGAAGAAAAGCATGCGTTCGTCGAACTCCACTCACGCCCTCGCCCTCGGCGCCGCCATCGGCTTCGCCTTCGCCGTTTTGCCCTCTTCGTGTGGCAAGGCGCCCGTCATCGTGCGCTGCAACGCCAGCAACTGTGCGGGCTGCTGTGACGAGAGCGACTCGTGTTTCAAGGGCATCTCGCCTGACGCCTGTGGCGCCGGCGGCCAGAGCTGCTCGATGTGCTCGGTGGGCCAGACCTGCGCGCGCCTCGACCAGGCCTCGGAGTTCGGTGGGCGTTGCACCGGCGGCACGGCGACGGGCGGCGGGACGGGTGGCGGCAGCGCGACGGGCGGCGGTTCGGCGACGGGCGGCGGCAGCGCGACCGGTGGCGGCTCGGCGACGGGCGGCGGCGGCGGCACGGGTAACTGCAACGCGACGAACTGCTCGACGGGTTGCTGCAGCGCGGCCGGGGTGTGCATCACCAACACCACGCCTTCCCGCTGCGGCATGGGCGGCGGCGCGTGCACCAGCTGCATGATGGGCAACACCTGCGTCAGCGGCGCCTGCGCCCCCTGCGCGGGCTGCATCGACGTGAACACCGGCGCCTGCCTCGCGGACGGCCTGACCAACAACGCGAAGTGCGGCAAGAACGGCGCGTTCTGCCAGGCGTGCGACGTGACGGGCGCGGGCCAGACCTGCCAGGGCGGCACCTGCTTCGGCGGCACCTCGTGCAACTCGGGCAACTGCGCTGGCTGCTGCGACGGCAACACCTGCAAGCTCCCCGGCACGTTCACCAACGCGCAGTGCGGCCAGGGTTCGCCCGGCGCGGCGTGCATCGGCTGCTCGGGTGGCGCGACGTGTGACGCGGCCGACGCGGGCGCGTGCATCGGCGGTGGCGGTACGGGCGGTGGCAGCGGCTTCCCCGGCCTCGACGGCGGCGGCGGGCTCCCCGGCTTCTGCGACGACATGACGCCCTGCGCTTCGGGCCAGTGCTGCGACTCGACGCTCGGCCTGCTCGGCCTGTGCGTGAACACCGGCGACTCGTGCGGCGCGCTCGACCCGTCGAACTTCGCGTGCATCATCGCCAGCTGCACCTGCAAGAGCTCGGGCACCTGCAGCCCCTGAGCTGAGCGGCGCTTCGGCGTGACACTTCGAGGGCGGTGCGGAACTTCATCCGCGCCGCCCTTCGTGTTTCTGTCAGCCCCATGGCCGCGAGCAGGAGCGAGTCGCTGGAGATCGAAGTCGCCGGGCGCGTGGTCAAGGTCTCGAGCCCCGGCAAGGTGTTCTTCCCCGAGGCGGGCATCACCAAGCTCGACCTCATTCACTACTACCTGGCCGTGGCTGACGGCGCGTTGGTGGGCGTGAAGGACCGCCCCATGGCGCTCAAGCGTTTCCCGGATGGCGCGGCCGGCGAGTTCTTCTTCCAGAAGCGCGCGCCCCCGGGAAAGCCCGATTGGGTCGACACGGTGACGCTCTCGTTCCCCTCGGGGCGCAGCGCGGAGGAGGTGGTGCTCCGCGACGCCGCCGGCCTGGTGTGGGTCGCGCACCTGGGCTGTCTGGACCTGAACCCGCACGCCATCCGCGCCAGCGATCTCGAGCACCCCGACGAGCTGCGCATCGATCTCGACCCTGGCCCCGGCGTGCCGTTCTCGCAGGTGCGCGAGGTGGCGAAGGTGGTGCACGAGGTGCTCAGTGGGCTGGGCCTGTCGGGCTACCCCAAGACCTCCGGCAGCCGGGGCATTCACGTCAACGTGCGGCTCGAGCCGAAGTGGGGCTTCATCGAGGTGCGCCGCGCCGCCCTCGCCCTGGCCCGCGAGGTCGAGCAGCGCGCGCCGGCCATCGCCACCAGCAAGTGGTGGAAGGAAGAGCGGCACGGCGTCTTCCTCGACTACAACCAGAACGCGAAGGACAAGACCGTGGCCTCCGCCTACTCGGTGCGCCCCACCCCCGACGCGCGCGTGTCGGCTCCGTTCTTCTGGAACGAGTTGCCCGACATCGAGCTGGGCGCCTTCACCGTGAAGACCGTGCCGCAGCGGTACAAAGAGAAAGGTGACCCCGGGGCGGGCATCGACGGCCAGGCGTTCTCGCTGGAGCCGCTGCTCGAGCTGGTGAAGCGACACGAGGCCGAGGGGCAGGGTGACGCGCCGTGGCCTCCGCACTACGCGAAGCAGGAAGGCGAACCGAAGCGCGTCGCGCCTTCGCGCAAGAAGAAGGACCCCGAGGCCTCGTGAAGCGCCTGCGCACGTTGGGGTTGGTGCAGGGCCGCGGCGCGCTGCCGAAGTCGCTGCGTGAGGCCTGCTACGACGAGCGGCTGGTCGGCGGGCTGAGCATCTCGCTGCGCGCGTCGGCGGACGAGGTGATGGGGCCGCTGACCCACGCCATGGGCGGCCCGGCCACGAAGTTGAAGGTGCTCGACGTGCGCACCGGCACGCCGATGGTCATCGAGGTGCAGTGGGGCGAGCTGAAGGAGAAGTGGGAGGTGGAGAGCGTCGAGGCGCTGATCACCAACCTCGGCGACCTGTTCCGCGACGAGGACGACGTGAAGCCGCTGGTGGTGCTCGGGGAGTGGGAAGACATGCTGCAGGTCTGGGCGCTGCGCTGGGACGTGCTCGAGGTGCTGCTGTCCACGCAGTTGCTCGACGAGGCCCGGAACGTGGCGACGCTGCGGGCGCGCTTCGACGAGGACGAGGACGAAGAAGCGGAAGACTAGGCGGCGCGCCGTTCGCGCATCTCGGCCTGGATGGACTCGAGCTCGTCGACGTAGAGCATCCGCTTGAGCGCGGGGAAGATGATCGACTCTTCGAGCGCCTGGTGGTGCTCGAGCCGCGCGCGGAGATCGTCGACCGCCGACGCCAGCTCGAAGCGCAGCGCGTGCAGCCGCGTGATGTCCCGGGCGAGGGTGCGGCACAGCAACCGGACCCGCGCGATGGGCCCTTCGAGCGCGAGGTGCTCCCGCTTCATCTGCGCGAGCGCGTCGTCCACGATGCGGTGCCGACCTGCCAGGCGCGGCGCCAGCGAGTCGTCTTCGTCGGCGCAGTGCATCGGCAACATCCACTCGACGTAGTCGGAGATGGTCTCGGCCGTCTCTCGCGCGCTGGCCGTGGCGTTGCCCGACGCGAGGCACTCGGCGAGGCAGACCACGTGGCGCAGCTCGACGTGCGCGTCGAGCAACACCTCGACCACGTCTCGCTGGTGCTCCACGCCGAGGTTCACCGGGCGACGGTGTAGATGAAATTTTGCAGCCCGTCAGTACCGCGCCCACGATTCGTTCATGCGCGGCGCACTGGGCTTGATGGTTCTCGTGGGACTGTTCGGGTGTCGGTACCTCTCGGCGCCCACGCCGCAGGTCTCGCCCGCGCGGCCGGGGCTCCTCTCGGCGGGCAACGGGAGCGATCCCACGAGGCAGCCGGATGATTTGCCCGAGCGGCGGTGTGTCATTGGCTGCGGGCCGGGCATGCACTGCGATGAGAAGCTGGCCGAGTGCGTGGTCGATCACGGCCGGAGCGACGCAGGCGTGTCGTGGTTGCCTTGAGCGTCACGCGCGACTAACGGCAGCGTCAGTGTTCGACCGGCGCGACCGACGGGAATGGGCAGTGCTCGGGCTGGTCGCCCTGACGTGGTGCTTGCTCGTCGCCCCCGTACTGCACCGGGAGACGCACTCGCACGGGACGAAGCACTCGCACCAGGGGCCGGGGGATTCTCGGCCGTCGCAGGACTCGCGGGAGTCGCACGGCTCCGGGAGCTTTGAGCACTTCGCGGTGAGCTTCGTGGCTCCTGGCGAGGTGATGGCGCGCGCTCACGTCGTGGTTGCGATGCGGGAGCTGGCTGCGGTGGTGCGGGTCGCGCCTTCGGTGCGCGGGTTGCGCCGGGTGGAGATGTCGCAGGCTCCGTAGTGCTGCGCGTTGGCCCCTCACCCCGACCCTCTCCCCGCTTTCGCAGGGCGAGGGAGCTTTGCTCTCTGCCTGAGGCCACGTCATGCGTGTGCTGTGTTTGCTCTTTCTCGTCTGCGCCACCTCGGCGCGGGCGCACGAGGGCGTTGAAGAAGATGCCGGTGTCCCGGCGCCCATGCTCACCACCGTGCGCGAAGCACGCCCCACGCACGGCGCGTCGGAGGTGGTCATCGGCCGCGACGTCATCGCCGCCGCACCGCGCTCGGGCGCGACGGACCTGCTGCGCCTCGTGCCCGGCCTCGTCGCCTCGCAGCACTCGGGCGAAGGCAAGGCCCAGCAGTTGTTCCTGCGCGGCTTCGACGCGGTGCACGGCCAGGACGTCGAGCTCAACGTCGCCGGGCTCCCCGTCAACGAGGTCTCGCATCTCCACGCGCTGGGCTACGCCGACCTGAACTGGCTCATCCCCGAGGCCGTGCGCGAGGTGAAGGTCACCGAAGGCAGCGCGCGCGCGTGGCAGGGGGACTTCGCCGTCGCCGGGTCCGTGCGCTACGAGCTGGGCCTCGAGGAGCCGGGCGTGGTGCTCTCCGTCGGCGCCGGTCGCTTCAATCGCTACCGGCTCTTCGCGGGCTTCAGGCCCGAGGGCCACGACGAGACCTTCGCCGCCGTGGAGTACGTGCAGGGGGATGGCTTCGGCGCCCAACGCGCCTTCGGGCGCATCTCGGCGCTCGGGCAGGCGGTGCTGAAGTTCGACCGGGTGAAGCTCCGCGCGGTGGTGGGGAGCTACGGCGCACAGTTCGCCTCGCCGGGCGTGGTGCGCGAAGACGCGTTTCAAGCGGGCGCCGCCGGGTTCTTCGAGGCCTTCGGTCAAACGCAGGGCGGCTCGTCGTCGCGGCACCAGGTGCTGCTCGCAGCCGAAGTGCCCCACGAGACCGGCCGCACGCTGTTCGAGCTGTATGGGCTGCTGGTCGACCTGCGGCTGCGCAACAACTTCACCGGCTTCCTGAACAACCCCGCGGGCGACGGGCTCGAGCAGACCCAGGCCACCAACACCGAGGGGCTGCGCGTCACGCACACCCAGCACCTCCACGTGGGCGACCAGGTGTTGCTGCTCGACGTGGGGATCGCCGGGCGGCGCGATGGCGTTGACCAGGCGCAGCGCGGGTACAACGAGGCCGATGGCAGCCTGCGCGCGCCGGTGGTCTCGGGCGCGGCCACGTCGTTCCGCGAGGCCCTCGACGCCACCGTCACGCAGACCCTCGGCAGCGCGTGGGGTGAGCTCGCGTGGGCACCGGGTCCGTGGCGGTTGATGCTCGGTGGCCGGGTCGACGTGCTGCACGTGGAACTGCACGACGCGTTGGCCTTCTCGGGAACCGGCGCCTCGCGCACCTCGCTGGGGCCCCACTTCGGGCTCAAGGCGGGCCTGGAGCGGGGCCTGGGGGAACACTTCCGCGTCTACCTCTCGTACGGCGACGGCTTCCGCACCCCGCAGGCGAGGCAGCTCTCGGACGGCGAGCGCGCGCCCTTCGTGAACGTGCACGGCGGCGAACTCGGCGCGAAGTTCGAGTCACGGCGGGTGAGCGCGAGCCTGCTGGGCTTCGCGAGCTTCGTGCAGAACGACTTCTTCTTCGACCACACCCAGGGCACCACCAGCTTCGTGGGGCCTACCTTGCGCGGGGGAGGCCAGG
>CAIVGN010000037.1 GCA_903905455.1 uncultured Archangium sp.
AGGAACCGCGGGAAGTCGATCATCGCGATCGCGGGATTTGGCGCGGCTTCGCGAAAGAGCGCCTCTCTCCCCTGGAGCCCTACGCTGATCAAGCTTCCGGGCCGCGCTTCCCGTACAGAGGTCGTGACCGCGAACTGTGGCGTCCGACATGAATCAAGCGCTTGAGACCCTCACAGTTGCACGCCGATCAAGCGAAGCGCGATCGATCCGCCGCGCCTTCCGATGATCACTTCCATTCTGGCCGGCGCCTCGTCTCATCCCCTCCTCCCGTCCCGCCCACACCTCACTGTCTCCTCGCCACCACCGACACCCCTGCCGATGAGCCGTCAGTCGCTGGCGAAGTTGAAGAGGAAGCGCAGGCCCTCCACGGGCTCCACCACGTCCCCCGGCGCCAGCGTGGCCCGGGCGGTGACCTGGCCGTTGACCCGCAGGGCGAGGCGGCCGTGCGCGAGACGGAACGGGTCGGCGTGCTCGTCGAACACCACCCACTGACCGTCGCTGCTCCGGTGGAGCGTGCAGGACACGGGCGGCGCCGCGCCCACCAGCCGCACCAGGCAGGTCGGGCCCGTGCCCACGTCGGAGCGCGCGGGGTTGAGCACCACGTCGGCGGCCACGCTCTCCACGTCGGTGGTGCGCGCCAGCAGCGAGAGCAGCGCCCGGCCCCCGGACACCACCACGCCCTTCCACGCCTCGAGGTGCGGCGCCCGGGCCTTGAGCGCCTGCCACGCGAGCTCCGCCTTGGGCCACGCACGGGGCTGGCTCACGAAGCCCAAAGACACCGAGCGGAGCGCCGGCGCGCCCTCGAGCGCCGCGAGCCGGGTGAGCACGTCGGCGGCGAGCGCGTCGGGGTCCTCCCCGGCCTCGGCGCGGCCCGGCGCGGGCCCGGCGAAGAGCGCCACCGAGAGCCGCGGCAAGAGGCGGGCGACGCGCAGCTTCGCGAGCTGGTCCACGTGCCACGCGAGGCCCGGCGCGCCAGTGACGGCCTGGCGCGTGAGGGTGACGCTCGAGAGCAGGCCGCGGGGGCTCCACGTCACCTGCGCGAGGCCGCCCCGCACCGCCTCGGCGAGCCCCAGCAGTTGGCGCGTGCGCGCGGCGTCGTCGGCCTTCGCGGCGTCGCGCAGCCAGCGCCCCAGCGGGTCGCCGTGCTCTTCGAGGAAGTCGAGGTACACCGCCCAGGTGGCGTCATCGCCCGCGTCCACGAGCTGGGCCTCGAGCTGCGGGTGCCTCGCCGGGGGGCCGGGCGGCCCGTCGCGGAACTCCAGCACCAGCCCGGGGTGGACGTAGAGACTGTCACCGGGCCGCAGGGGCTGCTGGGCCGAGCCGTGCAGCTCATGGCCGGACAGCGAGGCGCGCAGCGTGGGGAGCAGCGCGCGCACGAAGGGCACGCCGCCCTCGGAGCCGAGCAGGAGATCGCCCATGCCCGTGGGGCCCAGGCGCAGCCGCGCCTCGCGACCGGGGCCGACGCGCAGGGGGTTGCCTTCGCGCAGGGTGAAGCGCTCGCCGAGCCGCGCGGGTGGCGCCTCGGGCGGTACGGCGATGACCACGGCCTCCATCGGGGACCCCGCGCTGCGAGCGTTCAGTGACCGAAGCGGTAGGTGTTGGCGATCGCCGCCCTGCCACCGTCGCGTTCGTCTTCGTAGCCCGCGAGCACCACGCCCTCGGGCAGCGCAGCCACGTTCTGCCAGACGACGTTGCCGCGCAGCGCCGTGGTGACCAGCCCCACGAGGCCCCACGCACCGCCGTCATAGAAAACGGCCTTCTGGTTCGAGTCGCCGACGGCCCACACCTGGCCCTGGGGCGTGACGTCGAGCTTCGAGAGGGTAAAGGGCGCGGTGTAGACCACCGCGAAGGATCCATCGGACTGCTGCTTGAGGATCTGGCCGTGACGCGTGTCGTTGTCTCGGGACAGCATGTAGACGGTGTCGCCCGCGCCGTCGATGGACGGGCAGCCATCGCCGTAGGTGGTGTCGAGGATGGGAGGCACGGTGAGGGGCGTCCCGTCGGAGAGCATGGCGACGCACCACGCGTTGTTGCTGGGGTCACGCTCGCCGCCAGCGATGATCAGCTCGCCGTTGGCCTTCTTGTAGGCATCGACCAGCACCGTGTTGGGGCTCGAGACCAGGGGGAGCACCTCGACCAGCCCCGTGCTCGGCGTCCACTTGCAGACGCTGCGCTGGTAGCCGACGAGCCAGGCCTCGTTGGCGCTGACGGGGATCGCGCCGTAGTGCCAGGGGTCGGTCTGCCCGCCGTCAGCCGTGGTGCAGCCGTAGAACGTATCGGAGAAGCCGCCCACGAGGTGCGTCACCCCACCACGAAAGGCGAGCCACTGGTCATCGAGTGACACGCCGCGGAGCATGTCCGCTTCGAAGCGGGTCGACGTCAAGCTGGTGATGTCGAGGTCGGTGACCCCAGCGTCTCGAAACTGAAAGAGCGACTGCGTGTACACGCTCGTCTGGCCTGGCCTCGAAGAGTCGAACGCGGCGTACATGTCGAAGCGGGTCAGCGACTCCGCCTGGAGGCCGGGCGCGAGGTCCCAGTTGACGCCCCGGCGCGTCGACTTCCAGTCGAGTTCCGGGCACATGAAGGCGCCGCACGACACCGTGCCTCCGCCGCCGCCCGTAGCGGTACCTCCACCACCGCCCGTCGTGGTGCCTCCACCGCCGCCCGTCGTGGTGCCTCCACCGCCGCCCGTCGTGGTGCCTCCGCCGCCGCCCGTCGTGGTGCCTCCGCCGCCGCCCGTCGTGGTGCCTCCGCCGCCGCCCGTCGTGGTGCCTCCACCGCCGCCTGTCGCGCCGCCGTCAGTGCAGCGGCCGGCGTCGCAATAGGCCTGGTACGCAGTATCGAAGTTGAAGCAGCCGCTCGAAGCGACCACGGTGAGGAGCAGCCCGAAGCGGCGGATCATGGGCCGGGTGTTGTAGCAGGTCCCTCCGGCGAAGTTCCTGCGCACCGCTTGACCCGCATCAAGTCGGCCTTCCGAGCGGGCGCAGTGATCGTCGCAACCGTTGCGCGCCACCGCGTTGACTGCGGAGAAAACACGTACGTTCGCGTGGCGCGCAGCCCCGGGGCTGATCAGCCTTTTCCGGTACGCCTTCCGGGAGCCCGCATGAATTCGACGAGACTGACGTTTGCGCTGACGGTCGTGGTGAGCGCGCTGACGCTCTGGGGCTGCAACAAGACGTGCCCCACGGGCCAGGCAGTCTGCGGCGACGTCTGCGCCGACGTGAAGGTCGACCTCGGAAACTGCGGCGCCTGCGGCACCACGTGCAGCGCGGGCCAGGTGTGCAGCGACGGCGTCTGTGGCGTCACCTGCGGCGGAGGCCAGAGCATCTGTAGCGGCGCCTGCCGCGACCTCGCGGCCGACCCGGCGAACTGCGGCTCGTGTGGCAACGCCTGCCCCTCGGGGAAGGCCTGTAGCGCCGGCGCCTGCGCGGTGAGCTGCCTGGCCGGGGCCACGCAGTGCGGCGCGTCCTGCCGCGACCTCACGACCGACCGCGACCACTGCGGCGCCTGCGACACCGTGTGCCCCTCGGGCCAGGTGTGCAACGGCGGCGCCTGCGGCGTGAGCTGCGGCGGTGGCCAGACCAACTGCAACGGCAGCTGCCGGGACACCGAGACCGACGTCGCCCACTGCGGCGGCTGCGGCGTGGCCTGCGCGGCTGGCGAGGTGTGCAGCGCGGGTGGCTGCGCGCTCAGCTGCCAGTCGGGCCTCACCAACTGCGACGGGAGCTGCCGCGACGTGGCCTCGGACGTCCTCAACTGCGGCGGCTGTGGCACGCGCTGCGGTGCGGGCCAGGTCTGCAGCCAGGGCCTGTGTACCCTGAGCTGCACGGCCGGCCAGACCAACTGCGGCGGCAGCTGCCGCGATGAAGCGACCGACCGGAACAACTGCGGCGGCTGCGGCACGCGCTGCGCCGATGGACAGGTGTGCAGCGCCGGCCAGTGCGCGGTGAGCTGCCAGGCGGGCCTCACCGACTGCAACGGGGGCTGCCGCGACGCCGCGACGGACCGTGCCAACTGCGGTGCGTGTGGCAACGCCTGCGGCTCGGGCCAGGTGTGCACCAACGGCGCCTGCGTGGTGTCCTGCCAGCAGGGCCTGCTGCTGTGTGGCGGCAGCTGCCGCGACCCGAAGACCGACCGCGCCAACTGCGGCACCTGTGGCAACGCCTGCGCCGCCGGCCAGGTGTGCAGCAGCGGCACCTGCGCGGTGTCCTGCCAGTCGACGCTCATCAACTGCGCGGGGAGCTGCCGCGACGCGAAGATCGACCGCGCCAACTGTGGCACCTGCGGAACGGTCTGCGCATCGGGCCAGGCCTGCAACAACGGCGCGTGCGTCGTCAGCTGCCCCACGGGACAGGTCAACTGCGCCGGGGTGTGCACCGTGCTTGCCAACGACCCGGCCAACTGCGGCCAGTGCGGCAGCACCTGTGCCCCGGGCCAGGCCTGCGGCAGCGGCGTGTGCGCGCTCTCGTGCCAGGCGGGCCTCACCAGCTGCGGCGGGAGCTGCCGCGACGCGCAGACCGACGTCTCCAACTGCGGCGGCTGCGGCGTGGCCTGCGCCTCGGGCCAGGTGTGCGCGGCCGGCGCCTGTGTCCTGAGCTGCCAGCAGGGACTCAACGCCTGCAGCGGCACCTGCCGTGACGAGCAGACCGACCGGAACAACTGCGGCGCCTGCGGCCACGCCTGCGCCTCGGGCGAGGTGTGCAGTTCCGGCACCTGCCAGCTGAGCTGCGAGGCCGGCCTCACCAAGTGCGGCAACGACTGCCGCGACCTCGCCAGCGACCGGGCCCACTGCGGCACCTGCGGCACGGGCTGCGCCTCGGGCCAGGTGTGCAGCAGCGGCGCCTGTGTCTTGAGCTGCCAGAGCGGGTTGACCGACTGCAACGGCAGCTGCCGTGACGCGCAGACCGACACCGCGAACTGCGGCGCCTGCGGCAACGCCTGCGCCTCGGGCCAGGTGTGCAGCGCCGGCGTGTGCCAGCTGACCTGCGAAGGGGGCCTCACCGCGTGCGGCGGGAGCTGCCGCGACCTGGCGACCGACCGCGCGCACTGCGGTTCCTGCGGCGGCACCTGCGCCGCGGGCCAGGTGTGCAGCAACGGCACTTGCGGCACGAGCTGCCAGGCCGGCCTCGCGCTGTGCAACGGCACCTGCCGCGACTACCAGAGCGACTTCGCCCACTGCGGGACCTGCGCCACGAGCTGTGCGGCGGGCCAGGTCTGCAGCGCGGGCGCGTGCGTGCGTACCTGCCAGGCGAGCCTCACCGAGTGTGCCGGGAGCTGCCGCGACGTGCAGACCGACCGCTCGAACTGCGGCGCCTGCGGCACGAGCTGCGCGGCCGGCGAGGTGTGCACCGCGGGCACCTGCCAGGTCAGCTGCCAGGCGGGCCTCACGGATTGTGCCGGGAGCTGTCGTGACGTGGCCACCGACCGCGCGCATTGCGGCGGGTGTGGCGCCGCGTGCGCCGCGGGACAGGTGTGCAGCAACGGGGTGTGCGCGGTCAGCTGCCAGGCGGGCCTCGCCCTGTGCGGTGGATCCTGCCGTGACTACCAGCGCGACTTCGCGAACTGCGGCGCCTGCGGCACGAGCTGCGCGGCCGGCGAAGTGTGTACCGGCGGCACCTGCCAGGTCAGCTGCCAGGGCAACCTCACCGACTGCGGCGGGAGCTGCCGCGACCTGGTCACCGACCGCTCGCACTGCGGCGCCTGCGGCGCGAGCTGCGCTTCGGGCCAGGTGTGCAGCGGCGGCGCCTGCGTGCTCACCTGCCAGGCCGGGCTGACGGCCTGCAACGGCACCTGCGTCAACCTCGCCACCGACCGCTCGAACTGCGGCGCCTGCACCGCGGCCTGCGCCAGCGGCCAGGTGTGCAGCGGCGGCGCCTGCGGCCTCACCTGCCAGAGCGGCCTCGCCAACTGCAGCGGCACCTGCGTCGACGAGCAGCGAGACACCGCGAACTGCGGCGCCTGCGGCAACGCCTGCGCGGCCGGCCGGGTGTGCAGCGCCGGGGCCTGCGTGCTCACGTGCCAGAGCGGCCTCTCCGACTGCAACGGCACCTGCGTCGACAAGCAGCGTGACCACGACAACTGTGGCGCCTGCGGCACGGTCTGCAGCGCGGGCAAGGTCTGCAGCGGCGGGGCCTGCGTGCTCAGTTGCCAGAGCGGCCTGACCAACTGCAGCGGCACCTGCTCCAACACCACCTTCGACCCCAATAACTGCGGCGGCTGCGGCACCGCCTGCCCCAGCGGGGCCAACGCGGCCTCGAGCTGCGGCGGGAGCACCTGCAGCTTCGCGTGCCTCGGGCTCTTCGGGAACTGCAACGGCGTGGCGGCCGACGGCTGCGAGAAGGCGCTCTCGGCGGACACCGCGAACTGCGGCGCCTGCGGCACCACCTGCAGCGCGGCGGCGAACGCCACCACCACCTGCAGCACCGGCGTGTGCGGCTTCGCGTGCACCGCGGGCTACGGCAACTGCAACGGGGCGGGCGCCGACGGCTGCGAGACCGCCACCTCGGCCAACGTGAGCAACTGCGGCTCGTGCGGCCACGTCTGCCCGAGCAGCACCGGGACCGTGGCGGCCTGCGGCTCGGGCACCTGCTCGGCCCCGGCCTGCGGCGCGGGCACGGCGAACTGTGACCTGAGCTCGGCCAACGGCTGCGAGGTAAACACCACCACCAACGTCAGCAACTGCGGCGCCTGCGGCACCACCTGCAGCGGCGGCGCCAACGCCTCGGCGGCGTGCAGCGGCAGCACCTGCGGCCTGACGTGCAACGCCAACTACGGCAACTGCAACGGGAGCAACGCCGACGGCTGCGAGACCTCGCTGCAGAACGACAACAACAACTGCGGCGCCTGCGGCACGGTGTGCCCTGGCGGGACCATCTGCTCGGGCACCTCGTGCGTGTCGAACGCCGGCACCTGCAACCCGTACGCGAGCGGGGCGACGTACATCGGCTACGGCGGCTACACCTATGCGACCATCGACTGCGCCGCGGTCACCGACGCGAACGCCGGCTGCACCAACGCCTACTGGCGGGTGCCCCCCGGGTGGACGCTGGCCCCCAGCGACGCGAACACCCAGAACGCGATCCGCGCCTACAACTGGGGCGCCCACGTGCTGGTGACCAACGACGGCCGAGGCTTTGGCAGCGCCATGTACACGCCCGGTGAGTTCGGCGTGGGATCCAACTGGCTGCTGAGCGACGGCGGCGGCGGCTACAAGGTCCCCGGCTGCAGCCTGCGCGTCTTCATTCGCACCCCCTGAACTCGGCCCATCCCCTGAAGTGAAGAGGCCTCGTCGCCAGCTCCGGGACGAGGCCTCGTCGTGTCTGCGATGGAGGCCCCCGCGGGCTCCTCCGGCGCGGCCGGCGGGCGCGCCACTGAATCTCGTCCACCGTCGCTGTCGCCACGCCGATGCAGGTTTTGTCTCATGTCGGACTCGACCTTTCGCCCAGGCGATCACCAGCTTCAGCTTCGGTGCATTCCGGAAGCTGCGTGGGTCACTGGCACTCCGGTGTGCGACTCCTGCTCACCAGCACGCGCGCAGTGGCTGCGCCCGGGAGCAGCGAGGCTCAGTTCTCGACAGCTTGTGCTCGAAGAATGCGAGCCAGACACGGGTCATTTCTCGTGACTGGGCGAACGCCGACCCACCCATTGCCGCCCCAGTCGCACCCTCGGCGCGTCAGGTTTCCGACGGGGAAATTGCTCCCGAAATGATCCGCAAGCGCACACCAAACACGCCGGTAGTCATTTCCGGTCGCTTTTCGTTTTTGAAGAACTTGAGGGGAGCTCCAGCATGAAGAACCTGGGAATCATCGCCGTGGCCGCGCTGCTCGTCGTGGGCTGTAGCAACAAGGCAAAAGAGGAAGGCTCCCCGCAGCCCTCTGCTTCAGCCCGCAGCAGCCAGCAGGCGCTGCTGATCACCGACCTGACCCTCGACGCCGGCGTCATCGGCAACACGGTCTCGTACGAAGCGACGCTGCCGGCCGCGAGCGTGGTGGGCACGGTGTCCCAGACCCTCGAGGCGAACTGGAACGCGACGATTCACACCCTGACCGCGCCGCCCATCGTGCCGCAGGGCTGGACCACGACGTACTACGCGGGCGCCACGGCGCTCGGCGCGGCGCCGACCACGCCCTCGGGGTGGAGCTCGGTGACCCGGCTCACCACCACCGGCGCGGTGACGGCCGACGGCATCGACGGTGAGCGCCAGGCGCTCCTGTCGAGCATCGGCGCGCCGCCGGTGGTCATCCCCGCCTCGTTCTCCGGCGGCAGCGCCGGCGACGGCTGGGACGTCTTCTTCGATCCCGCCCACACGCGCGTCTTCAACATCCACCACCACAACGGCCCGGCGACGCTGATGTGCCGCGTGCTGTCGAACTCCACGACCTGCCCCGGCTACCCGATGGCGCTGTCGAACACGCCCAGCCGCGCGACCGGCCGCGTGGACGAGCTGTCGATGAAGATCTGGGTGCCGACCTCGAACAGCGGCAGGCTCGCGTGGGACTGCGCCAACATCAACACCGGCGCCCGTTGCGCCACGCCCACGGTGCTCTCGACCTACAGCCAGCGTGACAGCGGCTACGACAACCACGCCGACCCGGCGATCATCGGCCGCAAGATGTACGCGCTCGGCCGCACGCCGACGACCTCGGTCATCACCTGCCTCGACATGTCGACGGGCACCGAGTGCACCGGCGCGACGCTGCCGCTCAACGGCCAGTTCAACGACGCCGGCCTGGCGGCCATCGGTACGCGGCTGTACGCCATGCCGGGCACGGGCCTGGGCATCGACTGCTACGACAGCACCACCATGATGCGCTGCCCGGGCACCTGGCCCGTGGCCGCGGCCCGCAGCCCGGTGTGGGCGGTGCCCAACGCCGACGGCTCGGTGAGCAACTTCTGCTCCGACGCGCAGTGCTACGCGGCCGACGGCACGACCTCCACCCTGCCCCCGAACTTCCGCGCCAACCTCGCGGCGAACCCGGTCATCTCGCTCTCGTACACCGGCATTCAGTACGGCAAGGCCACCAGCTTCGCGAACAAGGCGGCCTGGGTGATCACCGGCAACCGCGCCCAGTGCTGGGACATGGCGACCGACGCGGCCTGCGCGCCCGCCTTCCCCATCTCGGTCACCTCGATGTACGCGCCGACCTTCGACCCTGAAGACAGCGACTGCCTGTGGACCAACGCGGACACCGGCGTCATCCAGAACTGGCGCGTGAGCACCGGCGCCGCGGGCTGCTCCGGTGGCCCCCCGAAGATCTCCTTCAAGGCGGCCATCTCCATTCCCCGCCTCGGCTGCGACCCCTCGACCCGCGTCTGGCAGTACAAGTCGTTCAAGCTCGTGACGCCTTCGCCGGCCCAGTACACGTCGGCGAAGTTGACGGTGAAGAACTCCTTCGGCGCCGACGTGGCCGGGTGGACGAACATCACCATTCCCGCGGGCACGGCGACGGTCGACCTGACCAACCTCCCCACGGCGCTCGCCGGCAGCACGCCCACCTTCGAGGTGGCGACGCTCGGCTTCACCGACACCAGCATCACCCCGGCCGCCGACTTCCGCGTCACCACCGGCGCCACGCCGCAGATGTGCTGGTCGCTCGCGGGCCCGGCCTCGAGCTGCCCGGCCACCGCGGGCCTCGCCACGATCAACGCCGGCAGCACCCAGGTGACCCCGGTCACCGCCAAGGGCGCGTACACCACGGCGGCGAACGTCACCACGAACTACACCGACCTCGTCTCGCAGGCGACGGTGCCCGACACCACGCCGTACCTCGGCAACTGCGGCAGCCAGCTCATCGTCACCGCCAAGCAGGCTGACTCCAGCCTCGCGTCGGGCGTGCAGGTGTTCCTGCTCGACAACGCGGGCGCGGCGGTCACCAGCGGCGGCAACCCGGTTTCGGCCACCACCGACGCCTCGGGCAGCGCCTCGTTCGGGGTGTGGGCGGGCGTTGGCTACAAGCTGAAGATGAACACGATGCTCAAGTACTCGCCGGCGTCGATGACCATCATCTCCGGTGGCCTCGGGGCGACGACGGCCAGCGGTGGCGTGGTGACCTCCAACACCGTCACCCCGCCGCTCTCGAGCAGCGCCACGGTCTTCGTGTCGGTCAACCTGCTGGCCCCCGCGCCGCCGGTGATCACCGCGCCCGCGGCCGCGGCCCTCACCAGCGTGGCCCCGCTCCTCCAGGGCACCTGCGTGACCGCGGCCACGGTCTCGGTCTTCGAGGGCGCGACGCAGCTGTGCAGCGCGGTGTGCGCGAACTCGACCTTCAGCTGCCGCTCGTCGACGCTGGCGGAGGGCCTGCACACGGTCTTCGCCACGCAGTCCGACGTTCACGGCGACAGCAACGCGAGCGCCAACCGCGCCTTCACCGTGGAGACCGTCACCCTCACCGTCACGCCGGGCACGGCCACCTACGACGCGCTCGGCGCGCCGGTGGTGCTCGACCCCACGCTGACCGTGGTGGGCACGGGCAACGTCACCGGGGCCACCGTCACCATCGGCCTCAACTTCCAGTCGGGTGACGTGCTGCACTTCACCAACGCGGGCGGCATCACCGGCTCGTACGACGGCACCAAGGGCACGCTGACCCTCAGCGGCACGGCCACCACGGCCGCGTACCAGGTGGCGCTCTCGTCGGTCACCTTCACCAACAGCCTCGGCGCGAAGCCCTCGGGCCTCACGCGCACCATCACCTTCGCCCTGGGCACGGCCGTCAGCTACCAGGCCAACTCGCACTTCTACGAGTACGTCTCCGGCGGCTCGTGGACGTGGAGCCAGGCCAAGACCGCGGCCGAAGGGCGCCTGTACTTCGGCATGCAGGGCTACCTGGCGACCATCGGCTCGTCCGACGAGAACGCCTACGTGTCGGCCAAGCTCGCCGGCGCGGGCTGGCTCGGCGCGAGTGCCATCGCCGGCCAGGGGTACCCCCGCGTGTGGAGCTGGGCCACGGGCCCGGAAGCCGGCACGGCCATCTGCAACAACACCGGGAACGGCAGCTGCACGTCGATCGCCGGCGCCTACTCGAGCTGGAACGGCGGCGAGCCCAACAACTCGGGCAACACCGAGTACCGCGCCCAGTTCCTGGCCAACGGCCTGTGGAACGACCTGCCCGACAGCTCGGTGCTGCCCGGCTACGTGGTGGAATACGGCGGCACGGCCGGTGAGCCGGCCCTGAGCATCACCGGCAGCCGCTTCCTCGCGGTGCGCCCGGCCGAGCTGGTCACCGTCAGCCCCGCGGCCGTCAACGGCACGGCCAGCTGCACGAGCCCCGTCGCCTTCGGCGGCAACTCCAGCTGCACCTTCGCCCCGGCCGTCAGCTACCGCCTCGGCGCGGTCACCGACAACGGTGTCGACGTGCTCGCCAGCGTGAGCAACGGCAGCTACGCGCTGACCAACCTCACGGCGGACCACACCATCGCCGTCACCTTCACCTACGTGCCGCCCACCATCGCCGTCTCGGCGGGCGCCGCGGTCTACGACGCGCTGAGCACCCCCGTGGCCCTCGACCCCGGCGTGCTCGTGGACGGCATCGCGCCCATCTCCGGCGCCACCGTCACCGTGGGCGCCAACTTCCAGGTCGGCGACGTGCTGACCTTCGTGGCCCAGGCGGGCATCACCGGCTCGTACGACGCGGCCAAGGGCATCCTCACCCTGACCGGCAGCGCCAGCCCCGCCGCGTACCAGGCGGCCCTCGCCTCGGTGCTCTACTCGAACACCCTGGGCGCCAAGCCCTCGACGGCCACGCGCACCATCACCTTCGCGCTCGGGACGGCCGTCAGCTACCAGAGCAACTCGCACTTCTACGAGTACATCTCGGGCGGCTCGTGGACCTTCACCCAGGCGCAGACCGCCGCGGCCCAGCGCAGCTACTTCGGCATGCAGGGCTACCTGGCCACCGTCACCAGCGCCTCGGAGAGCGCCTACGTGTCGAGCAAGCTCAACGGCGCCGGCTGGATGGGTGCCTCGGCCCCCGTCGGCTCGGGCTTCGGGCGGGTGATCAGCTGGGTGACCGGCCCGGAAGCGGGCACGCCCATCTGCACCAACACCTCGAGCGTGGTGTGCCCGGTGATCAACGGCGCCTACAGCAACTGGGCTCCCAACCAGCCCGACAACTCGGGCTTCGAGCCGCGCATCCAGTTCGTGGCCAACGGCACGTGGAACGACCTGCCCGACAACTACCCGCTGCCCGGCTACGTGGTGGAATACGGCGGCATGGCCGGTGACCCGGCCCTGAGCATCACCGCCTCGCGCAACCTCCAGGTGCGCGCCGCGGCCCTCGTCACCATCAGCCCCGCGGCCACCAACGGCACGGCCAGCTGCGTGAGCCCGGTCATCTACGGAGGCAACTCGACCTGCACCTTCGCCGCGGCCGTCAGCTACCGGCTCGGCGCCTTGACCGACAACGGCGTCGACGTGCTCGCCGACGTGGCCAACGGCCAGTACCAGCTCACCAACCTCGTGGGCGACCACACCATCGTCGTCACCTTCGACTACGTGCCGCCCACGCTGACGGTCACCCC
Organism: uncultured Archangium sp.; assembly: GCA_903905455.1. Classification (GTDB taxonomy): domain Bacteria; phylum Myxococcota; class Myxococcia; order Myxococcales; family Myxococcaceae; genus Archangium_A. Next base: position 12,520 of record CAIVGN010000037.1, read on the forward strand.
CGGCACCGCGGCCTATGACGCGCTCGGCGCGCCGGTGGTGCTCGACCCGGGCCTCCTCGTGGACGGCATCGCGCCCATCACCGGCGCCACGGTCACCGTGGGCCAGGGCTACCAGTCGGGCGACGTGCTCACCTTCCAGAACCAGGCGGGCATCACCGGCAGCTACGACGCGGCCAAGGGCATCATGACCCTCACCGGCAGCGCCACCCCGGCCGCCTACCAGGCCGCGCTGGCGTCCATCACCTTCTCCAACACCCGCGGCGCGACGCCCACCACCGCCCTGCGCACCATCACCTTCGCCCTGGGCACGGCCGTCAGCTACCAGAGCAACTCGCACTTCTACGAGTTCGTCTCCGGCGCCTCGCTGACCTGGAGCCAGGCCAAGACCGCGGCCGAAGCCCGCCGCTACTTCGGCATGCACGGCTACCTCGCCACCATCGCCAACGGGCAGGAGAACGCCTACGTCTCGGCGAAGCTGAACGGCGCCGGTTGGCTGGGCGCCTCGGCGCTGGCCAACTCGAGCTACCCCCGCGATTGGAGCTGGGCCACCGGTCCTGAAGCCGGCACCCCCTTCTGCAGCAACACCTTCACGGGCACCTGCTCGTCGATCAACGGCGGCTACAGCAACTGGAACGGCGGCGAGCCCAACAACTCGGGCAACGAGTACCGCGCCCAGTTCCTCGCCAACGGCCTGTGGAACGACCTCTCGGACACCGCGGTGCTCCCCGGCTACGTGGTGGAATACGGTGGCCTCGTCTCCGACCCGCCGCTGCTCATCACCGGCAGCCGCTTCCTCCAGGTGCGCGCGGCCACGGCCGTGGTGGTGAGCTCGTCGCTCAACGCCTCGCAGTGGGCGCAGACGGTGCACTTCACCGCGAGCTACGTGCCCGCGGCCTCCACCGGCACGGTGCAGTTCCAGGTCGACGGCGTCGACTTCGGCGCGCCGGTGTCCATCCTCGCGGGCGTCGCCACCAGCGCTGACGTCTCGACGCTGACCATCGGCACCCACCCGGTCACCGCCGCCTACCTCGGCGACGTCGAGCGCCAGCCCATCAGCGGCAGCCTCGCCGGCGGCCAGGGCGTGACCCGCGCCGCCAACGGCAACGGCCTGTGCGACGTCGCCACCCAGGCCGACGTGTGCGTCTCCAACGTGTGCGACCCCGACGGCAAGTGCGGCTACTCGAACACCGTCGGCCCCTGCACCCCGGTGACCGCCTCCACCGTCTGCCGCACCGGCGTGTGCGACCCCGACGGCACCTGCGGCTTCGCCGACGGCGACGGCCCCTGCACCGCGGGCACCACCACTGCCTCGTGCCGCTCCGGCATCTGCGGCGCCATCTCCGGCCTGTGCGCGCCGGCCGTCCCCGCAGGCTGCGGCGATGACCGCGACTGCTCGGCCTTCCAGTACTGCGACGGCCGTACCTTCACCTGCGCGGCGAAGGTGCCGGCGGGCAACCAGCTGCCGCCCGACCCGCGCCACAACACCGGCGTGTGCACGGTGGCCGTGGGCGCGGCGGTCTGCGTCGGCGGCGCCTGCGAAGTGGGCGATGACAAGTGCGGCATCACCAACACCCACGCCTGCGCCACCAACGGCAACTGCCGCTCGGGCGTCTGCGGCGCGGACGGCAAGTGCGGCGTGGCCAACGACGGCGCGTGCACCCTGGCGACGCAGTGCCGCTCGGGCGTGTGCGACGCCGACGGCAAGTGCGGCGCTCCCAACGACGGCGCGTGCACCACGGGCGCTGCCTGCCGCTCGGGCATCTGCGGCGCGGACCTGAAGTGCGGCACGCCCAACGGCGGCATCTGCACCGACGACGCCGCGTGTCGCGGTGGCGCCTGCGCGGCCGACGGTCGCTGCGGCACGCCCAACGGCGGCGCCTGCACCACCGGCACCTCGTGCCGCGCCGGCTCGTGCCAGTCCGGCACCTGCAGCGCGACCTGCACCAGCAGCTCGCAGTGCGGCGCCGGCCTCTTCTGCGGCGCGGCCAGCACCTGCGTGCCCAAGATCCCCAACGGTGGCTCGTGCAACCTCGCCTCGGAATGCGCCTCCGCCATCTGCTCGTCGGACGGCAAGTGCGGCGCCAACCCCGGCGACGTGTGCAGCGCGCCCAACGACTGCCGCGCCGGCGGGTGCATGAACGGCACCTGCGGCCCCGACTGCAGCGCCGACGCCCAGTGCATCACCGGCTCGTACTGCAGCACCGCGGGCACCTGCGTCGCGGCCAACCCCAACGGCACGGCCTGCACCCTGGCGGTGCAGTGCACCTCGGGGGTCTGCGAAGCCGACGGCCAGTGTGGAGCCACCGACGGCCGCCCCTGCGCGGGCGCCGCTGACTGCCGCTCGGGCATCTGCAGCGCGGCCAACACCTGCGCCGCCACCTGCGCCACCAACGCCGACTGCGTCGCGGGCAACTTCTGCGACCCCGCGGCCCACGACTGCCGCCCGGTGGCCCCCAACGGCGGCGCCTGCGCGGACGACAGCCAGTGCCGCTCGAGCGTCTGCGACAGCGACGGCACCTGCGGCGCGGCCAACGGCCGTCCCTGCGGCCAGGCCGACAACTGCCGCTCCGGCGTGTGCAGCACCGACGGCCAGTGCGGTACGGCCAACGGCGGCGCCTGCATCTCGCCCCTCACCTGCCGCACCGGCGTATGTGACGCCGACGGCAAGTGCGGCTCTCCCATCGGCGGGGCGTGCACCACCGGCGCCATCTGCCGCGCCGGCCAGTGCAACCCCGACGGCAAGTGCGGCGCGCCCAACGGCGACCCGTGCACCGCGGCGGCCGACTGCCGCTCGGGCGTGTGCGCCAGCGACGGCGTGTGCGGTGACGACCTGGGCAGCAACTGCGTGACCCCTGCGACCTGCCGCACCGGCGCCTGTTCGGGTGGCCAGTGCAGCCTCGGTTGCCAGGCAGACGCCGAGTGCGCCAGCGGCACCTTCTGCGAGGCGGGCTTCTGCCGCGCGGGCCTGCCCAACGGCGCGCTGTGCGTGCGCGCCGTGCAGTGCCAGGCCGGGGTGTGCTCCGGTGACGGGCGCTGCGGCGCCCCCCAGGGAGGCGCCTGTGCGACGCCTTCCCAGTGTCGCGCCGGGGCTTGCGCCGGGGGCTCGTGTGGCCCCACCTGCGCCAGCAACTCCGAGTGCGTCGCCTCGATGTTCTGCAGCAGCGGCACCTGCACGCCGCGGCTCCCCAACGGCGACACCTGCAGCGCGGCCTTCGAGTGCGCCTCCAGCTTCTGCGTGGGCGGCCTGTGCGGCGTGCCCACCGGCCAGCCGTGCGCGGCCCCGGCCCAGTGCCGCAGCGGCATCTGCGACGACGTGAGCGGCAGCTGCGCCGCGACCTGCGCCAGCAACGCGCAGTGCGCCACGGGCAGCTTCTGCGACGCCACCAGCCACCACTGCCAGGTGTCTGCGCCCAACGGCGCGCCGCCCACGCAGCCCTGCAGCACGGGCAGCCAGTGCACCTCGGGCGTGTGCGCCAGCGACGGCGCCTGCGGCCAGCCTGACGGCGAGCGTTGCCTCACCGGCGCGGTGTGCCGCGGCGGCGCCTGCGTCAACGGCCTGTGCGACAGCGGCTGCACCGCCGACGCCCAGTGCGCCGGCGACGCCTACTGCAACGCGGTCGGCGCCTGCACGCCCAAGACGGCCACCGGCGGGGCCTGTACCCGCGCGGCGGCCTGCGTCTCGGGCACCTGCGCCTCCGACGGCCTGTGCGGCACGCCCACCCCGGGCGCCTGCACCGCCCCGGTGCAGTGCCGCGCCGGTGCCTGCAGCAACGGCACCTGCGGCACGTCCTGCCTCAACGACGGCGAGTGCCTCAGCGGCCGCTACTGCGGCGCCTCGGGCACCTGCGCGCCGAAGCTCCCGGCGGGCACGCTGTGCTCCAGCGGCTCGCAGTGTGAGGCGGGCGTGTGCGCGGCCGACGGTCGCTGCGGCAAGCCCGCGGGCGATGCCTGCGCGGCGGCCAGCCAGTGCCGCTCGGCCATCTGCTCGGCCGGCTCGTGCGCCAGCACCTGCGCGCTCGACGCCGACTGCCCCGCGGCGAACTTCTGCGACGCGACGAGCCACAGCTGCCTGCCCCAGGGCGGCAACGGCGGCGGCGGCGCGCGCACCTGCACCGTGGCGGCGGACTGCGCCTCGGGCGTGTGCGCGGCCGACGGGCGCTGCGGCTACCCGACGGGTGGCGGCTCGTGCAACCTGGTCAACGCCAGCCTGGTGTGCCGTTCGGGCGCCTGCAGCCCCAGCACCGGCACCTGCGTGCCCGGTGGTGGGCGCGGCTGCAGCGGCGACGTCGACTGCGCGGCGCTCGGTGGGTACTGCGACTCGCTCACCCTGACCTGCACCTCCACGAAGCTCCCGGCCGGCGCGCCGCTGCCTCGGGACCCGATGCACGGCGGCGGCACCTGCACCACCGCGCTGGCCCAGGCGGTGTGCCTCGGCGGTGCGTGTGACCCGGCAGACGATCGCTGCGGCCTCCCCAACTCGCGGCCCTGCGTGGGCGACACCCAGTGCCGTTCGGGCCAGTGCGGCACCGACGGCCTGTGCGGCGCCCCCAACGGCGGCGCGTGCGTGACGGCGGCCCTGTGCCGCAGCGGCGCCTGCGTCGACGGTGAGTGCGGCCAGCCCAACGGCGCGCCCTGCGCCGCGGCCGGCAGCTGCCAGAGCGGCGTGTGCACCGCGGGCGTGTGCGGCGTGCCCAGCGGGGGCCCGTGCGCCACCGACGCGGCCTGCCGTGCCGGCCAGTGCGGCACCGACGGCTTCTGCGGCGCCCCCAACGGCGGCGCGTGCCTCGGCGGCGATGCCTGCCGCAGCGGCTCGTGCGAAGCCCACGTCTGCGTCGCGGGCTGCACCAGCAACGCGAGCTGCGCGCAGGGCCTCTCGTGCCAGGCGGGCACCTGCGCCCCGGCGCTCCCCAACGGCGCGGCGTGCACCCGGGCCACCGAGTGCGCGTCGGCCACCTGCACCCAGGGCACCTGCGGCACGCCGACCGGTGGCGCCTGCGTGAACGCCTCGGCGTGCAAGAGCGACACGTGCAGCGGCGGGAGCTGCGCCACGGGCTGCAGCGCCGACGGCGACTGCCTCTCGACCAGCGCCTGCGTCAGCGGCGCCTGCACCCCGAAGGCGCCTGGCGGCACGAGCTGTACGCGTGACCTCGAGTGCGCCGGCGGCCAGTGCGTGGGTGGCCAGTGTGGCCAGAGCGCGGGCGGCGCCTGCAGCGCGCCGGTGCAGTGCCAGTCGAACATCTGCGACGCGCACGGCACCTGCAGCGACACCTGCGCGGCCGACGGCGAGTGCCGCGCGGGCACCTACTGCGGCCCGGCCCACACCTGCGTGGCCGTGGTGAGCAACGGCCAGCCCTGCACCAGCGGCGCGCAGTGCACCTCGGGCGTCTGTCGCCCCGACGGGCAGTGCGGCTTCGGTGATGGCGAAGGCGCGTGCACCGCGCAGACGGCGGCGACGGTGTGTCGCTCGGGCGCCTGCGGCACCGCGTCGTTGACCTGCGTCCCGGCCGGCGGCCTGGGCTGCAGCGTCGACGCCGACTGCGACGCCTCGACCTTCTGTGCGCCCGGCACGCGGACCTGCGTGGCGAAGCTCGCGGTGGGCCAGCCCATTCCCCACGACGCGCTCCACGAGAACGGCGTGTGTACCCCGGCCAGCGGCGCGGCGACCTGCGTCAGCGGCGTGTGTGACGCGAAGGACGACCTCTGCGGCATGCCCACCAACGGCGTCTGCACCAACCACGCGCAGTGCCGGGGCGGGGCGTGCGGCCCTGACGGCCGGTGCGGCGTGCTCAACGGCTCCGACTGCACCGCCGACACGGCGTGCCGCTCGGGGGTCTGCGACGCCGACGGCAAGTGCGGCTCGCTGACCGGCGCGTGCGAGGCGGCGGCCGACTGCCGCTCGGGCCTGTGCTCCGCGGCGGACGGTCGCTGCGGCCAGCCGGCCGGCGCGCCCTGCGCGTCCAACGACGAGTGCCGGGGCGCGGTGTGCGCGGCCGACGGGCGCTGCGGCGCGGCGACGGGCGAGAGCTGCACCACCGGTGACGGCTGCCGCGCGGGGGCCTGCGTCTCGGGCACCTGCAGCACCAGCTGCGTGAGCGACGGCCAGTGCGGCGCCGGTCGCTTCTGCGCCGGGGGCACCTGCACCGCGCAGGTGACCAACGGGAACACCTGTGCCCGGCCGACGCAGTGCGCGTCGGGCGTGTGCGGCAGCGACGGCAAGTGCGGTGGCACCACGGGCACGGCCTGCACCGAGGCGGCGCAGTGCCGCGTCGCCTGCACCGCCGGCGCCTGCAGCACCTCCTGCTCGAGCGACGGCGACTGCGCCACGGGCTCCTGCGAGGCGGGCAGCTGCACGGCTCCCCTGGCCAACGGTGACACCTGCGCTCGCGACGGCCAGTGCGCCGCGGGGGTGTGTGGCGCCGACCAGAAGTGCGGTGCGCAGACGGGCGCGGCGTGCGTGACGCCGGGCGACTGCCGCAGCGGCATCTGCGACGCGCAGGGCACCTGCGCCGACACCTGCGCCACGGCGGCCGAGTGCGCCGCGGGCCAGTACTGCGACGCTTCGACCCACGGTTGCAAGGCGGTGGGCGCGAACGGCGCGGGTTGCACCAGCAGCGCCCAGTGCCTCTCGGGCGTGTGCGGTAGCAACGGCCAGTGCGGCGGGGCGCAGGGTGAAGCCTGCGGCCTGAGCAGCATGTGCCAGAGCGGCGTGTGCGACCCCGTCGACCAGCGCTGTGGCCTGGGCAACGGCAGCAGCGGCTGCACCGAGGACAACGCGGCGACCGTGTGCCGGACCGGGGTGTGCGTGGCGGACACCTGCGGCAAGCCGGACGGCGAGGCGTGCAACAACGACCTCGAGTGCGCGAGCGGTTCCTGCTCCATCGGCCGCACCTGCGCGCCGGCGGGCACCGAGCCGGGCCTGCAGCTCAAGGGCGGCACGGGCTGCTCGTCGACCGGTGAGCTCGGCGGCTTCATGGTCCTGGCGATGGCGATGCTGGCGATGTTCCGCAAGCGTCGCGTGGCGGCCCGGGTCGCCACGGTGGGGGCGGCGCTGGTGGCGTCGACCTCGCTGGCCCAGACGCAGCTGGTGCAGGGCTTCGCGGCGCAGAACTACGACCCCTCGTACGCGGGTGACAACTTCTTCGCGGCGCCGCAGGCCACGGTGAAGGGCCACCTGCTGCCCGCGGCGAAGCTGACCTTCAACTACGGCTACAACCCGGTGCGCATCATCGGGCCCAACGGCCAGGTCATCCCCCAGGGCACGGTGATCAAGGACCAGCTGTACTTCCACGTGGACCTCTCGCTGGCGCTGCTCGAGCGGCTGCGCATCGACGTGGGGTTGCCGGTGGCGGCGGTGCAGACGGGTGACCCGCAGTCGCCGGGGAGCGCCGGCGTGCAGGGCGGGCGCCTGGGGGACATGCGGGTGGGCCTGCGCGGCTCGCTCCTCGGGACTGCGAAGGACGTGTTCGCGCTCGGCGTGCAGGGTGACCTGGTGCTGCCCACCGGCTCGCCGGCCGACTTCACGGGCGCCGGCTCGACGCGCGGTCACCTGCGCGTGCTGGCCAGCGGCGCCTTCGCCGAGCGCTTCATCTACTCGGCGGGCCTGGGCGTGATGATCGCCCCCCACCAGGACGTGGGCCTGGGCGACGTGGGCACTTCGCTGACCTACTCGGCGGGCGCGGCGATGCTGTTCGCCGACGGCGCCTTCCAGGTCGGCCCCGAGTTGTTCGGCTCGACGGTGTTCTCGCGGGGCGCCTCGCCGCTCGAGGTGTTGCTCGGCGCGCGCTACCGCTACAAGGACCTCGTGTTCGGCGCGGGCCTCGGCACCAGCCTCACCGGCGCCCCGAGCGCGGCGGTGGTGCGCGGGTTGGTGAACATCGCCTGGGAACCGCAGCCTGCCCCGCCCCCGGCGCCGGTCGTGGCCTGCGTGACGGCGGCGCCGGTGGATGCCTCGGCCTCGCGCGACCGCGATGCGGACGGCGTGGCGGATCTCCAGGACGCCTGCCAGTTCGACGTGGGCGTGAAGAATGCAGACCCCGCGAAGAACGGCTGCCCGGCCGACGAAGACCTGGACGGGATCGCCGACGCCGCCGACCAATGCCCCGGCGACCCGGGCCTGCGCGCGCACAACGGCTGCCCGCCCCCGGCGGACCAGGACGGCGACGGCATCCTCGACGCGGAAGACGTGTGCCCCACGGTGGCCGGCCTGCCCGACGGCGAGAAGAAGGGCTGCCCCCTGGTGACCGCCGAGCTGAAGGTGGCCCACATCGAACTGGCCGAGCGGGTGCGCTTCGCCCACAACAAGACCGAGCTGGAGCCCGAGAGCGAGTCGGTGCTGCGCAGCGTGGCGAAGGTGATGACCGATCACCCCGAGCTGCTCAAGGTGAGCATCGAGGGCTTCACCGACGACCGCGGTCACCCGGCCTACAACGTCCAGCTCTCGGCGGATCGCGCGGCCGCGGTGCTCGAGTGGCTGGTGAAGAACGGCGGCATCGACCGCAAGCGGCTGACCAGCGCGGGCCACGGCAGCGAGCAGCCCATCGCCGCGAACGACACCGAGGCGGGCCGCAAGGCGAACCGCCGCACCGAGGTGCGCGTCATCGAGTACCGCGCGCAGTGAGCGCGGGCCGGGCGGGTGAGCAAGCCTCTGCACACCCGCCCGCTTGAAGTGTGCACCCCGGTGATCACCGGCCCGAGCGAAGGCCGCGGATCACCTCGATAGACGCAGCGGGCACATCGGTTGCTCCAGGGGCCAGGGTCCTTCACCCGGGAGCCCCTCATGTGCCGAACCTCGCTGCTGACCGTGCTGGTCCTCACCTCGCTGCCCGCGTTCGCCGAGGCGCCCGTCACGCTGACCGCGGATCAGCGCATGCAGAACACCTGGTCGAACAAGGCGAGCTTCTTCTTCGGGGTGCGTGGCGGGGTCGCGGTGCCTCCTGGCGCGATGGATCTCGCCCCCAACGTGAGCCTGGAGATGGGCGTCGCGGTGCCCACGGGCTTCGGCATCGGCATTCGCGGCATGTGGATGAACGCGCCCCCCGGCGCCCCGGCCCTGGGCCTCAACGCGGCGACCTTCGGCTTCGGAGCGCTGGCAGACTTCCGGTACTACTTCGAGACCATCGACCCGCTGATCATCTACCCCACCATCTCCGTGGGCTTCCTCGCCGGTCCCGACGCGGTGACGCACCGCAACGCCGTGCTCCCGCTCTTCAACCCGGGCGTGGGGGCGAAGGTGCGGTTCGGCAACGTGTACATGGGCTTCGAGTTCGGCGTCTCGGGCTTCACCATCCCCTTCGTGGCGCTGACCCTGGGCTTCGAGGGCGACTCCAGGGCGCAGAAGGAGGCCAAGCGGCTCAACGTGACCACCGAGGAGTTGCTCACCGACGCCCGGCCCACCCCGGCCACCGCGCGGGTCTCCTCACCGGTGACGCCTTCGTGGACCGGAGCGCCGGTGGTGCAGCAGCCGCCGCCGCTCCCGGCGCAGCCGCAGCAGCCCGTCTTGGCGCCGTGAGCCCCTGGGGTGCGACCGGCCACCCACGCAGCTGCAGTGGGTTGGGGACCGAGCTTCAAGGGCACCGCGCTTCAGAGCGCGCGCAAACGGCCGCGCAGGCCCGCAGGCAGGAGCCGTGACAACTCCCGCTTCGCGGCGATGCGCGCCGCTTCGTCCAGTTCGCGTCGATGCACGCGGTAGCGACGCAGGGCCACCACCGCCGGGTTCGTGCTCCGCAGGGCCACGTCCTCGAGCAGCACGACGCCGTGGAGGTCGGCGAGCACCGGGAGCCACAGGCCCATCGGCTCGGGCAGTTCCAGTTCATCGGCCTCGTCGAGCAGCGCGAGCACGATCTCGCCATCGACCTGGGCTGCATCCAGGACGGCCGGGTCCAGCACGCACGCCCGGCACCAGGCTCGCGCCCCGCCGCCTGCGTCGCCGGCCTGGTCCGCCGCCTGCGCCCACAGCACACACCACTGCGCGTCGTCGTGCGCGTCGCAGGCCTCGCGCAGCAGCGCCTGGGCGTGGGCCGCGTCGCCCGCCAACAACGGCAGCACCGCAGCGGGCCGCCCATCACCCAGCCGCGCCGCCGGTCCCTTCGCGGCGATGAGCGCCTGCGCCGCGCGGGTCGTCGCCGCGGACTGCACCGCGCGCACGATGGTGCGGGGTGCGTCCGGCAGCGATCGCGCGGGCTCGAGCAGGTCCAGCGCACGCTGCCCCATCGCCTCGGGCGTGGGCGCCGCGTTGAAAGCGTCGAGACTGTCGGCCCAGTCCGGCGCGCGCGCGGCCCAGCCCTGCGCAAGGAAGCGGCGGTTCAACTCGGCGTGCGCCGCGCGCAGGCCCGACCCGTCGAGCGTGGCGCAGGCGTCTTCCAGCCGCGAGCGCTGCACCTGCGCACCCGACAACAGGTCCACCTGCCGCGGGTCGACCGGCGGCGGCGGAGCGGGAGGGGGCGCCGGGGGCTCGGGCACGCGCTCGGCCTCCGGCACGCGCTCCCACAACCCCAGAATCGACAACTGCTCGGCCATGCAGCGCCCATCAAGGCAGGTCGACCGGCAACCGCAAGCCCGGCCTTCGGTCGCCTCCGCGCTCCCCCGGTCGCGCGAACGACACACGCCCCAAGCGGTGCGCGGGGACCACGCGAGGTCGCGCTGCCGGTCCCGGCGCCAGGAACCCCTTCAGTGTGACCGGCCGTACACCCGCCCGTCGGCCCCGACGTTCACCGCGAGCGGCACCAGGGTGACGCCGTACTTCTTCGCCAGGTCCTTGCGCTTCGACACGTCGATGGACACCACGCGCCGTCCCTCGGCCTCGAGCCGCGGCTTCACCTCGTGGCACTCGCTGCACAGCGGGTGGGTGAAGAGCACCACGAGGTTCTCTTCCGGCAGCACGCCGAGCTGCTCCAGGTCGATGCGCTCGAGCAGGCCGCCCTTGATGCCGCGCAGCTTCGCCAACACCTTGTAGACCTCGCAGCCCACGCACAGCCCGGTGGACACCGCGAGACCGGCGAGCCCGGCGACGATGCTGCCCAACACCGCGCCCAGCACCGCGAAGCCCGACGCCCAGGCCAGCGCCGCCGAGAGCAGGAACACCGCGCCGATGATGTTCGCGAAGCGCGGGGCCCGGCTGTCCTCGAGCTCGCCCTCGCCGAAGCGCGGCTGGACGAATTCGAAGTACACCACGCAGGGCAGGCAGTACTTGCGGCCGAAGCGCACGCTGATCGCCAGCTGCGCGCCGAGCAATGCCAGCAGCGGCCAGAAGCCGGTGAGCACCGCCAGCAGGCTCCCGGTGGCGACGACCGCCTGGTTGAACCGCGGGGCCCGCGAGTCGATGACCAGCAGGTCCTTGTAGGGGTCTGCGCGGCGGGTGAAGGAAGGCAGGGCGGCGATCGACATGCATCCACCGTAACGGACGGATTTCCGCTACGCAAGACGTCCTCTGTTTTAACGGACAGCCGCCCCGCGGGCGACCGCCTTGTGTCCCCCGGTCGACTGGGGCACATGCGGCTGCCATGGCCCGCCTCGTCCAGCTCACGCGACCCAAAGAAGCGGTGCACCTCGTGGAGGTCGAACTGCGGGCCCCCCTGCGCGGCGAGGTGCTGGTGCGCGTCGAGGCCTGCGCCCTGGGGCAGCTCGACTGGAACCTGCTGACGCTCGACGCGCCGCCGCGGTTGCCGCTGGTGCCCGGCCACGAGGCGGTCGGGGTCGTCGAAGCGGTGGGCCCGGGGGCGACCCTGCGGCCCGGGGAGCGCGTGCTGGTCACCCCGCTGGCCGGCAGCTGCGGCACCTGCGCGGCCTGCCGGGGCCACGACGCGCGGCACTGCCCCCAGGTGGCGTGGCGCGGCATGCACGCCGACGGGGCGCTGGGCACGCACCTGCTGGCGGCCGAGTCGGCGCTGGTGGCCCTCGAGCTCCCGGTGGGCATGGCGCCGCTGCCGGAGGTGTTGCCGGTCGAGCTCGCGGCGAACCTCGCGGTGTGCGGCGGCTCGTTGTGGACGGCCATGGGCGCGGTGCGAGCGCTGCACCTGGTGCAACCCTCGAAGGTGGCGGTGTTCGGCGTGGGCGGCGTCGGGCACCTCGTGGTGCAGGTGGCGCGCGCGCTGGGGCACACGGTCTTCGCCACCGACGCCGACCCCGAACGCATGGCGCTCGGAGCCCGCCTGGGCGCCCAGCCGCTGGGGCCGCAGGTGGACGCGGCGGTGGTGTGCACGCCCTCGACCCAGGCGCTGCAGCAGGCAGTGCGGTTGCTGCGCGGGGGAGGCCGGCTGGCGCTGACGGGCACCAGCCCCACCGGCCGCGTCGACCTCGCGGTGGCCGACCTGGTGTGGCGCGGGCTGACCTTGACCACCGGCCTGCTGGGCACGCGGGACGATCTCGACGAGGGCCTCGCGCTGCTCTTCGCGGGCAAGGTCCAGCCGAGCGTGGAGCGCATCGGGCTCGCGGAGGTGCCGGCGAAGCTGTGGTCGCTGCGAGACCTGGGCTTCCCCGGCCGCCTCGTGGTGCTCCCGGGCTGAGGCTTCGGGGTCGAGCCCGAGGCGCAACGACCTCGGGCAGACGCAGAATTGGCGGCTCCGCAGGGAGCCCTCCGTGGGGCCTGGCTGGCTCCCGTCTTGCTGGGTCCCCGCTCATGCGTCGTGCGCAGCGGCTGGTGCTGGTGGTCGTGACGTTGGTGGCCATGGGCGCGGCGGCACAGGGCGGCGAGCGCGGGCTGTTCACCGGCGAGGAGTGGCGCTACCGGCGCGAGGAGCTCTTCACCGGCCTCGCCAAGCGCATCGTGGCCGACCTGGTGGCCATCCCCACCGGGGTGACGGGCTGGGACGCGCCGGACTGGGCCTTCTTCGGCACCATGGTGGGCTCGACGGTGGCGCTCTCGGTGGGCCGCCCCTCGCTCGACGTGGGGTTCCAGGCCTTCCTCCAGGAGCGCGTGTTGGGGGTGAACCACTTCACCACGTGGAACACGGCCGGCGACGTGGCCATCTGGTCGTCGGTGGGGGTGGCGACGCTGGCCATGTTCATCTACGGGCTCGCCGCGGGGAACGCGGGCATGACCGAGTGCTCGGTGTTGATGCTCGAGGCCTTCGCCGTGGCGCAGATCTACCACCAGATGATCAAGCTGCTGGTGGGCCGCGCCGGCCCCAACCGCCCGGAGCTCGAGGGGCAGTACTTCGGGCCCGTGGAAGCGGTGAAGCTGTGGCCTTCGGGGACCCCGTCGGGCCACATGGCCTCGATGTACGCGATGCTCTCGGTGCTGATGTACTTCTGGGACGAGCCGTTGCTGTGGGTGGGGCTCAACCTGGCGGCCATCGCCTTCGGCGCCTCGCTGGTGGGCGACAACTACCACTGGCTGTCCGACGTGGTGCTCGGCGCGGGGCTCGGCTTCGCGGTGGGGCGCTGGGTGGTGCAGCACCGCTCGACGCGGTACCGGGCCGGCTCCGGGCCAGCGCCCATCCGCGTCAACGTGATGCCGGTCTTGCTGCCGGATCGCGGGGCGGGCCTGGCGGCGGTCCTCTCGTTCTAGCCAGAGCGCCGGCGCTCACATGGGGGCGTGGAACCGCACCTCGGACGCGAGGTGTTGGAGGAACCAGTCGCCGGCCAACCGCGCGACCTCGGCGAGCGCGCCGGGCTCTTCGAAGAGGTGCGTGGCGCCGCGGACGATCGACAGCCGCTTGATGCCGGGGAGCCGCTCGAGCGCGTCTTCGTTGAGCCGGAGCACGCCGGTGTCCTCGCCGCCCACGATGAGCAGCGTGGGGCTGGTGACCAGGTCGAGGGCGAGGTGCGCGAGGTCGGGCCTGCCGCCGCGGGACACGACGGCGCGAATGTCGTGGGGTCGCTGCGCCGCGGCGACGACCGCGGCGGCCGCCCCGGTGCTCGCCCCGAAGTAGCCCAGCGCCAGGTCGTGCGTCTCGCCCCGCGCGCGCACCCAGTCGGTCACGGCGACGAGGCGCCTCGCGAGCAGGGGAATGTCGAAGCGCAGGTGCGCATCGACGGCGTCGTCCTGCTCCTCGCCGAGGGTGAGGAGGTCGAACAGCAGCGTGCCCAGGCCGCGCGCCCACAGCGCCTCGGCGACGAAGCGGTTGCGCGGGCTCTTGCGACTGCTGCCGCTGCCGTGGGCGAAGATCACCAGCCCCCACGCGCGCTCCGGCAGCACGAGGTCGCCCTCGAGCTGCACGCCGCGGGCGGGAATGGTGAAGGTGGCATCGATGATCGGGCGTGGGGTCATGGCTGCTCCTTGCCGGCCGCCACTTGCATCGCCTGCACCACGCGGGCTGCGCCGACGTCCGCGGCCCGCCACGACGCGGGCGCCGTGGCCTGCGTGCGCCGCGCGCAGGCTTTGCCGCGCCCCGAAGGCCCTCGCCGCGCGCACGTGGAATGCAGGGTTGGTCCCCGACCACGCGGGGGAGCGCACATGACGAATCGAACCAACTGGTGGTGTCTGGCGGTGGCGGGGCTGCTTCCCGGGCTCGCGGCGGCCGAGTGGCGCGCCGATCCCACGGTGGTGGTGAGACCCCACGAGGTGATCGAGGGAGACCTCTACGTCACCGCGAACAGCGTGCGCATCGAGGGCGTGGTGAAGGGAGATCTCGTCGCCGCTGCGGGCACGGTGGAGATCCCGGGCGAAGTGAAGGGCGACGTGCTCGCCGCGGCGGGCACGCTGCGGGTCTCGGGACACGTCGGCGGCAGCCTCCGCTCGCTGGGTGGGCAGCTGCAGTTGACCGGGGCCGTCGGCGAAGACGTGCTGGCCGCTGCGGGCGAGTTCGACAGCGAGCCCGGGGCCTCCATCGGTCGCGACGTGCTGGTGGGCGGAGGCACGGTGCGGCTGCACGGGCCCGTGGGAGGCGACGTCGACGTCAGCGCCGCGACGGTGGTGCTCGACGCCCCGGTGGCCGGCAAGGTGGAGCTCACCGTCGACACGCTCGCGCTCGAGGCCGGGGCGCGCGTCGATGGTTCGCTGCACTACCGCAGCCCCCGGGAGGCCCGGCTGGCGCCCGGCGCGCGCACCGGCCTGCTCACCCGCGCCGAGCCCGACCAGCCCAGCCCGATGGGGCGGCTGCTGCTCTTCCTGGCCCTGTGGGGCCGCGCGTTCTTCGCCTTCAGCGTGCTGGGCGTGTTGCTGGCGCTGGTCTCGCCCCGCTTCGCGCGCACGGTGCCCGAGGTGTTGCGCCAGGCGCCGTGGCACAGCCTGGGCTGGGGCGCGTTGGCGCTGGTGTTGGCGCCCTTCGTCGGCCTGCTGCTCTTCCTTGCGGGCCTGGCGCTCGGCGGGTGGTGGCTGGGCCTCATCAGCGCCGCGGTGGTGCTGACGGCCATCGCCACCAGCTTCCCGGTGGTGGGCTACCAGCTGGGCCAGCTGGTGTTGCCGCGGCGCGCGTCCAGCACCGGCAGCCGCATCGTCGCGCTGTTGACGGGCGTGGGCATGGTGACCCTGGGCACGCGCGTTCCGGGGCTGGGGGTGTTGATCGGCGTCCTGGTCGCGCTCTTCGGGGTGGGCTCGATGTTGCTGGCCGGGTTGCGCTTGCGCCGCGGGGCGAGCACCTGAGCGCAGGCGTCAGCGAACGCCGAAGACCGGCGCGCTCGAGAGGCTCGCGGTGAGCCGAAAGGCGAAGCCGGTGTCGTGCTCGGCGAGGGCACCGGCGAAGGTGGCGCGGCGGTCCGAGAGGATGAACTCCCCCCCGACGCCGAGGCCGCGCCAGACCATGACGTTGAGGCCGAGCGCCGTGGTGAGCAGGGACTCGAAGCCGGACGGCGGGAGGTAGGCGCCGACCACCAGCCAGTGGCGCACCACCAGCTCGAGCTGCAGCCACTGGGCGTGCACCAGCCGCAGGTCGACCATGGACTGGAGCCCGGGGCCCACGTGGTAGTCGCGCGCGAGGTCGGGGGACACGTCGAGCTGCCCGGCGGCGGCGAAGGGGCTCAGGCCGAAGAGCCCGCCGACCTGCAACGAGAGCCGGGGCGCCAGCTCGAGCTGGAACACGGTGCCGGGACCCAGGCCCACGGCGGAGGCGCGCACGATGGCCGGAGCCGCGTAGTCGTAGTCACCGAACAGCCCCCACACCCCGCGCAGGGGGCCGGGGTCCGCGCCGAAGCGACGGCCGACGAGGAGCCCGCGAATGAAGGCGTTGCCCACGACCTTCGAGGGAAAGGAGAGGTCGGCGCGGAGGTCGAAGTACGAGAGCGGCGCGTCGTAGGTGGAGCGCGCGTCCCACGGGGGGCCGGACACGAGGAGCACGGCGAGCAGCACCTGGGCGGGGGTGCGGTCGCGCGGCTCGGCCTGGGCCTCGGCGAGCACGAAGCTGGCGCTGGCGCCGAGTTGCCAGCGCACGAAGAGCGGGTCGAGGGTGATGTCTTCGACGGCGCGCGGCTCGACGAGCTCGGCGTTCAGCGCGCCCATGGGGTCGAGGAGCGTGGCCCCCAGCACGCGCAGCCAGCCCGGGCCGTCGCCGCCGCGCAGGTCGGCGGCCGCGCGGTGGAGCGCCTCGCCGAGCAGCGAGCCGCCGATGGTGGTGGTGATCTGATCATTCATCGAGGGTGGCTCGGCCTCGAAGAAGAGCTCCCAGGCGAGGCTGCCGAGGGCCGCGTAGAGCGCGCCCCACCAGAACGAGAGGCCGCTCGAGCGCGCGGCGTTGAAGTGCAGCGCGCCCTGGTAGGGGTGCCCGAACTGGTTGGTGAGGTAGTAGTCCACGTCGAAGGTCCACGCGCGTGGGTCGAGGTTGTGTTGCACCGTCTTCGGCGTGATTTGCGCGAAGGCCATGTGCGTGACCAGGTTGTTGAAGGCCAGCATGGCCAGGTGCAGCGTGGCGCCCTCGAGCACCGGCACCACGAAGCGGCGCCAGCGCAGCGGGTCATCGTCTTGCAGAGCCTGCGGTTCGGGCTCGCGCAGCGGGCGATCATCGGCGACCTGGGCCGTGGCGACGAAAGCACCGAGGGTCACCGCCAGCGCAGCGCCCCGGGGGCTCACGGGAAGGTGCCCCCCACCAGCACCAGCGCGCCTGCGGGAGAGACCGATAGCGCCACGGCCGGGCGATGCGCCGGCATGAGCAGGGCGGCGAGGGTGAGGACGCAGAAGCCGGCGCTGACCAGCGCCACGCCACCGATGGAGTTGCCGCGCGCGAGGAACGTCCGCTCGGGCAGGTCGACGTCGACGCGGCCGGTGAGCTCGAAGCCGACGCCCGCGAGGACGAGCGCGCCCCCCAGCAGCGCGGCGATTTGCACCGCGGTGCGCGGCGGCGGCGCCGGCTCGGGCGTCTTCGCCAGGAAGGCCGCGACCACCAGTGGAAACAACGTGTGCATGCCGGGCTCCCCGAGGGAGCGCAGGCAGCAAGAGCCGTGCCCTTAGAGGGGGAACTTCACCAGCGCGAGAACCTGGCGCGAGGTCGACGTGTTGACCTTCACCACGTTGATGTCGGTGACCCAGCCGGTGTTGCCTTCGATGGCCAGGTGGTGACCGGTGCCGAGGCCGGCCTCGAAGAGGGGAATGGCGATGTCCAGCGGCAGCACGCCGTTGGTCCCGAAGGTGGGGTCGACGGAGCCGTCGGGGTTGAGGCGCAGCACGCGGCCCTGGGCGACGAAGGCAAAGTAGATGAGCAGCTTGCCGTCGGCCTGCAGCGCCGCGCCGCGCAGCGCGCCGTACTCGGGCACGAGGTCGGTGCGCACGCCGCCCTGGCCGAAGCCGGGGACCGGCACGCCATCGGCCGAGAGCAGCACCTGCTTCAAGTAGAACTGGCCGATGCCGGAGCCGCCGTCGGCGGTGAGCTCCACGCCGCCCAGCATCCAGAACGAGCCGTCGCTGCGCTGGACGATCTTGCGCGCGGTGCCGCGGCGGTGGGTGAACTGGCCGGTGCCGGCGGGGCCGAACGTGGGGTCGAGGCGGCCGCTGGAGGTCAACCGCGCGAGGGCGAAGTGGTCACCGCCGCCGGCCACCACCGCGCCGCCAGGCTGCAGGAAGACGTCGACGGCGTCTTCGTCAAAGCCGAGGCCGAAGTCGAGCACCGCGCCGGCGCCACCGTCTTCGAGGGTGAAGGAGCGATCGAGGCGGCCATCGGCCTCGTAGCGCACCAGCGCCATGTCGACGTTGCGCCCGCCGCCGTTGGCGATGTTGCCGGTCACCAGCAGCTTGCCGTCGGGTTGCAGGGCCAGCGCGCTCGCGCTCGCCGTGTGTCCCCCGCCGTAGGACTCGACGCGGAGCCCGCCGGTACCGAAGGCCGGGTCGAGCTGACCTTGCGGGGTGAAGCGCGCCAGCCCGAAGTCACCGCTCCCGACGGCGATGCTGCGCACGTTGCCGACGAGCACCGGGCGGTCTCCATCGAAGCCCAGGGCGGAGGGCCGGTCGTTGTTCGCAGGGAAGACGCCGATGACGCCACCATCGAAGTCGGCGAGGCCCACGCCGTCGGGGCCGAAGGTGGTGTCGCGGACGAGGTCGGTGGAGAAGCGGGCGATGAAGAAGTCGTTGTTGCTGCCGGCGTCGCTGCGGATGCCGTGGCCGGCGACGTAGACCAGGCCGCCGTGCACGGCGATGGCGCGCCCGTAGGCGCTCTCGAAGGCGTCGGGCAGGTAGTTGACGAAGCCGGAGTCGCTGGTGCCACCGCCGCCGCCGGTCCCTCCGTCGACGACGGGTTCAGCAGGGCACGCGCACAGCAGGGACACGGAGACCACCACCACCACGACGAGTCGGAGCATGACCGGTGCTCGTAGCACGGAGGCGCCGCGCTTCGATGGGGGGGGCTTGCGTCTCCTGCGATCGGCACAGGTCGTCTCCTGGGTTTGGGTGCCTGGTCTCGTCCCACTCCCTTCCTCTCCCCGCCCGGGGAGAGGGGAGCGCTCGCCGCACGGGCCAGACGGGATGCAGAGTCGAATGGGGCAAGGCCTCGATGTGCAGGACCGGCCGCAGCGCAGATCGCCGGCGCTTCTTCTCGATGGTCTTGGCAT
>CAIVGN010000038.1 GCA_903905455.1 uncultured Archangium sp.
CTCCCGCGTGCCCGCGGGCAGCGCGCGCACCGCGCGGGGCAGGCCGGGACACGTGGGGGGCAGGTTGTAGAGCGCCCAGTGCAGCCACACGCGCTTGGGCGCCGCCGGGTCGGGCGCGTCGGGGTCGTCGACGAGCAACACCAGGCTCTGCGTGGCCGGGGGCAGCCCGCTCCACGCCAGCGGAGGCGAGACGTCGTCGCCCTCGCAGGTGAACTCGCGGGGCATGGGGTCGCCGTGGCCGAACGCCGGGGAGGTGAGGGTGAGCGGCATGGTCAGCGCTCCCGGACGACGGGCATGGGGTCGGGCGCCGGCACGCGCACGGTGAGCAGGTGCGCATGCGCCAGCGCGATGACCGAGGCCCGCGCGAGGGCCTCGACGTCACCGGTCCACCGCAGCTCCACGCCGGGGAGCCGGTCGAGGTCACCCCGGGCGTCGATGGGGCCGGGGCTCCAGGCGGCTGCCGGGCCGGCGGTCGGGGTGAACGCGAGGCCTTCCTTCGTGAGCACCGCGGCGCCCGCGCAGGCTTCACACACCTCGTCGGTGTAGAGCAGGCGCAGCGGCGCGGCGCTGGTGGTGCTGCTCACCGCGTCGAGGGCAGTCTCGAAGACGACCGGGGCCGGCAGCTCGCGCTTCGGGCCGTCGCCGATGAGCTCGACGTGGAGCCTCACGAAGTGCGCCGTCTGCAGCGCGCGCAGCAGCCGCGCCGGCGTGAGCGCCGTGGTGAGCTCCACGCTGAGCCACGCGTCGCCCCGGTCCCAGCCGCGGAGCACCGCCGCGTCGAGCGCCTCCAACTCGTCGCGCTCGAGCTTCACCGCCCGCTCGTGCCGCGGCGCTCGCCCCTCGACGGTCAGCAACTTCTCGTGGGGCGCGCGCACCCGGTCCTGGGCCGGGACGCGCAGCTGCCGCTCGGCGAGCGCGTTCGACCCCCGCAGGCCCACCGCCGCGACGAGCAGCCCCAGGCCCACGCCGAGGGCCGCGGTGCGCTGGCCGCGCCCCAGCAGCACGGCGACGAGGGCCGCGACCACGAGGCAGACCAGCAGCAACCCGGTGGCGATCTGTCCCCAGGAGCTCCAGCGATCGACGCCGTCGGCGAGGAGGGTCATGCGGTCCGCGGGGCTGGCGTGGGCCACGGCGAGGTACGCGCCCCGCAGGGCCCGGGTCTGCGCCGCGCTGGCGAAGAGCGAGAGGCCCAGCGCGCCGGCGCCCACCGCGGTGGCCAGCTTGAAGGCCCGGCCCGGCCCCGCCACGGCCAGCAGCGCGCCCGAGGCGACCGCCAGGCACCCCGCGGCGACGAAGGTCAGGGCCTGCAGCTGCAGCGCGGCCACCTCGCCGATGGCGGCGCAGAGAATGAGGCCCCGGTCGAGCGGCGAGGCGTGCGAGATGGCCGCCAACGACGAACTCATGCCCCCGGCCATGCCGGGGAGGGCGGCGAGCGAGGGGAGCAGGAAGGGCAGCAACGCGAACGGCGCGGGGAGCCCGGGGCGCCGCACCGAGACCCCCAGGAGCACCGCGGCCGCGAGGCTCGCCAGCGCGCCGGTGAGCAGCACCACGTAGCTGAAGACGCCGCCTTCGTTGACCAGCCGGGCCAGGCCCTCGAAGCCGTCGCCTTCCAGCAGCAGCAACGACGCGCCCGCCAGGGGCCCGGTCAGCAACACCAGCAGCCCGGCGACCACCGCGACCGGCATCGAGCCGCGCTCCGGCCGGCCGTCCCCACGCAACGTTTCCATGGCCGCATTGATGCGCAGAAGGTGCGCATGTCAACGAAGGGGAGAGTCGGTGTGTGTCGAGCGGCGGTGTAGTACTCAAAGGCTCATGCGAACTGTCGTCTTCGTCCTTCCCTACCCCGCAGAGACTTCTCTTCGTTTTGCCCGCGCCTTCTCGGAATTGAAGGGCGTGCGGCTCGTCGGCCTCGGGCAGAAGGCGCCCACGGGGTTGGCGGCGAAGCCCTTCTCGACGTTCGTGAAGGTGGCCGACTGCTTCGACCCCAAGCAGCTCATCGCGGCCTGCGAGAAGATCAAGAAGCGCTACGGCGGCCTGCACACCATCGTGGGCGTGCTCGAGCCGCTGCAGGTGGCGCTGGCCCAGGCGCGCGCGTACTTCGGCATCCCCGGCACCGACCCGCGCACCGCGGACCTCTTCCGTGACAAGTCGCGCATGAAGGACGCGCTGCGCGCCTCCGGCCTGCCCTGCGCGCGGCACAAGCTGATCACCTCGCTGGCCGACGCCATCACCTTCGTGCAGCAGGTGGGCTTCCCCATCGTGCTCAAGCCGCCGGCGGGCGCGGGGTGCAAGGCCACCTGGCGCATCAAGTCGCTCGACGAGCTGCAGGGCGCCATCGCCGCGATCCACCCGCGCGTCGACAACCCCACGCTGGCCGAGGAGTTCTTGAACGGCCGCGAGTATTGCTACGACACCATCACCGTGAAGGGGAAGGTGCTCTTCGAGAACGTGAGCCGCTACTACCCGGGCCCGCTCGAGGTGACCGAGAACCCGTGGATCCAGTGGTCGGTGGTGCAGCCCCGGTCGCTGACGCCTGACCTGAACGACGCGCGCGACATGGGCCGCAAGGCCATCAAGGCGCTGGGCCTGGGCACCGGCTTCACGCACATGGAGTGGTTCCGCCGCGAAGACGGCTCGCTGGCCATCGGGGAGATCGCCGCGCGGCCCCCGGGCGCCAACTTCGTGGAGATGATGGGCTACGGCCACGACGCCGACCTCTACAAGGCGTGGGCCCGGGCCATCGCCGACAGCGCCTTCGACGGGCCCTACGAGCGCAAGTACGCGGTGGGCTGCGCCTACCTGCGGGGCATCGGCCACGGCCGGGTGCAGCGCGTGACGGGGGTGAAGGAAGCCAACGCCAAGGTGGGCGCCCTGGCCATGAAGACCCGGCTGCCGAAGGTAGGCCAGCCCAAGTCGGACCACTACGAGGGCGAGGGCTACGTCATCGTGCGCCACCCCGACACCGAGGTGGTGAAGGCCGCGGTGAAGACCATCATCGAGACCATCCGCATCGAGTACGCCTGATGCGGATCCCCGCGAGCATCGCCGGTGTCCTGGACATCAAGGTCTTCGCGGGGGAGACGCGGCAGTGGCTCCTCATCGACGTGCCACACGGCGCGACGCGCAAGGCCGACTACGACGCGGTGGTGGGCCAGCTGAAGAGCGTGCTGCCCGCGCAGCTGGAGCACTTCTTCTTCGTGAACACCGACATCGGCGCGCCCGAGGGCGCCGAGTGGCTCGCGCGGACGCTGCAGCAGCAGGGGGTCAACGTCATCGTCGCCCGGTGCCTCATTCCCCGCACCTTCATCGACCCCAACCGGGTCATCGCCAGGAGCGAGCCGGGCGTGGTGAAGGACGGGCTGACCCCCGCGGTGCCCGGCTACATCCAGGCGCCCGAGGACGCGCAGTGGCTCGAGGCGCAGCACGCGCGCTACCACGAGGCCATCGCCCAGCTGTACCAGGAGGTGTGCCGCGGGGCCGACGGGCTCGCGCTGCAGCTCCACTCGTACTCGCCGCGTTCGGTAGGCATCGACAAGATTGACGCCAACATCGTGCAGGCGCTGCACGCGGCCTACGAGCCCGGCATCTACGCCACCTGGCCCGAGCGCCCGCCGGTCGACCTGATCAGCGCCCTGAAAGACGGCTCGTTCCGCGCGGCCCCGAAGCTCGTCGACGCGCTGCTGAGCGCCTACGTGGCCGACGGCATCGCCGCGCAGGAGAACGGCACCTACCACCTGCACCCGGTGGCCATGGGCTACGTCTACGCGAAGGAATACCCGACCCAGGTGGTGTGCGTGGAGCTGAACCGCGGCCTGGTGGCCGACCCCTTCGTGCCCTTCGGCGTCTCGCCCATCAGTGAAGAGAAGGTGGCGAAGCTGATGGCGCCCATCGCGCGCGTGCTCGGCGAGGCGCTGCGCGGGTGAGGGCGCTCGGGGTGGTGTTGGTGGCGCTCGCGTGCGGGTGCTCGAAGGCGCCTGCGGGCGTGCGCCTCGAAGAGTCGGTGGCGTGCGGGAAGGCCATCGACGTGCTCGACGGGGCCCAGGCCCACAGCCCGTCCATCGCGGCCGCGGAGTTCACGGGCATGGTGTCGGCGTGCCTCGGCACCC
>CAIVGN010000039.1 GCA_903905455.1 uncultured Archangium sp.
AGACGGGCTTCCTCGGCCAGGCGGGCCTCTTCCGCGAGCCGAGCTTCCTCGGCCAGGCGGGCGTCTTCCGCGAGCCGAGCTTCCTCGGCCAGGCGGGCCTCTTCCGCGAGACGAGCTTCCTCGGCCAGGCGGGCTTCCTCCGCGAGACGGGCTTCCTCGGCCAGGCGGGCCTCTTCCGCGAGACGGGCTACCTCCGCGAGACGGGCTAGCTCGGCCAGGCGGGCTTCCTCCGCGAGACGGGCTTCTTCCGCGAGACGAGCTTCCTCGGCCAGGCGGGCCTCCTCCGCGAGACGGGCTACCTCGGCCAGGCGGGCCTCCTCCGCGAGCCGCGCCTCTTCCGCCTCCCGACGACGCCGCGCCTCCTCTTCTCTCCTGCGCATTTCCTCGGCCGGCACCGAGTCGAGCACCCCGCTCCGGGCCAGCACCTCGAGCAACGCCACCTGGTGGGGGGTCGCCCCGTTCGCCTGCTTCCACTCCTTGAACTGCTCGAGCCACGCGCGGTCCTCGGTCGAGGGTTCCCAGCGCGCGGCAGCCTCGAGATCCTTCACTACGAACCACGCCGGCTCCGTCGACGCAGCCCCCAGCACCGCCCAGGCCTCGCGCACGACGCGCGCGCCGCTGACCAGGTCGCCGCTCCCGACGTCGCCCGCCTCGAAACGAACCCCGTCGGCCAGGCGCACCGTTTCGCGAATGTTCGCCAGCACGCGGGCCGACTCCGCCTCGGCGGGCATGACCCCCAGCTCATCCAGCGTGTCCGCGTCAGCGGCCGACGCTTCGCCGCGGGCCCAGAGCGCGTCCAGCTGAGAGAGCCCGAGCCGCCCGGTCTGCACCAGCGCGGGCACCGTGCCCTGCCACCCGAAGGCCGCGCCGAGGGCAGTCCCCACCACGTTCCCCTCTCGGAACGGAATCTTCGTCTCGCGGCCCTGCGCGGTGCACGTCAGCCAGCCCGTCGCGCCATCGAGGTAGGCCCGGTACAGCGCTTCAACCACCTGCGGGTTGCCCATTTCGGGGCGGAGCCTACCCCCGAACCTGCCGTAGCGCCTCGTACGCGGCGATGCCCACGGCGGTCGATAAGTTGAGTGATCGCCGTTCTTCGAGCATGGGGATGCCCACCGTCGTGCCTGCCCCCCCCGCCAGGACCTCCGGCGGCAGGCCGGTCGGCTCGGCGCCGAACACCAGGTGGTCGCCGGGCTGGAACTTCGCGTCCCACAGGCCGGTGCCCGCGCGGGCGGTGAACAGCCAGCGGCGCGCGTCGGGGGTCTCCGCCAGGTAGGCCTCCCAGCTGGGGTAGAGCTTGAGGAACACCTTGTCCCAGTAGTCCAGCCCCGCCCGCTTGAGCTCCTTGTCGGAGATCGAGAACCCCAGCGGCTCGATGAGCACCAGCTTGCAGCCGGTCACGGCACACAGCCGGGCCACGTTGCCGGTGTTGGGCGGAATCTGGGGGGAGACGAGGACCAACGTGAACGGTCGATCCAATGTGGGGAGCGGAGAGGTAGGCTGCACGCCCAATGCGCTACCGCGTGATGAACCTGACGCGCAACACACTGCTGGCCGACCAGGCCTCGCGGGCGGACACGTTCATGGAGCGCTTCAAGGGGCTGATGGGGGTCGAAGACCTGGCCCTGGGCCACGGCCTGCAAATCGCCCCCTGCACCAGCATCCACACCTTCTTCATGAAGATCCCCATCGATGCGTTGTTTCTCGACGCGTCGCTCCAGATCGTGGATGTGTGCCACGCCATGGCACCGTGGAGAGTCAGCAGGGTCTATTTCGAGGCGAAATCGGTGCTCGAACTGCCCGCAGGAACGGCCGCAGCGAGTAAGACGGTAGCCGGAGACCGGCTGTCCTTCGAACCGGTGTCGCCTTGAAGTCGCTTTACCTCGCCCGACACGTTTGCTTCAGTCCCTGTCTTCCTTGAGCCTCGCGACGCCCATGAAAATCGAAGTGTCCGGCCAGACCCACGTCGGAATGAAGCGCAACCACAACGAGGACAATCTCCTGCTCCTGCCGGAGGAGCGTCTGTTCGTCGTGGCCGACGGAATGGGCGGTCACTCGTCAGGCGAGGTCGCCTCGAAGATCGCCGTCGAAGAGGTCGCTGAGTTCTTCCGCATGACGAGCCAGGATCTCGAGATCACCTGGCCGTACAAGATGGATAAGCAGAAGAACTACGACGAGAACCGCCTGGCCACGGGCGTGAAGCTCGCGAACATGCGCATCTTCGAGAAGGCCTCTGCCGAGCAGAAGTACAAGGGCATGGGCACGACGATCGTCACCGTCTACTTCGCGAAGGACAGCGAAGTGGTGGTCGGCCACGTCGGCGACAGCCGCGTGTACTTCTTCCGCGACGGCACGCTGCGGCAGATCACCGAAGACCACTCGCTGCTCAACGACTACCTCAAGGCGAAGAAGCTCACGCCCGAGGAGATCGAGGCCTTCCCCCACAAGAACGTCATCGTTCGCGCCCTGGGCATGAAGGACACCGTCACCGTCGACATCAACCGCGTGGAGCCCAAGGACGGTGACATCTACCTCCTCTGCTCCGACGGCCTCTCGGGCATGGTGCCGGACAAGCAGATCGAGCAGATCCTCCAGGCGCAGTCGAACCTCGAGAAGGCCTGCGCGCAGCTGATCGACGCGGCCAACGCGAACGGCGGCAACGACAACGTCACCTGCGTGCTCGCGCAGTACCGCCGCTGATTCAGACCGTCGGGACGATGGCGTCGGGCGACACGATCACGTCGCTCCACTGAACGCCCGGCGGCACCACCGCGCCCTCGAGCACCGCGACCCGGTTCAAGCGGGCGCCGGCGCCCACGCGGGCCTGGCGACCGATGGACACCGCGGCCCCGAGCCGCACGCCGGCCTCGACCACGCAGCCTTCTCCGAAGAACGCGGGCCCGGCGACCTTCACGTCGGCGTCGACCTGCGCCGAGGGGTGCTGCCAGAAGTTCCCCGCACCGCGCGGGTGCCCGGCCAGCGGGCTGCGATCGCCGAAGGCCGCCAGCGGCACCTGGCCGAACAAGAGGTGCTGGTGCGTGGCCGCGTAGCGCTGCGGCGTGCCGAGGTCGGACCAGTACACGTCCTTCGAGGGCAACACGTGGCCTGCCACGGTGAGGCCCTTTTCCATCATGCGCACGTACACGTCGCGGTTGATGTCCTCGGCGCCCGAGGCCGCCATGAAGTCGAACACCGCGGGCGTCATCACGTGCACGCCGGTGAAATGCCAGTTCGAGAGCTTGTCGCCGCCGGGGCCCTTGCCGGCGATGCGCCGCACGTGGTGCTCGGCGTTCAGCTCGACGGCGTTGTACGTCTCGCCCTCGGGCATGGGCAGCAGCACCATGGTCGCCGCCGCGCCGCTGGCCTCATGGGCGGCGATCACCGGCGCGAGATCCACGGAGAACAGCACGTCGCCGTTGAGCACCACGAAGTCGTCGTCGCGCAGGAAGTCGCGCAGCCCGCGGATGCCGCCGCCGGTGCCCTGGATCTCCCCGGTCTCGTGGGACACGGTGAGGTCCGCGGCCTCGCGCCGAGCGACCGACTCCATCACCTCGGGGAGGTGGTGGGTGTTGAGCCCCACGCGGGTGATGCCCGCGCGGGACAGCGTGGCCAGCGAGTAGCGGAACAGCGGCCCGGCCAGCAGCGGCATGGCGGGCTTGGGCCACCGGTTCGTCAGCGGCCGCAGCCGCGTGCCGAGGCCCGCGCAGAGCACCATCGCCTTCATGTCAGGCCAGCTCGGGGACGTACTTGGCGACGATGCGCCTGAGGTCGGCGAGCTGCGGCTGCCCGTCGAGCGCGGTCTTCACGTAGCGCAGGGACGCAGGGATCGAGACGAGGAAGCCCGGGTTGCCCTTGACGCGGTGGATGAACTCGAAGCGCGCGGCGTCCTTCATCTTCCGCTGCACGGTGAGCAGGTCGAAGAAGGCCTTGAAGGGTTTCGGGTCGATCTTCTCGCCGCTGTGCTTCTCGAACTCCGCCAGGTACGCGTCGAGCATGGCGTCGACGAAGTCGCGGGGCAGCTCGACGTAGCTGTCGCGCAGCAGCGCCACCAGGTCGTACTGCCGCGGGCCCTGCAGCGCGTCCTGGAAGTCGATGACCACCAGCTCGCCACCGGTCACCATCAGGTTGCGGCTCTGGTAGTCGCGGTGGGTGAAGTTCTTCGGCGCGGCGGCGAGCTCCTTCGCCATGCGGCGGAAGATCGCGTCGAGCTCGGCGCGCTCGGCGTCGGTGGGCTTCTTGCCGCTCCAGGCCTCGAGGCCCCACTCGCGGAAGTGGTGCAGCTCCCAGTCGTAGAGCTCCTCGTCGAAGGCGCGGGTAAACGCGAGGCAATCGGCGTCCGGCGTCTTCTCGGCGGCCACGCGGAGCCGGGCGAGCAGCTGCACGGCCCGGGTGTAGAGCTCGGTGCGGTCGCCGGTGGCCAGGGCGGCCTCGAAGGTCTGATCGCTCAAGTCCTCGCAGACCATCATGCCGGCGGGCTCGTCGAAGCGCAGGATGCGCGGCACCCGCACCCCGAGCTTCGTGAGGTAGCGGTGCACGTTGATGAAGGGCAGCTCGGTGGGCGCCGGCCCCTTGCTGGCCTCGTCGCTCTTCTTGAGCGAGTCGGGGGGCATCACCATCACCACCCACGATTCGGGGGGCGTGCCCACGCGGTAGTACGCGCGGCTGGAGGCCTCGCCCTTGAGCTTGAGGACGGGAGCGGAACCGATGGAACGGCCAATGGCGCGCTCCACCTGGAGACGAAGCTGAGAGTCGAGATCCATGAGTGGTATTTCAGCGCTCGCGCTTGAGCGGGAGCAGGTCGAAGGGAATGGCGATCAGCGTCGCGAAACGATGCACCTTCTCGGGCACCTTCGCCAGAGAAGCGTCGGAGAACCCCTGGGTCGTGGCGACCACGATGATCGGCTCGTCCTTGTCGTTGTGCCCCGGGCCGATGCGCAGGATGCCGCGCAGGCCGAAGCACTGGCGGATGCACTCCTCGACGGCGGCGGCGTGCTCGGGGTCGTCCTGGTCTTCGGAGTGCCCGTCCTTCAGGGCGTCTTCGACGAAGAGCAGGCCCTTGTCGCGGGCCTCCTTGAGCAGGGCGAAGGCGTCAGGGGGCCGCTCGTTGTTGGCGCTCTGGCCCGAGAGCATGTTCTGCACCTGGCCCACGGCCTGGAGCCGGGAGGCGCTGGTGCCGGTCAGACTCGAGGTGCCCACGGGCTGGAGTCGCGAGGCGCTGGCCCCGGTGGTGCCCTGGGGGGGACGAAACGCGGGCAGCTTCCTGGCGGCGTCCTGCTGGGCCTGCTGCTGTTTCTGGAGCAGCGCCGCCTTCGGGTCCTGGCCGGGCCGCGGGGCCTGGGCGCCCTTCTGCCAGCTGAAGAGCTTGAAGAGCCCCTTGCCGCCGTCTTCCTTCTCGCCGGCCTCGTGCAATTCCCCCAGGTGCTCGGCGCCGGCATCCTTCTCCACCTGCTCGGCCTGGGTGAGCTCGGCCATGCGCCCCTCGACGTCGGAGGCGCGGATCTCCAGCGAGCGGTCGATGTCCTGGCCGGCCCACAGCTGGGCCTCGGGGCTGCTCGAGGCGTCGCCCCCGCTGCCGGCCTTGATGGGCCTGGGCTTCTCAGTGGAGGCCTGGGGCCGGGTGCTGCGGCGGGCGCGCTGCGCCTGGGCGCTGGAGCTCATCGCGGAAGTGGACGGCTTGTTCGAGGGCGGTACGCGCGAGCTCACGGTGCACTATGGTACGCCAACTTCATGGCCGATTACGCCAGACGCGACTACGGGCGCTGCCCGTGCAGCGGCACCTATGACAACCGCTTCGTCGAGGTGCGCCTCACGGTCAGCGGCAAGGTCGTGGTGCTGACCGACGTGCCCCAGGGCGCGTGCCCCAACTGCGGGTCGCGCGTGTACAAGGCCGAGGTGCTCGAGCGCATCGAGTCGCTGATGAAGGGCCAGAAGGTCCGCAAGGTCCAGTAGCGCGGTGCGTCGTTGATTTATGCAACCGATGCGCTCGGATCGCGGGCCCCGGTTTGGTATTGCCCCCGGCATGCCTCAGCACAACGTCCACGAGTCCGTCCTCGATGCCATCGGCAACACGCCCATCGTCAAGCTGAACAAGCTCGTCGGGCCCAACGACGCCACCATCTACGTGAAGCTGGAGTTCATGAACCCCGGCGGCGCCATCAAGGACCGCATGGCGTTGCACATCGTGAACAAGGCGGAGAAGGACGGGCGCCTGCAGCCGGGCGGGACGATCATCGAGAACACGTCGGGCAACACGGGCTTTGGCCTGGCGATGATCGCCGCGGTGCGTGGCTACAAGTCGATCTTCACGATGCCGGACAAGATGTCGTCGGAGAAGGTCAACCGCCTCAAGGGCATGGGCGCGCAGGTGGTGGTGACCCCGACGAACGTGCCGGCCGACGACCCGCGCAGCTACTACGAGACGGCCAAGCGGTTGGTGCGCGACACGCCGGGCGCCTTCTACCCGAACCAGTACCACACGCCGGACAACATCGAAGCGCACTACCTGTCCACGGGCCCGGAGATCTGGAGCCAGATGGACGGGAAGTTCGACTACTTCGTGACCGGCCTGGGCACGGGCGGCACCATGAGCGGCGCCGGCAAGTACTTCAAAGAGAAGAACCCCAAGGTGCAGAACGTCGGCGTCGACCCCATCGGCTCGATCTACGCGGGCTTCTTCAAGACCGGGAAGGTCGGCGAGTCCCACACCTACAAGGTCGAGGGCATCGGCGAAGACATGGTGTGCGGCGCCATGGACTTCAAGGTGGTCGATCAGATCCGCCAGATCGACGACCGCCAGAGCTTCCTCATGGCGCGGCGGCTGGCGCGGGAAGAAGGCATCTTCGCCGGCGGCTCGTCGGGCGCGGCGGTGCACGCGGCCGTGGAGCTCGCGAAGGAAGTCGGCAAGGGCAAGACCATCGTCGTGATCCTCCCCGACTCGGGCAACGCCTACGTCACCAAGTTCTTCTCCGACGAGTGGATGAAGGACCTCGGCTACATCGAGGAGAAGGGTCCGGGCACGGTGCGTGACGTGCTCAAGGGCAAGCAGCAGACGCTGGTCACCTGCGCCAAGGGCGACAAGATCGGCGCGATCATCGAGATGATGAAGAAGCACGGCATCTCGCAGATGCCCATCAACTCGGCCGACGGCATGTCGCTGGGCATGATCCACGAGTACGACCTGCTCAACGGCCTCATCGCGGGCAACTACAAGATGGCGGACACCATCGACGCGCTGATCAGCCCCCTGCAGGGCGTGGTGACGATGGACTCGACGATCCCCCAGCTCCGCGCGGTCTTCGCCCAGGACAACGTGGCGGTGGTGCGCGAGGGACAGAAGATCGTCGCCATCCTCACGAAGATCGACCTCATCGAGTTCCTCGCGAACCGCTGAAGGTCAGCGCAGCTTCGATTTGACGACCTTCCCCATGGCGTTCCGGGGAAGCTCGGCGATGACGTGAACCTCGCGCGGTCGCTTGTGCGGGGAGAGCTGGGAGGCGACGAAGTCCTCGAGCGCCTTCGGCTCTGCCGGTTTCGAGAGCACCACGAAGGCCACGATGCGCTCGCCGAGATCCGCGTCGGGCGCGCCGAGCACGGCGGCCTCGCGAACCGCGGGGTGCTCGAGGAGCGCGGCTTCGACCTCCCCTGCCCCCACCTTGTAGCCGCCGGTCTTGATGAGATCGGTGGCGCGCCGCCCGACGATGCGCACGCTGCCGTCGGGGCGCATGCAGGCGAGATCTCCAGTGAAGAACCAGCCGTCCGCGTCTTTCACCGCGGCCGTCGCGTCGGGCCGGTTCAAGTAGCCGGCAAACACGTGGGGCCCGCGCACCGCGATCTCGCCCAGGGTGGCGTCGTCGCGGGCGTCGATCGTGCGGCGCTGATCATCGACGAGCTTGAGCTCCACGCCCTCGACGGCAGGGCCCACGGAGCCGGGGCTCGGAGGCGCGTCGAGGCGCACCGCGCAGTTGATGAGCGTCTCTGTCAGGCCGTAGCGCTCGATGACGCGGCGACCGGTGAGCGCCTCGAGGCGCAGCTGGTCCCGCTGGGGCAGCGCCGCCGAGCCACTGACGAGCAGGCGCGCGTGGCGCAGCCCGGCGACGAGCGAAGGGTCGCTCTCCACGGCCTCGGTGAGCCGGTGGTACATGGTGGGCACGGCGAAGAGGACGGTGGTGCCCTGCCCGAGCGCGTCGGAGATCTCCTTCGGCACGAAGCGCGGGAACCAGTGCAGCGCGCCGCCCACGCGCAGGGAGCCGTAGAGCCCGAGCACCAGGCCGTGCACGTGGAACATCGGCAGCGCGTGCACCACGGTGTCTTCGCGCGACCACCGCCACGCGAGCGCGAGCGCGTCGAGATCGAAGGCCACGTTGCGCGCGGTGAGCACGGCGCCCTTGGGCAGCCCGGTGGTGCCGCTGGTGTAGAGGACGAGCATCGGCGCGTCGTCGATCTGCCGGGTACGCGCGGGCAGCGTCGGGGCCTGCCGGAGCTCGGCCGTCGCCGCGAGCGTCCGGACCGCGATGCGCCCTTCGATCGCCGCGGGGGCGGCCGCGAGCGCGATGGCCGGCGCCGCGTCCTTGACGATGTGGTTGAGCTCGAGGGGACCCAGCTTGGGGTCGAGGGGCACGATCACGAAGCCCGCCGCCACGCCCGCGACGAGGCTGACGAGGGTCTCGAGCGAATTCTGCGTCCACACCGCGACGTGGGCGCCGGGGACGACCCCTTCGGCGGCGAGGCGGGCGGTGAGCGCCGTGGTGGCGTGGGCGAGTTGGCGCGAGGTGACCCGCTCGTCGCCGACGCGCAGCACCACGTCATCGCCAGGGGCGTCGAGCCGCGAAAAGAGCGAGGTCATCGCCAGGTCGCGCGGAACAGGTTCGACTCGCCCTGCGGCCCCTTGAGGGCCACCGAGGCCGACTTGCCGCCCAGCATGCCGATCGCGGCTTCGAGGAGTCCGGCGAGAAAGTCGGGCTGCTCGCGGTCGTCGACGCCGATCTCGAACTCGGTCTTCGAGAGCTCGGAGATGGAGAGCTTGATGGGGCTGCGAGCGGTGAAGTCCATCGCCTGCTTGAGCGCGCGGCGTGGGCCCATGAAGCGGGCCATCGTGAGCCAGGTGCTCTTGATGATCTCCTTCGACTGGAGCGCGCCGATGAGGTGACCGCCGAGCTTGCGCAGTTGCTCTGCGTGCGGGAGCCCCGGGTACAGCGCCTGCGCGGTGAGCTCGATCGCCCGGTACCAGACGTGGCGCGGGTAGGTCGGCGGCGTGGGGATCGACACGTCGAGGCCGACCTCGGCGAGTTGGGTGATCAACGCGGGCGTCAGCTCGGAGGCGAGCACGCGCTTGAAGACACCATCGACCATCTTGCCAGGGAGCGTGCTCATGGGCGGAACTGGAGGCGTAGCGGTTGATTGCGGGCGAACGACTCGGAGAGGCGCGGCTTCTCTTCCTTGCCGAAATAGAGTTCGGCGAAGCCACCGCATGGGCCTCGCACGGTGATCTCTTTCGCGTCGGGGGGAACGGGGAGCAGGTCACCGGTACGCGCGAGGACCGGCCCGGGGAGCACCTCGGCGGTGCAGGAGGCGCTGGTGAAGATGCGCACGTAGACGCGCCCGGCTTCCCGCGCAGGCAGGGGCGCGTACTCGGTGGGCCTGGCGACTTCCGGGGGTGCCGCGTCGGGGGTCTTGGTGATGATGAAGGCGCCGACGCCCGGCTTCGGAGTGCCTGGCTGCGCGGTCCCCGAGGGGGTCGGCTTGCCGGACTGCCTCAACTTCGCGGCCTCGATGCACCGCGGGGGCAACCCGTTGCCGTCGTCACTGCGCTGCAACACGCCCAGCTCGAACTCCGTCAACTCCAGGGCGAGGGCGCACTGCTTCGTCGCGCGCACCTTCCACTGGGGGAAGACGTCGAGCAGGCACAGCTCGCAGCGCGTGTTCTTTGCGTCGTCGGCCTCGAGCTGGGCGATGCGATCCTTGTTCTCGAGGCGGCGGACCATCTCACCGGGCACCGGGCGAATGCAGTGGCAGTCGCGGAGCTCTCGCGACGGCACGAAGCCAGCGACCCAGTCGGCGTCGCCTTCGATCTTCCCCTGCTCGCCCAGGAAGTAACGCCACTTCTCGAGGAGCGAGGCGTTGAGGGCCTTCTCGCGTTCGGCCGTCGGGCCGCCGAGCACGACGGCAGCGCCGGTCGAGGTCGCTCCCGCCTGCTTCGCGGTCGTGCCCGTCGCGGTCGTGCCCGCTGCGGATGTTCCTGCCGCGGATGTTCCTGCTGCGGTCGTTCCAGCCGCGGTCGACCCCGTCGCCGTGGTCCCGGTCGCAGTCGTTCCAGTCACGGCCGTTCCAATCGCCGTCTTCCCCGTCGCCGTGGTCCCCGACGCAGTGGTTCCGGTCGCCGTGGTTCCGGTCGCCGTGGTTCCCGTCGCCGTGGTTCCGGGCGCCGTGGTTCCCGTCGCCGTCTTCCCCGTCGCCGTGGTTCCCGACGCAGTCGTTCCCGACGCAGTGGTTCCCGACGCAGTGGTTCCCGACGCAGTGGTTCCCGACGCCGTGGTTCCCGTCGCCGTGGTTCCCGTCGCCGTGGTTCCCGTCGCCGTGGTTCCCGTCGCAGTGGTTCCGGTCGCCGTGGTCCCCGTCGCCGTCGTCCCCGTCGCCGTGGTTCCCGTCGCCGTCGTCCCCGTCGCCGTCGTCCCCGTCGCCGTTGTCCCCGTCGTCCCCGTCGTCCCCGTCGCGTCGCTCCCGCCCTGCCGCACCGGCACCTGCTGCGTCCCACCACTGGGGCTCGGCTGATCAATCGCCACGCGCCGCTGCAGGAAGTCCTTCTCTCCGCGAGCCATGGCTTGTGCGCACTTGAGCCCCTCGGAGAACAGCCACGTCTTGTAGTTCGCGTATTCGCTCTGGGCCTGGCTCGCGAGCCGCGCCAGGTCCATCCGCGCCTGGGCGTGCGAGAAGAGCGTCGAACGATCCCGCGACGAACACTCGGCGATCTCCGGGGGCCGTTCCGCGAGGCCGCTCCGTTTCGCCTTGTACCGCACGCCCAGGAAAGGCCGCTCGAGGTCACCCAGGGCATCGAAGAGCACCTGGCGCTGCTCGGGGGGCATCGAGGTTCGGGCCGCGACGCAGGAGATCACCGCCTTCGCGCAATCGCCGGTCGGTTCCGCGTTGGCGGAGGGCTTCTTCCCCTTCGGCGCGGTCTGCCCGCCGGTCCACACGCCACCCGAGTCGAAGCACCACGTCGCGACGCTATCGAGGCCCACGGAGAGCGAGCCCGAGGACTGCGCGAACGCGGTGAGGCTCGACACGTCCCGGGTGGGGGGCGCCTCGCACTCCGGGGGAAGCTCCGGAGCGAGGACAATCAGGGTGACGACCAGGGACAACACGGGCGCACTCTCTCACGAAATCCGCCCTCAGGCGGCGTCGAAGGCGGCCTTCAGATCGTCGATGAGATCGGCCGCGTCTTCGATGCCCACCGAGAGGCGGATGAGGCCGTCGGTGATGCCCAACTTCTCGCGGTTCTCCCGGGGGATCGACGCGTGCGTCATGATCGCGGGGTGCTCGATGAGCGACTCGACGCCGCCCAGCGATTCGGCGCAGGCGAAGACCTTCACCGTCTTGAGGAACTTCCGCGCGTTCTCGAGGCCACCCTTCATGTCGAAGGTCATCATGCCGCCGAAGCCCTTCATCTGCTTCTTCGCCAACTCGTGCTGCGGGTGCGAAGTCAGGCCGGGGAACGTGACCTTGTTCACCTTGGGGTGACCGACGAGGAAGTCGGCGATCTTGTGCGCGTTCTCCGCGTGGCGCTGCATGCGAACGTGGAGCGTCTTCACGCCGCGCAGCACGAGGAACGAGTCCATCGGGCCGGGCACGCCACCCACGGCGTTCTGGAGGAAGTAGATCCGGTCCGCGAGCTCCTTGCTCGAGGTGGCCACGAAGCCGCCGACCACGTCGGAGTGACCGTTCAGGTACTTGGTCGTCGAGTGGGTGACGACGTCGATGCCGTGCTCCAGCGGGCGCTGGAAGTACGGCGTCATGAAGGTGTTGTCACAGACGCTGATCAGCTTGTGCTTCCGGGCGATCTCCGCGGCGCGCGTGAGGTCGATGAGCTTGAGCATCGGGTTCGTCGGCGTCTCGACCCAGATCATCTTCGTCTTCGGGGTGATGGCCTTCTCGATGTTCTCGGGGTTCGTCATGTCGACGAACGAGAAGGTCAGCCCGTGGCGGCTGTAGACCTTGTCGAAGAGCCGGAAGGTGCCGCCGTACACGTCGTCGCTGCAGACCACGTGGTCGCCAGCCGAGAGCAGGTGCAGCAACGTGTCGGAGGCCGCGCAGCCCGAGCCGAAGGCCGCGCCGTACTTCGCGCCTTCGAGCGCCGCGAGGCACTGCTCGAGGGCCACGCGGGTGGGGTTCCTGGTGCGCGAGTACTCGTACCCCTTGTGCTCGCCCGGGCCGTCCTGGACGTAGGTCGAGGTGAAGTACACCGGCGTCATGATCGCGCCCGTGGTCGGGTCCGGGGGCTGCCCTGCGTGGATGGCGAGCGTGTCGAAGCGCATGGCCCGCGATTCAACACAGCGGTCTACAAGGGGGAAGCGGAGGCTTCAGGGCTGGCAACTGAACGAGCCGTGGCACCGCAACTGGAGCATCGCCACCCCGAAGGTGATCACTACCAGCGAGAGCACCGGCAGCAGCCCGATGATCAGCCGCAGCGTCTTGCCGAAGCGCAGCCGCTCGGGCAGCGCGTCGCGGGTGAAGTACCAGGCGAGCCACGACGAGACGATCGAGATGCCACAGAGCACGGGCAGGCTGACGGTCCCGCCGACGATGACCCAGGTCCACGGGTTCTCGTCGGAGCCGGGCGCGTCGAACATCATCACCGACATGAACATCGGCAGGATGGAGATGGCGAGGGCCGGGACCCAGACGGCGGTGGCCGTCAGCGCGGCGACGGGCCTGAGTGCGGTGGACGTGTTCATTTCCGCTCCGTGAGTTCAGCGACGAGACCCGGGGCCGCGTCGACCTCGGTGAGCAACCACAGCAGGTACCGCACGTCCGCGCTGACGTTTCGCGCGACCTCGGGGTTGTAGCCAAAGTCGTTGGCGACGTTCTCCCAGACCCGATCGAAGTTCACCCCCACCAGCCGGCCCTTGCCATCGATGACCGGGCTGCCGGAGTTGCCCCCCGTGGTGTCGCAGTCCGCGAGGAAATCGACGGGCACCTGCCCCGCCTTCCCCCGGGCGTACGCGTCGCGGATCTTCTGGGGCACGTCGAAGGGCTCTTCGCCGGTGTGCTTGGCCATCGCGCCGGCCAGCGTGGTGTGCGGCGTCATCACCACCGCCTCGCGCGGCGAGTAGCCCTTGATGCGCCCGAAGGTGACCCGCAGCGTGGAGTTCGCGTCAGGCGCGACCGGCTTGCCGGCCTCGGCGATGACCGCGCGGCGCCACACCGGCCGGAACTCGAGCACCCGCCCCGAGAGCACGTCGCGGCGGTCTCGCAGCGCGCGGCGCTCGGTGTCCACCGCGAGGCCCAGGTCGAGCAAAGGGTCCTTGCGGGCCCGGAGTTGCTCGGGCGTCTCTTCGAACATCTTCTTGCGCGTCTCGAGGTCGAGCACCCTGGAGGCCGCCGCGAGCTCGGCGCACTTCCGTGCGATGGCCGCGTCGTCCTTGAGCGCACCGAAGGTCGCGTCGACGGCCGCGATGCGCTGGTCCTTCGGCAAGGCGAGCGCCCGCTTCACCCAAGAGGCGAAGACGCGTTGATCGACGCCGGCGAAGTAGCGCTTCTGGTCGCGCTCGTGGCGCTCGCGGAGCCGGGCGAGATCGCGGTCCTGGTAGCCGGGTTCGCGCTCGGCGTCCGGGCGCTGGGCCTCGACGCTGCGCCGCGCGAGGAGCAGTGGCCAGCCCAGAGCGCGCGAGCCCCGGGACGTGAGGTCGAGCAGGAAGTCGCGGTCCCACGTCTGCAGGCGATCGACGAGCACCTGCTGCAGGGCGGCGTACGCCAGGAGCGCCTTCGCGTGCTCGGGCTTCTGGCCGATGAAGGCCTTCACCTTCTCTTCCGTGGCGCGCTGCTTCTCCACGAGGCGCCCCCGCGCGAGGCCCGCGAGCTGCCCCTCGGAGTTCTTCCGCGCGTTGAGCAACGAGCGCTGGTCGTCCGCGGTGGCGATGGCCGCGTCGGGCGACTTCCGGCTCTCGTCTTCGAGGATCGCCTGCCACTCCGCGGTGAGCGCCCGCAGCGCGGGGAACCAGCGGTCTTGCCGCTCGGCCATCTCGTCGGCGAGCTGCGCGCGGAAGCTCACGCCGGGGTAACCGAGCACCGCCACCGCGTCGTTCTCCTTCACGCCGTCCTTGGAGACGGGGAAGTAGTACTTCGGCTGGTACGGCTTGCCGTCCTGGTAGGCGCGCACCAGGGCGAAGTCGCCGGAGTGCCGAGGCCAGGTCCAGTTGTCGATCTCCCCGCCGAAGTCGCCCACCGCCCCGGGGGGCGCGTACACGAGGCGCACGTCGGTCAGCTCGGTGAACTCGGTGAGCGTGAAGAACAGCCCGCCGTCGAAGGCCGCGAAGGTGCAGCGGGTGTTGGGCGTCTGCTCGCACCGGGCCACGAGCTTCTTCGAGGTGGCCTCCACCGACTTGTAGCGGCCCAGGGCGTCGGGGCTGGGAGGCAGGTCGTCGAGCACGTCCTTGGTGACGTCGAGGAAGCGCCGCGGCACCTGGATGCGGAAGGACTTCGAGCCCTTCTCATCGGCTGCGGTCTTCGCGAGGTAGCCGTCCTTCACCAGGTTCTGCGCGGGGCTGGAGTGCTCCTGGAGGATGCTCACGATGCAGTGGTGGTTGGTGATGAGCAGCCCGTCTTTCGACACGAAGCTCCCCGAGCACCCCGGCAGTTGCACCGCGTTCGCCAGCAGCCCGCCGCCCCCGCCCTTCTCGTCCCACAGCTTGCCCAGCGGCAGGCCGAAGCCCTGCTGCTTGACCCACGCGGGGCCCTGCTGGAGCACCTGCTGGGGGGTCCACTTACCCTCGCCTGCGAGCGCGAACGAGCCAACGAGCATCCCTGCCAACGTCAACGAGCGGACCATGGTCGTCAGATAGCCCAACCTGTGGCACGAGGGGCTGGTGTCTGATTTCGAGAACCGACTGAAGAAGAACGCGAAGCAGCGCTTCAAGTGGGCCGAGCGCGAGGGCGTGACGGCCTTTCGCATCTACGACCTCGACATGCCGGAGTGGCCCTTCGCGGTCGACTGGTACGCCGGCTCCGCCCACGTCATGGAGTACCCGCGGCGCAGCCAACTGCGCGACGGGTCGATCGACGAGGCCCGGGCCGAGGTGGTGCGCGCCACGGCCGCCGCGCTCGAGCTGCCGCCCGAGAAGATCTTCACCAAGACCCACGAGAAGCGCCCCTGGGGCCAGGGGCAGTACGAGCGGCTCAACGTCAAGTCGACGGTCGTCAAGGTGCAGGAGCACGGCCTGACCTTCGAGTGCAACCTGAGCGACTACCTCGACACCGGGCTCTTCCTCGATCACCGCGTGACGCGCGCGCGGGTGCGGAAGGAAGCGCAGGGCAAGCGGTTCTTGAACCTCTTCGCGTACACCGGCTCGTTCACCGTGCACGCGCTGGCCGGCGGCGCCAGCGAGACGACCACCGTCGATCTCTCGAACACCTACTGCGAGTGGGCCGAGCGCAACCTGGCGCTCAACGGCTTCAAGCCGGGCCCGAAGCACCGGGTGCTGCGCGACGACGTGTTGGCGTGGCTCGAGGGCTGCCGAGAGGAGTTCGACCTCATCGTCCTCGACCCTCCGACCTTCTCGTCTTCGAAGAAGAAGATGGGCCGGCGCTTCGAGGTGCAGCGCGACCACCGCTGGCTCATCGAGCAGGCGCGCGCGCGGCTCTCGGAGCACGGGGTGCTCTACTTCTCGACCAACTTCCTGGGCTTCGAGCTCGACCCGCGCTTCAACGACGCGGAGCGGCTCTCGTCACTTCCCGGGGACTTTCGGCGTGACGTTCATCGGGCCTGGCGCTTCCTGGGCCGCGGGGTCGCGGTTGGCGCGAATGCTCGAGATGGTGCGCCAGCCCACGTAGAGCGCGACCGAAAAGACCGCGAAAATCATCAGCCACCGAAACGACGACGATGATTCCTCGTCGGGCGCGGCAGACCAGGTCGAGAGCCCGAGCGCCTCGCTGACCCCGCCGTATTCGCCGGCGTAGCGGCCCAGGCGCAGGTACTCGTTGGCCACCGACGACAGGGTGGTGAGCGTCGCGGCCTCGCCGCGCTGGGGGTCGAGCACCCGGGCCTGCGCCCCTGCGGCGACGTCGACCAACTCCCGGAGCACGGTCTCGAGCAGGTCGCTGGAGCCCAGGTACGGCACGCGCACGTCGAGCCCCTTGAGGCCGCCGTCTTCCTGGAGCGGGGAGATGGTGACCTCGCCGCCCGAGAGCTTCCACAGGCCGCGCCCGTCGGCGGAGATCTGCGCGCCGCGGTCCTTGAGCCCGGCCACCAGCTGGTCGAGGGGCACCGGGTCGCCCGGGTTCGTGCCCTGCAGGAGCAGGTCGTAGGAGTGCTGCATGGGCCGACCTCACCACAGTTGAGGGGCCAAAGCCGGGACGGAGCGCGCCCGAACGGGACTACGCTGGCGCCCATGGCATTGCGACTGGGGCCGATGACGATTCACCCGCTGGTCGAAGGCCGGCTGGCGTTGGACGGCGGCGCGATGTTCGGGGTGGTGCCCCGGGTGCTCTGGGAACGCCGCTTCGCCCCCGACGAGCGCAACCGCATCACCCTGGTCACCCGCTCGATGCTCATCGAAGTCGACCAGCGCCTGATCCTCGTCGACCTGGGCATGGGCTCCCGGTGGGACGGGCAGCACCGCGCCATGTTCGGCCTCGACCACTCCGGGGGCCTCGACGCCGCCCTCGCCCAGCTGGGCCGCGCGCGCGCCGACATCACCGACGTGGTCTTGAGCCACCTCCACTCCGACGCCGCGGGCGGCACCACGCGCGAAGAAGGCGGCGAGCTGCGCCTGAGCTACCCGAAGGCCACCGTGCACCTCCAGCGCCGCCACTGGAAGTGGGCCCACCAGCCGGCGGAGAAGGACGCCGGGAGCTTCCGCCACGCCGACTTCTCGCTGCTCGAGCGCAGCGGCAAGCTGCACCTGCTCGAGGGCTCCACCGAGCTGTACCCCGGGGTGCACGTCTTCGTCAGCGAGGGCCACACCGTGGGCATGCAGCTGGTGCGGCTGGAGGCGGAGGCCGAGGCCATGGTGTTCTGCGGCGACCTCATCCCCACCACCGCGCACCTCCACGCGCCCTGGGTCAGCGCCTACGATCTGTACCCGCTGACCTCGATCGAAGAGAAGCGCCAGCTCCTCGCCCAGGCCGTCGAAGAGGGCTGGCAGCTCTTTTTCGCCCGCGACCCCGACGTGGCCATCTGCACCGTCAAGGACGATGGGAGTGGACAGGTGGTCGTCGATCGGGTTTTGGCTCCCGTGTGACGAACCCCACGGTGCGCATCAGCAGGAAGGGAGTCGACCGCTGGAAGGCCGGCCACCCCTGGATCTACGCGGCTGACGTCGAGCCCGTCCCCCCGACGTTGGTGGGCGGCGAGGTGGTGCGCGTCGAAGACCACCGCGGCTGGTTCCTCGGCCTGGCGTTCTATTCGCGCGAGTCGAAGATCACCCTGCGCTGGCTCTCGTGGGAAGACGTGGCCGTCGACGCCGACTTCTTCAAGCGGCGCATCGAGGCGGCCGACGCCCTGCGCCGCCGCGCCCTGCCCGACGAGCAGACCTACCGCGTGGTGCACGGCGAGGCCGACCTGCTGCCCGGGCTGGTGGTGGACCGCTTCGGCGACTACCTCTCGGTGCAGTTCCTCCACAAGGCGACCGAGCAGCGCAAGGAGCTGTTCGCCGACCTGCTGGAGCAGCACTTCAAGTGCAAGGCGATCGTCAACCGCAGCGACGCCAACGTGCGCCGCCTCGAGGGCCTCGAGCCCGAGAAGGGCATGCTGCGCGGCAGCATCGACGGCCAGGTCACCTACCGCGAGGGGCACATCACCCTCGACGTCGACCTGCTCACCGGCCAGAAGACCGGCGCCTTCCTCGACCAGCGTGACAACCACGTGATGTCCGCCGAGTGGGCCTTCGGGGAAGCGCTCGACTGCTTCAGCTACGTCGGCGGCTTCGCGCTGCAGCTCGCGCTCAAGGCGAAGAACGTCACCGCGGTGGAGATCTCCGACGTGGCCTGCGCGCAGATCACCGCCAACGCCAGGCGCAACCAGCTGGGCAACGTGAACGTGGTCTCGGCCAACGCCTTCGACTTCCTCCGCGACACGCTCGACGAGGGGAAGAAGTTCGACACCATCGTGCTCGACCCGCCGTCCTTCGCGAAGAACAAGGGCGCCATCGAGGCCGCGGTGCGTGGCTACAAGGA
Organism: uncultured Archangium sp.; assembly: GCA_903905455.1. Taxonomy (GTDB): domain Bacteria; phylum Myxococcota; class Myxococcia; order Myxococcales; family Myxococcaceae; genus Archangium_A. The sequence goes on from CAIVGN010000039.1 coordinate 18,382, forward strand.
GATCAACCTCCGGGCGATGCAGCTGCTCAACCCGGGCGGCATCCTCATCACCGCCAGCTGCACCCACCACGTGGGCGAGGAGCGCTTCGAGGAGATGCTCGACTCGGCCGCCGCCGACGCGCGCCGCCGCGTGCAGATCCTCGAGAAGCGCGGAGCCGGGAAGGACCACCCCGTGCTCCTGAGCCTCCGCGAGACGCGCTACCTGAAGTGCTTCGTGTTGCGCGTGCTCTGATTCAGCGGTGCACCGCCGGGGGCAGCGACGAGCCCTGGCGCAGCGCGAGGAAGAGCCCCAGCACGATCAGGTACGAGAGCGGCAGCGCCGGCAGGAACCCGATGCAGCACGCCATGACGCCCGCCATCACGATGGCCCCCGAGACCAGCGAGTAGCCGATGATGCGCAGGCGCTGCCCGTCGCCCAGGGCCCAGGCGCGCTTGACCGCCTCCACCGGCGTGCAGTCGCCGACCATCAGCTCGGGCACGGTGAAGAGCACCACGGGGATCGCGACCAGCGAGACCGCGATGATCACCACCACCGCCGCGAAGACGAGGAGGACCGCCGCCGCCGAGAGCATGGTGATCGAGGAGCGCTCCAGCGTCATGTTCGACATGCGGAAGGCCAGGAGGCCGATGCCGCCGCCCACGACGAGCATGGGCACGGTGACCGCGCCGAAGAGCATCAACTGCAGCACCAGGTACTTCGGCAGCAGGTGGAGCTGGCTGAACATGCGCGAGAGGTCCGCCCGGCGGCCGAGCAGCGAGTCCATCAGCACGCGGTACAGGCCCACCAGCGCCACGCCCTGCACCGGCATGTTCACCATGGTGTTCACGATCTGCCCCACCACCATGTTCCCCGCGAAGAGCCCGAGGTTCGCCATGGGGTTGGCCGTGTCGACCTTCACCCCGAGGATCGCCGAGATGAGGGTGGTGATGATGTTCGACACCAGGCCCCCCGCGGCGGTCATGGCGAGGAACACCACCCCGGCCAGCGTGAGCATCAACCAGTCCGCCTGGAAGAGCTTCCACACGTGGTTCCACAGGTCGTTGAGGCTCATGCTCGCGTCGAAGGGGAACCCCGCGGCGCCCTGCAGAGAGCGGCACGTGGGGCACAAGCCCGTGGTGCCGTCGGTGCACGAGAGGCACATGAAGTTGCCGCAGCGCTCGCAGACGTAGGGCGCGGTGACCCCGACGTGAATGGCACACTGTGCTCCGATGGGACCCGGCCGCATGAGAACTCCTTTGGGGAAGACGTGAAGGTAGCTGACGAAGCCGAAGACCCGCGGGAAATGCAGCTCGCGTGGCGCCGCGCCATGACCGAGACGCGGGCGATCCTCGAGAAGGCGAGCGCCACCTGGAGCCGCCACGGCTGCCCGGGCACCTCGGAGTGTTGCCAGCTGGCGGTGACCAGGCGCCCGCCGTGGCTGTGGCCCAGCGAGTGGAAGGTCCTCGAGGCGCGGCTCGAGAAGGACCGGCGCCCGCTGCCCCCGGTGCGCGCCGACGGTGGCTGCCCGTTCCTCGACGCGGCCGGCACCCGCTGCACCGTCTACGAGTCGCGCCCCTTCGGCTGCCGCACCTTCTTCTGCCACCGCATCACCGGGCCCACGAAGCTCCCGGCCGACGAGACCAACGCCCTGCTCGACCGGCTGCGCGCGGTGAACGTGGCCACGGACGACGACGCCGTGCCCCACTCGATCCTGGAGTGGCACACGGCGTCGGCAGACCGCGAAACGAAGTGACCGTCAGTTGCTGGCGGCGGCCTTGCCCTTGGGCCACGTGCCCGGGGGCACCATGATCAACCCGGAGTTCCAGCCGAACTTCTCGAGCGGGGTCTGCTCGATGGCGCGCGCGGAGTTGGGCATCTCCGCCCAGTGGAACTCGTTCACCTCGCCCTTGCGGCCGACGAAGGTGTGCACGCCGCCCTTGGCGAGGCCGAAGAAGAACGGCACGTCCTTGAGCTTGTCGATGCCCGACAGGTCCTGCTTGGTGCCCAGGCCGTCGGTGGGCCGGTAGTTGGTGACCTGGGCGTCGACGGCGATGCCGTAGTAGCCGTTGCCGCGGGCGACCTGGGTGGCCGAGAAGCTGTGCTCCGCGTTGCCGTCGCTGGGGTTCTTCGCGTCGGGGTTCCAGTAGATCGACTGCCAGCCGTCCTTCTTGAGCTCCTTGGCGAGGTCGGTGCCCTTGGAGCCCTTGGCCACCACCGTGCTCATGATCTCCGACCAGCGGGCCGACTTGCCGGCGGCGGCGTAGGCGGCGCCCACGTTCTCCATCGCCCAGCCGATGCAGCTGTTCTCCTTCACGCTGCCGGCCGCGGGGGGCGTGGCGCCCGGGGTGGTGTTGTCCTTGAGCCACTGCGTCTTCTCGTCGGGCGTCATCTTCTTCCACGACGAGTGGTCGCCGAAGTACGTGCCGATGCCGGTCTTGGAGATGGCGTCAGCGTGCTGCTTCATGCGCAGTTCGATCGACTGGGCGCCGCCGGCCGCCAGCTTCGCGCCGAAGCTCTCGGGGCGCTGCGCCGTGCCGACCTGCGCGGTGGGCGCGGCCTGCGCGGTGTTCGCCGCGGGCTTCCAGCCGGGGGCCTGCTGGGTGGGCTGGGGGATGCCGGCGGGCGTGGTGGCCTGGCTCGCCGCGCCGGGCACCGCGAAGGTCCACCCGACCTGGATGGCGTTCTTGTTGGTGGCGAGGCCCGGGTAACGGCTCACGTTGGCCTGCACGAGGGCATCGACGGAGACCCCCGCGCGCTGGGCGAGCTTCGAGAGCGAGTCACCCGACTTCACGGTGATCGACGACGGGCCGCTGGTGACGACGGGGCGAGCGATGGGCGTTGAAGCGGAGATCCGATCAGGCATGTGACTCCTCGTGGGGCGGCGACGGGACGCAAAAGGCTACTGCGGAAGGGACACGCGGATCAGGAGGCGAGCGCAAAAGACCCGCCGCGCCTCGGCCCCACGCTGCACCGCAGGGAAACAGGAGCGCATGGTGGCGGCGGGTAGCAGGATGTAGGCAGATTGTCTACGCACCGCCGGGCGTGGAGTTCAGGTACGAGCCCGCGCCATGCCGCTCGTGGTTCGCCGGGTCAAAGTGCAGGACTTGTCAGTGCTCGAGTCGCTGGAGCTGGAGACGGCGCGGGCCTTCCCCTCGCGCACGCGGTGGATGGAGACCTTCCGCCAGTTGCTCGAGCGCTCGCTGAGCGAGGAGCCCGAGGGGTTGCTGGTGGCGGACTTCGACGGGCGGGCCATCGGCGTGGCCATCGCGCGGGTTCGCGGCACGCACCCGGTCAGTGGTGAAGAGCACGGCCGCCTCGAGGCGTTGACCGTGGCGCCGGCGTGGCGGGCCCACGGGGTTCGCGAGCGCCTGGTGAAGGAAGCCGAGGCCTACCTCAAGTCGCGCGGGTGCAGGCTCATGGTGACCACGCTGCGCTCCGACGCCGGGGCCGACGGCGAGCTGTTCAAGGCCAGCGGCTTCAAGGTCGCCGCCTGGGAGCTGGAGCGCTCGCTGTAGTACGGACGCGCGGGCCTAGTCTGCGTGGCCCTTGCCGCCGCTGCGGAACTCGACGAGCCGGTAGAGCCAGCCGTCGGGGCCCTGGGCGCCGACCTTGCCGATGTTGGGCGCGTAGTAGTGCGTGAAGCTGGGACCGCCCTCGGGGGGTGACTCGAGCACCGCCAGGCAGTGATCCACGGTCAGGCCGGTGGGCAGCTCGACCTGGGCCTCGAGCGCGAGCACCTCGTAGACCGAGGTCTTGCCGCTGCCGCGCTCCATGGAAGAGGGCGCCTCCCAACGCGAGCCGCGGGTCATGCTGGCCGGCAAGATCACCACTTCGTGATCCGCGCGCAGGCCGCTGCGCTCGAGCCAGGCGCCGTCCTTGACCCGCCAGGTCGCGCCGCCCGACCACTTCCCCAGGGACACGCTCACCTGGGCGCGCCAGTCGATGAAGCTCACGATCGTGACCCGCCCCTTGCCCTTGGCCAGCGCGTAGGTCCAGGTGGCACCGGCCCGTTGCACGAAGTACTCGGCCCCCAGGCGGGTCGACTCGTTGGTGGGGCTGGGCGCCGGTCGGGCCACCTGCGCGGAGGCCACGCAAGACAGCGACAACACGAGGGACAGGGACTTCGCGAGCATGGTCACGGGTACTCTCTCTCGCAGGGGTCCCCGTCGCAATCGACTCGTCACGGGCGTGACGGAGGCAGGTCTGACCTGCACGTTGGGTGACAGCTGACCCCACCCGCGAGGGCTTCGGTTCCTGATCCACCGCGCCAACCTCCGAGATCACGAAGAGTCCCTTCAGAACCGCGGGTGGCGTGTCGATTGCTCAAGAGGGACGCGTCGTCGTCACTGGCGTGGAGATTGGTCTCCCCGCCCAAATCCGCTGAGCAAGGGAGCACCACTATGTCACTGACTCGAATGATGGCTGTTGTCGGAGGGCTCACGGCGCTCGCCCTCACGGGATGCGGAGTGCCGGAGACGTCGACCAAGGACTACGGAGACATCACCGGGGTCGAGGAGATCGGCCAGCCGCTGCCGGCCCTCACCGGCACCGTCTATTACGACGCCGGCGTGCTGCACGTGACCCTCGCCTCGGCTGAGCTGGTCGTGGTCAGCAAGCACGCCGTCAGCGGCGCCATCCTCCTCAACGACCGCGCCAGCGGCGCCACGTCGACCTCGCTCAAGACCATGGCCATCACCGGCGTGGCCGGCGCAGAGACCATCATCCTCGACTTCGCCAACGGCACCTTCGCCCCGGGCACCACGACGGGCGCGGGCATCGTCGTCACCGGCGGTGGCGGCGCCGACGTCTTCAAGATCCGCGGCCAGGGCGCCGCGGCTGACGCCATCTACCTCGGCGGCACTGCGCAGGCGGCGAACATCAACCTCGCCGCTGATGCCTACAAGGACATCACCGTGACCAACGGCGCCAACGTCGCCATGACCTTCTCGCTGGGCGGCGGCAACGACGTGTTCACCGCGACCGGCACGGCCAACGGCGTGGTCTCGACCTACACCGGCGCGCTGACCATCTACGGCGGCGTGGGCAACGACACCATCACCGGCGGCGACGGTGCCGACACCATCTACGGCGACATCGGCGATGACACCATGAACGGTGGCACCAACACGGCCGGCATCGACACGTACTACGGCGGCCTGGGTGCCGACGCAGGCGCTGGCGCGGACACCGTCACCTACGCGGCCCGCAGCGCGGCGGTCTTCGTGCGCATGATCGCCTACGAAGACGGCGGCACGGCCCCGGTCAGCGGCGAAGCGGCCGAGAGCGACAAGATCGAGCCCGACGTCGAAGTGGTCATCGGCGGCTCCGGCGACGACAGCTTCCTCGGCGACATCGGCAACCAGACCTTCTACGGCATGGCCGGTAACGACACCTTCGACATGGGCGCGGGCACCACCGGCGGCGCCGGCAGCGACACCGTGTACGGCGGCGCGGGCACCGACGTGGTGAGCTACGCCACGCGCGTCGTCGCGGTCGTCGCCACCATGGACCTCAACGTCGCCAACGACGGCGAGGCCCTCGAGGCCGACAACGTCCGCGACGACGTCGAGAACTTCATCTGCCCCACGGGCGCCTACGCCTGCACGGTGACCGGCAACGCCCTGGACAACACCATCACCTGCGGCGCGGGTGACGACACCCACATCGGCGGCCTCGGCGACGACACCTTCGTCGAAGGCGCCTTCGCGACCCTCGGCGCGGGTAACGACTCGTTCACCGGCGGCACGGGCATCGACACCGTGGACTTCGCGACCTTCGGCGCCGGCACCAACGTCTGGACCATGAGCGGCGTGGCCACCTCGGCCAAGACCATTGCCCTGGACGTCGAGAACCTCACCTGCCCCACGGCGACCGCGTGCACCGTCACCGGCAACGTCTCGAACAACAAGATCGTCGGCAGCAGCGCGGTGGACACCATCAACGCGGGCGCCGGCGACGACAACATCGAGACGGTGGGCGGCACCGACGTCGTCGACTGCGGCGATGGCTCCGACTTCGTCTACTCGGCGGCGGGCACGCCGGTCCTGACGGCCTGCGAGCTCTGAGCAACCCAACGCAGAACCACTGATTGCGAGAGGGGCGGGCCTCCAACGCCCGCCCCTTTCGTCTTTTTCGAGGGAGAGACCGATGAAGCTGGTTCGATTGCTGGTGCCGTTGATGCTGACGCTCGCTGCCTGCCCTGCCCCGACGACGGGCACTGACGGAGGAGCCGGAGGTAGCGGTGGCTCGAGTGGTGGAGGGACGGGCGGAGGCGCCAGCAACACCGGGGGCGGGAGCAACACCGGAGGAGGTGGTGGTGGCACCGTGACCACCACCGACGGCGGCGTCGCGTCGCCGCCCGAGTGGGTGACGCTCGACGCGAAGGTCAGCGGGCGCACCGGCAAGGACGTGCTGCTCACCATCAAGGGCAAGGACCGCAACCTCGACGCCACGTCGGCGTCGATTCGCCTGCTCGACTCGCTCGGCGGCCCGCTCAACTGGCAGACCGCGGCGCCCCTGGAGGGCAAGCGCTGGGTGACGGAGACGGTGACGGCCACGGTGAACGTGCGCGGCCTCGGGGTGAACCTGGCTGCGGGCGCCCAGGTGGGCGTGACCCTGCGCGACGCGACGGGCCTCGAGTCGGCCGAGCTGGTGGTGCCCATCGCCGCGCAGACGGTGCAGCCGGTGGGTTCGAGCTGCGACCCGCTCTTCGTGCAGAACCGTTGCGAGTTGAGCTTCGGCTGCCGCGGTACGCCGCCGGTCTGCGCCGAGGGGCTCGCCCCGCAGGCCGTCCGCTTCGCGTTCTACCGGGGGGTGACGGCGCCGACCATTCTCGTCGAGGGCACCGAGCCTGAAGACGACCTGGTGACGCTGCGCTTCCAGTTCCAGAACGCGCAGGGCCAGTCGATCTCCATCGACTCCGATGGCGATGGCACGCCCGACCTCGCCTCCTTCGACCAGGACGTGACCGGCCTGGCCGTCGACGGGGCCTTCTTCCTGCGCACCGAATCGGGCAGCTCGCTGGCCGACCAGGTGCCCAAGCTGGTGGTCACGCCCATCGACTCCGCGGGTCACAGCGGGACGGCGAAGGTGACCGCGCCGACCACGGTGCCGGTGCGCACCGCGGGCCAGACCTGCGACATCCGCGGCTTCGACGTCTGCGGCGCCAACCTGGCGTGCACCCCGGGCACGCCGGGGGGCACCAACAAGTGCGCCTCGTCCGGCCCGCTGCGCACCGCCCAGTGCAGCGCGGCCCCGGTGCTCGTGGCCACCGCGCAGGGCGCGATGGTCGAAGGCGTGGCCGAAGGCGGCAGCTTGTGGGACGCGCCCACCGGCTGCTCGAGCGCAGACCCCACCGGCCGGCCCGAGGGCCTCGTCACGGTGCGACTGACCCAGCGTGCCGCCAAGCTCACCCTGAGCACCGTGGGCGCGGGCACCACCTTCGACACCACCCTCTACGTGTTGCCGGGCTGCCCGTCGGACAACCTGGACTCCATGGGCTGCGCCGACGACTTCCCGAGCGCCGCGCCGGCCTCCGTGCTGGAGCTGACCGACGTGCCCGCGGGTGACTACCTGGTGGTGGTCGACTCGTTCGATCTCGTCGGCGGTCGCTTCGAACTCCACGCCACGGCGGAATAGCGCCCACGGTCGCGTGGGCCCCCGGCCGCGGGGGCCCCGCGCAACCTGCTCATTTCAGTACCGGCCCAGACCTTGCTGAGTAGCTTCGGCTCGCGATGGTCACGGTCCTTCCCGCCCTCTCTCTTGTCGTCTTCAGCGCCGCCACCCTTTCCAGCGCGTCGCTGCCCGGCGCGGGACGGCAGGAGACCCTCCTCACGCTCGATGCACCCGGGGCCGTGCACCTCTCGGCGCGCAGCCCGGCGGGCACGTCCTGCGAGCTCATCGACCAGGTCCGGGGGCCGTTCGCGCGGGCCGGCAACGTCGGCGGCGCCAACTGCGAGCTCGATCTCCTGCTCGACGCCGGCCAGTACAAGGTGCGCCTCGAGTCGCCCAGGCGCGGCAAGGGCCAGGTGGCGATCAGCGCCACGCCCTTCCTCGAGCTCAACGCGAGCATCCCCCGGCTGACCCCGGGCTCGGCGCTGGTCACCACGCTCCAGCCGCGCCAGCAGGCCACCTTCTGGCTCTCGCTCAAGGAGCGCGGCACGCCGTTCCTGCGCATCTCCGGTCGCCACGCCGGCGACGTGCGCCTGTGGAAGAACGGTCAGTGGCTCGAGCCGCAGCTGCCGTGGCACCAGCAGTTCTCGCCCCGCCCGGGCCAGCCGGTGCACGAGTGGTGGTTCGACTCGACGCTCGAGGCCGGCGAGTACCAGGTGGTGGTGTACGGCCGAGACTCGACCACCGTCACCGGGAGCTCCGTCGACGACGCGCTGACCCTCGAGACGGGCTTTCGCGCGGGGCCCCTGGAGCGGGCGGTGGCCTTCACCCTGCCCGCCTCGGGCGTCTTCGCGGTGCAGGCCCCCTCCGAGTACCTCGCCGGCGTGCTGACCCTCGACGGGCCGGCGACCTCCGCGGTCGAGCTGCAGGCCCTGCGCGGCAACGTGCGCTCGCCCTCCGCGAGCTGCCGCCTGGAGAAGAACGCCCAGGTGCCCGAGTGCAGCGTCACCCTCGACGGGCAGAACGCGCTGCCGATCTTCGTGGTCCGCGGCCCCCCGGGCACGCGCGGGAGCGTGGAGTGGGCCTCGTACCGCAGCGACGCCTCGAGCCTGCGCTTCGGCGGGTACTACGGCAGCTCGGTCACCCAGCTCGGCTTTCACGGCACGCGCGGGGCGTACTTCGTGGGCGTGCACGATCTCCCCAACGACGTCGACGCGGCGCCGCTGGGCTGCCAGCTCGAGAAGCTCGCCCCGGGGGGGGAAGTGGCGAGCATCGTCGCGCGCAGCGTCCTCACCCTCGGTGACGGCGAGAAGCTCGAGCGCGACTTCAACTACGACGGCAGCGGCGCGGTGATCTGGTTCGAGGTGAAGGGTGGCGGCAGCATGCTGCAGCGCGTGGGCCTCAGCTCGCGACGGTGGAAGGTGACCACCGCGGGCGGGCTCAAGAGCACCTGCGAGATCTACCGCGTCGAAGGCAGCGGCAAGTTGAAGCGCCTGACGCAGTCGAAGCCCGAGGCCGTGGAGTGCAGCGAGCTGCTGGCCCTCGACCCCGGCGTGTACCAGGTGCAGCTCTCGGCGGGCCTCTCGGGCGTGGAGAAGCTCCGCGTGGCGCCCGAGGGTGACTCGTCGGCGAAGGCCAGCCCCTCGCGCGGGGGCTGCGTCATCGGCTCGGTGGAGCTGGAGGACGCGAACTACCGGCTCAACCTCAGCCGCACCGGCGAGGTGCGGGTGCGCGGGCTGACGTTGCAGGCCCTGCCGTTGACCGGCGCCGCGCCGCTCCACCTCCAGCTCGACGCGAAGCAGACCCTCGAGCTGCCGGTGAAGTTCGGCGCGCCGCTGACGGTGCGCTCGGCCGGCGGCCTGCCCTTCGGGTGCGCCCTCAAGACGGCCTCGGTGACGGCCCGCGCCGGCGAGTGCCAGGTGCCCGCGGTCAGCGACACCCTGACCCTGGCCAACACCTCGGATCAACCGGTGAACCTGGTCCTCGCGAAGGCCGGCGCGCTCAGCGCGTGGACCTCGCCGGTCGCCTACCAGCCGACGCTGACGCCGCTGCCGCGCATCACGCCCGACACGCCGACCTTCTTCGACTTCGCGCAGTCGCAGACCCAGGCGGTGGCCTTCGACGTCGACGCGCCCGGCCTCTACAACGTGACCACCCAGGGCCTGCTGGCCACCGACTGCCGGCTGCGCACGCCGGTGATCGACGAGGTGGCGCAGAACCAGTCGGGCGGCCGGGGGCGCAACTGCCTCATCCAGACCTACCTGCAGAAGGGTCGCTACCTCTTCACCGCCACCACCGTGGGCGCCTCGAAGGGCCGCGGCGCGATGACGCTGTCCCGGCGGCCAGTGCGGGAGTTCCCCGGCATCGGCGGCGAAGGCGAGCAGTACTTCCGCGTGGAGGCCAACGAGCTGGTGCAGCAGAAGCTCACGGTGAAGACCGAGGGCAACTACGACTTGTCGACCACCAGCCAGGGCGCGCCCTCGATGCTGTGTCGCTTCGATGACCCGTCCGGGTGGCCGGTGGAGGCGGTGCCTTCGCCGTGCGCCGGCACCCGCGACCTGCGGCCGGGCACCTACCTGTGGACCCAGCTGCCGCTCACCGTCGAGTCGATGCGCCACACCACGCTGCAGAAGCGGCGCGAGGCGGTGACGCTCAAGGGGAACAAGCCGCACAAGCTCGAGTACTTCACCTGGTACACCGCCGAGCTCGGCGCCGACGGGAAGGACGAGTTCCTCTTCTCGCTCGAGGGCGAGACGCAGCTCGACGTGGTGCTCACCGCCGGCATGCAGGGGCGCATCTTCCTGCTCGAGAAGGACAAGGCCCCGAAGGCCGTGGAGGTCGTGCCGCCGATGCAGCCCTCGGACACGGGCAACGGCGACTCGTACGAGGCGGAAGGCGGCGGGAGCGAAACCGAAGCCGAGCCGCCGCCGGAGCGCGAGTACCGGGAAGACGGGGAATCGAGCGGGGGCGAAGAGGAGACGCCCCAGGCCGCGCCAGTCGAGGTCGCGCAGGCCCGCGCCGCGCCGCCGCCGCCGTCGGGCGTGAAGCTCACGCTACCCGCGGGCCAATACAAGTTGCTCACCGAGCACTCCCGGGGCGACGTGGGCGTCACCTACCAACTGCACCTGGGCAGCGCGACGCTGCTCCCGGGCATGGCGCGTACGCTGCCGGCCCCGTCCACGGTGCCGCTGTTGATCCCCCGCGACGGCACGCTGCGCCTGCGCACCGAGGGCGAGGTCGACGTGCGCTGCCGGTTGCTCGACGACAAGGGTCGCCTCGTCTTCGAAGGCAGCGAGAACGGCTCTGACTGGAACTGCGCCATCGCCGAGCCCGTGGTGAAGGGAAGGTACACCCTGGTGCTCGAGAGCGAGACCCAGCGGCCCGGGGAAACGAAGCTGACCGTCTCGCTCCCGGCCGTCGAGGACAAGGGCCCGTTCGTCGATGGCGCGAAGCTCTCGCTCGGCGGCGCGGTCATTTCGTTCGCGGTGCCGGTGGCGGACAAGGACGCCGTGCAGGAGCTCTCGGTGCGCGCCCAGGGCAAGACGCCGCTGTCGTGTGCCCTGGAGACCGAGGAGGGCGTGGTGGTGCACCGCAAGAGCCGGGTGAGCGACTGCACGTTGCTGGTGCGGCCGCAGCTCCGGAAGTTCAGGGTGCGCTTGTGGACCACCGACGGCACCGCGCCGGTGATCACCTCCTACCGGTCTCGCGCCGTGACCCCGGGGGCACCGGGGAACCTCCCGGGCGATGCCGCGCTGTCGATCACCGTGGCGAAGGCGGGCCGCTACAAGACCAGCCCCCAGGTGTTCTGCATCGGCGCCGCGGAGACCGGCCTGCTGCGCCCCTGCGGCCCCGAGGTGTCGCTCGAGAGCGGCGCGACGATCTTCAGCGGCCTGGGCACCAAGGGGCAGCCCGCGCCTCTCGACGAGGTGGTGGCGGCCGCCGACGAGAAGGGCGCGTCGTTCCCGCTGACGCGCACCCCGTACATCCAGGGGCTCAAGGCGAGCGCGTCGTCGCTGTTCCTGATGGAGGCCCGGGTGCAGCACGGCGAGCGTTCGGCGCCGTCGTGTGCGTTCGATGGCCCGGGCACGGTGCGGGAGCGCCGCGACGCGTCCTGCTTCGCGGCGAGCCGCGTGGGCACCGAGGCCGTCTCGCGGCTGTGGGCGCCCGGCGAAGGCGAGCTGGAGACCCGCGTGGTGCGCCGCGCCATCACCCTGCCCGAGCGCGCCGAGGCGCTCACCACGGGCCGCCGGCGCGTCACCTTCACCGGCACCGGGCGCTTCGCGTTGCCGAAGACGGCGCGCGCGCGGCTCGAGGCCACCCTGCCCGCCAACGCGTGGGCCGTGTTGTTGGATGACGCGGGCGCGGCGATGGATCTCTGCGCGCCCACCGGGGACCTGCGCCGCTGCGTGCTCACCGGCCAGGGAGGAAGCCTCGTCGTCGTCTCTGCCGATGGCCAGGCGGACCTCACCACCGTGCTCCTCGAGGGCGGCGCCCCGAGCGTGGCCTTCACCGGGTTGTTCGA
>CAIVGN010000040.1 GCA_903905455.1 uncultured Archangium sp.
ACGCCGGTCGCGCAGCCCGTGCAGAGCACCCCGCCCCCCGCGTCGAGGCCCACGTTCACGCTCGCGTCTGCCTTGAGGTCGGGCCCCGCGTCCTGCGGAGCAGCCGAAGAACAGCCCAGCAACACCACCAGCCACAGGCAGGAGAGAGGTCGCATACGCCGCACGGTAACGCAGGAGTCCGCACCCGCTCGCGCGTCGCAAACAATGCAGCGGGCAGGGAGTTGATGCGGGAACTGCGCGCGCGACTGAAGTGTTCCGGTTACAACCTGCCCGTGTTCAAGCCGATGGTTTCGCTGCTGATCAGCCTGCTCCTCGCCGCACCCGCATGGGCGCAAGAAGAGCCGTCCAACCTCCCCGAACTCAAGGGCGAGGCCAAGGCCCGCATTCAGAACCTCGACCAGCACCTCGAGGACTGGGACGTGGAGGCCGCGAAGCTGGAGCTCGCGGCGCTGGAGAAGCTGGCGCCTGCAGATGTCGAGCCGCTCGCGTACTACCAGGGCCGGGTGGCCTTCGAAGAGGGCCGCTACGACGACGCGGTGGCGTTGCTCGAGAAGGCGGGACTCTCCGACAAGCCCGGGAGCTGGATCCGCCTCGCGAAGGACACCGGCGCCATCACCAAGAACTACGAGAAGGCGGAGAGCCCGCACTTCATCTTCCTGTACCCCAAGGGGCGCGACGCGGTGCTGGTGCCCTGGGCTCTCGACGCCCTCGAGGCGGCCCGCGCGGCGCTGGAGAAGGACCTCGGCTACGCGGCGCCCGGCAAGGTGCGCATCGAGATCGTCTCCTCGGCGGCCGAGCTGGCGAAGGTGTCCACGCTCACCAAGGAAGCCATTCGCACCACCGGCACCATCGCCATCTGCAAGTTCAACAAGCTGATGGTCACCAGCCCCCGGGCCGTGGTCACCGGCTACGACTGGCTCGACACCGTGAGCCACGAGTACGTGCACCTGGTGGTGAGCAAGAAGAGCCGCAACACCGTGCCCATCTGGATGCACGAGGGCCTCGCGAAGTACCTCGAGTCGCGGTGGCGCGGGCCGGCCGGCGGGGCGATGACGCCTCCCACGCTGGCGTTGCTCGGCAGCCGGGTGAAGAAGAACCAGCTGGTGCCCTTCGAGAAGATGCACCCCTCGATGGCGCTGTTGCCCACGGCCGAAGACGCGGCCACCGCGTTCGCCGAGGTGTTCTTCGCGCTCAAGCTCATCGACGTGGAAGGCGGCCCCCAGGCCATGGAGCGCTTGCTCGACGCCATGAGCAAGGGCGTCAGCGACCGCGCCGCCGTCGAGCAGGTGATGAAGCGCAAGTGGCCCGAGTTCGAGAAGAGCTGGATGGCGTACTTGAAGAAGCAGCCCTTCCCCAAGGAGCTCATTCCCCCCTCGTCGTTCGAGAAGAAGGAACTCACCGAGGCGAAGGACGAGAAGAAGAAGGGCAAGAAGGCCCGCGAGGTGAGCTTCGGGGACTTCGCCGAGGTGAAGGAGACCGACGCCCGGCGCGACGCGCACTTAGGCGAGCTGTTCCGCGAGCGCAGCCGCATGAAGGCCGCGGCCGAGGCCTACGCGCGCTCGTACAAGGTGGTGGGCGACCGCTACGAGTCGGTGTCCAACAAGTACGCGCTGACCCTGCTCGAGCTGCAGAAGTACGACGAGGCAGCGAAGGTGCTCGAGGGCAGCCTGACCATGCACCCCGGCAGCGCGCCGACCAGCGTGCACCTCGGCCGCATCTACCTGCGCTCGAAGAAGTACGAGGCGGCGAAGAAGGCATACCTCGACGCGCTGGCGGTCAACCCCTTCGACCCCGAGGTGCACGTGGCGCTGTACGCGGCCGCCGAGGCGCTCAACGACGCGAAGCTGATGGGCCGGGCGCGCGACGGGGTGAAGATCCTCCTCAAGGTGGACGACGCGGTGGTGGGACCGCTGGCGCGCAAGTTCGCGCAGTCGAGCGATCTGGCGAACGTGGATCTCGATCGCCAGCCGGCGCAGGCCACGCCCGACGCGGGGTGAGTCGTGGAGTCGTGAAGGTTCATGACGTGTCGTTGAACATCGTGTCGAACTTGAAGCTCGCGATGACGCCTGGGTTGCAGGTGCGGCGAAGCGTCGGCGTCAGCCAACCCTGAGGGGGTGACCGACATTTCGTCATAGGTGCGCGAACCACCGGGCCGCTGGAGTCCCCCCGGCGCTCAAGGCATTCGTCGAGGTGGCGCTGCGGGTGGAGAACGCGGCGCGGAGCCCGGCCAAGAGCCGCGGACACCCTCGTCTTCCAGTTCGTCTGCGAGCCGATTGAACCCGGCAGGGTCGAAGCCGGCCTTGAGCCTCGAGGCGTAGGTCTTGATGGTCACGGGCTTCTTCTTCCCGCTCGGAGCCCCCAGCGCGCGTCGCAAGGTGGCGTTCACCACTTCGCGGAGCGGTACGCGGAGTCGGTGTGCTTCAGCCTTGAGGCGCGCCATGAGGTCGTCGTCGATGGTGAGGGTCGTGCGCATGCAGCGCAATCATGATTCCGCGCGTTCCGAGCATCAAGCCGCCGCGGGAGCCACTAGCGCCGGGTCGCCGCGAAGGTGGCGCGCACCGTGCGGGTACCGTCGGTGAACGAGAGGTTGGCCTGGTCGGTGGACGTCAGGACCAGCTCCATGCGCGTCGGAAGTCCTCCGTCGGTGCTCGGCAGCGTGCCGACGTAGCGAGTGTCGCGTGCGACCTTGACGCTCCATTCACAGCACGGGGCCCCACCGCACGAGGCGCTCAGTAGCGCGAAGAGCACGAGCAATGGCCTCACGGTGAGGCCTCGAGAGTCACGAAGTGAAAGTCGCCCGTGAGCGGATCGGCCAGGTCGAGCAAGACCGTTCGAGTGGTCATCGAGCTGCACCTCACCGGAGCCGTGTCGCCGCTCCAGAGTACGACCTGGTAGTCGACGTGTACCTGTGCTCCGCCATCGACCCCCCACGCGCCACTCGGTGCAGTCGCCGGCACGCCATCGACGGTGACCTCTTGCAAGGTTAGGTCGAATTTCTCGATGAAGGGTCTGCACGGCTGGTTCGCCGACGTGTCGCGAGCCCACAACGTCACCAACAGAGACACCACGCCCAACACCCCGAACCACCTCGCCGAACGCCACATGGCGCCAACAGACCAGCATTGATGTGGGTCGTCGAGCGCTCAGGTCTGACGAGGAGGTTCACTGCTGTCGACCCGAAGACCTGGATCGGTGCCCGGTGCCCGTGGCTTGTGTCACATCAATGAAGAATCTATATTTCAAAAGGTGAGCACCCTTGACCAACTGTCGACGCCGATATCTCGCGAAACAAAGGAGATGCTCGATCGCTACTCGAAGCGGACCGGCATCAAGAAGGGCTACCTCATCGAAGAAGCCCTGCGGAGCTACCTGATCGCGCACGAGGGCTTGCCCCGCGACGTGGTGGTTCCCGCGACGGTGGTGCTCAGCGCGGCCTCGGGGAAGAAGTTCGCGCGCGAACTCAAGGGGCGAACGGCCAACGCTGCGCTCAAGAAGTTGATGCGCAATGGAGATTAGGGTCCTTCTTCCGAGCGACGACCGAAGCTCCTTTCGTTCAGGGAACGTCGAACTCGACCGCTTCTTTCAGCGCTTCGCGGGCCAAAATCAGTTTCGGGTGCAACTCGGCGTGACCCACATTGCGCTGGAGGCGGGACGAATCGTCGGCTTCGTCACTGTCAGCGCAGCGCAGGTCAAGTGGGCGGACCTTCCAGCGGCTGTACGCAAGGGCCTGCCGGGCTACCCCGTGCCGGTGCTTCGACTCTCGAGAATGGCGGTGTCGGAGGCGGCGCAGGGTGGCGGCATTGGCGCTGCGTTGCTACGGCACGTGAACCTCATGGCCGTGGAACTGGCCGCAAACAAGCTGGGTTGCCTGGGGGTTGTGGTCGACGCCAAGGCAGAGGCGACTGGCTTCTACGCTCGCTATGGGTTCATCGAACTCGAGGCCGAGGAAGGTGCTCTGGCCGATCACCCTGATGCGACTCCAATGTTCCTGAGCGTGAGGCGCATTCGGTCAGCCCTCGGTAGCCACTGACGATTCTCGGGGAGCGTCTACGGCCCGTCGAGCGACGCGCAGTGCGGCGCGGTGAAGCTGCCGCTCAGCGTGCCGCCGTCGAAGCCCGCCTCGAGGGCGAAGGTCACCTCGGTGCCGGCGTTGACCGCGCCGGGCGTGGCGCGAACACTCGCCGCCCGCACGAACGGCGCCTGGGTCAACGCACCCGTGAAGTCGAGCAGCGTCACGCGCACCCCGTCGGCGTAGCTCTGCACGCCGCCGTCATGCATGGGGTTGAGCCCGGAGATGACCAGGGTGCGGTCGGGCGTCGGTGAGTTTTGCGTGGGGCACGCCGGGTCGCCGCCGAAGTGCGCCTCGACGTAGAGCAACCCCGTGGGCTCGAGCCCGTGTTGCGCGCGGGTGAAGGTCGCGGTGCGCGTGCCCAGCGTCGCGGTCAGCAGCGTTGACGCGCTCTGGCCGGCGTCAGGAAGTCCCGCATCGGGCACGCCCGCGTCCAGGGTCCCCGCGTCGGCCCCCGCGTCGACCTCGACGGGCGCCGGCTGGCACGCGATGGATCCACAGCCACACATCACGACGAAGAGCGCACGAATCACGGGTCCAACCCTAGTCCCAGTGATCGCTTTCCCCTCGCCCCGAACATGCTGACTCCATGCGATCGCCGCTCCTGTTCCTCGTGGCTTGCGGCCCGGTCACCACCACCCCCATCGTGCTCTCCGACGGCGGCACGCCCCTCACCCTCGAAGACGGAGGCTCCGCGGTGATGCTCGAAGATGGCGGGGTGGTGCCCATCTTCAGCTTCTTCGTCACCAGCCTCTCCGCGCTGCAGGAGCTCTCGGGGAACCAGCAGGGCTTCGGTGGAGACTTGCGCTTCGGCGAGACGGGCGTGGGCTCGGGGCTGCGCGGCGCCGACAAGCTCTGCGCCACCATCGCCGAGCGCTCGATGCCCGGGGCCTCGGCCAAGCCGTGGCGAGCCTTCCTCTCCGCGACGAAGGACGCCAGCGGCGCGCAGGTCAACGCCATCGACCGCATCGGCCCCGGCCCCTGGGTCGATCGCCTCGGCCGCGTCTTCGCGCTCACGAAGGTGGACCTCCTCTCCGATCGCCCCAGCAGCGCCAACACCGCCATCAAGAACGACTTCCCCAACGAAGACGGCGTGCCCAACCACGCGCCCGACCCGAGCGGTGGCCAGGTGGACAACCACGACACGCTCACCGGCACCAACGCCCAGGGGCAACTCTTCAGCGCCACGGCCACCTGCGCCGACTGGACGGGGAACACTGGCACCGAGGGCAAGCCGCGCGTCGGGCACTCGTGGCCGCGCAGCGGAGGCGGAGGACCTGGCGGCGGCACGGGCCCCGGCGGCACCGACAACCCGGCGAACTGGATGTCGGCGCTCAACGAATCGGGCTGCGCGCCGGGGGTGAGCCTCATCGAGATGGGCGCGCCGCTGGCGAGCTCCAACACCGTGGGCTCGGGCGGCGGCTACGGCGGCTTCTACTGCTTCGCCCTGGTACCCTGAGGGCGTCAGCGCTTCTTGAGCGTCACCGTCACCCGCGTCGAACCGGGCAAGCACTTGAGCTCGAAGCGCGCGCGCCGGTAGCCGGCCTTGTTCACCTCGAGCACGCTGGGCGTCTCCTCATCGCACGCGAAGTCCGACGAGAACGGCGTCTCTCCGCGGGGGGCGCCGTCGAGCACCACCTCCGCGTTGCCCGGGGTGCTGTCGACGAAGAGCAGGCGACCGCGGCCGGGCGTCACCACCACGCCCTCCTGCTCCACCGAGGGCGCGTACATCGTGCCCCGGGGTGAATCACCGGTGGGCTTCGGCGCACCCTGCGCGAGCCGCAGCTGCACCAGGGTCACCGCGAGCACGAGCATGGCGAGGAAGAAGGCCGCCGCGGCCGCGACCTCCGAGGGGCGGGCCTTGCGAGGCGTGGGCTTCATTCGGACACCCGCAGCGCTTCGGCCAGCGACACTTCGCCATCACGGGCGCGCTTCAAGGCGGCCTCCCTCAGCGGCACGAGGCCCTGGTCTTTGGCCACCGACATCAACCGCTGGGTGCTCGGGTTGCTCTTGAGCTCTTCGCGCAGCTCGTCGGTCATGAGCATCACCTCGAACACCGCCGCGCGCCCCAGCACCCCGGTGCCGCCGCACTCGTCGCAGCCCCTGGCGATGAAGTACTCCGCCGGCGCGGTGCCGAACGCTTCGAGGCGGGCCTTCTGCTCGTCGGTGGGCGGCTCGGGCTGGCGGCAGTGGGGACACAGCTTGCGCAGCAGGCGTTGCGAGAAGCTCGCCAGCGCGACCGACGCGAGCACCGACGGCTCGACGCCCATTTCCAGCAGGCGGTTGAACACCCCGGGCGCGGAGTCGGCGTGCACCGTGGTGAGGATGAGGTGGCCGGTGAGCGCGGCCTGGGTGGCGATGCGCGCGGTCTCGGCGTCGCGGATTTCGCCGACCACCAGCACGTTGGGGTCCTGGCGCAGCAGCGCGCGCAGCCCCGTGGCGAAGTCGAGCCCGGCCGCGCGGTTGACCTGGGTCTGCGCGGCGCCCTGCAGCGAGAACTCGATGGGGTCTTCGATGGTGGCGATCTGCGCGAGCGCCCCGCGGGTCTGCTGCAGGTGCGCGACCGAGGCGTAGATGCTGGTGGTCTTGCCGCTGCCGGTGGGCCCGGTGAAGAAGAGCAGGCCCTGGGGCTTGTCGAGCATGCGCGTGAGCTGCGCGCGCACCGACTCCGGGAGGCTCAGGTTCTCGAGCCGCGGCCCCTCGTTGCCCAGGCCGGCGAGGCGCATCACGGCCTTCTCTCCGTGCTGGGTGGGGAGCAGCGAGAGGCGCACCTCGGCGTTGCCCGTCGCGGTGTCGAGGGTGAACTGGCCGTCTTGCGGGCGGTCGGTGACGTAGTGCGTGAGGCGCCCCAGCACCTTGAGGCGGTTGATCAACTGTGCGTACTGGGCGAGGTCGAGGGTGCCCAGCGACTCGAGCGAGCCGTCGATGCGCACGCTCACCGTCGCCTGGTCCTTGAGCGGGTGGAGGTGGATGTCGCTGGCCCCGGTGCGCACGCCCGCATCGACCATCAGTTCGGCCAGCACCAACCCGTCCGCGCCGACGCTCTGCGCCGCGAAGGCCGACCGCGTCGCCTCGAGGCGCTGCGTCTTCGACAAGCCGTCACCCATGGGGCTCAGCGACGAGCGCGCGCGGATCAACCCGTGCGGGAGGGGCCGCGTCTTCGCGAAGGCGTAGAGCACCGCGGCCAGCACCGCGGGCACGAGGAAGAGGGGCTGCATCACCCCGCGGTTCACCCAGCTCAGCGCGTCGGGCACCGAGGGCGGAGGCCCCAGGCCCCCCACGTCGGGCATCACCAACATGGTCACGCTCGCGAAGAACGCGGCGAGGGCCATCGAGACGAACACGCGCGTGGCCAAAGGCATCGGCCGGCAACCTAACAGTCGTTCAGTCGCAACAAGCGAGCGGAAGCACCGAGGCGCAGGTGACGGTGGCGTTGTTGGTGTCGGTGTAGCCGGAAGGCAGCGCCACCTGCGAGCCGTAGGCGGTCGCCGAGGCCGAGGTGAAGCTGTTGCAGTACGACGAGTTCGCCGGCTCGTTGGCCGAGGTGTACGTGTAGTCGAGCCAGGCGCCCGGCGAGGTGAGCACGATGGCCGACCGCGAGAGGCGGAACTCGACCTCGTTGCACAGGTGCGAGCCCGCGAACTCGGCGTTGCAGCGCGCGTGGGCCGGGGTGCGACCGCCCATGTTCCCGTTGGTCTTCGCCGCGGTGTAGCCGCGCAGGCGGGGTGCGCCAGGCGTGGTGCAGCACGCGAAGGGGATCGACGAGGCGCAGGTGACGGTGGCGTTGTTGGTGTCGGTGTAGCCCGAGGGCAGCGCCACCTGCGAGCCGTAGGCCGTGGGCGAGGACGAGGTGAAGCTGTTGCAGTACGACGAGTTCGCCGGCTCGTTGGCCGAGGTGTACGTGTAGTCGAGCCAGGCCCCCGCAGCGGTCAGCGGGATCGGTGAGCGCGCGAGGCGGAACTCGACCTCGTTGCACAGGTGCGAGCCGGCGAACTGGGCGTTGCACACCCCGTTGGCCGCGGTGCGCCCGCCGGTATTCCCGGTGCTGGTGACGGTGGTGTAGCCGACGAGCTTCGGGCCTCCGCTGCTCGAGGACGCGCCCGCGAGGAGCACGCCGCCGTCGACGTAGAGCACCGCACCCGCGGGGCCCGTCGCGCCTGCAGGGCCGGTCGGTCCTGCGGGACCAGCGCTGCCCGTCGCGCCGGCCGGGCCCGTGGGGCCGAGGCTGCCCGCAGGGCCCGCGGGGCCGGTGCTGCCCATGGGTCCGATGGCGCCGGTGTTGCCGGTGTTTCCGATGGCGCCGTTGCACACCGCCGCCGAGCCGCCGTCGGGGAAGCCGAGGAGCAGGCCTCCGGTGGCGCACTGCACGCTGAGGATGGAGAGGGTGGTGGTGGTGACCGAGGCGCCCTGCGCGCCGGTCGCGCCCTGCGGTCCCGCGGGCCCGGTGGCGCCGTTGCACACGTTGGTGAGGCCGCCATCGGAGAGCTGGGTGACGCGCACGCCGCCCTGCGGGCACGTCGCGCCGCCCGCGGTGATGGGCGTGACCAGCACCGAGCTGCCCGGAGGTCCGACCACCACGCCGCCGTCGATCACCAGCACCGAGCCTGCCGGGCCCTGGAGCCCCTGTGGGCCGGTGGGGCCCTGGGCCCCGGTCGGTCCAGCCGCTCCGGTCGGGCCCGCCGCGCCGTTGGTCCCGTTTGTTCCATTCGTGCCCGCCGGGCCGGTGGCGCCGATGGGTCCCGTGGCGCCCATGGGCCCCTGCGCTCCCGAGGTCCCGGGCTCACCCTTCGGCCCTTGCGGCCCCTCGGGTCCCGGGTCGCCGGAGGTGGAAGGACACGCGCTGAGGACGAAGAGGGCGGCGAAGAGGGAGAGGCGCACGGTCGCATGACCCCTCAGTCCACTTCGGAGTGCACGCGGAATGGCATTCCCGCGCGACATTTTCCTCGGGCCTTGTCATGGGCAGGCATGCGCCTCCACGCCGCTCCCTCGCCTGCCCGCTGGCCTGCGAGGCGATTCCTCGCCCTGCTTGGGGCGCTCGGCCTCCTGGGCTGCGGACCCGAGGTCGACCGATGCACCCCCGAGCTGTGCTCGTCCCATTGTTGCCGCGAGAACATCTGCGAGCCGGCCGAGACCTGCAGCACTCCGGTGACCATTCCCGTTCCCGACGCGGGCGTTCCCGATGCGGCCATCACCCGGGTCAGCGGCACGTACCTCAGCAACGAGTCTCCCCGCACCACCACCAGCGGTTTCAGGGCGGTCACCGGCACCTCGAGCAGCGACCTCTGGGCCATCGGCGGCGATCTCATCTACCACTCGAGCGGCTTCGGCCAGTGGACCGAGGTGCCCTCCAACGCCCCGGGCGTCACCCTGCGCAGCGTGTGGGCGAGCAGCCCGACCAACGCCTGGGCGGTGGGCTACTCCGGCGTGATGTTGCACTGGAACGGGACGGCCTGGTCGCGCGCGCCGAACGTGGTGGGCGGTGCGCTGCTGGGCATCCACGGGACGAGCGCGAGCAACGTCTGGGCGGTCGGCGTCGACGGGGTCGTGCTGCATCGACGCTGATGGCGCGAAACTCCGGGGGCCCCTGGGGCGACAATGCCTCACCGTCTCCCACTGCCCCGAGGGCTGCATGACCACCATCGCCAAAGATTCGAAGCGAAAAGTCACCCGCGCTGCGCCCCCGAAGGTCGCCAGGTCGGCCAAGGCCGCTGGCAAGTACGTCATCAAGGTCGACCTGAAGAAGCTGCCTGCGGGCATGAGCCCGAAGCTCGCCGAGAAGGTCCGCGGCATGGGCCTCACCACCGACCCCGGGCTGCAGCCGAAGAACGGCGCCACGCACTGCAACCAGGCCGCCGACAAGTACGCCCGCGAGTTTGGCTACAAGGGCCTCGAGGACAAGCACGGCAACCCGATGATGGCCTCCGACATGTTCAAGAAGATGAACGCGCCGGGCAGTGGCTGGAAGAAGCTCAGCGCCCAGGAAGCCATCGCCGCCGCGAAGAGCGGGAAGATGGTGTTCGCGGCCGTCGCGGCCCAGCCTCACGGTCACATCGCCGCCGTCACCGGTGAGTGGGCGCCCGGCGTGCCCGGCGTCTCGCAGGCAGGCTCGGTGCCGAACTTCGAGTTCGGCAAGTGGCGCCGCAAGGAAACGCCGACGTACTTCGTGCACGAGTGAGCACGATGGGTCCGGACGAGACGCTCACCGACGACGAGGACGAGCTCTTCGACGGTGAAGAAGAAGGGGACGACGAGAACGCCGACGTCGCCCAGGTGCAGTACGGCGCGAAGTGGGAAGACCTCCACGAGAGTGACCAGCGGCTCATCTCGATGTCCGAGAGCCGCGAGGCCTACGACAAGAAGGCCCCCACCACGCTGCCCCAACCCGATCGCGCGGCCTCGGTGCGCGGCCTGCCCAAGGTGCGGTCGGGCGCCTTTCCCCGGCACCTCAAGTAACCCCACGCTTCAGCGGTGCCGCTCGCGCGCGTACTGCTTGGCGCGGCGCTCGGTCATGAAGGTGCGCCCGTCTTCGATGACCACCAACGGGGTCAGCGCCGAGACGATGGCCACGATCATCGAGGCGGCGAGCCACCGCTGCCGCCACGGGGTGGTGGCGAAGAGCAGCTCCTCGATGACGTAGGCCTGCCGCGCGGGCAGGAAGAAGAAGAGGAACAGCATCCCGCTGACCACCGCGTAGAGCAGGGTGAGCCCCACGCCGCCCTGGTTGATCGGCTCGCCGCGCAACGCGATGGGCGCCCAGCTCGCCGCGTAGCCCAGGCAGGTCACGCTCACGAAGCCCAGGTCGAGGGTGAAGTTGGCGAGCTTCGAGCGCGTGGGCAGCACCTCGATGCGCGGCGGCGCGAGCAGCAGGAACATCAGGTACAGCTCGCGGAACACGGCGGCGATGACGAAGAGGATGCCCACCCCGTCCTTCACGCCGGCGCCGAACGACTCCGCGGCCATCATCGCCAGCACCGGCCCCAGCACGAGGTGCACGAAGGCGAGGAAGGAGGCGCCGGGTACGGGCACCGGGTCGCCCAGCCTCGCGCGGCCCGCGGCCACCAGGCGCGCGCCGATCTGCAGCAGCCGCCGCTTGAGGAGCACCGGCTCGAGGGCCATCACCAGCAGCAGCACGATGCCCAGCCAGGCGCGGGGCTGGCCGTCGAGGGTCTCGGTGGCGGCGCGGGTCACCGGCGAGGCGATGAACTGCGCCCAGGCCGCGAAGACGAGGTTCAGGACCAGGCCGCGGCCCCAGGTGGCGAAGGTGTCGGGCTTCACCGGCCCCAGCATAGTGGCGCGCTCCCCCTTCAGGGGGCGAGGGAGTTGTGGTCATGGGGCCCCGAGGTGTTAGGGGCGTCCGCGAGCATGACCCTTCTTCGCGCCTTCGACGTCTCCCTCGCTTTCGGCAGCCGCACCCTCTTTTCCAACGTCGAGCTGGTCATCGAGGCCGGCGAACGCGTGGGCCTCGTCGGCGTCAACGGCAGCGGCAAGTCGACGTTGATGAAGATCCTCGCCGGGCAGGTGAAGCCCGACACGGGCACCCTGCAGCTGCAGCGCGGCGCCCGGGTCACCTTCCTGCCCCAGGAGCCCGAGTTTCCCGAAGGGGCCACGGTCAAGAGCGAGCTCGAGGTGGCCCAGAAGCCGCTGCGCGACGCGCTGGCCGAACACGAAGCGCTCGCCGCGGTGATGACCGGCACCGACGAGGAGATGAAGCGCCTCACGCAGCTGGCCGAGACCGTCGAGCACCTCGGCGGCTGGGACACCGGGCACGAGGCCAAGAAGCTCCTCGACAGGCTCGGGGTCACCGAGTGGGAACACCCCGTCGCCCAGCTCTCCGGCGGCCAGCGCAAGCGCGTGGCCATCGCCAAGGCCCTGCTCGCGCACCCCGACCTGTTGATGCTCGACGAGCCCACCAACCACCTCGACGCCGAGACGGTGGAGTGGCTCGAAGAAGAGCTCGACGACCGTGACGGCGCGCTGTTGCTCGTCACCCACGACCGCTACTTCCTCGACGGCCTCGTGGACCGCATGGTCGAAGTCGAGCCGGTCATCTCCGAGCAGCAGCCCGGTGGCCTCATCTCGTACCCCGGCAACTACCAGTCGTGGCTCGAGCAGAAGCTCGCCCTGCAGCAGAAGCAGGAGACCCAGGCCCACAAGCGCGACCGCTGGATTTCGCAGGAGATCGCCTGGATGCGCCGCGGCCCCCAGGCCCGCCGCACCAAGACCAAGCACCGCATGGAGCGCGCCGCCAAGCTGCTCACCGACCGCGGCTTCGTGAAGCCCAAGGTCGCCGACCTGCAGATCGCCAAGGCGCCCCGGCTCTCGCAGATCGTCATCGAGGCCAAGAAGATCTCCAAGTCGTACGGCGGCAAGCAGGTCTTCAAGGACGTCAGCTTCATCATGCAGCCCGGCGAGCGCGTGTGCTTGATGGGCAAGAACGGCGCGGGCAAGACCACGCTGATCAAGACCCTGCTCCAGGAGCTCGAGCCCGACTCCGGCACGGTGGTCACCGGCGCGCGCACCAAGGTGGCCTGGTTCGACCAGCACCGCGAGGGCCTCGACCCGAACCTCACCGTCTACGAGAGCGCGCTGGGCCCCGACGGCAGCGACTGGATCTCCATGGGCGACAGCAAGATGCGCGTCGCGGAGTACCTCGACGACTTGCTCTTCCCCATCCCCATGCAGCGCCAGAAGGTCTCGGCGCTGTCCGGTGGTGAGCGCAACCGCCTGCTGCTGGCCAAGCTCTTCCTCGAGGGCGCCAACGTGCTGGTGCTCGACGAGCCCACCAACGACCTCGACCTCGTGACCCTCACGGTGCTCGAGCGCCTGCTGGTGCAGTTCACCGGCTCGGTGCTCCTCGTCACCCACGACCGCGCGTTCCTCGACAAGGTGGCCACCAGCCTCCTGGTGTTCGAGGGCGAGGGCCAGGTCACCCGCTACGAAGGCAACTACGACACCTGGCGCCGGCTCTCGACGCAGAACCAGAAGGCCAAGCTCAAGGCGCCCGCCGCCCCGGTGAAGGTCGAGGCCGAGAAGAAGGAAGAGAAGGCCCCGAAGCCCGCGACGAAGATCACCTACAAGGACCAGCGCGAGCTCGACGGCATGGAGGCGGCGATCGAGCTGGCCGAGTCGAAGAAGACGGCCATCGAGTCGAAGCTCCACTCGCCCGCCGTCTACGCCAACGCCGCCGAGAGCGCGAAGGCGTCCTTCGAGCTCGACTCCGCCATCGCCGAGATCACCCGGCTCTACGCGCGCTGGGAAGAGCTGCAGAAGCTCGCCGGCCAGTAGTCGGCGCCCGGTGCGCCTGCGGGGTGCGAACAACCGCCTGCGACCCGTGCCCTGAGTTCGCTCTCGCCAGGAGCGCGCAGGCGCTAAGAGGGTCTCGTGAAGTCCACCACGCGGCTGAGCAATGACGGCGTGCTGATGCGGCTCGACCCGGCGACGGGCGTGTTGCGCGCGCGCGTCTATCAACTCGGCGTGCTCGGCGGTCCCGATGCCGGTCGCACCTTCGTCATCCGGGGCGTGACCGTGGTGGGGACCCACCCCAACGCCACGCTGCGCCTGACGGATGACGCCGTGTCGGGCCTGCACCTCGAGTTCTTTCCCCTCGACGACGGGGTGCGGGTGCGCGACCTCGACTCGACCAACGGCACCTTCATCGGAGGCGCGCGCGTCAAGGAGGCGCTCCTGGGCCAGGAAACAGTCCTCACCGTGGGCCGCTCGCTGCTGCGCCTCGTGGTGAAGGAAGAGCACATTCCCCTCATGGAGCAGCGGGTCGAGATCGAGGGCGTCATCGGCAAGAGCGCGGCCATGGGCCGGCTGGTGTCGGTGCTCAGCAAGGTGGCGCCCAGCGACTCCCCGGTGGTGCTGCTGGGAGAGACGGGCACCGGGAAAGAAGTCCTCGCGCGCGCCGCCCATCGCCTCTCGTCGCGCTACGCCAGGCCCTTCGTGGTCTTCGACTGCGCCGCGGTCTCGGCCAACCTCGTCGAGAGCGAGCTCTTCGGGCACGTCAAGGGGGCCTTCACCGGCGCCAGCATCGACCGTCGTGGCGCCTTCCTCGAGGCGCACGGGGGCACGCTCTTTCTCGACGAGCTGGGTGAGCTGCCGCTCGAGCTCCAGCCCAAGCTGCTGCGCGTGCTCGAGGAGGGCATGGTCAAGCCCGTGGGCTCGGAGCAGTACCAGAAGGTCGACGTGCGCATCGTCGCCGCGACCCACCGCGACCTCGAGGCCGAGGTGAGGGCGGGCCGCTTCCGCGCAGACCTCTTCTTCCGGCTCTACGTGGTGCCGCTGGTGTTGCCGCCGCTGCGCGATCGACTCGATGACGTGCCTGCGCTCGCGCAGCACTTCGCGCGCCAGCTGGGCGCCCGGGAGCCGCTGCCGCCGGGCCTGTTGCAGAAGCTCGTCGCCTACGCGTGGCCGGGCAACGTGCGCGAGCTGCGCAACGTGGTGGCCCGCGCGCTGCTCGATGAGTCGCTGGTGCTCGACCCCTCTCCGTCTGGCACGCCGCGCTCCCCGGCCGCGTCGGTCTCCGTCGACCTCCCCTTCAAGGAGGCCAAGGAGCGGCTGATCGACGGGTTCACCCGCGACTACCTCGAAGCCATGCTCGCCCGGCACGACGGCAACATCACCCACGCCGCCAGGGAGGCCGGCATCGCGCGCGCGCACCTGCACAAGCTGGTCGAGAAGTACGGGCTCAAGGGCCGCTGAGGCTGGCACCTGTGCAGTCCGCTGTCGCTTCGAGGTGACGGTGCGGGTCGCGCAACCAGCCCGAACATCGAAGGGTTACGCGCCCATCGTGGCTGGCCCGCGCCTTGCGAAGGGGCGGTGCACCATGAAAACAACCCTCCTTGTTCTCTGTCTTGGCTTCACTGTCGCGTGTGGTGTTCAGCAGACCGAGAGCCGCGTGGTGAAGGGGCAGCTGGCGCTCTCTTCCCTCGCGCAGCTCGACAACCCGGCCATCGTGATGCGCGGCGCTGACGGCTCGCAGCGCATCACGCACCTCTCACGCACCGGAGAGTTCAAGCTGACGGTGCCGGTGGGGGTGAGCCTACGGCTGGCCGTCGGAACCAGCTCTCCCTCGGGCGTGATTCGCGAGGTGTCCACCATTCACTGGCCGCACGCGTGGACGCGCGTCTCGGCGGGCACGGTGGTCGAGCTGGGCGTGGTGCACCTGCTCGGCGCTTCGGCCCGGGCGGCGGCGCGGGAAGCCGACGGTGGCCTCGACGACGACCACGGCGACCACGGCGACGACGGCGAGGACGAGAACGAGCACGAAGGTGAAGGCGATGACCACTGTGGCGGGTCGAGCCAGAGCGCCCGCGCGGAGTTGCCCTGCGACGCCAAGATTCCGCTCGGTGCTTCGTACCAGCTGATGGACTCGTTCCTCGAGAAGGGCGTCGCTCCGGCCGCGATCGTCTCGGTGACCCTGGAGCACGGCTCGTGGCGCCTGGCCGAGCTCCAGGCCAACACCGTCTTCACCGTCACCCAGTCCGACTGCGACCACGCGGGTAGCCATGACACTGGCCGTGACCGCGCCGTGATCACCTGGCGCAACGCCGACGGCTCGGTGCAGAGCGACGACCTCGAACTGCGCTACTGCGACGGCGACAGCGCGCCGTCGGCCAACCGCGCCCCGACGAGCAACGCTCCGCAGTCCGGCTCGGTGGATGGCGGATACTGCGGCGACCGCTCGACCACGGTCTGCGAAGACCAGTCCGCTGGCGGTGACAGCGAGTGCGACGGTGACGATGACGACTTGGGCCTCGAAGAGGGCACCCCCGGCGCCGCGGCGATGTCGTGCGACGAGGTCCCTGCGATGACGCCTCCGACGACGACGCCTCCGACGACGACGCCTCCGACGATGACGCCTCCGACGATGACGCCTCCGACGACCAACCCGCCGGCCTCGGGCGGTGCTGCCGGTGCGGCGTGTACCGTCAACGCGGACTGCGCCGCGTCGCTCAGCTGCTTCCAGAACGTCTGCGTGCCCAGCATCAACTGAGGTGCAGCGCGTACCCCTCATCACGCCACCGTCGATGACCAGGACTGCGACCGCAGGGCTCTCGACGCCTTGCGGTCCGCACCCCCAAGTTCCAGGGCCCGGTCGTGGTGATGAAGCGGAAGGCGCGGCACTTCGAACCGCCGGGCTGCGTGAGGGCCGCGATCAGACCACCGAGCGTCGGCAGAGGCGCTCCGGCGCCCAGGGAGCGCGCAACCCAGTCTCATCGACGCCCGTCGGCTCGACGATGTCTTCGACGACGGCGCTCGAAGGGGCGGGGACGAAGTCGAGCAGCACCCCGAGCGTCAGTTACGATCGCCTGCGCGGCACCCCCAGACCCGGGAGGCCCAGGCCACGCACGCCACTGCGGAGCAGCGCCCGTGCCGTGCGAGGATCGGCGCCGTGCGACTCGTGATCGGCATCCTCCTCACCGCCATCGGCACCATTGCCACCCTGCTGCTCGGCTTCGGGGCCTTGATGCTGGGCGGTGGTTCGACTTCCCAGGCAGGCGAGGCACCGCTCTACCTGGGGGGCGCGCTGCTCGGGGTCATCACGGCGGGCTACGGCATCTCCCTGGCGGTGGCCCACCTGGCCGAGCAGAACCAGGTCACCCACCCGCGCGACGACGAGCAGCCCCCGGACGCCTGATTCTCAGCGCCGTGGAGCGGCGTCGTCCACCTGGTCGCCGTTAAGGCCTCGAAAACACGGCGCCGCAGGGTGGGGGGTCAACTGGCCTTGGGAGGCACCCTGTGGGTGGGCAGCGCGGTCGAAGCGACGCGCATGCTCGACCCCAACCCGGAGCGCGTGACTATGAACCAGAAGATGCGGCTGCTGAATTTCGGATCGAAGACCTGTGGCGCGTGCCTGGCGCTGGAGAAGGCGAAGACCCTCGCCCGGTTTCAGGCGCTGCACCCACAGCTGCAAATCGTGGAGTTGCTCATCAGCAACGCGCGGGGCGACTCGCCGGCCCTCGGCCAGGCGGGGAATGCCGAGGCCATCGACTACGAGCGGAACTACAAGCTGTCCGACGACTACGAGGTCACCGCGATCCCCACCTTGATCCTGGAGGTCGAAGGCGGGGGCGAGGTCGCCCGGATGCAGGGCCCGGCGAACGTGAAGCAACTCGAGGCGCTGTACCAGGACTGGGTCGACTGCGTAGCGCGTGGCGCGACCATCCCCTGGTGACGGGCCACCGGTCTGCGGCCTGGGGCCCGCGAAGACGGGAGCTGACAGCGGGCAGTGGCCTCCTGCAGCTCAGCGCTGCGTGGGCATGCCCGCCGGGTGGCTCGTGGTGCGGGCACCCGCCACCCGACGATGGACGCCGGGATGCCGGGGGGTCAGGGTCCCACCCGAAGTTGGCGGGTGAGGCCCTGCGCCTGCACCCGGAGCATCAGCGCCTTGCCTTCGACCTCGCGCGCGATGGCCTCGAACTGCGCCACGCTGCCGACCGGGCGTCCCTGCGCCTCGACGATGAGGTCCCCCTCGCGCAGCCCGGCGCTCAGGGTGGCCGATCCAGCGCCGACCTTGTCGACGTACAGCGCGCCCCCGCCGGGCGCCCCGGGCCACTGGGGCGGCGTGGCGGTCACCGTCGCGCCCCGAACCGTCGCCGTCGCTGCAGCTTCGTTCTTGAACGCGGCGAGCGAGGCCGCCGAAAGATGCAGCCGCACCCAGGCCTCGAGGCCCGCCTCGGTCTGGCCCGACTGGCTCTCGAGCTCCAGCGCAGCCCCCAACCGCTGCCGCAGTTTGGCGGCGACCTCGCGGGCCGTGATGGTGCCCGTGTTCAGGCCCCGACGAAAGCCCTCGCTCGGCGCCAGCGGCAGGAGCGCCTCGGCGAGGGTCGAAAGGGCCGCCGTCTCCGCCTGTGACTGGGCGGAGGCCGCGTCGGCCACCGGACCCGCATGGGCCCAGGCCATCATCCCCTGGGCGTCTTCGACGACCCGCGGTCCCGTAGCCCACAGGGGCCGTTCGGCGACCGGTCGGGCGAGCGGCGCCGTCGGCGCCGTCGGCAGCGACGGCGCGCGGGCCTGCTCCGGT
The DNA here is from genome assembly GCA_903905455.1 of uncultured Archangium sp. Taxonomy (GTDB): domain Bacteria; phylum Myxococcota; class Myxococcia; order Myxococcales; family Myxococcaceae; genus Archangium_A. Next base: position 18,099 of record CAIVGN010000040.1, read on the forward strand.
GGCGCAGGCCGCAGGGTCCACCACCCCAGCCCTGCCACGACGATCAACGACGCCACCATCACCGGGGCCGCGAGTCCGCGACCGCGGGGCACCGTCGACGGCGCCGGGGCCACGGGCGAGGCCACCACCGGGGCTGGGCTCGCCCCGGGCAGCGCGACGACCGGCGTCGGTGCAGAGGGCGCCGCCGGCACGGGCGCGTTCACCAGGCCCGCGAGCCACTCGAGGTCGTCGAGGAGCATCGGGCCGTTGCACCGCTTGCAGGTCTGGCTCCCCGCCGTCGAGACCGGCCACTCGAGCCGCAGGCTGCGCGAGGCCTGGCACGCAGCGCAGCGCCCCTCGACGATCACCGAGCCGATGACCACCCGGCGCTGCTCGAGCGCCGGCCTCGCGGCTTCCAGCACCGCGCGCGGGGCGCTCTCGAGCACGAGCCGGGTCACGTCGGTCCCCAACGCGCAGAGCGCCGTGCCCAGGGGTTGAACCCCGCCTGGCTCGAAGCGCGTGACCTCGTCGAGGTCGAGCCGCACGTCGCCTTCGACGCCGTCGAGCACGCGCGCCCACCGCAACGCGGCGTCGAGCACGCCCCGCACGCGGATGCGGGTCACCGCCCCTTCGATCGACTTCTCGATGGCCGGTCCCTGCTGGGTGGTCAGGCCCGCGAGCGCGGTGACCACCGCTGGCGGAAGTTCGCCGGGCCGCAGCGGGCCGAACGCGAGGTAGCTGCGCGGGTCATCATCGAAGTCGGCCTGGGCCCTGCAGTTCGGGCAGGACAGGCTCGGCATCGCCTGCCGTGCGAGGGCGTCGGCGTGCTGCTCGACGTCGATGCACGCCTGGAACGCGTGGCTGCACTTGCGGCACAGGTACGGCGCGAGGAACGAGACGACCTTCGCCGGGCCGGCAAACCGCTTGATCATCGACAGCTGGTTGACCACGGCCTCGGAGCAGCGCGCGAAGTACAAGCCGGCCAGCTTCGGCTCGGCGACGGAAAGCATCTGCAGCCACTCGCGCACCCCGAAGCTCGTGACCCGCTCGACGTTGGCCAGGTCGAAGACCACCAACCCGGCCAGCGCGCGCCCCAGCTCGGCACCATTGAACTGCTCGTTGAGCTTGCCGTGCAGGTGCACCACGGAAACGGGGCCCACCCGCTCGAAGGTCGCCTGCGACAGCGTGGGGAAGGCGACCACGTCGATGGTGTTGGTGCTCGTGTCGGGGCTCACCGGCTCGACGTCCTCGTCGTCGAGCCGTACCTCGATGGGCAGGCTCTCGACGGGCCGCGCGCCCACCAGCACCTCTCGCCACGCGTCGGCCCTGGCGCCGAAGAGCTCGCGCATGTACGCGGTCAGCATCAGCGACGAGAGCGAGAAGCCGCGCGTGCGCGCGAAGCCCTCGATGGCGACCTGGAGCTCCTGGGCCGACTGGAACCGTTGCTCGCGCTTGCGGGCCAGCGCCTTGACCACGATGGCCGAGAGCTCCGGCGGGTACCCCGGCACCAGCTTCTGCGGCGGCGTCAGCGCGTCGTCGACGATGGCCCGCATGGTGGCGACCTCGTTGTCGCGCCGAAACGGGCGCTGGCCGGTCGTCATCTCGTAGAGCATCACGCCCACGGCGTAGACGTCGGTGCGGCGATCGAGCGGCTCGCTCATCACCTGCTCCGGGGCCATGTAGGCGATCTTCCCCTTCATCATCGCGTGCTGGGTCTGGTTGAGCCGGTTCTCGGAACGCGCGATGCCGAAGTCGACCACCTTCACCCCGCCCTCGTAGGTGACGAACACGTTCTGGGGCGAGATGTCGCGATGCACGATGTTCAGCGGCTTGCCATCGAGGCCCACCCGCTCATGCGCGTACTGAAGGCCCGCACACACCTGGCTCAGAATGAGCAGCGCCACGTCGAGGCGCAGCGGTTGGCCGCGCTCGCGCAGCACCTTGTACAGGCCCCGGACGTCTTCGCCGTTGAGGTACTCCATGCTGATGAAGGGCACGCCCTCGTGGCTGCCCATCTCGAACATCTGCACCAGGTTGGGGTGCTGCAGCATCGCCCCGATGCGCGCCTCGTCCCTGAACATGTTCAGGAACTCGGGGTTGCGGTTGTGCTGGGGCAGCACCCGCTTGAGCACCACCAGCTTCTCGATGCCCGAGGGGCTCTTGTCGCGCGCGAGGAAGACCTCGGCCATGCCCCCCGAGGCGATGTGCTTGAGCACCTGGTACCGCGAGGTCCCTGACATGCTCAGCGGGCCTCGGGCCGGGGAAGCGCGAGGCGCACCGCGCGGCGGTTGCCAGACGACTCGACGGTGAGGGTGACCACCTCGCCGGGCAGCGCCACCTCGCGCACCACGCGGGTGAAGGCGTCGGGGTTGGCGACCGCGCGGCCGTTGACCGCCACCACCACGTCGCCTTCTTTCACGCCGGCCCGCGCGCCGAGCCCACGGGCCACCAGCACCAGCACCTCGGCGTCGGTGCGGGTGACCGCCTCGAGGGTGGGGAAGAAGCGACCGACCGTCAGCCCCAGCCCCACGCCGGTGCTGGCATAGAGCGCGACGGCCTGCTCGAAGGCGGCCTTGCCCAGGCGGTAGCGCACCGCGCCGGACTGGCCTCCCGCGCGCGGGCGCAAGGCGACGTCGGTGCGCTGGGGGGTCACCACCGGGCCGACCTGGCGCTCGAAGCGCGAGACGATGGGCTCGACGTTGCCCGTCACGTCACCGACCGGGTGGGCCGCGAGGAACTCCTGCAGGCGCGTGCCGGCGAGCCGGGTCTCGAGGTTCCTCACCAGCGTGAAGAGGGCCGCCTGGCGGGCCGCGGCGAGGGCCTTCTCGTCATCGGCTGCGTCGGTCACCTTGCCCACCACGAAGTAGTCGTCGCCCTCCGCGGCGAAGGCGATCTCGCTCCACGCGGGCGGGAGGTCTGGCTGGGTCGTCGGCACGGGCGCGGGCGGCGCGACGGCCGGGGCGGCCACCACCGGAGCGGGCGCCACCACCGCTGGCGTCGGCTGCGGGCTCGAGCGCGTGAGCAGCACCCCGAGCAGCGCGGCGCCGATCAGGCCCGCGCCAATCAACGGCACCAGCAGCGGGTTCTGCGCGCGCGGGGGCGGCGCCACGTCGCGGTGTTGCACCACCGGGGTCGGTTCCGGCCGCGCCAGCGGCGCCGAGGGCACGGGCACGGGTGCGGGCGCGGGAAGGGCCTGGGGCGCGCGTTCGGCGCGCAGGCGCTCGAGCGTGGCCTTGAGCCCGTCGAAGGAGAGCTGGCCGTTGCACCGCTTGCAGACGATGTACGGGTCCTTGCCTTCGCGCAGGGCGTCGGCTGCCTCCTCGACGCGCAGTTGCGCCGAGCGCTTGGCGTTGCACGACTTGCAGAAGCCGTCGATGAGCGCGGTGTCGATGGTCAGGCGCGGGTCGCGAGGCCCCTGGGCCACGGCCTCGAGCACCCCGGCGGGGGCGCCCTCGAGGCGAATGTGCTCGACGTCGGCGGGCAGCTTGCGCAGCGCCAGCAGCAAGCCCTGGAGCCCAGCGGGGGTCGTGCCCGGGGAGGTCGACAGCTCGAGGACCACGTCGCCCTCGAGGCCGTCGAAGACCCGGCCCCAGCGCAGCGATTCGTCGAGGCGCGCGTTGACGCGCACGCGGTTGACGCGGCCGTCGATGAACTTCTCGATGGGGTCGGCCACGCCCACCGGGGGCAGCCCGTCCACCACGCGCTGCACCTCCGGAGGCGCCTTGTGCGGCGTCGGCCCGAAGGCGAGGTAGCTCTTCACGTCGTCATCGAAGTGGCCGGTCGCACCGCAGGCCGGGCAATCGGTCGCCGGGAGCTCGCCCTTCTTGAGCGCCTCCGCGTCCACCTCGCAGTCGAGCAGCGTGGAGAACTGGGTGTCGCAGCCGTGGCAGAGGTAGGGCGCGAAGAACGAGAGGATCTTCCCGCCGCCCGAGAAGCGGCGAATCATGCCCAGCTGGTTGACCACCGCTTCGCTGCAGCGCGCGAAGTAGAGCTCGGTGCCCTTCGGCTCGAGGTCGCCGAGCATCTGCAGCCACTCCCGAACGCCGAACGAGGTGATGCGCTCGACCTCCGCGAGGTCGAAGAGCAGGCGCGTGCCCGCGAGCGCGGAGATCTCCCGGCCCTGGAAGGACTCGCTGAGCTTGCCCTTCACGCGCACCACGGTGACGTCCGGGGACGAGCGATCGAGCTCCACCGACGCGTTCGAAGTCGGGGCGCGGTCGGTGCCGACGACGCGGGTGACGCGGCGCTCGATGGAACGGGTGGGACCGGCAGGGACCGGCGCCGGCGCAGAAGGCGCGGGAGGCCGGGAGGTCTGCGTCATGGGGGCGGTCGGCAACGAGGCCCGCGGGGGAGGCGGGGCGGAGGGCTGGGGCACCGGCGCGGGGCGGGCGATGCGGGGCACCACGGTGGCCGACTCCGAGAAGGTGGTGAGGGTCATGGTCTGGTTGTGGAGGTCACAGCGACCGGTGGCGTAGGG
>CAIVGN010000041.1 GCA_903905455.1 uncultured Archangium sp.
GCGGGAACCCCGGCTCGCCCAACGCGCGGGCCTTCGCGCAGATGGCCAACAGCCCCGTGGTGCGCGCGCGGCTCGCGGTGCACGGCGTGGTGGTGCCCCGGGGCACCACCTTCGTGGCCGCCTTTCACGACACCACGCTCGACGAGGTGGAGTTGCTCGACACCGACCTCCTGCCCGAGGGCGTGCGCGCGGAGCTCCCGGAGTTGGAAGCGCTGTTCAAGAATGCGTGCCGCCTGGACGTGGTGGAGCGGTCGCGGCGCTTCCAACAGGCGCCTTCGGGCGGCATCGACGCGCTGGTGCAGCACGCGAAGGACCGCGGTCACGACCTCGCGCAGCCGCGGCCCGAGTACGGCCACAACCGCGTGGCGGCCTGCGTGGTGGGGCGCCGTGAGCTGACGTCCGAGGTGTTCTTCGACCGCCGGGCCTTCCTCGTCTCCTACGACCCCACCCAGGACACCGACGGCACGCTGCTGGCCAACGCCGTGCTGGGCAGCGTGCCGGTCGCCGTCAACATCGGCATGGACTACTACTTCTCGCGCGTCGACCCCGACGGCTTCGGGGCGGGCTCCAAGCTGCCGCTCAACGTGGTGTCGCTGCTGGGGGTGATCACCGGCTCCAAGTCGGATCTCCGCATTGGCCTCGCGCGGCAGATGGTCGAGCTCCACGAGCCGATGCGCATGCTGGTGTTGCTCGAGGCCAGCCAGGCGCACGTGGAGAAGCTGGTGGAAGGGCACGCGCGCATGAAGCGCATGGTGCACCACGCGTGGATGCGCCTGGGCCGCATCGACCCCGTCACCCGCGAGGTGACGATGTGGACGAAGGCGGGCTGGGTGCCCTGGCAGGCCCACTTCGCGGAGTCCGTCGGCTACACCTCGCTGCCCCTGCCGCGGGTGTTCGACGTGGCCTTCGACCGGTTGTTGGAGGTGGCAGCGTGAGTCTCTCGCTCGTGGTGTGGGTGACGGTCGGCTGGGCCATGGCCGGGGTGCTGGTGCTGGGCCTGGCGAACCTGCTGGGGCTGCCGCTGTCGGAGAAGTTCGTGCAGCGTGGCGCCATCGTGCACTCGCTGGGCCTGGTGGTGTCGGCGGTGGCGGTGCTGGTGTCGTGGCTCCCGCACCCGGTGCCGGTGCTGGTCTCGTCGTCGCCGCTCTTCGAGGTGCACGGCGCGCACTGGCAGGCCGACTTCATGATCGACCGGCTCTCGGTCACCTGCCTGGTGTTGCTGGCCATGGTGTACCCGCCCATCGTCCGCTTCTCGGTGCCCTCGTTTCACCGCGAGCCCGGCGCGCAGCGCTTCTGGTTCCTCGTCTCGCTCTTCGCCTTCGGCCTGGTGATGGTGATGCTCTCGGGGAACATCGACGTGTTCTTCCTCGGGTGGGAGGTCGTCGGGGTCACCTCGGTGATGCTCATCGCCTTCTTCCGCCGCAACCTGCGCAGCGCGCACAACTCCATCCGGGCGCTGGTGGCCTACCGCCTGTGCGATCTCGGCGTGCTCGGCGCCGCGGTGTGGATGCACCACACCTTCCCCACCTCCGACTTCACGCACCTGCGCGAAGACTCGGTGTTGCCCACCTCGAGCCTGGTGGCTGGCGCGCTGCTCTTCGGCTCGCTGGCGAAGTCGGCGCAGTTGCCGATGTCGGCGTGGCTCCACCGGGCGATGGAAGGCCCGGCCTCTTCCAGCGCCATCTTCTACGGCGCGCTCTCGGTGCACCTGGGGCCCATCCTGCTCCTGCGCACCGCGCCGCTGTGGTTGCCGCACGAGGGCATTCGCGTGGCCATGGGGCTCATCGGGTTGTCGACGGCGGTGTACGCCACGCTGGTGGGCCGCACGCGCCCCGACGCCAAGACGGCGCTGGCCTACGCGACGATGGCCATGCTGGGGACCATCTTCATCGAGCTGGCGCTGGGGCTGCACACGCTGGCCCTGGTGCACGTGGTGGCCCACGCCGGGCTGCGCACCTGGCAGTTCCTGCGCTCGAGCAGCCTCATCCAGGACTTCCAGGAGAACCCCACGGTGGGCGCCGAGGTGCTCTTGCGCCGTCGCAGCCGGTGGGAAGACCTGTTCCCCGCGTCGTGGCGTCGCCCGCTGTACCAGGCGGCCCTGCGGCAGTTCTGGCTCGACGAGGCGCAGTGGCGCTTCGCGGGCCGGCCGGTGGTCGCGCTCTTCGAGGGCCTCGCGCGCCTCGAGGCGTGGGTGCTGGGACCGTTTCATGAAGAGGGAGAGCCGTGATGGAGGCCGTGGGCGAAATGCAGGACGCGTCGGGCACCCCCGCGAAGCTCTCGTCGTGGGCGTCGCACGCCGTGGTGGCGGGCTCGTTGCTGGGCATGTGGCTTTCGCCGAGCACGCCCCTGTTCCTCGCCGCGTGGGTGGTGTTCTTCGGCTGGGCCACGCTGCGCGTCGCGGGCGGCAATTCGACCTGGTTCGCGCCGGTGCTGGTGCTGGCGACCGGGGTGCTGCCGGTGGTGCCGCTGCTCACGCCGCTGGAGCACGGGCCGTTCCTGGTGCTGGCCGCGGCCATGGCCACCGGGGTGTTTCCGTTTCACCTCTGGCTCTCGGCCCTCGAGCGCCGGGCGCGGCCGGGCGAGTTCCAGTTGGTCTTGTTGGGGCAGCCGGGGTTGGTGTGGCTGCACCGCTTCGTCACCACGCACGGCGAGAGCTTCCATGGTGAAGCGCACGACGTGTTGCTGGCGGGCTTCGTGGCCTCGGCGTTGGTGATGACGGGCCTGGGCCTGGTGCGTCGCGAGCCGCAGCGCGCCATCTCGGCGTTGATGCTCTCGCAGTCGATGCTGGCGTTGGCTGGCGCGGTGAGCGGCGAGGGTGGCTGGGTGGCGGCGCGGTTGTTGTGGCTGTCGATGGCCGCGGGCACGGTGGTGCTGCAGGGCGTGATTCACGAGCTGCGGCGTACGCACGGCGTGTTGACCATCGCCTCGGACCACGGGCTGGCGGCCAGCGAGCCGGCACTGCACCGGGTGTTCGTCACCATGGGCTGGTTGATGGTGGGCGTGCCCGGCGGCGTGGCGTTCTTCGCCGAAGACCTGCTGTTTCATTCCATCGTCGAGCACAGCGGCGTGGCCACCATGGCCTTCCTGCTGTCGGCGGCGCTCAACGCGGTGGTCTTCTACCGGGTGTACGTGGGGCTCTTCGCGGGGCCATCGCGCAAGCACCCGGTCGTGGCGCCGACCACCACGCGGCGTCGCTGGCTGCAGGTGGTCTTCGTCGCGTTGATCGTCGTGGTGCTCGTCGGCGGGCTGTGGCCGGCGTTGTTCCTGTAGGCGGACGTCAGGGACGGGCAGGGGCCGCGAGGAAGACGGCGCACGCGCGCACGGGCTGCGGCGGGAACTTGGGCACCGTGCCTTCCGCGCAGCGAAGAAAACTCGAAGTCCGCGTGTTCACCGCGCGGACGTGCGCGCACTGGTGACACAGGCTCTGCGGAAACGGGCCTTCGTTCATCGTGACACCGTCGCACACAACGCAGCCCGACCGCCTCGCGAACTCCGGGCGTCGTCACCCACCACCGGGTGTCGACCCGGAAGAGTCGACCGGTGGTATCGGCCAACCACAGCCCCGTGCCGTCTTCGGTGGGGGCCGCGGCCGTGAGTTCCCCGTGCCGCAGCGCTCCGCCCTCTTCGCCGGCGGTCAGCAGCCAGGTGCCCTTCGAATCGAAGCGGAGGGCTTGACCCATGCGGCCAGACCACGACTCCTCTTCTCGCGCCCCAGCTCGTGCACCGGCACGATGCCCGGGTGCTCGAGCTGACCGGTGAGTCGCGCCTCACGCACGAAGGTGCTCGCCTCGTCACCGCGCCGCCGCGCCGTCTGGAACGCCACCTCGCGGCCCAACGCCTGGTCCTTTGCCGCGAAGACCACCGACTGGCCGCCCTGGCCCAGCTCACGGTCCATGACGTAGCGCTCGGTCGCGGCCGTGGGCACGGCCTCGACGGGGCCCTCCGCGCCCAGGCGCCTGGGCTGCGGGGTCACCGTGGGCGCGAGGGTCCCTTCGTCTTCGTGACTCATGAAAGAGACCTCGTGGAGGGGGCGCGTCGGCGCGCACTGTAGGCGAGCCGGCTCCAGACTTGACCCACTGGACCATCCGGCCACCGCCAGAAGCCACCGACACCGCCCCCGAAGAAACGTCCCGCCACCTGTTGCCGCCCCCGCCTCCGCTGGAGCCCCGCGTCCAGGCCCTCAGCAGCAACGAGCGCTTCGGCGCGCGTGGTGGCTCCGCAGTTCTCCAGAATCACGCACAGCCGCCCGGGGCCTCACTCCGCGGCCGCCTCGTCCACTTCCTCCGGCACAAACCCGTCCCCCTCGAGTTGCTCCGGCGCCGGCTCGCGCGCAGACGGCTTCGTCTCTGCCGGGCAGGCGCCAGCCTCATCCGTCGACGACACGAGCGGCTCGAGCAGCAGCAGTTCCACGCGCCGGTTTCGACTGAGGACCTCTGGAGAGCCGCCCACGCGCACTGGCCGCCGGCTCCCGAAGCCCACGGCGCTCACCTGCGCCGCCTGCCCACCGGCCTTCAGCACGCCGGCCGCCACGGCCTCGGCGCGCCGGCGCGACAGGTCTTCGTTGTGACTGTCAGCACCGCGCGAGTCGGCGTGCCCCTCCACCCGCAGCCGCAAGGCCGGGTTGGTGGCCAACGTGTGCCCAAGCTGCACCAGAAATGGCCGCATCGCTCCCGTCGGCGCGGCCTTGTCCGTCTCGAAGTACACCGCGCTCGAGGGCACCTCGCGATTCACCACCCAGGCCAGTTGGTCCACCGCGGTCCCTCGGCCCAGGAAGAGCTGCCCGCCGGCCGCCCCC
>CAIVGN010000042.1 GCA_903905455.1 uncultured Archangium sp.
CCCCGGAGCCCCGGCCGTGTAGACGATGCTGTTGGTGCCCCCCGAGGTGACGCCGGTGGGGCCTCCGGCGGAGGTGATGGTGCCGTCGTCGAGGGTCCACGCGTAGGTGAAGCCGGTGCGCGCGACGACCGAGGCGGTGCGGCCGCCCTGGCCGGCGGTGACCGGGCTCGGCGCGGTGATGCTGGGCGAGACGGGCGGCGCCTTCACCGTGACCCTCCGGGACAGCACCGCGCTCTGCGCTCCGCCGAGGTTGATCTCGCGAGCCGTGAGGGTGAGCGTGCCCTCGGGCCCGGCGGCGAAGGTGATGGTGTTCACCCCGCCCGAGGTCTCGCCGCTGGCGCCGTGGGGGTTGGTGAACGCGCCCCCGGCGATGGTCCACCACGACGTCGTCGCGGCGTGGGCGGTGATGCTCGCGCTCAGCCCGGTCGACCCGGCCGTCACCGGGCTCACCGTGGTGATGCTGGTGGGGGTCTCCGGCGCGGCGACGACCCGGACCGTGGCCGTGCCCCTCGCGCTGCGAAGGCCCGCGAGGTTGATCTCGACGGCCGTGAGGGTGAGCGTGCCCACGGCGCCGGCCGTGAAGGTGACGGTGTTGCGCCCGCCGCTGGTGATGCCGGTCGCGGCGCTGGTGATGGCCCCGCCGGTGATCGCCCAGGCGTAGGTCATGGCGGCGGCCGCGGGCACGGAGGCCTGGCGACCGGTCGCCGCGGCGGTGACGAACGTGGGCGCGGTGATGACCTGCGCCCGGGGCAACGCGGCGATGAGGAGGGTCCTCACGCTGGTGGCGCTCGCGCGCGTCGCGGTGCGCGTGACCCTGCAGGTGAGGTTGAGCGAGCCCGGGACGCCCGCCAGGAAGGTGACCTGGCGCGTGCCGGCCCCGGCGGTGATGGTCCCGTTGGTGACGCTCCACTGGTAGCGCACGCCTCGCTGGGAGGGCACGGTGGCCGTCGCGCGCGCGCCCGAGTTGAGTACTGCCGGCGCGGTGATGGTCGCCGTGAGTGGCGTGCTGACGCTCGTGGTGGCCGACGTGAAGAGGTTCTCGAGGGAGGTGTCGGTGACCTTGAGGGACTGGGTGCCCGCGGTGTTGAAGGTGATCCACAGCCCGGTCGCCGTGCCCGCCGAGAGCAGCTGCACGGGCGGCGTCAACGCGTGCGGGTCGCTGCTGGTGACGATCACCGGGCCGACGTGCTCGGAGGCGGGGTTCCCGAAGGTGTCGAAGGCCGAGACGTCGAAGGAGGTCGCGACCCCGCGCTGGACGGACGAGGCGAGGCGGGTCACGGACAGCCGGGCCGGGACGTCGGCGATGCACGTCGTGCTGGCGCTCCCGGAGATCGAGAGGTCATCGACGTCGACGACGCTGAGGACCAGGGGGCCCGCCCGCGTCGTCATCAGGCTGAACTCGTGCGCCCCCCCATCGGCGAGCGTGAAGGCGTACCCGGAAGGGAGCGTGGTCGTCGACGCGCTCGAGGCGAAGGACACCGCGCCCACGTACCGGGGCGCCGCTGCCCCCGTCGCATCCACCGCGGCCACCGTGAAGGTCACCCAGGTGCCGGCGACGATGGTGGGCGGCAGGCCCGTCACGCGCAGGGACACCACCGCCGCGGCCTGCGCAGCGAAGGGAACCAGCGCCCCGGCCAGCAGGACACTCGACAGCACCGCACCATGAAGACGTGAACGCATCGCGGCCCCCCCTCGCCCTCGCGCCGTCGCCATCGCGTCGCTCAGTGTCTGGCGGGGTGGAGGATGGGCACCGCCACACCCTCCGGGTCCTGGAACACGGCGAACTCGCCGACGTTCGAGATCTCGGTCCTGGGCACGACCACCTTCCCGCCCCACTCGACGACCTCGTGGAGCGTGCTCTGCACGTCGTCCACCTCGACGTAGCTGTTGAGCCCCGTGGCCGAGCTGTCGTTGCGCCTGACCATCAGCCCCCCGTGCGGGTCTTGCCGGGTGTGGATCAGCGTGTGTCCGAGGAACGTGGTGTCGTCGAAGATCCAATCGAAGACGATCCGGTAGAAGGCCCGCGCCTGCGTGGTGTCCGGAACGGTCAACTCCCAATGCACGATTGGACTCGCCATGGTGCCTCCCGGCTGCTCGGTGTGCGGGGCGCCTGTGCATCGGGCAGGCCCGCGGGTGTTTTCAGGCGCTTCAGCGCCAGCCCCCCCATGGCCCGCGTAGGTTGCGTCAGCCGTTTGCGCACGTGGTGCCCAAGTGTGCGCATCACCCGTTCCCGTGCTCTGGGGAGTCCGCCCTCGGCACGTCGAGTGCCTCGCGCCGGTTGAGCGCGACCCGGGTGGTCTCTCGAAAGAGACTACCTTCGGTCGATGCGCTCGCTCTTGTGGCTTCCCGTGCTCCTGACGAGCGCCTCCTGTTCGCTCTTCCTCTCCGCGCCGTCGCCGATGGTGGCAGTGCGTGACGAGTTGCCCTCAGGTGGTGCGAAGTGTCTCGTCGTCTTTCTCCCCGGCGCAGGAGATGCGGCCATCGACTTCCAGCGGCATGGCTTCGTGGAGGCGCTGCGGCACCGCGGCCTCTCGGTCGACGTGGTCGCGGCGAACGCCACGCTTGGCTACTACGCGAAGGGCGTGCTCGTGGAGCGCCTGGGCACGGACGTCGTCGAGCCCGCGCAGGCGAAGGGCTACCAGCAGACGTGGCTCATCGGCATGTCGATGGGCGGCATGGGCACGCTGCTCTATTCGCATGAGCGCCCGAAGGCGGTGACGGGCGTGCTGGCGCTCGCGCCGTACCTGGGAGATCGCTCGCTCACCGACGAGATCCGCGGCGCCGGCGGGCTGGCCGCTTGGAAGGCGCCCCAGAAGGTCGCCGACATCAGCTCGAGCACCTACCAGCGCGAGCTGTGGCGCTGGCTGCAGGCGCTCACGGCGGGCAAGGAACCGGGGCCCACGCTGTACCTGGGCTGGGGCACGGAGGACGGGCTCGGTGGCCCCGCGGCGGTGCTCGCGGCAGCCCTTCCCCCGGGTCACACCTTCACCGTTCCCGGCAAGCACCAGTGGGCGCCGTGGAAGCAGCTGCTCGACGCATTCCTCGTCGACTCGGAGTTCACCCGCGGCTGCGCGGCGCCCGCGCAGTGAGCGCTCGCGAGCGCCGGGTCGTGGCATGGTGGCCCGATGAGAGTTTGCTGGCTGGTCCTGACGGGTGTGCTCGGTGTCGGCTGCGGCTCCAGTCAAGTGACGCTCACGAACCCCACGGGTGATGCCGGGGCCATCGACGCAGGCACGGTGGTCGTCGACGCAGGCTCCATGGTCGTCGACGCAGGCACCATGGTCGTCGACGCGGGCACCATGGTCGTCGACGCGGGCACCATGGTCGTCGACGCGGGCACCATGGTCGCCGACGCGGGCACCACGGTCGTCGACGCGGGCGTGTGCACGCTGCCGGTGGCCGCGCCGGACGTCGACCCGTGGTTGGTGCGACTCCCCTCGCCGGGCTTCGGTGGCACGATGACGCAGACCAACGGCACGCACCAGGACGTGCTCCTCAAGAGCCCCGCGCCGCAGCTCGATTACACGCGCATCGGCGTGCGCCTCGACTGGGGCGGCACCATCGTCTTCTGGGGGCTGAGCGCAAACGCGGCGTCGAACACCATCGACGCGAACGACACCGGGCGCGAAGTGCAGATCGCCATCTACGACCCCGAGCGCAACCGGCAGTCGTGCGCGTTCAACGCCAGTTGCCAGACCTCGACCATGTCGTGCGGCAACTCCATCACCTACCTGGGGTGGAACCCGGTGCAGGGCGGTGACGAGTGCAACCGGGGAGCGAGCACCACGTGGTCGGTGGTGGGTGATGCGCTGCGGGTGACGGTGACGCCGGTGCAGTGGAACTCCGACTGGGACGCGGTCGACTGCCGCACCACCGCGTGCTCCGGCGCTGCGAGGCCGGCCCAGGTGCAGTACGTGATGGACCTGCGCTTCGTCGACCCGCTGGTGGTGGAGCTGAGCCTCGAGGTGACCAGCTCCGAGACCATCGACCACGGCGTCACCGCCCAGGAGTTCCCCACGATGTACGTCGCGCACGGCAGTGGGCAGCCGGATCTCCCCGTGTTGCTCGACTCGGCGGGGCAGGCCATCACCATCGATCAACCGGCCAACGACGGCTTCACCATGAAGAACTTCGCCAGCCCCGCGCCGTGGGTCGCCTTCCAGAACCCGACGCACGACTACGGCGTGGGCCTCGCGATGGACCAGGGCATCGGGAGCTACCAGGGGTGGGCGGGCAACGGCTCGCCGGCGCCGTACTTCCACAACGTGCGCGCGAACATCTTCTTTGGCCTCGTCCACGGCAGCACGGTGCGCGGTCGCGCCTACCTCGCGTTGGGAGCCTTCAGCACCATCTCCTCGTCGATGGCCTCGGTGTTCTCGCGCAGGCCGGCCTTCGGCGTGGTGGACGCGCCGGGTCCAACGGCGGTGGCGCGCGGGGCGTCGATCCCCGTCGCGGGTTGGGTGCTGGCGCCCACGCACCAGGCGTCGGTGCAGGTCGAGCTCGACGGCGTGGTGACGGCGACGTTGCCTGTGACGGACCCGCGGGCCGACGTGTGCGCGGTGTACCCGAACTACGCCGGCTGTCCGGCGGTGGGCTTCTCGGGCTCGGTGTCGCTCGCGGGCGTGGACCCGTGCGTTCACCTGCTGCGCGTGGTGGCGGTGACCCCGGGCGGGGTGCGGACCGTGCTCGGCGAGCGGCTCGTGCAGCGCTGAGGAGGCCGGGATGCTCGCCGTACTCGTCGCGAGCTTGCCCCGCGACTCGAGCGCCTCGCGAAGGGGCCACTCACGCGCGGGTCACCCGGCGTCGGGCGCGAGGTGCTGCCCGCGATGGGCAGGGCGGTGTGAGCCCATCACGACCACGCGTCATCGATGCCGCCGTTCAGAGTGCCCTCTCGCGAGGGCTCGTTCCTCCTTCGCGTTGGCGCAGGACCCTCGGCCGCGAAGCCTGTTGCGCGCCTCGTTCGTCAGCGGATCCAGGCGCGCAGCATGCGCGTGAGCAACTGCGGTTCGACCGGCTTGCCGAGGTGATCGTTCATGCCGGCCTCGAGGCAGCGCGCGCGATCTCCGGCCATGGCGTTGGCGGTCAACGCGATGATCGGCACCGAGCCCCCTTCGCTGCGGATGCGCCGCGTCGCCTCGTAGCCGTCACAGGTCGGCATCTGGCAGTCCATCAAGATGAGGTCCGGGGGCCCGGCCTGCCACGCGCGCACGCATTCGTCACCGTCGCCGGCGAGGCGCACCTCGAGGCCATGCCGCTCGAGCAACCGGCGAATGACGAGCTGGTTGACCGGGTTGTCTTCCGCGACGAGGACGCTGTGTCCGCGCAGCGCCGCGGCGTCGTCTTCCGTCGTGGCCTGGGCAGGGGCAGGCTCCGTCGCGGGCACCAGCGGGAGCGACACGACGAAGGTGCTGCCGGCCTCGGGGGCGGACTCGACGCTGATGTCGCCGCCGAGGAAGCGCGCCAGCCGACGACAGATGGACAGGCCGAGGCCGGTGCCCCCAAAGCGCCGCGTGGTGCTGTGGTCGCCCTGCACGAAGGGCTCGAAGATCCGCTCGAGCTGGGCGGCGCTCATCCCGATGCCGCTGTCCTTCACGCGCACCGTGAGGCGCTGGGGGTCCGCGGCGAGCTCCACGCGCACCGAGCCGCGGGGCGTGAACTTGAGCGCGTTGGATACGAGGTTGCCGACGATCTGCCGCAGCTTGTTGCCGTCGATCATCACGCTGCGGGGCGCGCCGCTTTCCACCACGACCACCAGCGAGAGGCCGCGTTCGCGCGCCGTGCCTTCCCACAGCCGCACCACGTCGCCGCAGAGCGTCTGGACGTCGACGACCAGGACGTCGGCCTCGAGGTGACCCGAGTCGATCTTCGAGTAGTCGAGCACGTCGTCGAGCACCGAGCGGAGCAGGGAGCCGGAGCGCTGGATGGTGGAGGCCAGCTCCCGCTGTTCGGCGCTCATCGGCGTGTCCAGCAGCAGCTCGGTGAGCCCCAGCACGCCGTTGAGGGGCGTGCGGATCTCGTGGCTCATCGTCGCGAGGAAGATGTAGCGCGCGTGGGCCGCGTCGAGCGCCTCCCGTTCGGCCCGGGCCCACAGGTCGGCCTGCACGGCCAGCATGCCGCCAAAGAGCAGTGCGATGAGCGGGTAGTCGACCAGGGGCATCCACCGGAGCACCTCGGCCGGGAGCGGCGGGGGCAGCGCGAGGCCGAGCTCCGGCGCCAGCCACACCAGCACGAAGGTGATCGCCGTGGCGCCCGCGGTGGCGACGCCGAGCCGCGGCCCCCCCAGGAAGGTGCCGAAGACCGGGGCCACCAGCAGCCACGCGGCGGCGTTGGAGTACATGCCTCCGCGCGCGATCAGGGCCAACGAGATGAACCCCAGCGTGCACCACGACGTGACCCAGCCGCCCACCCTCATCTGCCCGCGCCGGGTGAAGACGAAGACCCCCGCGACGACCAGCAGCGCGATGGTGCCCATCACCGGCACCGACCAGCGAACGCCGAACACCTGGAAGAAGATCGCGTAGGGGATTCCCAACACCAGGCCGGCGAGGCCGGCCACGTGTTGGGCGCGAATGCGTGCGGTGGTCACGAGGCCGGTGTCCGGTCGGGCAGCGTCAATCCACTGGAGCAGGCGGCTGAGCACGGGTCCGTGAATGGTAACGCCTCTGCCCGGAATCGCGACGTTCTGTAACGGCGTTGAAGCTGGGGCTGCGCGCCCGTCGCCCCGGGGCTGAGGGGCCGGGCACGCCGCACCGCTTCAATGGGAGCGCTCGCCCCGACCGTGACGTAGGCTCCGCAGGTGAGCCTCGACGTGGAAGCCGAAGTTCAACGCCGCATCGACGCGGCCAATTCGTCCCGGGCGAAGTACCTCAACGTCGCCTTCGGGCTCACCTACCTCCTGGGCGGCATCGGGGACGCGGTGGCGATGAGCACGCTGCGCCACCACGGCTTCATGGCCCTCCAGTTGGTCAGCTCGTTCGGCGTGGCGGCGCTCGTGCACTGGGTGGTGCCTGCGCGCGCGGCGGCGACCCTCTTCACCGGGGCGGTCGTCCTCTCCGCGGCCCTGGGGGGCGCCCACGTCGCCCAGTTCGGCGGCTTCGACGGGCCCTGGTTCTACGGCTGCTACACGGTGCCCCCCGTCTTCATCGCGATGTTGATCTCGATGCCGCACCGGCTCGTCGGCACGTTCGGCGCGGCCCTCGCCTTCACGGGCATGTACTGGCTGCGGCGGCCCGACCTCTTCGACTACCCGATGGCGCACGTGCCGCTGGTCTACCTCTTCACCATCTGCGGCATCGGCGCGGGCCTGGGTCAGTGGGTCTTCAAGCTGGAGAGCACGAGCTTCCGAGACCTGGCGCGGCTCGAGGTCGCCGCCGAGCGACTGGAGCACCAACTGCGCGACCGCGACGGGGGCAGCGGGTTGCGGGCCGAGCTGGCGCGGCAGATCCACGACGACATGGCGCAGCTCATCACCGGCGCCCGCCTGCACCTCGACGGGCTGGCCCGCCGGGAGCCGACGCGCGGCGCTCCCGTCGACCGGCTCACCTCGTTGCTCGATGAGCTGTCGGTCAACGCGCACCGCATGCTCGACCAACTCCGCCAGCCCCGGACGCCGGGTTCGCTGCGCGACGAGCTGGCCCGGCTGCAGCTCGAGTTTCGAGGGCTGGCCATGGCCGTCGATCTCGTGGTCGACGAGGCGTGGGTGGACTCGGCGGCCCGCGACGAGGCCGAGGCGGTGCTGGCCATCTCGCGGGAGGCCCTGACCAACGCGGTCCGCCACGCGCGCGCGAGCGAGGCCACGGTCTCGCTGCAGCATCACCAGGGGGAGCTGACCCTGCGCATCCTGGACAACGGCGGTGGCCGCACCGCGACGCTGCGCGAGGGCCACGGGCTGCGCGGCATCCGCGAGCGGGCGCGCCTGCTCGAGGGCCGCGTCGAGCTCGGCGAGTACGAGACGGGCATCCAACTGGCGGTGAGCTGGCCGCTGCGGGGGACGGGTTGATCCGGCTGCTCTTCGTCGACGACCACCCCGTGGTGACGGCGGGCCTCGTCTCGCGCTTCGCCTCGGTGGAGGGCTTCGAGGTGGTGGGCGCCGTGGCGAGCCTCGAGGCGGCGGTGGCGCTGGTGTCGACCCGGGTCGTCGACCTGTCCCTGGTCGACGTCCAGCTCAAGGTGTCCACCACGGCGCAGCGCCTGCGCCCGCTCTGTGGGCGCTGCCGCGTGGTGCTCTTCTCGGCGCGGCCCGTCGACGCCCAGGTGCGCTCGCTGCTCGCGGCCGGGGCGCTCGCGTTCGCCGACAAGGCGCTCCCGCTCGACGAGCTCGACGCCCTGCTGCGCCGGGTTCACGCCGGGGAACGGCCTGGCGACGCGGCGGCCTCGTCGCGCTCGGGGCTGAGCGCGCGCGAGGACGAGGTGTTTCGCGCGCTCGCGCTCGGGTTGAGCCCCAAGGAAGTGGCGGCGCAGCTCGGGCTCGCCACCTCGACCGTCTACTGCCACCTCGAGAACGTGAAGAAGAAGCTGGGCCTGCGCTCGCTCCAGGCGCTGGTGGTACACGCCGCCCAGAATCCCGAGTCGTAAACATTACGAGGGTGACCCGGGGGAGCGCGCCCCTAACCTCCCGGCCACATGCGTTCTGCGTTCGTCGTCGTGACGTTGGCTCTCTGCTTCTCTGGCTGTGCGTATTCGGAGAAGGAGCTGGTGAAGATCAGGGCCTCCAACCGCCAGGAACTCGACGGCGCGGCCCAGGCGTCCGACCCCGAGCGGCTGGTGAAGCTCTGCCGCACCCCGCTGTTGGCGCACGCGAAGTTCCGCCGGCCGTGGTCGGACACCGAGACCAGCGCGGAGGCGTGTCAGCTGCTCAAGGACCGCTTCGAGCAGGCCACCACCACCGCCACCAGCGAGGCGAAGCGGGCCGGCGGCGCCCCGTGCCTGCGCCGTCTGCAGGGCCGCTTCGAGCAGGGCCGGGACATGAACGCGGCCTCCTTTGCCTGGCAGAAGGAAGACGCGCTCAGGGCGGCGCTCGGCCCCACCGCCGAGGCCTGCACCGCCGAGCTCGAGGCCCTGCACGCCGACGGCACGTGGCGCGCGGTGTATTCGGTGATGCTGGGGAATGAGCAGGTGATCGAGAGCCCCGCCTTCGACGCCGCCGTCCAGGCCCGCCTCAAGATGCTCTGGTCCGGTGCCCCGAAGGGCGCGCTCGACGAGTTCGAGACCGCCGCGCGCAGCACGACGGCCAGCCCGCTGGCCCAGTCCATGTTTCACGCCGCCGCGGCGTGCGCGGCGAAGAGCGTGGGCAACAAGGGCCGCACCACCCAGCACGCGCAGAAGGCGCGGGAGCTGGTGCTCGGCGCGTCGGCTGGCACGGTGAAGGTGACCCTGCACGGCCCGCCCGCGCTGGTGGACGCGGTGCAGAAGGCCGGCGCGGGGTCGGCCGTGGTCTTCGCCGAGGGCGGCGAGCTGGCCTTCGAGGCCACGCCCGGCGCGCCGTCGTTCAAGGCAGGCCGCGAGACGCTCTCGAGGTCGGCCGAGCGATCCGTGCCCGGAGGCTTCCGGACCAACCCCGAGTACCAGCACGTGCAGGAAGACTGCGAGCGCATCGAGCGCATCCTCGAGAGCGAGCGATACTCGTGCAACCGCAACGGGCCCCGGAACGCCAACTGCGGGCGCATCGCTGGGCGGCAGAAGGAGGTGGCCTCGTGCCGCAAGAAGCTCTCGGGCATCAAGCAGCAGGTCCCGGCCAACCGCACCGAGACCACGAGCTACGAGGTCACGCGCGTCTTCGGTGATGTGTCCGGCGTGGTGTCGCTGAAGGACCTCAAGGCGAGCGCGGAGGTCGCGCCCCAGGAGCTCCGGGTGAGCGCCACCGTGGACCACTTCGAGAACGGGGCCGTTCCGGGGTTCAACATCAGCGCCACGCCGCGCGCGACGCCGGTGGCGGAGAGCGAACTGCGCAGCGCGTTCGACCAGCGCGTGGTCTCCACGGTGGCCTCGGCCATTCGCGAGCAGTCGACGCAGCTCTTCGGCCGCTTGCTGGCGACCGCGGCCCAGAGCCCGTCCGACGAAGAGCGGGCGGCGGCGTACCTCCGCTACCGGGTCGTGTCGAACAAGGGCCTCGACGACAGCGTGCACCTCGAGTTGACCCGCAAGCTCGCGCTCCCGACCCGGCAGGCCATGGACATGCTCACCGGGAAGTAGCCGGTCTGACCGACGACCCCTTCAAATCGATGGGGTCGCGCTGGGGCGGGGCCTGCGCTCGCCCTGAAGGGGTCATGGCCCGGTTCATGCGAGGGGCTGCCGGGGTGACCACGACTCCCGAACCCGATGCGAAGCTCGCCCACGGCGGTGAACTGCACCAGACGGCGGGAGGCACGCACCCCGCGTTGACCACCAACCAGGGCGTCGCCGTCTCCGATGATCAGAACTCGCTGCGCTCGAGCGTGCGCGGGGCGACGTTGCTCGAAGACTTCGTGCTGCGGGAGAAGATCACCCACTTCGACCACGAGCGCATTCCCGAGCGCATCGTGCACGCGCGGGGCACCGCGGCTCACGGCTTCTTCGAGCTCACCTCGTCGCTGGCCGAGTTCACGACCGCGAAGGTGCTCACCGAGGTCGGCGTGCGGACACCGCTCTTCACCCGCATCTCGACGGTGGCGGGCGGGGCGGGCTCATCGGACACCCCGCGGGACGTGCGCGGCTTCGCGGTGAAGTTCTACACCTCGCAGGGTAACTGGGACCTCGTCGGCAACAACGTGCCCGTCTTCTTCATCCAGGACGCCATCAAGTTCCCCGACCTGGTGCACGCGCTGAAGATGGAGCCCGACCGCGGCTTCCCCCAGGCCGCCACCGCGCACGACACCTTCTGGGACTTCATCTCGCTGACCCCCGAAGCGATGCACATGGTCATGTGGATCATGTCGGACCGCACGCTGCCGCGCTCGCTGCGGATGATCGAAGGCTTCGGGGTGCACAGCTTCCGGCTGCTCGCGGCCGACGGCACGTCGACCTTCGTCAAGTTCCACTGGCGCCCGAAGCTGGGCCTGCAATCGACCACCTGGGACGAGACGGTGAAGCTCGCCGGCGTGGATCCCGACTTCCATCGCCGCGACCTCTTCGAGGCCATCGCCGCCGGCCAGTTCCCCGAGTGGGATCTCGCGGTGCAGCTCTTCACCCAGGCCCAGGCCGACGCGTTCCCCTTCGACCACCTCGACGCCACCAAGCTCATCCCCGAGGAATTGGTGCCGCTGCGGGTCATCGGCCGCATGGTGCTCGACCGCTGGCCCACCAACTTCTTCGCCGAGACGGAGCAGGTCGCGTTCTGTCCTTCGCACCTCGTGCCCGGCCTCGACTTCTCGAACGACCCGCTGCTCCAGGGGCGGCTCTTCTCGTACCTCGACACCCAGCTCTCGCGCCTGGGCGCGCCGAACTTTCACCAACTGCCGATCAACGCGCCCAGGTGCCCCTTCGCCAACCACCAGCGCGACGGGCACATGCAGGGCACGCAGCCTTCGGGGCGGGTGAGCTACGAGCCCAACTCGCTCTCGGTCGATGGGCCCCGCGAGGCGCCCGACGTGGGCTTCACCAGCGCGCGCTTCAAGGACGACGGCGGCAAGGGGCGCGTGCGGCCCGAGCGCTTCGCCGACCACTACAGCCAGGCGCGCCTCTTCTACCGAAGCCAGGCCGAGGTGGAGCAGGCCCACCTGCGCGCCGCCCTCGTCTTCGAGCTGGCGAAGGTCGAGACGCTCCACGTGCGCAAGGCCATGGTGGGTCACCTGCTGCACATCGACCACGAGCTGGCGGTGATGGTGGCGGACGGCCTGGGCCTCGACGCGCTGCCCAACGCGCCCATCGCCGCGGCGCCGGTCAAGGACCTGAAGTTGTCGCCGGCCCTGCGGCTCATCGACAAGGCGAAGGCCACGCTCGAGGGTCGGTCGGTGGCCATCGTCTTCTCCATCGGCTCCGACGGCGAGCGCATCGAACGGGTGAAGGACGCGCTGCTCGCGGCTGGCGCCCGGGTGAAGTTGCTCGCGCCTCGCCTGGGGGTGCTGCCCATGGCCGACGGCTCGAGCTTGAGGGCGGAGGGCGCGGTGTCCGGCAACCCCTCGGTGCTCTTCGACGCGGTCGCCCTGGTGCTCTCGGAGGAGGCCGCGGTGCGCCTCTCGGATGACCCGGCGGTCGTCGACTTCGTGCGCGATGCGTTTCATCACCTCAAGGCGCTGGGCATCGACGCCGGGGCGAGGTTGCTGCTCGAGCGGGTCCGGGTGAAGCCCGACGCCGGCGTGTGCCCGCTGACGAACCTGCCGGCGTTCCTCGAGGCGGCAATGACCAGGCAGTGGCGACGGGAAGAGGTCGCGCCAGAAGATCGACAACGGTGGCACGCGCCGCAGGATCCCGACGCCACGCCGCACGGTGCGAAGTAGGTCGGTGCGCCTGGCCGAGGCTCCTCTCGGGGCCCAGGGCCGTGACTTCACGAGGGCCTCGAGTCTCACCACGGGAATGCCCAGTGCGGCGAGGTGCTCTGGAGAGGTTGCAGTTCGCCTTGGTGGAACGCGGGTTTTCCGGGGCGGTCGTCGCGCAGCGCGGGTCGCGTGCAGCCGCTCGGCGCGAGGCGCAGCGTGACGAGGTCACTCGTCGGTGTGAGAGGAGGCGCGGCACCCGCGGTGGTCTGCGAGTGCGTCATCAAAGTTGACAACGTCCAGTTTCGACCGGAGCGGTTGTCAACTTTGATGACGCACTCCGTGACCCCTGGCCCTTCCGCGGTCGCCTTCCCCGAAGCCGCGCTGCCCTCGTCACCGGGTGTCGAAGCGCGGGGCACGCTCGCGACGAGCACCGCCCCGATCCCGCACGCCCCTCCACCACCAAGGCCGGCTCGTCACCCAGGAGAAGCCCACCTGCGCCACCGGCTTGCCCGTCCCAGCGGGCTCAACACCACCGTACCCACCCGTCCAGAGAGCCCCAACGGCATCAGGCGACGGGAAGCCGGCGGGAAGGAGTTGCGGCCTCGCTCGTCGCCACGCGTGGGCTATGCGGGCGCATGCACTGGCCCACCTTCCCTGACTGCGCCGCCGCAGCAGCGCTCCCGGACGGGGTGACGCTCCGGGCTTGGACTCCTGCCGAGCTCGACGCGCTGCCCGCGCGGCTGGTCGAGTGGTCCCCATCCATCACGGTGGGCGCCGAGTCGGCGTTCCTCGACGCGCGCTTCCTGCACACCCAGGTCGCCACCGCCGAGGCCCCGGATCGCGACCTCTTCGCGTTCGCCATCTGCCGCGACGACGTGGTGGTCGGCTTCCAGGCTTTTCAGCGAGATCGCGGCGCGCGGGCGCTGCACGGGCGACTCGGCGTGCTGGCCCCTGAAGCGCGCAGCGGGTTCCTGGGGGCGCTGGGCTTCATCTTGCGCGGACTGGTGCCGGGCTTCGACCGCGACCTGCAGGGTGACGGCCGCGTGCTCCGCGTGAGCGAGGCGCTCTACGCCACGCCCCTGCTGAGGCCCGTGTCGTCGCTGTGGCCGGATGAGGCGACGCTCACCTCGAAGACCCGCGAGGTGCTCGCGGTGCCGTAGTGGAACACCGTCCGTCCCGGCGCCAGGTACGTCGGCTTGTGCTGGTTGAAGACGACGTCGAGCACCGCGCGATCGAAGGCGCCGAACTCCACGAGGAAGGCATCGACGCCCCTGGTGATGTTCGCCCCGGGGCCGCCACGAAGAGGTTCGCCTCGTCGGAGACCAGCGGCCGGTAGTCCGGCGTGAGGGTGGTGCCCCGGTTGATGGTGGTGTCGTCGAGCGAGCTGAGGCCGTTGATGAACGGCTTGACGATGGCCGGCCGGTCGAAGTGCATCACCAGCACGATCTTCAGGTTCGGGTTCGCCGCCGGCACCGGGGTGAAGACGCTCCCGTCGAAGCGGTTGTAGCCGTCGCGAACGCGCAGCGCGTCGATCACCTTGTTGCGGCCGACCTTCGCCCACGCGGCCTCGCCGTCGATCGACGTGCCCGGGAACGGGGCGTCGAACGAGAGCGGCACCCGTCGTCGAGTCCGCTGTAGGTGCCCTTGCGCGCCACGATGCGGATGATCGCCACGTCGGCCACCGCGCCGTCGGGCTCCGCGGCGCTGATCAGCCCCGCATCGAAGGCGAGCTGGATGCTGACGGCCGCCGACTCCTGGCCCAGCTGGTGCGAACCCGCCTTGATGAACAGCGCGCCCTTCTCGGCGGCGCTCGCGTTCTCCACGCCGTAGGCCTTGGCGATCACCCCCCAGTCCGAGGTCACCAGGCCCGAGAAGCCGAGCTCGGTGCCCAGCAGGTCGGTGACGATCTCCCGGCTCGAGGCCGCGCCCACCTGCAGCGGATCCCACGTCCACTGGTTGCGGTAGATGCTGTAGCAGGGCATCACCGCCGCCGCGCCCGCCGCCACCGCCGCGCGGAACGGGTACACGTGCCCCAGGAAGTTGTTCCCCGGGAACACGTTGTAGCGGCCCACGGTGACGTGCGAGTCCATGCCCCGCTGGTTGGCGCCCGCGCCGGGGAAGTGGGCGAGCGTGGTGGCGATACCGCCGCGCTTGAGCCCCCCGTCACCCACGCCCTGCATGCCCTCCATGAAGGCCTTCACCAGGGTGCCGACCGCGACCGGGTTCTCGCCGAAGGTGCTGCTCACCCGCGCCCAGCGGGGCTCGGTGGCCAGGTCCGCCAGGGGGCCCAGCTCCCAGCGCAGGCCCAGCCCGCGGAACTCCCGCCGCACGGCGTCTCCGGCCTGCCGCGCGATGGCCGGGTCGTTGATCGCCCCCAGGCCCAGCGGCTGCGGCCACTGCGAGATCAACGCGCTGAGGTTCGAGGCGCCGGTGCCCCCGGTGTTGATGCTGCCGCCCATGGCCATCACCCCCGCGGCGTTGAGGTTCATCGAGAAGCCGTGTGACGGGTCGGCGGTGAGCACGAAGGGAATGCCCAGCGGCTGCGACTCGGCGAGCTCCTGGAGGTTGTTGAAGGAGGTCGCCGTCTGCGCCGGGGTGAGGGCCGCGCTGATGCGGGCCAGGGCCTGGCGGGTGAAGCCAGCGACGACGGCGTTCTGCACCGAGGTGGACAACGAGCCGTCGGTGGTGCCGCTCCCGACGTTCGAGGTCTCGGTCATCAGCCCGATCTTCTGCGCCAGGGTCAGCCTCGAGACGAGGTCCCGCGCGCGGCACAGCTCGGCGAGGCGCCAGTCTTCGTAGGGCTGCAGCGCGCCGTCCCGGCTCAGGTCCTTGAACTGGAGCCCATCGACGGTGAGCACGCCCGCGGGCGTGGAGGTCGGGCCCCTGGCCACCGCGAGCTCGGGCTGCGCCGTGTAGACGCGCAGGCTGCAGGGGTCGACCTGCGGCGCTGCACTCGGCGAGGCGTGTCTCGATGGTCGTCGTCGTACACGCGGTGAACAGCAGCGACAGGGTCAACCAGGGGACTTGTTTCACGGGAGGCGCCTCCACCCACGGGACGAGGGCGAGCAGGCGCGGCATCGACATGGCTGCCTACGCGAACACTTTGCGCGGGCCTTTCCCGTTCAGTGCGAGCTGAATGACCAGCTCTTCTCGAAGGACAACATCGTCGCGTCCGTCGCCGGCCACGCCAGCGTGCGCACCATCTTCTCGACGCAGGCCTTCAGCGCCTCGGCCTTCTCGCCGGCTGGCTCGAGCGCGGTGTCCACGCTGAAGAGCTCGCCGCCCTTCTTGATGACCACCGTCACCGCCACGGACTGCTTCCACCCATCAGCCTCGGCGTCGGCGCCGGCGGTGGTCACCACGCAGTCGACGATGGCGGCCTGCTGCGCGCCGAGCACCTCGCCCACCTCGGCGTCCTTCGTCGAGGCCGCGGGGCCGGGGCAGCTGGGCGCAGCGAGCGTGCCGAGGCATCCCGCAGACTTCGGCGTGGTGCGCTGCCACTTCGCGCCGTGGGGCACCTTCCTGCGCGAGAAGTCGTAGCCGTCGAGGTGATCCGCGCCGTCCTTGCTGACCTGCTCGTCGAGCACCGGCAGCTCGCCCTGGAAGGTGAAGCGCCGGTAGCGACCGCCGCTGCCGTCCCCGAGCTCCTTGCGCAGCTCCCACAGGGTGAGGTGCTTCGGGTCGAAGTCGCGCGCGAAGACCAGCGGCTCGGGCAGCGCGCCGTCGAGCGGAAAGACGACGAGCGGCGGCTCGACTTCGTGCGTGCGCTCGTCCCACAGGAAGAAGAGCGAGGTCTCGTTGTACGCGCCGGAGGTGCAGCGCGCCTGCATCAGGAAGTGCCCGTGCCCCAGCGGCAGGAACGCGAGCCCCTCGACCTTCGCCCCTCGCGAGGCGGCCTCGAGGTCGGGCCAGTCACCACAGGTTGGGGCGAAGGTGCTGCGCGCGAACGCCCTCTGCACCAGCAGCAGCATGTCGGCGCAGGTCGACGCCGGTGGTGGCGCCGCGCCTTCCGCGAGCGCGCTGAACGCACAGCCCTCGGGGAGCCGAATGGTCGCGCGGTCAGCCGCGAGGGAAGGAACCGAGAGCAGGGTCACGAGCACGAGGGCGAAGCGCACCGGGGCATTGTGGGGGACGTCACGTTCCCGCGACGAGCGAGAACTCGACGCGCTCGGGGGTGAGGTGCGTGCGTCCGTGCACATCGAGACCTGAACACCGACCCGCTCCCACACGTGGCCGCAGTGACCCCCGCAAACATGCGGGCCCGCGAACAGTGATTCCTTGCCCGTCCCTGCGTCCCCGGCGCACGATGAACACTCAGGAGCGTGGAGTGAAGATCGCCGTCATTGGTGGAGGCATCGCCGGGCTGACCGCCGCCTACCGCCTGCACCCGCATCACGAAGTCACGCTGTTCGAGAAGAGCGACCGCGTCGGGGGGAATGCCTTCGGGTACCGCACCCGCGACGGCGTGGAGGTGGACATCGCCGTGGCCGCCTTCGGCATGGCGGGCTACCCGAACTTCTACCGCCTGCTGGACGAGCTCGGCGTCGAGACGGCCATGTGCCCCAACTCGTACATGAGCTTCCACGACCTCGACACCAACAGCGGCATCTACATGCCCACCACGCTGGCGGGCTTCCTCGCCCAGGGGCTCTCGGCGTTGCGGCCGAGCAAGGTGTGGAAGCTGGCGCGCCTGCCGGTGGGCCTCGCCCGGGCCCAGCACCTGCGGGAACAGGGCCTGGTCGACGGCAAGACGCTGCGCGAGCTGCTGGCCATGGTGCCCGAGTTCACCGGAGACACGCGCACCATCTTGCTGTGCGCGCTGTGCCTGCTCTCGTCGATGAGCATCGCGGAGCTGCTCGACGCGCCCGCGCGCTTCTTCCTCGAGAAGCTCGCCCACCACCACGACGTCATCTCGCCCAAGGCTTTCTATTCGGTGCGGGCCATCAAGAAGGGCACGCAGGCCTACGTGCAGGCGTTGGCCGAGCGCATCGAGGGCTGTGTGCGCCTGGGCACGGGCATCCGCAGCGTGCTGCGCGCGGCTGGTGGCGTGACCCTGGTGCTGGAGACCGGCGAGAAGCTGCACTTCGACCGCGTGGTGTTCGCCTGCCCTGCCGACGCCGCGCTGCGACTCCTCGACGCGCCCACCGAAGACGAGCGCCGGCTGCTGGGCGCCTGGCGGTACAAGGACGGCCGCGTGGTGCTCCACCGCGACCCGGCGCCGTTCCCTCCGCGCGCGCTGGTGCAGGCCTACACCTTCCTCTTCCGCAAGGGCCCCGACGGGGAAGTGGCCGAGACCTCGGTCAACGGCGCGCTCTGGTACGAGCCGCAGGCACCCGACACCTGCGACTACTTCAGCTCGCAGTACCCGAACTTCGACCTGAACCCCGCGCTCATCGAGTTCGAGACCGTGCTGCGCACGCCGGTCTTCGACTTCACCTCGGTGGCCACCACGAAGCGCCTGCCCGAGCTCAACGGGGTACAGGGCACCTACTTCTGCGGCAGCTACTTCGGCTTCGGGCTCCATGAAGACGCGGTGACCTCCGCGCTCGCGGTAGCGAAGGCCCTCGACGCCGAGAAGCGCGCCTGAAGCTGCAGCTCGACGGCAGCCGCGCGGTGGTCACCGGGGCGTCGAGCGGCATCGGCGTCGAGCTGGCGAAGCTGCTGGCCCCGCGCGTGGCGCACCTCGCGCTCGTGGCCCGGCGGGTGGAGTTGCTCGAGGCGTTGGCCACGGAGCTCCGCGCGGCGCACCCCGCGCTCCAGGTGACGGTGCTGCCTTGTGACCTGGGTGACCTCGCGGCGGTCAAGGCGCTCGGCCCGCGGCTGGGCGAGGTCGACGTGCTGGTGAACAACGCCGGCGCCGGTGACGCGGCGTTCTTCGCCGAGGTCGAGTGGGCGAAGATGGAGCAGCTCTTCACCCTCAACGCGCTCGCCCCGGCCTTCCTCATGCGGCACCTGCTCCCGGGCATGGTGGCGCGCGGCCGCGGCGGCATCCTCAACGTGAGCTCCGGCTTCGGGCTCACCTCGCTGCCCACGTTCGGCCCCTACGTGGCCACCAAGCACTTCCTCTCGGGGCTCACCGAGACGCTGCGCGCCGAGGTGGTAGGCACCGGCGTGGTGGTGACGCAGTCGTGCCCCGGCCCGGTGGACACGGGCTTCGAGGCCGCGCTGGCGCGCCCGCTGTACGTGTCGCCGCCGAAGTGCTTCGTCATCTCGGCGAAGCAGTGCGCGGCGGAGACCTTCGCGGCCTTCGAGCGCGGCGCGGCCTTCGTGGTGCCTGGCTTTCGAATGCGCCTGGTGACCTGGCTCATCGGGGCCACGCCGCGGTGGGTGCTGCAGCTCGTGCAGGCCGGAGTCGCGCGGCGCCTGCGCTGAGCGTTCAGGGCACGTCCGGAGCCGCGAGCGCCAACTCCATCTGTCACGCCGGGAAAGCGGGGCGAATCGTCGTCACCTGGACTCGTTGAGCGTCGGTGGAGCAAAGACGGCGAGGTGGTTGCCGACGATGCGCTCGTGCCCGTCTGACGGTTGGTTCACCACTCAGCGCCCTTCGCCGTACATCGTCGAACTCCCGCCACCATCGAGGTTCATCGCGGTCCAGCTGCCGAAGCCCTTGAGCAGCGCGGCCAACTCGGCGCACGTCATCCCGACCGACGCAGCGGAGCGGCCATCGACCACCACGAGGTACAGCGTCTTCTGGTCCCGAGAGAGACCGAGCGCCGTGCGGGGGTGACGGACGAAGCAGCTGAAGCTCGACAGCCAGCTCGTCACCTCGTCGTCGCTGGTGCCTTCCCACGCGACGCCGTTGCCCGCCGAGAGCCCATCGGTCGCGGAGTCGGAATGGCCGAAGAAGTCGGCGTTGATCGCCAGTTGCGCCCCGACCGACTTCGCGAAGCTCGACGTGGTCTGCTTGCGCTCCGCGCTGGTGGTGCTGCGCAGGCTCATGCCGCTCTGCTCGAGGTGAATCTCCGGTGCGTGCACCTGCAGCTCACGCATCACCCGGTGCAACCTGCGCACGCCCGCGAACGGGCTCGTCCACACGTCGTCGGCCAACGCCGAGGCGGCGAGGCGCAACAGGAAGGCGAACACCAGGGTGCGCATGGGGTGGGCGGCTCCTACGGCCCGACGGGCCCGCGTCCGGGGCGATTGGCCAAGACGACGTGGCGGGAGCTGCCCTCGTCGTAGACCACCAGCAAGAGGAACTTCACTATTTGCCGGTAAGGCCGTGCTTCGACGCCTCGAAGTGTTTCGCCACCACCGCTGCCACGGCGGCCGTGACCTTCTTGCCCGTGGGAATGTGGAGGAACTCGTTGGGCCCGTGTGCGTTCGACTGCGGCCCGAGCACGCCGGTGATCATGAACTGCGCGCGGGGGAACTTCTCTCCCAGCATGCCCATGAACGGAATCGTGCCGCCTTCACCCATGTACATGGGCGGCTTGCCGAAGGCGCTCTGCGACGCCTCGTCGATGGCGGCGCTGAGCCACGGGCTGAGGGCCGGCGCGTTCCACCCACTCGCGGTCTTCTCGAGATCGAAGGTCACCTTCGCGCCGTAGGGTGGGTTGGCAATCAACGCGGCCTTCAACGCCTCGCCGCCCTTCTTTCCGTCGGTGGTCGGCGGCAGGCGCATCGAGACCTTCACCGCGGTGTAGGGGCGCAGCACGTTGCCTGCGCTGCCGAGGGCTGGAATGCCGTCGACGCCGGTCACCGAGAGGGCGGGGCGCCAGGTGCGGTTGAGCACCAGCTCCGTGAGGTCGCTCAGCGCGGGCGTCATGCCGTCGACGAAGGGGAACTTGTCGTAGACGTCCTTGTCGAGCACCCGCGCGGCCGTCTTCGCCTGCTGCAGTCGCTCGGGGGGAATCTCGGCGTGGAGCGCGTCGATGGTCACCTTGCCCGTCTCGAGCGCTTCGATACGCGCGAGCACCTGACGCAGCACGCGGAAGCTCGAGGGCACGATGCCGGACGCGTCGCCGGAGTGGACCCCTTCCTTGAGCACGTCGACGCGCAGGGTGCCGCCCGCGAGGCCACGCAGCGAGGTGGTGCACCAGAGCTGCTCGTAGTTGCCGCAGCCCGAGTCGAGACACACCACCAGCGATGGCTGCCCGATGCGCGGCGCGAGGTGCTCGACGTAGGCGGGCAAGTCGAAGCTGCCCGACTCTTCACAGGCCTCGATGAGCACTACTGCGCGGCAGTGGGGAATGCCCTGGTCCTGCAGCGCGAGCAGCGCCGTGAGCGAACCGAAAATCGAATAGCCGTCGTCCGCGCCGCCGCGGCCGAAGAGCTTGTCGCCCTTGAGCACCGGCTCCCACGGCCCGAGGCCGGGTTCCCAGCCCGTCATCTCGGGCTGCTTGTCGAGGTGGCCGTAGAGCAACACCGTGTCGACGTCGGAGCTCGCGCCGTTGGTGCCCGGCAGCTCCATGTAGATGAGGGGCGTGCGGCCCTCGAGGCGAATGATCTCGACGGTGAGGCCCTCGAGCGGCTGCTGCTTCGCCCAGCTCGCGAGCAACTGCGTCGCGGCTTCCATGTGGCCGTGCTTCGCCCAGTCGGCGTCGAACATCGGCGACTTGTTGGGAATGCGGATGTACTCGACGAGGCGGGGGACGATGTCCCGGTCCCACTTCGAGGCGACGAACTGTTGCAGACGGGTGGTGTCCACGAGGGCTCCTGAGAAGTACGGCGCCCTTCATACTCTGTCGGCTGCGGGCACGCCGACCGCTCCGCGGCAGCCCGGACTCCCACCAACGTCTTCAACCGCGTGACCAGGGCCTCGAGCGTGTGGGTCTGCTCCTGCAGCGCGGTGTTGCCCTGGGTGACGTACTCGACGGAGGTCACCGCCGCGTTGACCTGCTCGATGCCCTTGTTCTGTTGATCCGACGCCTCAGCCACTTCGCGGGACAGCGCGTCGACCTTGCGGGCCCGCTCCACGATGGTCAGCAAGGCCCTGGCGACCCGCTCGCCCAGGGCGTGTGCCTCCTGGGTCCGGGCGGTGGCGTTGGCGATGTCGTCGGCCGAGTCCTTCGCCGCGGCTGCGGAGCGATGGCCAATGCGCGCACTTCCTCGGCGACCACGGCGAAGCCGGCGCCGGCATTCCCCGCGCGGGCCGCCTCGAGGGAGGCGCTCTGTTTCGACGAGCCCTCGGCCAGCGAATGGCTGGTCGCTGCGACCTGGGAAGACGAAGCGCGGTTCTGGCTGGAGATCTCCCCGAGCGTCTGGGTCATCGTGGTCAGGCTCTTGCCCAGCAGCCGGCCCACCACCACCAGCACGCCGATCGGAATGAGGACGGCGCCCGCAGCCATGTTGCTGAACCCACCCAGGCGCCCCCAGGTGAACGCGACCAGCACGAGGGTCGCCAGGCCCGGGGTCAGCTGGAGGTAGCGCGTGTCGACGAGGCCTTTGCCGAACACCATTCGCAGCAC
>CAIVGN010000043.1 GCA_903905455.1 uncultured Archangium sp.
ACCCCAACCGGTGGAGCCGCCAGACTCGGAACTGGTCACCGGCCCCCGCCGTCCACCTCGGTCCGGTGCGCCTGCGGACGCCCCAAAAACTCGAGGCGGCGATTCACTGAACAACACGACAACAACCTTGACGCTCACCGGTGTCGGCGTCGAGCACGCCACCCGCGTAGGCGAAGGGCTGAAATCCCGGCGCGGTGTCCTGCGTCACGACGCCCCAGGCGTCGTAGTCGAGGCGCTGCGCGACGACTCCGCTCGCGGCATTCACCACGAGCCTCACGCTGCCCAGGTGGTCCTTCACATAGGCGTACGTCACGCCACCGCGGACGAGCGCATCAGGGCTATTCGACTGCGCCGCGTAGACGAAGCGACTGACGACCCTGCCGCCGGCGTCCAACTCCGCCACGACCCGCACCTGGCTGTCGTACACGAAGCGACTGACGACGCCGCCACCGTGCCGCTTCGCCACGCGCCGCTGCAGCCCGTCGTACTCGTAGGCCACGGTGGTTGAGTCGGGCAGCGTCACGCTCAGCAACGCGCCCATGCCGTCGTGGAGGTAGCCGGTGGTGGCGCCGCCCTCCGTCTTCCCCTTCCGTCCACCGAGCGCGTCCCACGAATAGGTGACGCCGCCGCGCACCTGCAGTCTGTCCTGCGCGTCGTAGCTCGCGGCGATACCGCCCGCGGCCGTGCGGTTGCCGCGCGCGTCGTAGCCCCACGTCGTGGCAGCCGCTCCGTTGCGCGTCGCCGACGTCAACTGCCCGAGGGTGTCGTACCCGTAGGTCCACTGTGTCGTCACGCCCTGCACCATGTCTTCGATGACGGCGATGCGCCCAGCGAGGTCATAGCCGAGCCCCTCGGAGTAGACGGGCGTGCCACTCACTGCCGTGGCCAGCGACGACAGCTCTCCATGAGGGTTGTAGGCAACGGCAGTCGTGACGACGCCGGTGGTGATGGTGATGAGTCGGCCGGACGCGGCGTCGTAGCCCAGCACCGTGGGCCCGGCCTGCGTGAGGAGCGCATCACCGTCGTAGGCAAAGGTGATGCCCGCGTCGTTGATGGCATGTGCAGTGACGCGGAAGTCGGTGTCGTAGCTCCACTGACTCGTTGCCGGCGCGATGCCGCTGGCCTTCTCCTCGGTGACGAGAAAGCCGTCGTACTTCCACTCGAGACGTTGGGTCCCGCGCGTCAGCGACTGCACCTGGCCCGTCACCGGCAGGTAGGTCAGCTCGCTCGTCCACCAGGGCGTCGTCACGCGCAAGAGCCTGCCAGACGGCTCCCTCGTGAGTGAAGTCCCCGTGCCGTCGCTGTGGGTGCCAGCCAGCGCGAGGCCGTCCAGGTCATGGCTCACCGTCTCCTCGACGACGCCGGGCAGCGGAGGCTGGGCATACGACGCCACCTCATTCGCGGCGCTATAGGCGTAGCGATGCGCCTGGCCCTCGGGCGGCGTGACACTCATCAAGTTGCCGACGCCGTCTTCCTCCAGCACCACGTCCTTGAGATCCGCGCGCGTCACCTTCGTCACCCGTCCGGTGGCGTCGGTGGTGAAGGCCGTCACCTCGTCGAGGGCGTTGCGCGTGCTGGCGAGAAAGCCCTGCGGGCCATAGGCAAGGTGCTGCGCCCGCGCCCCCTGGACCACGGACTCGAGACGGCCGCGCGCGTCGTAGGTGAAGTTGACGGGCAGTACGCCCGGCGCAGTAGCAGTGAGCGGTCGCTGCTTGGCATCCACCGTCATCGAAGCAGTGCGCCCGGCGGGCGACGTCCAGTCGTACGTCCTGCTCGCCGCGTCGTAGCGACTGCGCCACAGCCGGCCATTCACGAGCGTCTCTTCGACTTCCCCCGTCACGAGGAGGGGCGCGCCAGGAGCCGTGGTGGTGACGCGGGTCGACGTCATCACCGACTCCAGCCCCGAGGGCGTGCGCACCGAAACGCGGGCGGGCACGTCCACCCCGCGCGAGAAGCGCGACGCGAGCCCCGGCTGCATCAGCGTCTCGATGATGGTGCCGTCGGGCGGCGAGGAGCGACGCCACCCCGCGCCGTACTCCCGGCTCCCCACGACGCCGTCCGGCCCCTGCGTGGTGAGGGCGACACGCTGGGCCCCCTGCTGCGTGAAGTAACTCGTCGCCCGGCCCTCAGGCGAGGTGTACGCGACGCCGTCGTCGACGGGCTTGAAGTCCTTCTTCGCCCCGCGCGCGTTGGTGTGCGTCAGCAGTCCGCCCGCGTCGTCCCAGGTAAACGCCGTGGGGTGTGCGTTGGCGTCCTTCCACTCCAGGAGAAGGCCCGTGGGGAAGTAGGCCGCCTCGATGAAGCGGTGCTCCGCGTCGGTGACGCGGGTGATGCGGCCCTCCGCATCCAGCGTCAATTCGGTGCGCTGGCCGTCTTGCGCCACCAGCGCGCGGGCGGAGCCGTCGGGGTTTCGCTCGACGGTGGTGACGTCACCATTCACGTCCGTCACGGCATTCAGCCCTGCCTCACCCCACGCGAATTCGTACAGCACGAGCCCCGTGCGCGCGGACACCGTGCGCAGGTGTCGGCCCCTCACATCAAAGGCATACACCTCATTGCCGTCACGACTGGGCACGAGCCGCGAGGCGTTGGCCGCGGGCAGCGACACTTCATGCAGCGTCGTCGTCGGCCCCCGGTGCACCACCAGCAGCGTGCCGCCCGGCCGCATCACCACGTCACCCACGCCGTTGAGCTGCGTCGCGCCCACAGCGCCATCCGGAGGTTGGTAGCCCGCCGTCGCCGCGCTCACGCCTCCGAAGAAGAGACTGAAGTCGCCCTCAGGCGAGATGCTGCGCACGCCCGGGCCACGCAGGCCGCAGCCGGTGGTGCCCGACTCGGCGACATACACCGTGCCGTCCGTCGCCACCGCGAGGCCGCTGATGCCCGAGAAGCACGTCTTGCGCGCTGACGGCTCATCCGGCGCCGTGCTGATGCCCGCACCGGCAATCAGCCGCACCCGGCCGTCGACTTCAATGCGCCGCACCACAAAGTCGCTCGCGCCGTCGCCAGAGTCGTAGCCCGCGACATACAGCCGCCCCTCGACGTCTTGCGCGAGCCAATGCGCGCCGCCCCGGAAGAAGACGCCGCGCGGGGTACTGGCCTCCCACGGCGGGCGACTCGCGGTGCTGCCGCCGGCCACCGTGGTGAGTACTCCACTCTCTTCGACTCGCCGCAGCGTGGCCCCGAAGGCGTCGTCCGAGGCCATGAAGTACAGGTGGCCGTCGTGCCCGACGAGGATGTCCGCGAGGCCGTCCAGCTTCGCGTCCTGTGCCTGGGTGCCGTCGGGCGAGTAGCCCTGCTGGCCGTTGCCCACCACCGTTGAGAGGCGCCCCGTCTGGGCATCCAGGCGGCGGATGCGATGGTTTTCGATGTCTCCGATGTACAGGTTTCCGGCGGTGTCGGCCTCGAGGAGTCGCGCGTAGTTGAAGCGGCCCTCTGTCCCGGGCAAGCCATCCCCCGCGAAGCCCATGTTGATGTCGCCGGCCACGGTGATGACGCCACCGTCGGGCCGCATCAGTCGCACGCGCGCTTCCTTCTCGAGGAAGTACACGCCCTGCGGCCCCTCCGCCAACACCGGGGCCGGGCCGAGGTTGACGACGTCGAGGCCCGCATCCTCCGAGAAGTCACTGCCGCCGCCCGCGAAGTAATGCACCAGCGGCCCACCTTCGGCGCCCGAGACTTCCGAGCCATCACCCAGGTGCAGCGTGCCGTCTTCCGAGTAGCCGTGGAGGACATCGAGGGAGAAGTTGCCGAGGTTTTCGCGCGGCACCCAGTCACCCAGCGAGAGGCTGGTGTGCTTCAGGAAGAAGAGGGCCTCTCGCGTGGCCGAGTACTCGCGCGCCCCCGGAGGTGGCCACACGCCGAAGGTGCGCTGCTCGTAGATGATGACGCCGGAGGCGCCGCCTGCGCCGCCCGCGCTGCCGGAGACGGCCACCGCGCCGAAGCCGTAGCCCGTGGAGGCAGTGGCGGCGACGGGGCCCTTCACGGTGCGGCCGAAGGCGTCCTTCCCATCCCAGGTGAGGTTGGCGCTGTCGCCCACGCCGCCGTCGGCGCTCTCTCGCGGACCAGGGTGCGGCCTGCGACTTCGAGGCGGAAGTAGGTGCCCTTGACGCCCTCGGGCACGCCGCCGTCCTCCAGCAGCCCCAGCTTCATCGCCACCACCGGCTTGCGCAGGTGGCCGCGGTTGCTGTGCCAGCCCAGCGAGAAGCCCGTGCCGGCCACGCCCACGTACTCGGACATGGTGCGGTTTTGCACGCGGATGAGGCTGCCCTTCTGGCACGTGGGGCAGGAGACGTTGTTGGAGGTGCTGGCGGTGCCGTTGGCGACGCAGCTGCCCACGCACATCGAGCAGGTGTTGGTGTCGAAGGTGCAGAAGTGCGCCGTGGTGCTGCGCACAAGCTGGGTGCCCGCGGGGAAGTGCGCCGCGAGGCTCTCCTTCTCACCGGCAAGCAGCGGGAAGTCCGAGTCAGCGATGCCATCCCCCGTGTAGTCCACGCCGCCGCTGGCGGTGACTTGGACGACGGCGGCGTTGGTGCCCGACTCCCAGAGGGCTTTGCCTTCGTTGTAGATGCCCAGCGGGATGGGCGCCCCGACGGGGAAGCGCAGGAAGTTGTCTGCGTAGACGGCCACCGCGTCGCTGAAGGTGAGGCCCATGGCTCCGGCCGCGACGGCTTCATCGGCGGAGATGTCCGCGGCGAAGGTGTAGGCCGTGGCCGCGGGCAGGGTGGCCGGCATCGACGCCTGGCCCATGGGGCCCACTGTCGCCTCGGTAGCGCGGAGGGTCAGCGTGGGCGCCGGGGTGAGGCCGCCGTCCGCGAAGTGGAGGAAGGCGCTGACGTTGGGCGGCACGAAGAGAGAGGTCGTGCGCTTGCCGTCCTTGTCTTCTTGAGGTGTCGCGCTGTGGAAACCGCCCGCGCCCATGGTGAGGGTGGTGGCCTTCTCATCGCGTCGCAGCACGGCGGTGTCCGGGAGGTACGAGAAGCTGCGGGCGTTGGCGGTGATGAGGCGCTGCAGCGGGATGAAGGCCGAGGCGCGGAGCTCGAGGGTGTGTCTCCCTGCGGCCACGGCCAATGCGTAGAGCCCGTCGGCTTGCGACGTCGTCGTGCCCCACTCGGGGTGGCCCAGCACGGAGACGCGCAGGCCCGGCACGCCCACGCCGTCGCGCGTGAAGACGTGGCCGATGAGGATGGAGAGGGAGGCGCAGGGAATGTGGGCGGTGCCCTGCTGGAGGAAGGCGTTGGCGCCGCAGAAGTCGGTGGAGATGTCGCCGTCGGGCACGTCGAGCTTCGTGGCCGGCGCGACTTCGGCGCGCAGGGCGGGCGTCGTCGTGCCGTCGGCGGCCAGCGCGATGACTTCGATGGGGAGGTGTTGGCCCGGCGTCAGCGCGGAGAAGCTGAAGTGCGGCGTCGTGGTGTCCTGGGTGTGGCCGGGCCAGGTGACTCGGTAGTGCGTCACGGGGCCGAGTGCGGTCGGCCAGTCGACTTCGGCGGAGGTGGCCGTGGTGTTGGTGACGGCGAGGTGCGCGCCCTCGGGCCAGGCGAGTGGGAGCGTCTCGGGCGGCGGTGTGAGGCCTCCGTCTGGCTCAGTACCCGGTCCGCACGTGCAGCCCGAAACCAACACCATCGAGAGCAGTCCCCAACCCCACGCGGTCGACTTCATCACGCCCCCAGTGCTCAACGCCGAGTGAGGTGTGTAGCACGGGTACAATTGTCCTGCTTGAGGAGGGCGAGGCAGGAGATGGTGGTGTCTCGATCAACCAGTCTCACGCAGCGAAGGCGATGTCCCGCTCAGTGGCTGCGCTGTTCACCATCAGCTCCACCCGTCACGCCCGCTTCCCCAGGGGAGCGGCCGAACATCCTGATCAGGGCTCGAGGAAACTGAACTCGCCACCGGTCAACACCAGGTGGAGAAGTCTCTCGCGCCGATGACCCTGAGCCAGCTACCGCCGCGCGGCGAGGAACGCCCGCATCGCCTTGATGGTCTCCGGTCGCGGCTTCGCTTCGGCCAACGCCTTGTTGAGCGCCGCGTCCACCACCACGTGCCCGTCTGCGAACAGGTCGATCACGAAGCCCTGGTTCCAATAGTCCGACGAGCGCCCCGACATTGGCTCCAGCGTCAGCACCGCGAGCACCCGCAGCGCGACGTCCTTGCGCGGCGGCGCCGTGGTGCCGACCGCGAGCACCTGCACCACGTTCCATCCCTCGATCAACCCCGGGAGCGGGGTGATGGCGAGCACATCCTTGCCCGACGCCACCACGAAGGACGGCGCGCGCCCCGCAGTCGGCGCCCCGTCACGATCCACGCTCGCAAAGAAGAGGAGCCGCCCATCGAGCGGCCCGCCTTTCACGCGGAAGGCCTGATCCATCTCGGCGACGAGGCCGGGCAGCGCCTTCGCGGGCACCGGCACCGTCGTCACCTGCTCGAGCGCCGGGGTGGCGACGAGCACCAGCAAGGTCAGCATCATCATGGGGATCCAGGTCTCCGAGGGCTCAGGCGGCGAAGACGATGTCCCACTCGGTGAGCTCGCCCTTCACCATCACCTCGACCACGTCGCCGACCTTCTTGCCCAGCAATCCCTTGCCGATGGGCGAGCCCGGGGTGACCACGTGGAGAAAGCCGTCCCCATCAGGTCCCGTCAACTCCTCGCCAGCGCCCGCGGGTGCCATGAAGAGCGTCTTTCCGCCTTCACCGTCTTCGAGCTCGACCAACGCGCCCAGCCCGATGCGCTCGCCCTTCTTCATCGCGGACGGCTTGAAGTCGGCCACGGCTTCCCACGCCACCTGCGCGGTCTCGAGGCGGGTGCGCGTGGCGGCGGCCATGTTCACCGCCCGGGGAGCGCCGGTCTTCGCGTCGAGGCGCGCGTCTTCTGCCGCCCGCAGCGCCTGCTCGTAAATGGCCTTCAGCTTCGCTGCCAACTGCGCGGTGAGGTACGCCTTGTCCATGGCCCGCAGGTTACGAGCGGAGCGCGGCCTTTAGAAGAATTCAGCGCCCGGTCATCGCCTGGCGCAGCGCGGAGCCCGGCTCCAGCAGCGCGAACACCTCGTCCATGGGCACGTGCTTCGTCTCGGCGAGGTGGGTGGAGGCGAGCGGGCTCCCGGCGGCGTGGTCGAGGGCGGCGATGACCTCGGCCTCGCTGCGCGGCTCACCCTTGCGCAGTTCGCGCATCACGTCGTCGAGCGATCGGGCTCCATGGCTGCGCTGCCGAATCGTCACGTCGAGGCGCAGGGCGAGACAGGCGCCGCTCCAGTACACCCGCATCCACTCGTGGTTGACGCGCAGGTTCAGGCTTCGCTCGGTCAGCGAGGTGCCCTCGGGTTGGCAATACTCGCGCGCGCTCGAGGCCAGCGTCTCCCAGGCCTGCGCTTCCGGCTTCGCCCCGGAGCGGGCTCGCAACAGCTCCGTGTAATAGGTGGTGAAGCCCTCGACGAACCACGGGAAGCGGCCGGTGGTCGGTGGGTTGCCCAGGTGAAACAGCTCGTGCACCGCGACCCAGTCACCCTCGAAGCCCGCGGTCGCCTGGCTGCCGAAGAGCAGCATCACCGAGGGATCCCCGCGCCGCAGCACCGAACCAAACACCCCCGCGTCTTCACTGGGCATGCCGGCGAGCACCAGGTGCAGCGGCCGCGTGCCCCGTGACGGCGTGCCTCCGTAGAACGTGCCCAGCGTGGCGAGCGCACCGCGAACCCATTCCCGCAACTGAGCGTCGGTGGCGGCCTTCTTCCCCTCGACCAGCGTGAGCCGCGCCGAGAACCCGGGGAGCTTCACCTCGTCGAGCGTGCGCAGCGTACCCAGGGCCAGGTACGCGCCGGCGTCGAACTGTGCGGGCGTGACGGTGAAGGTGCCGTCCTGCTCTTGCGGCCACGGGGTCGCGACGGAGGTGCCCTGGGGCAAGGTGAAGCGCACGCGCAGCGCGGTGTCGACGCCGTCGGGATGCAGCAGCGTAGCCGCGTCGTGAAAGAGCCACGCCGCGCCGAGGTCAGCCGCGTAGTCGGGATCGTCGCGCAGCTTGCGCAGGGCCTCGAGGTTCACCGCGTAGCGAACCGGACCCTTCGTGGGCCGCAGGAAGCACTCTTTCCGCGCGGGGTGTGGCGGGAGGCCGGTGATGGCGACCTCCGCGCCGGCCATGTCGAGGCACAGGCAGTCGCCCTTCCACCCGCTCACCGTGAGCTCGACCTTCAACGTGGCGCCCAGAGGCTCGATGGAGAACTGCGCGACCGGAGTGGCCGCGAGCACCAGCGCCAGCCACGTCACTCGGCGCCCAACACGATGCCCGCGGCGTGCAGGTCATCGAACACGTCATCGCGGGTGACGGGCAACCCCTCGCTCACCTGCTTGAGCACCACGAGGTCGGCCTGGGTGGCCACGGCCCGGCGCGAGTCGAGGCGGCGGTTGCGCCAGAAGAGCACCAGCACGTCCTCCTCAGGCGGGAGCGGCGCGCGCTGTGGGGCATCGAGCCAGGAGACGAGGTTCCACGCATAGGGCCGCAGCTCCACCGTCGCCCCGAGGCGCAACGGGCCTTCGTCGGGCCGCGCGTCCAGCGGGTCATCGAGGGCGCTGAGCGTCTGCCATTCCCACCACTCGAAGTCGGCGAGCGCGCTCCACAAGGCCTCTCCCCGTCCGGCGAGGAAGGCCGCGAGCTGCGCGCCGTTCTCGTTGATCTCCACGTGCTGCATGGGGTGAAGCGCGAAGTAGTCCTCCACCAGTTGCCGCCAGGCGGGCTCACCTTGCTGCGCGGTCACCAGCGCGCGGACCTCCTGGTGCACGCCACCGGTCGCGGTGTTGCGGTGCTCGCGGCAGAACCGCTCGTAGATGGCGAGGCGCTTCGACTCTTCCGGCGGCGGCGTGCCGTAGAGCGCGACGCGGGTCTCGGTGAGCCCCGACTTGCCCTCGAGGAAGGCGCCGATGCGCTCGTAGAACGGGGCGAGCTTCACGGCAGGCCTCCGAGCACCGACTTGGCTTCGGCGCGCGCGCGGTCGACCTCGTCGAGCACCTGGTCGAGCGGGGGGATGTCCTGGTCCCACTCGATGAGCGTGGGCACCAGCCGACCGAAACGCGAGAGCGTGTAGCGGTAGAGCGCCCACACGTCGTCGATGATCGGCCCGATGTGCGTGTCGATGATCACCTCGTCCTGCTTCGTGTGCCCCGCGAGGTGGAGGTAGCTCACCTTCTCCAGCGGCAACGCGTCGATGAACGCGCGCGCGTCGAACCCGTGGTTCTTCGAGTTCACGTACACGTTGTTCACGTCGAGCAGCAGCGTGGCGTCCCCGCGCTCGAGGCACGCGCGCATGAAGCCCGCTTCGTCCATGCGGCCCTCGCCATCGGCCACCGGCATGTGCGCGTAGAACGTGGCGTTCTCCAGCACCAGCGGCCGGCCCACGTGCTGGGCAGCCTGCTTCGCGCGACGACCCACGACGTCGGCAGCTTCTTCAGTGAAGGGCAGGGGGAGCAGCTCGTGCAGCGGTCGGCCCCCGGTGGAGGCGAAGCACACGTGGTCGCTGAACAGCGGCGCGTCGAGCTCCTGGGTCAGCGCGGCGAGGCCGTCGAGGAAGCGGGCGTCGAGCGGATCCAGGCCGCCCACGTTGAGGCTCACGCTGTGGGGAACGAGGGTGAAGCGCTCCGACAGCTCGCGCAGCAGGCGCCGCTTCTTGCCCCCGTAGAACATCCAGTTCTCGGGGATGATCTCGAGCCAGTCGACCTGGCGCGGGGTGGTGAGCAGCTCGCTCGCGAAGGGCGTGCGGAGGCCGATGCCGATGCCTTCGAGCTTCTTCACGAGCGAGCGCCCACGGTGGTGCGAGGTGACGACTTACTTCTTGCCCGAGCAGCCCTTCTCACCGGAGCACGACTTCTCGCCAGCCTTGGCCGAGTCGGCCTTCGCCGCGTCGCCCTTGGCGGCGTCCATCTTCGCGCCCGAACAGCCCTTCTCACCCGAGCACGACTTCTCGCCCATCTTCTTGTCGTCGCCGGCCTTCTTCTTCACGTCGGCCTTCTTGGGGGCGACGGGCTTGTCCTCGGCAAATGCGGGGGCAGCGATGACGAACGAACCGAGCACAGCGCCGAGCAGCTTCTTGTTCATGGGGATCTCCGAGGGAGGGTGCCGGGCCAGGTATTGGCCCAGAGCGTTGCAACGCTACCGGTACGCGCCACCCGGCCAAGGGGTTTCAGGGGAATTAAATGTCGCGTCGTGTCACGCGGGGCACAGGGGGTGGGCGCGCAGGTGCTCGAGCACCAGGTCGCGGAACGCCGTCACCTTGCGCGGCACGTGCGCCGAGCGGGGGTGCACGAACCACAACGCCCCGGCCAGCACGCTCCAGCGCGGCACCACGTTGACCAGCTTGCCGGCGGCGACGTCGGCGTGGGCCACGAAGGACGGCAGCGCGCCCACGCCCAGCCCCGCGCGCACGGCGTGCCAGGCGAACATCACGTCGTCGGCCTTCACCTTGACCCGGGGCTTGAAGGGCAGGGCGCGCGGCGTCGCCTGGAAGCTGACGAAGTCGAAGGCCGCGAGCTCCTCGAGATTGCGCGGCGTGCCGGACCGCGCGAGGTGGCCAGGCGCCGCGTAGAGCTTGAACTCCAGGGCGCTGAGCTTGCGCGCCACCAGGGTGGAGTCTTCCAGGCGCCCGCTGATGCGCAGCGCGAGATCGAAGCCCTGGCCCACGAGGTCTTCCGTCTGGTTCGAGAGGTGGACGTCGAGCACCACCGCCGGGTAGCGCGTGGTGAAGAGCGAGCACAGTTCGGGCAACAGCGTGAGCCCGAAGTCGATGGGCGCGGTCAGCCGCAGCGTGCCCGACGGCGCGTCGGCCTGCTCCGGGAGCTCCTGCGTGGCGTCGCGCACCATGGCCACCAGGGGCCGGGTCTTCTCGAGGAACGCGGCGCCCGCGGTGGTCAGCCGCACCTGGCGCGTGGTGCGGTGAAAGAGCTGCACCCCCAGCGACGCCTCGAGGGCCGAGATGCCCCGGCTGACCGACGACTTGGGCAGCGAGAGCCTCCGCGCGGCCTCCGACATGCTGCTGGCCTCGGCGACGGCGATGAACAACGGGAGCTGGTTGAGATCGACGGTCCGCATGGCGTTCCACCATTGGAACGCAGTTGTGCGAGCGGTGCCACTGGCGCAACGGTCCATCTGGACGCATGGTGGGGGCATGTCGAAACACGACGCAGGCCTGAGCCGGCGCGAGGTGGTGGTGGGCGGGTTGGGGACACTCGGAGCAGGAAAGGCAAAGACCATGAAGCAGCCCACGTTGTTCGTCGCCCACGGAGCACCGCCGCTCCTGGACATCCCCAGTTGGGTCGCCGAGCTCAAGACCTGGGGCCAGGCGCTGGGCAAGCCGAAGGCCATCCTCATGCTCTCCGCGCACTGGGAAGAGCGCCCGTTCTCCATCGGCGCCACCAGGCCGGTGCCGTTGATCTACGACTTCTCCGGGTTCCCCAAGCACTACTACCAGCAGCAGTACGCCTCGCCCGGCGCGCCCGAGCTCGCGGCCCGGCTGCGGTCGCTGGTGAAGGGCGCCGTCGACGAACCCACGCGCGGCCTCGATCACGGTGCCTACGTGCCATTGGTGGCCATGTACCCGGGGGCCGACGTGCCGGTGCTGCAGGCGTCGCTGCCCACGCTCGACCCCACGGAGTTGATCGCCCTGGGCAGGTCGCTGGCGCCCCTGCGTGACGAGGGCGTGTTGATCATCGGCAGCGGCTTCCTCACCCACAACCTGCGCCTCGTCGACTGGTCCGAGAAGTTGCCCACGCCGCAGTGGGCCGCCGAGTTCGACCAGTGGGTCGCCGAGGCCGTGCTCAAGAAGGACGTCGACGCGCTGGTGCAGTACCGGTCGAAGGCGCCGGGGGTCCAGATCGCCCTGCCCAGCCACGAGCACTTCGTGCCGCTCCTCGTGGCCCTCGGCGCGGCCCTCGATGACAGCTCCGCTGCGAAGTTCCCCATCGAAGGATTTTGGATGGGCACGCTGACCCGGCGCTCGGTGCAGTTCGGCTGATTCCTGACGCAAGGGCTGCGGCGCATTTCCTTCGCCCGCAGCATCTGCGGTTTCGACTTACGTGGGTTCGCGAGCTTGGGCTTGGCGCTTCCCATGCAGAACAGGCCTCCACGCTGTCGCCGACCTTCGGCTCGGCGTCGGGGGTTCCCTTGAGTGTCGATTTTCCCGTGGTTGGCATCGGCGCTTCAGCCGGTGGCCTCGAAGCGTTGGAGCGGCTGTTCGACGCGATCCCCCGTGACCTCCGCGCCGCCTTCATCGTGGTGCAGCACCTCTCCCCGGATCACAAGAGCCTGATGGCCGACCTGCTGGGCAAGCACACGCCCATGCCGGTGCGCGAAGCCGTCGACGGGTTGATCATCGAGCCGGGCACGGTGGCCATGGTGCCGCCACGGTCCAACCTCGAGGTCGAAGGCGATCAACTGCGCCTGCGGGAACGCGCCGCGCCGCACTCGCCGAACCTGCCGATCAACCTGCTGTTCCGCTCACTGGCCGAACGCTTCGGCGAGCGCGCGGTGGGCATCGTGCTCTCGGGCACCGGCAGCGATGGGCGCCTGGGCATCGAGGCCATCAAGCAGGCCGGCGGGCTGGTGCTGGTGCAGGACCCGGCCACGGCGCGCTTCGACGGCATGCCCCTGTCGGCCATCTCCACCGGCCTCGCCGACGCGGTGGTCGCGCCGCAGGCCATGGGGGAAGAGCTGCTGGCCTTCGCGGCCAACGGCAACGCGGGCCGCAAGTGGGTGCACACGGTGTCCGACGAGCTGGCGATGCAGTCGCTGCAGGCGCGGCTGCTGCGCGGCACGGGCATCGACTTCGCCGAGTACAAGCCGGCCACGGTGATGCGGCGCATCGCGCGGCGCATGGCGCACCTCTCGGTCGACTCGCTGGCGGAATACGCGAGGCGCCTCGAGCACGACGCGGCCGAGGTGCAGACCCTGGCCCGCGAGCTGTTGATCAACGTCACCCAGTTCTTCCGCGACACCGAGGTGTTCACCGAGCTCGAGACCAAGGTGCTGCCGGCGCTCG
The DNA here is from genome assembly GCA_903905455.1 of uncultured Archangium sp. Classification (GTDB taxonomy): domain Bacteria; phylum Myxococcota; class Myxococcia; order Myxococcales; family Myxococcaceae; genus Archangium_A. The sequence continues at coordinate 13,008 of CAIVGN010000043.1, forward strand.
TGGCGCGGGTGGGCCAGGAGCAGCTGCGCGTCTGGGTGCCCGGCTGCTCGTCGGGGCAGGAGGCCTACACCCTGGCGATGCTGCTCACCGAGCTCGCGCCGCCCGGCGGCTTCAAGGTCTTCGCCACCGACGTCGACCCCGGCGCGCTCGAGCAGGCCGCCCTGGGCCGCTACCCCGAGGCCCAGCTCGCCGACGTCTCGCCCGAGCGCCGCGCGCGCTTCTTCCGCCGGGTGGGTGACAACTACGAGGTCGAGCGCGAGCTGCGCCGCCGCATCGTCTTCGCGCCGCACAACGTGGCCCGCGACCCGCCGTTCACCCGGCTCGATCTCGTCTCGTGCCGCAACCTGCTCATCTATCTCTCGGCGGCGCTGCAGAAGCGGGTGCTGGCCACCTTCGCCTTCTCGCTCAAGAGCGACGGCGTGATGCTGCTGGGGAGCAGCGAGTCGCTGGGTGACGTGGCCGATCGCTTCCGGGTGATCGACCCGCACCTGAAGATCTACCAGCGGCTGGCCGGGCCGCGGGTGATCATGCCGGAGCTCGCCGGGCCGGTGATGGCGCCCCGGGGCATGCCCCAGCCCGACACCAACCCCCAGGCGGCCATCGACGCGGCGTTCCAGTTGCTCGTCGACCGCGTGGCGCCGGCCGCGGTGCTGGTGAAGGAGAACCTCGACGTGCTGCGCGTCTTCGGGAACGCCGAGAGCCTGCTCTCGGTGCCCATCGGCGCCACCACCGTCTCGCTCATCGCCATGCTGCCCGACGGGCTCAAGACCATCACCGCGCTGGCGGCGCAGCGGGCGTTGACGCTCTCGACCGAGACGGTGATGGCGGTGGCCAGCGACGTGCGCGCGGGGGTGGGCTCGCTGCGCGTGCAGCCCTTCACCGTGGGGCGCGGCCTGCGCTACCTGGTGATCACCTTCGAGAAGTCGGGCGCGCCGGCCGACGTGCCGGTGCCGGTGGCCGTGTCCGACGAGGCGCAGCAACACTTCGCCGAGCTCCAGCGCGAGCTCCATTTCGTGCGCGAGAGCCTGCAGGCCACCATCGAGGAACTCGAGACCTCGAACGAGGAGCTGCGCGCCACCAACGAGGAGCTGCTGGCCTCGAACGAGGAGCTGCAGAGCACCAACGAGGAGCTGCAGTCGGTCAACGAGGAGCTCAACACCGTCAACGTCGAGCACCAGGAGAAGATCGCCGAGCTGGTGCAGGCCAACGCCGATCTCGACAACCTCTTCAACGCCAGCCCGGTGGGCATCCTCTTCCTCGACGAGAAGCTGCAGGTGCGGCGCTTCACCCCGGAGATGACGCAGCAGTTCTCGCTCCTGCCGCGCGACGTGGGCCGGCCGGTGGAACACATCACCCACCAGTTCAAGGACTTCAGCCTCAGCGAGGAGGTGCTGCGCGTGCAGGCCTCGGCGCAGATCGTCGAGCGCGAGCTCACCTCCCGCGGCGGGCATCGGTACCTGCTGCGCCTCTCGCCGTACCTCACCGCCACCCGGCAGATCAGCGGCGTGGTGGCCACCTTCGTCGACGTCACCCAGCTGCGCGACGAGCAGCACGAGCGGCAGTCGTTGCAGAACCTCATCGACTCCATCTCGGCGCAGGTGGCCGTGCTGGGGACCGACGGCGTGATCCGCTTCGTCAACCGCTCGTGGTCCGAGTTCGCCAGGCAGAACCGCGGAGACGTCATGCGCCTCGGGCCGGGCGCCGACTACCTGGACGCCTGCAGAGACGTGCCGGAGCTGCGCAGCGACCTGGAGGACGTGCTGCATGGGCGGCGCGCCGAGCTCGCCGTCGAGTACCCCTGCCACGGGCCCAACGAGCAGCGCTGGTTCGTGATGAACGCCACGCCGCTGGCCGACGGCGCCGGCGCGGTCATCACCCACACCAACATCACCGCCCGCAAGCGCCTCGAGTCGGACCGGGTGCCATGACCAACACCTTCGGCAACCTGCGCGACCGCGCCCTCAAGCTCCTCGCGACCAGCCCGCCCCAGGAGGTCGACGGGTTGTTGCAGGAGATGCACGTGCTGCACGCCGAGCTCGAGGTGCAGCAGGACGAGCTGCGCGAGAGCCAGCGCCGGGCCAGCGAGCTCGCCGCGTACTACCGGCAGCTCTTCTTCGAGTCACCGCTGGCCTTCGTGGTGCTCACCGACGCGGGCAAGGTGCACGAGGCCAACCAGCAGGCGACCTGGCTGCTGGGCTGGTCCACCGGCGAGACCGCGCTGCCCTTCGCCCAGCACGTGGCCGCCGAGGACCAGAGCGAGTGGACCCGCCTGGTGACCCGCGCGGCCGATTCACCGGCGAGCAGCGAGCTGCGCATTCGCCGCGTCGGTGGCGAGCGCCGCCTGTGCCGCGTGACCCTGAGCGCGCGGCCCGGGGGCGGGTGGCTACTGGGCATGCAGGACCTCACCGCGCTGCGCGACGCCGAGGCCCGGCAGCGCATCGCCAGCGAGCGCGCCGCCCGCATGCTGCGCGACACGCGCGACGGGGTGCTCTTCGTCAACGCCGACGTGCGCCTCATCGACGAGGCCAACCAGGCCATCGCCTCGCTCCTGGGCACCACCCCCGAGGCGCTGCGCGGGCGGCCGCTGTCCACCCTCTTCCCCGCGGACTGCGTGGTGCGCCAGGACCTGCAGCTCAAGCAGGCCGCGCAGATGCGCCCCCCGCCGGCGGTGATGCTCACCTTCTCCGCCGCCGATGGCAGCCGGGTGGAGGTCGAGGCCACGCTCGGCCAGCTCGTCGAGGGCCCGGTGCGACTGCTCACGCTCTTGCTGCGCGACGTGTCGGCCCGCGCGCGCCTGGCCGCCGAGCGCGAGGCCCTCGCCGCGCGCCTCATGGAGTCGCAGAAGCTCGAGGCCGTCGGCCAGCTCGCCGCCGGCGTCGCCCACGACATGAACAACATGCTCACGGTCATCCTCTCGTGCGCCAGCGAGCCGCTGCCCGAGACGCCGGCCGAGACCACCGAGGCGCTGGCCGAGGTGCGCACCGCCGCGCTGCGCGGGCGCGAGCTCACCGGGCGCCTGAGCGCCCTGTTCCGCCAGAAGCCCCTGCGCGAGGCCCGCTTCGACCTGGGCGCGTTGGTGCAGGAGCTGGCCTCGCTGCTGCGCCGCACGCTGCCTCCGTCGATCCGCATCGAGGTGAAGTCGCCTGCGCGCGCGTGGTGGCTGCTGGGCGACGAAGGCGCGTGGCACCAGGCGTTGCTCAACCTCGCCATCAACGCGCGTGACGCCATGCCCGAGGGCGGGGACCTGACCCTGGCCTGCCTCGAGCTCCCCTCGGGGCCCGAGCTGGTGGTGGCCGACACCGGTGCAGGCATGACGCCCGAGGTGATGGCCCGGGCCTTCGAGCCCTTCTTCACCACCAAGCCCACGGGCCAGGGCACGGGCCTGGGGCTGGCCCACGTGCACGCCGTGGCGCGCTCCCACCGCATGGAGCTGCGCTGCGAGTCGAAGCCCGGCGAGGGCACGCGGTTTCGCATTCAGCTGCGGCTCGCCGACGACCCATCGGGGACGCTGCCGGCCGCCGGCGGCAGGCGCAGCGAGCTGCCACGGCTCAAGGGCCGGGTGTTGCTGGTGGACGACGACGCCCTCGCCCGGCGCGCCACCAGCCGGTTGCTCAAGCGCGGCGGGGCCGAGGTGGTCGAGGCGGCGCACGGCCGTGAGGCCCTCGAGGTGCTCCAGCGCGAGCCGGGCATCCGGGCGGTGCTCACCGATCTCTCGATGCCGGAGATGGACGGCGAGGTGCTCGCCGCTCAGCTGCGCGAGGTCTCGCCCGCGCTGCCGGTGGTGGTCTTCACCGGCGAAATCCGCGACGCGCGGCACCAGCGGCTGCTGGAGCTGGGCGTCAAGCAGGTGGTCTCCAAGCCCTTCACCACCGAGGAACTGCTCGGTGCCCTGGCGGCCCACCTGCCCGCGGCCTAGGCCTTTCGTTCGAAGCGGGCGCTGATGCCGGCGTGCGTGAAGAGGCGGTCGATGATCGCCTTCTTCGCGGCCCCGTCGCGCGGCACGCGCGGCGAGTGGCTCCACACCGGCCCGGGCCACGCGGGGTCTCCCAGGGTGCGCACCACGTGGTGCACGTGCAACTGGCGCACGATGTTCCCCAGGGCGCCCACGTTCATCTTGTCGGCCCGGAACACCGTGGCCATGGCCTCGCACAGCAGCGTCGACTCGAGGGCGAGCGCGCGTTGATCGTCGCCCGAGAGGTCGAACAACTCGCTGGCCGCGGCGCGCTTGGGCACGAGGAGGAACCAGGGGTAGCGCGCCTCGTTCATCAGCAGCAGCAACGACAGCGCGCTCTCGCCGGCCACCGAGGTGTCCAGGGCCAGCCGGCTGTCGAGGGTGAACGGCGCGCGCGCGCACAGCGAGCGGAGCAGCGCCCGGCCCTCGGGCCACGTGCCCAGGCCCGGCTCGGCGTTGAGGTGCCCTTCCTTGCCCACGTCCACCAGCCGGGCGCCCCAGGCCTCGGACAGCTCCTTCGCCCGCGGCATCGAGCAGTACTCGTCGTTGCGGCTGGCGATGACGATGGCCGGGAAGGGGAGCTTGCCGCGCGGGATGGGCGCGAAGGACTTGAAGGCCTTCGCCCGGCCCTTGCCCTCGACGTCGGAGGGCGCCACGAGCAGCGCGCCCACCACGCTGGGCGAGCCGGCCGCCGCGTGCACCGCGAGGATCGACCCCAGGCCATGCCCGCACAGCACCGTCGGCTCGCCCGTGAGCTTCGCGCGCAGCCGCGTGAGCCAGGGCCCCAGCTCGGGGGTCTCCCAGTCGTCCTGCACCACGCGGGTGATGTTCGCGTCGAGGCGCTCCCACTGCGTCTGCCAGTGGTTGGGGCCGGAGTCCTGCCAGCCGGGGATGTTCAAGATGCGGGTCATCGGTTCCTCAGGAGCTGCACGACAGCGCGGAGCAGCCCGGCTTGGAGCGTGCCCACTCAGGTCGTTTCTGCGCGAAGCGGTCGCGCCCGGGTTGTTCGTCGAAAGGGTGTCGCATCACGTCGAGCAGCTCGGTCACCGCGCCCGCGTCCCCGGCGTGGGCGGCGTCGATGGCCTCCTGCGCGAGGTAGTTGCGCAGCACGTACTTCGGGTTGACCGCGTTCATGGACGCCGCGAGCTGCCGGGGCGACGCGGCCTCCTCCCGCGCCTGGCGCCACCACGCCTGGAGCCACGCGAGCCCCGCCGCGAGGTGCGCCTCGCCCGGGGCGCCGTAGAACGCCTCGCGCAGGGCCTGCGGGAAGTCGGTGGGCTCGGCGGCCGTCACCACCTCGGAGAGCCGGCGGAAGAAGATCGTCATGTCGGTCTCCTCGGTGGCGAGCCACGAGAAGAGGCCGTGCACCAGCTCCACGGTGCCCTCGCGCGGGGAAAGCCCCAGCTTCGCGGTGAAGCGCCGCCCGGCCTCCGCCTCGAAGGTGCGCTGGTATTCGAGCAGCGCCGCCTCGATCTTCCCCTCGTCGTCGCCCAGCAGGGGCAGCAGCGCGATGCCCAGCCGCTCGACGTTCCACAGTCCGATGCCCGGCTGGTTGCCGAAGCGGTAGCGGCGCTGCTCGGCGTCGGTGGTGTTCGGCGTCCACGACGGGTCGAAGTCGTCGACCCAGCCGTAGGGCCCGTAGTCGATGGTCAGCCCCAGGATGGACATGTTGTCCGTGTTCATCACCCCGTGCACGAAGCCCACCGCCTGCCAGTGCGCCATCAGCGTCGCCGTGCGCCGCGCGACTTCGAGCAGCAGCGCCTCGGCGGTGGTGAGGGTGGGGAAGTAGTGGGTGAGGGTGAAGCCGACCAGCTCGCGCAACAACGCGTGGTCTTCGCGCGAGGTGCACAGCTCGAAGTTGCCGAAGCGCAGGAAGCTCTGGGCCACGCGGCACACGATGGCCCCCGGCTCGGGCGCGGCGCGGCCGTCGTAGAACATGTCGCGCACCACGAGGTCGCCGGTCTGCACCAACGACAGCGCCCGCGTCGTCGGCACGCCGAGGTGGTGCATCGCCTCGCTGCACAGGAACTCGCGAATGGAGGAGCGCAGCACCGCGCGCCCGTCGCCCCGCCGGGAGTAGGGCGTGGGGCCCGCACCCTTGAGCTGCAGCTCGAGGTCGTTGAGCTCCCCCAGCCCCATGGCCCGCCCGTCCCCGAGCTGCCCCGCCCAGTGACCGAATTGGTGGCCTCCGTAGTTCGCGGCGAAGGGCGTCACCCCGGGCGGCGGCGCGTTGCCCGCCAGCACCGGGACCAGCTCGCGGACCTGCGCCTCGGTCAACCCCAGCTGCGTCGCCACCTCCGGGCTCCAGGCCAGCAGCGTGGGCGCGGACACCGGCGTGGGCTGCACCGTCGACCACAAGGCCCCCCGCACCTGCCGCGGCTCGTTGAGCGAACTCGGGTCACCTGGCAGCGCGCGGAGGAAACGGGAGGTGAAGGAGGGCACCGGCATGGGTGCTCTCTGTCGCCCTCGCAGGTGGAGCGCAAGCGGCCGTGTGGGGGCGCGGGAAAAAACTGCCCGCAGGGAGGCGGTCTTTGTTGGGCGTGGTGCGTCAGCCCAGCTCCCTCAGCCGCGCGGCCCGGACCCCGCGTGAACCGGGTGCTCAGTCTTCGGCACCGCGACGGACCTCTGGTGTCGTTCCCATGCGCCAGAAGTCCGTCAGTGCGACGGCGGCCTCAGTTCCTTCGGCGGAGGAGGACCAGCGGCAGGAGCAGCAGCAGGGACAGCGGCCCGCTCGTGCAGCCACAGCCCGCGGCCGGAGTCAGGTCGCCGATCGGCTCCAGGGTGCCTGCGTCGGTGCTCGGCGTTCCCGCGTCCGTGTTCGGCGTGCCTGCGTCGGTGTTCGGCGTGCCTGCGTCGGGCAGGACGATCTTGAGCGCCGCGCACTGGTAGTAGAAACACGGCGCGCCGTGGGCCGACATGAACTGCATCAACTGCAGCACGCAGTGATCGCAGCTCATCATCGGCACGGTGATGGTCTGGCTCCAGCCCCCCGCGGGCGTGCTGGTGTGCGACGCGAACAGGCCGTCGGCGAGGGTCGGGTACGTGGGGGTGGTCTCCACCGGCGCGCTGATGCAGGCGCCCCCGGTGACTACCGCCGCCGGGGTGTGGAAGTCGGCGTCGCTGGCCGCGATGCCGATGCGGAAGTGCCCCGGGTGCAAGATCGGCTCGCCCCACGTCACCGTCAACTGCGAGCCCGCCTCGACGGTGGTGATCACGTTCGAGGCGGTGCCCGGCCCGCCACACGGCTCGGCCTTGTTGGGGCTGCCGAAGGTGTCGGTGACCTGGAACGACTCCGGGGCTGTCAGCTTGATGTGCCCGAACGCCGAGGAACCAACGACGAGGACGAGGACCGCGAGGCGTGAGCGCATGAACGTTTGAGTGTGAACGGTCAGCCCGCCGGCTTCAACCTCGCTGCGCCGGTCATGCCCTCGGAGGTGGGCAGGCTGCCGGCCGGGGGCACCCAGGGCCAGTCGGTGAGCGGGCCCTTGTCGAGGCGCTGGCTGATGTAGTTCGCCGCGATGTTCGCGCTCTCCATGATGGTGAGCAGGCCCGAACCCGGGTGCGTGCCGCCGCCGACCCAGTAGAGGTCCTCCACGTGCGGCGACTGCACCCGCGGGCGCAGCGGCCCCAGCTGCAGCCAGGTGTGCGAGAGGTTGAACACCGCGCCCCGGTGCACATTGAAGTCGTCCCGCCAGGTCTCGGCGGTGAACGCGCGCTGCGCCACGATGTGGCTGGCGACGTCCTTCATGCCCACCTTCTCGAGCCAGCCCGGCACCTTCTTCGTGAGCTCCGCCTCGATGTGCTTCCAGTCGTGCTCGCCGTGGGTGTTCGGCGTGGGCACCAGCACGTAGATCGCCGAGTGACCCTTCGGCGCACCCGCGGGGTCGGTGACGTTGGCGTTGACCACGTAGAACGGCGGGTCTTCGAGGTCGGCGTTGCGGTCTTCGAGCGCCTCGCGCGTGGTGCTGCGCGCTGCTTCCGACAGGTAGATGAGGTGGTGCGGGAGCTCGTCGTAGACCTTGTCGAGGCCCAGGTAGAGCATGAAGGTGCTGCACGAGTACTTGGCCTTGGCGAGCGCGGCGTCCGACAGCCGCGTGCCCTTGCGCCACGACTCGTCGACCAGGTTCTGCGCCGCGTAGGGGAGATCGGCGTTGACCACCACCACGTCGGCGAAGAGCTTGGCGCCCGACTTGAGCTCCACGCCCACCGCCTTGCCGTTCTCCACGAGCACGCGCTCCACCGGCGACGACATGCGGAACTTCGCGCCGAGGTCCTCCGCGGCCTTCTTCATTCCCTCGGCCAGCGCGCGGAACCCGCCCATCACGTGCCACACCCCGAACTCGAGCTCGAGGAAGGGGATGACCGAGAAGACGCTCGAGCAGGTGGTGGGGTGCAGCCCGAGGTACTTCGACGGGTAGCTGAACGCGTAGCTCAGGCGGTCGTCGTGGAAGTTCGAGTCGAGGTGCTTGTAGAGCGTCTGCCACGGCTTGAACTTCGCGGCCGGCAGCAGGCGCAGCGGGTTGTAGTAGCCCAGCGAGTCCGCCGGGTGCGCCATGAAGGTGCCGTAGGCGATGCCGTACTTCTCGCGCGACTCGAGGAACCAGCGCTCGTAGGCCGGCCCCAGGCCCGGCTTGAGGCGCTCCACCTCCGCCCGCATCTTCTGCTGGTCCCAGTGGGTGTCGAGGTGCGTGCCGTCCCAGAAGTGCACCCGGGTGTTCTCCGGCAACCGCACCAGCTTCACGTAGTCTTCGATGCGCAGCCCCGAGCGGCGGAAGATGCGCTCGAGCACCTGCGGCAGCTGCATGATGCTCGGGCCGGTGTCGACCTGGTACTCGTCGTGGTCGCCGAAAGTGAGCCCGCGCATGCGCCCGCCGGGCACCGCCTCCTTCTCGACCACGGTTACGTCCGCGCCCAGCCCGGCGAGGTTGATGGCCGCCGAGAGTCCGCCCGGTCCCGCACCGACGATGAGCGTCTTCATGCACAGGCAAGTAGCGCGCGACCCACGCCGATGCACTCGTTTGTGCAGTGTTTGTCCATGGTTGTCGAAAACGACCCGCCAGCGTATCTGCCCGCCCGTGCGCTTCGTCTTCCTCGCCGTCGTGTCCTCCTGGTTGTTCTTCGCCTGTGGTCCCACCTCCTCGACCTGCAGCGAGTCGAACTGCGCCGGGTGTTGCTCCGCGGCCGGGGAGTGCGTCGGCGGCACTCTCGAGACGGCGTGCGGTTCGGCGGGCCTGCTGTGCAACAGCTGCAGCGGCGGCCAGGTGTGCGTCGCGCAGCGCTGCGAGTTCCCCGCGGTCGACGCGGGCGTGGTGTCCTTCGACGCGGGCACGCCGATCCTCCCCCCGGCGGAGACGTGGACCTGGGCCGGCTTCCCCACCTCGGCCTGCGGCAACGGCGCGCCTACGGGCCTGGGCGTGAACCTCACGACGCGCTCGAAGGACCTGCTCATCTACCTGCAGGGCGGCGGCGCGTGCTGGAACGCGCTGAGCTGCGAGTACACCGCGACCAACCTCAAGGAAGGCTACGACGGCGCGGCGTTCGCCGCCGAGGGCCAGCTCCAGGCGCCCCCGTTCAGCCGCGTGGCCATGAACAACCCGTTCAAGGACATGAGCTTCGTCTTCGTGCCGTACTGCACCGGCGACGTGCACGCCGGGGACGCCGTGAAGGACTACCCGGCCTTCGTGCAGGGGCCGATCAACATCCCAGCGCGCACCGTCTCCCACAAGGGCGGCAAGAACATGGAGGCCTTCCTCCTGCGCCTCAAGGACACCTTCCCGGACGCGCAGCGGGTCTTCATCTCGGGCTCGAGCGCCGGCGCCTACGGGGCCCAGCTCAACTTCGAGCGCGTGCGCGCCACGTGGCCCGACGCCCAGGTGCACCTGCTCGCCGACTGCGGACAGACGGTGACCCCGGCCGGCACGCTCTTCGGCGAGTGGCTCGCCGCGTGGAACCTCGCCGTGCCCGCCGACTGCACCGACTGCGGCACCAACTTCGCGAACTACCCCCAGTACCTCCACGCGAAGTACCCGGCCTCGCGCTTCGGGCTGCTGGCGTACACGCAGGACAGCACCCTGCGGCAGTTCTCGGGCCTCGACGCGACCACCTTCCAGCAGCGCACGCTCGAGCTGACGGCCTCGGCCTACGACCCCACCAGCAACGCGAAGTACTTCGTGCTCGCGGGCGCCACGCACGTGATGCTGGGGGACTTCTTCACCCTGCAGAGCCCCGGCGGGGTGAAGCTCGTCGACTGGACGGCGGGCCTGGTGAGCGGCGCGCCGGCCTGGCAGAGCGTGAAGCCCTGACTCACGGGGTGGGCACGGGCTTGAGGCTCACGCACTGGTCGCCCACGTAGGTCGACTCGCACTGCTGGTCGAAGTTGCAGCGGCCTCCGCACGGCAACGGGTCGCACATGCCGGTGGCGTGGTTGCACGCCGTGCCCGGGTTGCAGGGCGTGATGCACTCGCCGTTGGCGCGCCGCACGCCGGAGACCGTGGCCCCGAGGGCGGTGTTCACCAACGCGCCCGTCACCGCGCCGGCCGACGCCGCGCACCCCTGCAGGACCAGCAGCACCAGCAACGCGAGCGCTCTCATACCCGCAGGCCTACTCCTTGTCGGGCCGGAGGTGCGAGGCGGTCTGCGGGGCCTGCGCGTCGAAGATGACGCCCGCGCGGTTGAGCACCTTGCCGAAGGCGGGCATCTCCAGCTCCACCACCGCGCTGCGGGTGACGACGAGGTGCGGGTTGCGCCGCGCGGCGTGGTGCGGGGGCAGGGTCTCGAGCTCGGCGGTGGTGAAGGCGCGCTCCACGGCCCGCCGCTGCAGGAAGGTGCCGCGCTTGAAGAAGGGCGGGTAGTCGTTCCAGTTCACTCCCTTCTGGAAGAGCAGCTCGTGCATCTGCGCGTTGTCGCGGCCGTCGACGTCGGCGTGCGAGTAGTGGGCGCGGGTGGCCATGCTCACCGAGTTCTTGGTGGCGTCGAGTTCGCGCCAGAGCAGCACGTTGGCCGCTTCGTCGCGCGAGGGCACGGCCCACACCCGGCAGTCGAAGAGCGCCGACACGCCGGCCCGCTCGGGGATGGCGGCCGCGAGGTGGGCGTTGAAGTACGCGGTGGTCATCGACGCGAGGATGGAGGTCAGCTTCTGCACGCGGCGATCGAGGAAGGACTGGGTCTTCGGGTCTTCGTCGAGCCACACGAGGCTGATCTCGTCGGACTGGGTGTAGCCGATGCGCGCCGCGGTCTCCTCGACGAGGTGCCGCGTGGTGTCGACCATCAGCCGCGAGAGGCGCAGGTCGAAGGGCCGCGCGAAGCCCTCGGTGAACCGCGAGAAGCGCTTGCCGTCGATGCGCGCGCAGATGGGGAGCCCGGGCATGAGGCGGTGCCCGGCCTCTGCCATTTCGTACTCCTTCATGCGGTTGCCGAGGTCGTCCTTCATGCTGCGTGCTCCGCGAAAGAGAGCGTTCGCGTAGCATCAGGGGGTGCAGGGGTCTAGCGAGGTGCCGGAGCGCGTCTTCCTCGACGCCAACGTGATGTTCTCGGCCGCGCTCGGGGGCGAGAGCTTCGGCCAGCTGTGGGTGGCGCTGCGGGGCGGGCTGATCAGCGTGTGCACCAGCCCCCAGTGCCTCGACGAGGCGCGGCGCAACGTGGCGCGAAAACGCCCCGGGGCGGTCGAGCGCCTCGAGCTCACCTTGCGCGAGGTGGTGACGGTGGCGGCTCCGCTGGCGCTCGTGCCCTGGGCCGAGGGGAAGCTGCCCGAGGACGACGGGTGGGTGTTGGCCGGTGCAGTCGAGGCGGGGGCGCAGGTCTTGCTGACGGGGAACACGAAGCACTTCGGCTGGGCAATGACCCGAGGCGATCTTCCACTGCGGGTGCGCACGGTTCGCGCGTACCTCGACGAGCTGCTTGCGGCGGGCCAACCGCGCGCTTCGCCACCTTGATGGAGTGATTCGGCGATCGTGATGGGGCCTGCGGAGCCGGGCTGAGCAGTATCAGCGCCCTGCGGGTGGTCCCGGGAGTGCATCCACGACGGGCACGACCTGCTTCCCTGGTCGCCCGCCGTCCCAAGGAGCACCCCATGAAGAACCCTGCTGCCGCCGAGCTGATCACCCGAGAGAGCATCTTGAAGCTGCTGAGCGACGCGGAGGTCGCGCACGTGTGCACGGCCGAGACCCAGGCCCAGCTGGCCCCCGGTGAAGAGTTCATCGACCTCAAGCGCTTGAGCCGCGGCGTGCGCAAGGCGCGTCCGCCCGAAGCTGCCCTGAGCACCGTCGCCATGGCGCGCGTGTTGCCCCGCAGCGCGCTCGAGCCGGCGACGTGGACGAAGATCGTCGCGCAACTCCCGCACCACGCAGTGCACTGACCTCGCACGGAGACTTCCCCATGACCGCCACGAAGAAACACGTGAAGCCCAGCCACGCCCCGGTGGCCCCGGCCAAGGCGCGCAAGGAGGTTCGTCACGTCGTGGAGATCGACGAGCCGGCGCCGCGGGTCGGCGAGGGCGCCGAGGTATCGATCCTGAAGACCGCCGAGGGGGTCGACCCGCTCGGAGAGGAGCTGGGCGAAGCCTTCGTCGAGAACCTCACCGGGGCCGACGACGCCGCCACCGAGCACCGGGCGGTCGAGACCATCGCCGAGCAGGGCGGGCCCTTCGTCATCACCACCGGCGCGACCGAGTTCGCCCCGGGTCCCGACGCGTCGAACCCGCCGGATGCAACGCGTGAACCCTTCCCCACGGTGAGCTCGCCATGAGCGAACAAGAAGAGGTGAAGGAGTCGATGGATGACACCCGCGATCAGGTCCTGGAGTTGGCACACGGGGGCGGGGTGCTCTTCCGCGACCCAAGGGCGACGCCCGTGCTGCCCGACCGCAGCGAGCGTGCGCACCGGCGGCTGACGCGCCTGCTCATGCCGACCACAGCGTTGCCGCAGCAAAGAGCACGATCATCCCGGCGATCATCAGCCCCAGCGTCTTCGAGTAGCCGCGCGGCGTCAGGCCGCCGGCCGCGTCGATGCGGCGCGCGAGCGGAAAGAGCCGCCAGAAGAAGGTGGCGATGCTCGCGGCGAGCACCACGCCCGCGAGCGTGCGCGTGGTGGCCGGCGCGGTGGTGAGGATGACCACCAGCAGCGCGAGGAAGATGAGCTTGGTCCCCGCGACCCAGGACACCAGGTAGCGCACCAGGTCGTGCACCTCGGGGTCGGCCTTCGACTTCTCCCACGCGGTGAAGACACCCATGGCGTTGGCGCGACGGGATCCCGGTGCGAAGTACAGCGCCGCGACGTTGCTGCACTCGAGGAGCACGAACAGGCCGATGGCCCAGGTGAGCATCATGCCGTCGAGGCTAGAGCGGCCGTCGAGAGAATCAACACCCGCCGCCGTCGGCCTCCGGCTCGCATTCCCCGCCGCCGGGGCACTTCACCGAGTTGAGGATCTGCAGCGTGGTGCAGGTGTCCGTCTCGATGCTCGCCTGGGGTTCCCAGAAGCCGAGCGCCACCACGTCGCAGGCGATCACCGTGGGCACCGTCATCACCCAGACGTAGCCCACCAGTGGCGTCGGCTGCTTCGTCATCGAGAACACCGCGTGACCGGTCGCCCAGGCGCTGCCGGCGAAGAGCTCGGTGCCTTCCCAATGCCAGAGCACCTGCGGGCTCGTGTAGCCACCCCGCCCGAAGCCATCGAGCAGGCCCGCGCGCGCGACGGCCGGGCTGCAGGACGAGAGCTCCTGCGTGGCGCCCGCGACCCCGATGAAGCCCTCGACGCCCGTGGTGTCGGAGAAGGCTGTGGGCATCGCGCTGAACGAGCCCTGGACGATCCACCCGCCGGGCACCCAGACCGTGCAACCCCGGTCACCTACCGCCACCATTTGCCACCCGCCAGGCACCGTGAAGACGCTCTGTCGGCCGCAGGCCGCGGCCGCTGTTCCCAGTCGATCGACGAGCGGAACGCCAGTCGACACGGGAGGCACCACCGCGCTGCCTGCGTCGCTCTGGCCTCCACCTGAGCCGCCACCGCCACCGCCACCACTGGCACCGCCACCGCCACCGCCACCGGCGCCGACACCGCCACCGCCGCTGCCCCAGCCGCCGCCCAATCCGGACAGCCAATCTCCGGCATCGACCACGGCGGGTTCGCCGGCGCTGCACGCGACGAACGCGGCTACGACCCCGGCGCTGACGATGGAACGAGAGCGGCTCATGCGCGCGGGTTGTGCATCTCGCGCACCACGGGCTGCGCGCAGCGAAGTGCACCGCTTCCAGCGGAGCGCGGGTCGACGTGGCTGCAAGCAGGGGCTCCGTGGTCTGCAGCAGTTGCACACGTAGGGTCGCCTCCGCCGAGGGGTCCGGTGGCACGCAGCCTGCTTCGTGAAGCTCGATTCCCGGGGAGGCCCTCATGAAGCGATGCGCCGTGGTGGTGAGCTTGCTCGTCGCGTCGCTCGCGGCGGCCGAGGCGCAGACCTTCGTGCCCTTCGTCTACGTCGACCCGATGACCGGCCTCGAGGCGTTTCGGTGCCTGGTGCCCCGCGGGTGGAAGGTGGAGGGGGGCGTCACGTGGTCGCAGAACCCGGCGCTCCCGGCCCAGTCGCGTTTTCGTTTCTACGACCCGGCCGGCGTCGACGAGCTCAACCTCTTCCCGACCCGCGCCTTCTTCTGGACGGACAACCGGCTCTTCCTGGCCACGAACCCGCCCGGCACGCTGCGCTTCAACACGATGGTGGCCAAGCCGATGAGCCTCGACGCCGCGCTCTCGCGGATCGTCGCCGGCGTGCGCACCGGCACCTCGCGGCTCGCGGTGATCAACCAGCAGCGGGTGCCCGAGCTCGCCACCCTCGCGCGAGGGGAACCCGTGCAGGGCCTGCGCGCCACCGCCGAGGCGGGGAAGGCGCGGGTGACGTACCTCGACGCCGACAAGGCCATCGAGGAGGAGTTCTACGCCGCGGTGGCGAACTTCATCGTGCCGCTGCCCGGCTACTTCATCGACTACTGGTACATCGACTACGTGTTCTCGTTCCGGGCCGCGAAGGGAAAGCTCGGCTCCCGCGCCCGGATCTTCCAGACGATGATCCACTCGATGAAGGTGAACCCCAGCTGGTTCGCCAAGGTGGTGCATACCAAGGAGGCGCTCATTGCCCAGTCCACCGAGGGGATCCAGGCGGCCGGTCGCCTGGGCACCACCGTCGCCAACGCCAGCGCGTCCCTGCGTGAGGCCGACCAGCGCGACTGGGAACGACGCCAGCGCATCCAGGACTCCATCGTGCAGAACCAGAGCGACAACATTCGCGGCGTGCAGCGCTTCACCGACCCGCACTCCGGCAACGAGGTCGAGCTCCCGTCGGGCTACGGAACGGCCTGGGCCAACAACCTGGGCGAGTACATCGTCACCGACAGCCCGGGCTTGAACCCCAACGTCGGCTCGAACCAGCACTGGGAGGAGATGCCCACGGCGCGGTGAGCAGTGCAGTGACTGGCGATGGCGACCAGGAAGTCCTTCAACGGAAACGCGACCTCCGGGAAGGACACGGGCCGAATCGAGTCTGACGCGCTGAGCGTGAAGTGCTCTGTCCACGTGCCGTTCTTCGGCGCGCGGAAGACCTCGAGCTGTGCCGCCGCGACGTCGACGATCCAGTACTCCGGTGAACCACCCTCCGCGTAGAGGGGCGCCTTCACCTTGCGGTCGAGTCCAAGCGAAGAACTCGAGACCTCGATCAACAGCAGCGCCTGCTGCGGGTGGGGCCCCGGCGCCTTCGTCCTGGGGACCAACGCGAAGTCCGGCTCGGGCATCGAGTCCTCGGAGGCCTGCAGCGGGAGCGAGGGCCGGACGGCCGCCCATCGTCCGAAGTGCTCCACCAGCAGCTTGGTCATCGCCTGCACGACCCATGCGTGCTCTTCCCCCTGCGGTGCCATCCTCACTACCCTTCCCCTGATCAACTCCACGCGCTCGTTCTCGAAGGCGCCAAGCCCCGCGAGCGCCACGTACTCGGACACCTTCAACGGTCGGAGCCGCTCGTTGAGCGTCATCGCCACTTCGTCCATGGATGGCGTTGTCCCAAGGGGGTCTGACATGTGGCCCAGCCTACACCGGCCGCCCGGGGGTGTTTGACTGTCATAGTGTCCTATGACAGTGTCCAGGTGTCATGCGCTGGCTCGTCGACTACCACTCAGGCGTCCCCGTCTACCTCCAGCTCGTGCAGCAGGCGAAGTCGGCCATGGCCACGGGCACCTTGCGCGACGGAGACCAGCTCCCCTCGGTGCGGGTGCTGGCCGAGGAGCTCAAGGTCAACCGCAACACGGTGGCCAAGGCCTGGGCCGAGCTCGAGAGCGAAGGGGTCATCGAGAACCGCCAGGGCTCGGGGTGCTTCGTCACCGGCAGCAAGACGCCGCTGCGGCGCGCGGTGCGCAACGAGCGGCTGGCCCAGGGCGTCGACGCGCTGATCATCCAGGCGCACCACCTCCAGGTCACCGACGACGACTTGCGCGCGCTGCTCGACGAAGGCCTGCGCCGCTTTCACCAGACCCGCCGTGCTTCAGGAAGAGGAGAGCTGACGTGAGCCCGACCATCGACGTGCAGGACCTCGTGGTGCGTTACCCGCGCGGGGAAGCGGTGAAGGGGCTCTCGTTGACCGTCGAGCCGGGGCGCTGCCACGCGCTGTTCGGTCGCAACGGCGCGGGCAAGACCTCGACGCTGCGCGCGCTGCTGGGGCTGGTGCGGCCCACCTCGGGCCAGGTGAAGCTCTTCGGGCTCGACGTCACGCAGCACGAGGCCGAGGTGAAGGCCCGCGTGGCGTGGGTGCCCGACGCGCCCGGCTTCCACCCCTGGATGACCGTCGCCGAGGTGCTGGGCTACGCGGCCGCGCTGCGCACCAGGTGGAACCTCGCGCTGCAGGAGCACCTGCTCACGCGCTTCGAACTCGATCTCTCGGCGCCCACCAGCGCGCTCTCCAAGGGGCAGAAGACGCAGCTCGCCCTGGTGTGCGCCATCGCCGCGGACCCCGAGTTGCTGGTGCTCGACGAGCCGACCTCCGGCCTCGACCCGCTGGTCCGTCGCCAGTTCCTCGAGGCGGTCATCGGCGTGTTCCAGGAGGGCGACCCGGCGAAGAAGACCATCCTCGTCTCCACGCACCTCATCTCGGAGTTCGAGGGCGTGGTCGACGGGTTCACGGTGCTGAGCGGCGGGCGCGCGGTGCTCTCGACCGAGGCCGACGTGGCGCGTGCGCGGTACTGCCGGCTGCGGGCCTGGTTCGACGTCGACGCGCCGCTGGGTGTGCCCATGAAGACCGTCAAGCCGGTGAGCCGCGAGGGTCGCATGCTCGAGTTCATCGTCGACGCCGAGACCGACGCCGCGCGCGGCTGGCTCACGGCCCAGGGCGCGGTGCGCATCGACGCCAGCGCCCTGTCCCTCGAAGAGATCTTCCTCCTCGCAGCCTGAGGTGACTCCCATGACGGCTTCCCGTGTCTCGTGGTGGTGGTTGCTCAGCCTGCTCCCCGTGCTCGCCGCGGGCCCGACGCGCGCGCTGCCGGCGGTGCTGGTGCTCGGGGCGGTGGTGTTCGCCGCGCGGGCGTCGTCGCCGCTGGCCTTGCGGCTGCGCAAGGAGCTGCGCCTCGCGGTCTTGCCGGGCACGTTGCTGCTGGTGTGCAGCGGCGCGGGCGCCTGGGCCGAGGTGCTGCCTGCGTCGGGCGCGGTGGCGGGGCTGGTGGAGACGTTGCCCTGGGTGTTGTCGCTGGTGCTGCCGACGGCCGCGCTGCTGCTGCCGATGGTCGCCGAGTACGAGCGCGGCACGCTCACCTCGTTCTTCTTGAGCCCGCTGGGGGCGCGCGCCTTCGCCGAGAAGTTCGCGCTGGGGGCCTCGTTGGTGGTGCTCTCCTGGCTGCAGGTGTCGGCGAGCGATGCCCCGGCCCCGGAGTTGTGGTGGCTCGCGCTCGGAGGTCACGTGCTCGCGCTGGCCACGGCGCCCACGTGGTTCTTCTTCGCCCGCAAGGAAGGCACCAGCCTGGGCCTCGTGACGTTGACGCCCTTCTTCGTGGCCACGCCCATCGGGTTCCTCGCGGGCCGCGGGCCGGTGCTCGCCGCGTTGGCGCTCTACGGGGTGGTGATGCTCGCCGTGTTGCCGAAGGCCGTGCGTCGCGGGGCGTTGGGGCTCCCGCTCGATGAAGCGCTCTCGTTGCCGGGCGCGAGGTGGGCGGCTCGCCTGGCCCCTCCGGTGATCTCGGCCGAGCTGACGGTGCAGCGTGACGTGCTGGTGCTCGCGCTGCTCGGGTGCGTCGCCTTCGCGGGCCTGTTCTTCAACGGCGCGGCGCAGGCGGCCCCGATGGCGCTCTTCCTCCTCTGTGCGCTCGCGGCCTCGCTGAGCCCTGCGCTCGCCTTCTCCGAGTCGGCGCGCCTGGGCACGCTCGAGCCGCTGCTGGTGGTGCTCCCGCGCGGCGCGGTGTTCCGGCTCAAGGCACTCACGTCGCTGGGCGTGACCCTGCTGGGCTGTGGCGTGGTGCCCCTGGCGCTCATGGGCGCCTCGGAGCTCGAGGGCGCGAGTGTCATCGCCGCCTTCTCGTGGCTGGTGGCGATGGCCTTCTTCTGGGCCGTGGGGCTGGCGACCTCGGTGCATGGCGCCGGAGTGGCCTTCGCCATGGTCTCGGCCTGGGCCGCGGCCTTCCTCGGCGCCTTCGTGCAGGTGCTGGTGTTCGCGCTGGTGTCGCTCGCGGTGGGCAGCGCGCTGGGCAGTGGCCATTCGCGCGACGGCGCCATGGCGGTGGTGTTCTTCGTCAGCATCGGCCTCGCGGTGCTGGTTGCCTGGCGACGCTTCGTGCATCAACCCGCGGCCCCCGCACGGCTGGCGGTGCTGGCCGCCGGCCTGAGCGTGGTGGTGGCCGCGGCGGTGGGCGCGCTCTCGGCGCTGACTTCCCCGGCCAGCTGAACGAGGGAGAACCGGCGGGGCCCTCTGGTCGATGACGGGCCGGAGCAGGCAGGCTACGGGTGAACCATGGCGTGCCTCGACGAAAACCTGCTGCTCGACCTCTCCGAGGGCACGCTCGGCGGCGACGCGCTGGCGGGCGTCGAGCTGCACCTCGACGGGTGCGAGCGCTGCCGGCAGTTGGTGGCGGAGCTCATTCGGGTCGACCAGCCCGCGGCGCCGTCGTCGTTCCGACAGGTCGACCCGGCGCACTACGTCGGCTCGCGGGAGCTGGCCCGCGGCGGCATGGGGCGCATCCGGCTCGCGCGCGACCTGCACCTCGACCGCGACGTGGCGATCAAGGAGATGCTCCCCGGGGCCAGCGACCAACGCCGCTTCGAGCGCGAAGCCCGGCTGACCGCGCGCTTGCAGCACCCGTCCATCGTCAAGGTCCTCGAGGCCGGGCGGTGGCCCTCGGGCGAGCCGTTCTACGCCATGCCCCACATCAAGGGCCGCTCGCTGGAGAAGGTCATCGCCGAGGCGACCACGCTCGAGCTGCGGCTCGCGCTCCTGCCCCACGTGCTCGCCGTCGCCGACGCGCTCGCGTCAGCCCACGCCGAGGGCATCATCCACCGCGACCTCAAGCCGTCGAACGTGCTGGTGGGCAGCTTCGGCGAGACGGTGATCATCGACTGGGGCCTGGCGAAGGATCTCGGCGCGCCGGCCGACCCCGAAGGCCCCTCGGAATCGGGGCTGCGCAGCGCCGACGAGACCGCCGCGGGCACGGTGGTGGGCACGCCGGCCTACATGCCTCCGGAGCAGGCGCTCGGGCAGCCGCTCGACGCGCGCGCCGACGTGTACGCGCTGGGGGCCATGCTCGATCACCTGCTCGCGGGCCGCCGCGCCTACGGGGGCGACGGGCTCGACACCCTCGAGCAGGTCAAGCGTGGGCCGCCGCCGCCGCTGAGCCAACGCGCCCCCGGGGCCCCCCTCGAGCTGGTGGCCATCGTCGAGCGGGCGATGTCGCGGGCGCCGGCCGCGCGCTACGCCAGCGCGCTGGAGTTCGCGGCCGATCTCCGCCGCTACCTCACCGGCCAGCTCGTCGGGGCGCACCGCTACTCGTCGGGCCAGTTGGTGCGTCGCTGGGTCCTGCGTCACCGGGCCGCGGTGGGCGTTACGGCCGTCGCTGCGGTGGTGCTCCTGGTGCTTGGAGGCGTGGCCGTGACCCGCGTGCTCCGCGCCCAGCGCGTCGCCGAGAACAGCCGCGCCGACGCCGAGAACCTCCTCGACTTCATCCTGGGCGACCTGCACACCAAGCTGCTCGAGCTGGGCCGCCTCGACCTGATGGAGGACACGGCCCGCAGCGCCGCCCGGCACTACGAGGCGCGGGACGAGGGGCTGGCCCCGGCCGAGCTGGCCCGCGCCGCCCTCGCGCGCCAGCACCTGGGCGAGGTCCTCGATGCCCAGGGACAGCTCGAGCTCGCGCTCGTCGAACATCGCGCTGCCGTGCGCCTCGCAGAGACCGCGGCCGCGCGCGATCCCGGGGGCCCGGCCTGGCAGCTCCAGCAGGCCTCGTCGCGCAACGCGCTGGGGAAGGTGCTCGAGGCCCGCGGCGACCGGGCCGGGGCCGAGGCTGAATACCGGCGCGCGCTCGCGCTGCGTGAAGCGGTGGCCGCGCGCGGGACCGCAGCGCCGCGCTTGCAGGCCGCGCTCGCCGACAGCCACGAGCGGCTCGGGGGACTGTTCTTCACCTCGGACCAGGCCGAGAAGGCGCTGGCCGAGCACCGCCTCGCGCTCGCGCTGCGGGAAGCCGCCGCCGCGACGGAGCCCACCGACGCCGAGCTCCGGAACGCGGTGGCCACGGCCCGCGGACTGGTGGCCGACGCGCTGTGCGATCTCGGCCGCGTCGACGAGGGCCTCGCGCTCTACCGCTCGGCGCAGGAGATGACCTCGGCGCTCGTGGCCGCCGCCCCCCAGAACGTGAAGCTCCGGCGCACGCACGCCGTGCAGCACGAGCGCCTGGGCGACCTGCTGCTCGCGCAGGGCCAGTTCACCGCCGCCGCCGCCGAATACGAGGAGAGCCGCGCGCTGCACCGGGCCCTGGTGGAAACAGATGGCTCGAACCTGCTGTGGCTGCACGACCTGGCCTACGCGCACGACGGGCTGGGCGACGTGCAGCGGGCCACGGGCACCGCGAACGCGGCCCTCGAGCACTACCGCCAGGCCGCCCAACTCCGCGCCCGCGCCGCCGCCCTCGACCCGTCGAACGCCTGGCGCCGCCGCGACGTCTCCATCAGCCACGACAAGGTGGGCGAGGTGCTCGCGCTGCAAGGCGACGCGGCCGGCGCGCTCGCAGAGTTCGAGCAGTCCTTCGCGCTGCGCGAGGCCCTGGTAGCGACCGACCCGGCGAACGAGCTGTGGGCGCACGACCTCATGGCCAGCCGTGACGCCGTGGGCACCACGCTCCTCTCGCTGCACCAGCTCGACCGCGCTGGGGCGCAGTTCTCGGCCGAGCGGGCCTTCTGCGAAGCGGCCTGGGCGAAGACGCCGGACGACCCCGGTGCCCGGGCCGACCTCTCGGCGAGCCGGGGAAACCTGGGCGACCTCGCGTTGGCCCGGGGCGACGGGGCGGGTGCGTTGGCGCACTACACCGCGGCCCTGGGCCTGCTGGCTCCGGCGCCCGGGGAGGTGGCCACGCCGGCCAACACTGAGCTCCGGCAGCAGCGCTCGCAGGCCCACGAGAAGCAGGGACAGGCGCTGCTGGCGACGGGCGATTCCCGGGGGGCGCTGGCGGCCTTTCGCGAGGCGTTGACCCTGGCCCGGGGCGTGGCGGAGGACCGGCCGGGGGGCGCCGCTGCCCAACGCCGCCTGGGGGAGCTGACCCACACGGTCGAACGCTGTTGCCGGGGGCGCTGATCTCCCCTGCGCCCGGCGGGCTATGCTCCAGCCTCGCCCATGCGCGCTCCCCAGTCGGTCGTCACGGCGCTCCGCGCACTGCTCCCCTCGCTCGACGACGTGGCGGGCGAGGTGCTGGCGCAGCGACTGGAGCCGCTGGCGACGCGCTTCGAAGGCGTCGACGCCGTCTCGCTGGCCGAGTCGATCGCCCGGCGCGTGAAGCACGAAGGTGAGCTGGCCACGATCCGCCTCGACGACCTGCTGCTGGCCGAGGCGTGCCTCGACGGTGACCCGGCCGCGCTGCGCGAACTCGACGCGTGCCTCGCCGTGGCGACGCGCTCGGTGGGGCGGCGGGCGTCGGCCCACGAACGTGACGAGCTGCAGCAGCAGCTGCGCATCCGGCTCCTCGTGGCCCAGGAAGACAGCGGCCCGAAGCTCGCGCACTACGCGGCGCGCGGGCCGCTCGGGGGCTACGTGCGCGTGGTGGCGGTGAACCTCCTGTTGCGGGTGCAGGCGCCGCGGCCGCCCTCTTCCGACAGCGGGTTGGTGGCGCTGCCCGACGCCCTCGACTGGGAATCCGGCGTGCTCCGCGTCGACCAGCAGGTGCAGTTCCGCGAGGCGTTCCGCAAGGCCGTGGCGTTGCTCACCGTGCGCCAGCGCGCGCTGCTGCGCCTCAACCTGCTCGACGGCCTGACCATCGACGAGCTGGCGCCGCTCTACGGGGCCCACCGCTCGTCGGTCGCCCGTTGGCTGGCCGACGCCAAGAGCGCCCTCGAGGCCGAGACCCGGCGGCTGACGGCGCAGCTGCTCCGCCTGGACCCCGCCGAGGTCGATCGGCTCCTGTCGCGGGCGCAGCAGGGCTTCGAGCTGAGCCTGTCCCGGGCCCTGCGCGAGAGCCTCGTCACCCCCGCCTGAGCCCCCTCCCGCAGATGGCGTGAGACTGGATGAGCCCTGGGTGTGTCTGCCCTGGGCGGGCCCCGCACGGGTCCGTCCAGTTCTTCACGCGTGGGAGTTCACATGTCTTTCCGGTCGGTTGTGATGGTGGGTGGCGCGCTCGCGCTCAGCTCGTGCTCGTTCGTGCTCGATCATTCGAACCGCCAATGCACCGAGGACGCGGACTGCGCGCACTTCGACGCGCTGTCGACCTGCCAGGACTCCCTGTGCGCCGAGCCGCCGATCCTGCTGGGCCAGTCGGCGCCGGCGACGGGCTCGAGCCAGGCCCTGGGCCTCGAGATGAACCGCGGCCTGCAACTGGCCTTCGACGCGGTCAACGCGCAGGGCGGGGTGAAGGGGCGGCAGATCAAGCTGCAGTTCCTCGACGACCAGTACGACCCCGCGCTGGCCGAGAGCAACGCGCGCACGCTGACCGACGCGCAGCCCAGCACCGAGGCGCCGCACTGCCCGACCACCGCCACGCCGCCGGCCGGGGGCACGGCCTTCTCGCAGACCGCGCTCAACGCCGGCGCGTCGGCGGTGCTGGCCATGGTGGGCTCGGTGGGCACGCCGACCATGGTGCGCGCCGCGCCGGTGACGGTCGAGACGGGCCGGCTCTTCTTTGGCGCCTTCACCGGCGCCACCAGCATGCTGCGCAACACCGCCGCGGGGTCGTGCGCGAAGTACATCTTCAACATGCGCGCCAGCTACGCGCAGGAAGCGATGGCCACGCTGCAGTACTTCCTGGTGCTCAAGGTGCCCGACGACGCGCACCTGATCAGCTTCGACCAGAACGACACCTTCGGAGACGCCGGGTACAACGGCCTCGTCGCCGCGTACCAGGCGCTCAAGAACGTCGCGCCGAACATTCACCGCTTCCGCTACACGCGCAACGACGTCAACAGCGTGCCCAGCCAGGTCACGGCCACCGCCGACTACCTGACGACGTTGCTCATGGCCGACACCGCGCCGCACGTGGTGGGCATCATGATGACCGACACCTACGGGCCCGGCGCGACGTACATCAAGGGCCTCAAGGACTGGCTCAACGCCAACGACGCGCAGCAGGCCTCGCTGCACAAGGCATCGCGGCTGACGCTGTACTTCAGCAACGTCTCGTTCGTCGGGCCCGACGCGCTGGCGGCCCAGTTGCACGCGCAGGGCACGTTCACCACGCCCGCGGGCACCACCGAGGCGTACCTCGACCGGGTCTTCGTCTCGCAGGTGGTGCCCAACTACGCCACCGACGCCAACGAGGTGGTCGTCGAGTACCGGCGCCTGCTCGCGGCCGCCGGGGCCCGGCCGAGCTTCACCTCGCTCGAGGGCTACCTCGCGGGGCGGCTCTTCATCGAGGGGCTCAAGAACAACAAGGACGCGGTGACCCCCGACAGCATGGTGCAGGCCTTCGAGACGTTGCCGGCGGTCAACCTCGCGCTCGGCGCCGCGGCGGGCTTCAGCCCCACCAACCACCAGTACTCGCAGTCGGTGTGGGGCACGGGCTTCAACCCCGACGGCACCTTCGCCAACACCTACTTCTACAGCAACGGCTCGTTGCAGCTCTTCCAGTGAGCCCGGGGCTTCGACATGAGTGAGACGCTCTTTGGGAAGTACCGGTTGCTGGCGGAGTTGGGCCGCGGCGGCATGGCCGACGTCTACCTGGCGGCCTCCACCGGGCTGGGCGGGTTCCAGAAACTGGTGGTGATCAAGGTCTCGCGCGTGAGCGACGACCCGGCCTTCTCCCAGATGTTCCTCGACGAGGCGCGGCTGTCGGCGCGGCTCTCGCACGTCAACGTGGTGCAGACCTACGAGGTCGGCGAAGAGAACGGCCGCCAGTACATCGTCATGGAGTACCTCGAGGGCCCCTCGTTGTTCCGGCTCAACCGGTTGGCGGCGCCTTCGGGCGGCGTGCCCTTGCGGTTGATGGTGCAGATCCTCGCCAACGTGCTCGGCGGGCTCCAGTACGCGCACACGCTCAAGGACTTCGACGGCACCCTGCTCAACGTGGTGCACCGCGACCTCTCGCCGCAGAACCTGATGGTCACCACCCAGGGCGCGTGCAAGCTGCTCGACTTCGGCATCGCCAAGACCGCCGACAGCCGCACCCAGACGCACGCGGGCTTCTACCGGGGGAAGATCAACTACATGGCGCCGGAGCAGGCGCTGGGCAACGCGGTCGACGCGCGCGCCGACGTGTTCTCGGTGGGCGTGCTCCTCGCCGAGGCCATCACCCGCAAGTCGTTCTGGGGCGACGCCACCACGGCCGTCATCTCGTCGCGCCTGGTCACCGGCGACATCCCCGACATCGAGCAGGCGCACGTCGAGCCGATCCTCGAGGAGATCTGCAAGGCCGCGCTCGCGCCGGATCGCGCCCACCGCACGGCCTCCGCGCAGGACTTCAAGAACGCCCTCGACTGGTACCTCGGCACGCGGGGCGGCCCGGTCGGCGCCGAGGAGCTGGCGGCCTTCGTGGCGCCGCTGGTGGCCGACGACCGCACGCGCGTCAACGCGCTCATCGATCAGCAGCTCAAGCAGGGCGCAGCGCCGGTGCCCTTCAACCTCCCCCTGCCGCAGGCGAAGACCCCGGCAGCCAGCGCCTTCGCCTCGGTGACCGGCCCGTCGAACATTCCTTCGGCGACGCGGGGCAGTGGCTACACGCCCATCGCGGCGACCCTCGCGGCCGCAGACGTGGCGCCGGCCCGCGCACAGGCACCCGTGCCTGTTCCCGCGCGTTCGGCGACGGCCGATTCGTACGACGGCTTGTCGATTGACGTGGCGGGCACGAGCTCCCCGTCGCTGCCGAAGATCGACCGCGGCGTGCGCAGCGCCCAGCGCAAGCCCGACGGGAAGGACTCCACCACGCGCCTGGTCATCGGCCTGGTCGCGGCGGGCTTCGTGGTGCTGGTGGGCCTCGTGGTCTGGCTCGCGGGGCGCGCCACCGTTCCCACGCGGCCGGTGGTGGAGACGGTGCCGGTCATCGAGCCGGTGCTCACCCCGGTGATCGCGCCTGCGCCGCGGCCGGTGCTGGTGGAGCTGAGCGTGGCGCCCCCCGAGGCGACGCTGGAGCTCGACGGCGTGAAGGTCACCAACCCCTATTCCACGGCCGCCGCCGACGGGAAGGTGCACCGCCTCACCGCCCATGCCGAGGGCTTCGAGCCGCTCTCGCGCGAGGTCAGCTTCCTGCGCGACGTGACCATGGCTCTGCAGCTGCGGCCCCTTGCGGCGCTCACGGTGGTCGAGCCGCCCCGACCGGTGATCGAGGCCCCGCGCGTGGCGGTCGTCGCCCACCGCGCGCCTCCGAAGCCCACGCCGCCGCCCGCACGCCCCGGCGCCGCGAAGTCCGAGCCGGTGGGCGCGGACAACACGGCGATCCAGGAAATGACGCCGAAGGCGAAGCCCGCCGCCGGCAAGCGCTCCATCGACACCGAAGTCTTCGACGAAACCCGCAAAGAGCTCGATCGGAACAACCCATGGGAAAACTGAGCCGCTTCACCTTCGTCACGTCGCTGCTGGTCGCGACCCTCTGCCTCGCCGACAAGTCCGTCGACGACGCCCGCGTCCGCTTCAAGCGAGGCACCGAGCTCTACGACGAGGGCAACTTCCGCGGGGCGCTGGTCGAGTTCGAGCGCGCCCACCAGGCGCTGCCCAACTACAAGATGCTCTACAACATCGGCCAGGTGCAGCTGCAGTTGCTCGACTACGCGCGCGCCCAGGACGCCTTCAGCCGCTACTTGAAGGAGGGCGGGTCGGACGTCGGCTCGAGCCGCCGCGACGAGGTGAACCGCGAGCTCGAGCGCCTCAAGACGCGCGTGGGCCGCATCGCGGTCGCGACCGCCGAGGGCGCCGAGGTGTTGATCGACGACGAGGTGGTCGGCGTCGCGCCGCTGCCCGCGCCCATCGCGGCGAACACCGGGCGGCACAAGGTGACGGTGAACCCGCCCGGCCGCGCGGCGGTCTCGCGCGTGGTCGACGTCGCGGGCCTCGAGACCACCACCGTGACCCTGGGCCGCGAGGAGCCGCTCGCCGCGCCCAGTGTCTCCCCCGGCGCCCCCTCGGTGAGCGCGACGCCGCTGACCGGGGTGGCGGGGCTCGCGCCCCAGGCCCGGAGCAAGACGCCGATGATCGTCGGGTGGATCGCCACCGGGACCCTCGCCGCCGTGGCCGGCGTGATGGCGGGCCTCGCCTTCGGGAGCGAAGGTGGCCTGTCCAAGGCCCGGGCGACCCTGGGCGTGACCCAGGACACCCTCAACCTCGCCGCGGCCCGGGTGGGGAGCTTCAGCGTCGCCGCCGACGTGCTCGGGCTGGCCGCCATCGTCGCCGGCAGCGTCTCGCTGGTGCTGACGGTGAACGCGCTGTCGACCGACGAGGTGCGCGTGGCCATCGGTCCGGCCGGCGTGTCGGTGTTCGCGCGCTTCTGAGGGGCGCCCTCGGGTCAGGAGGGACATCGTCGACCCGCGGCGCGCGGACCCTTCGCGCGTGACACACTCCCCGCCGATGTCTGCCTCGACGACGACGCTCGACGAACTGTGGGTGACCCTGGGCCTCGACTCGCTTCCCGGAGACGCCGGTTCACCCACGGACCTGCGGGCCACCCACGGCGTGGCGTGGTCCGCCGCCACGTTGCGCATCACCCGCGACACGCCCACCGAGCGCGTCGACCTCCCGCGCATCTCGAACCAGCCCCCCGTCGAGGCGGGCATGAGCACGCAGGACCTCATCGTGGTGGGCGTGCTGGGCGAGGGCGGCATGGGCAAGGTGCTGCTCTCCCGCCAGCAGTCGCTGGGCCGCGACGTGGCGGTCAAGGTGGCGCGGCCTGATGCTTCGTTGGGCACCCTGCAGGCGCTGGTGCACGAGGCGCGCACCACCGGGGCCCTCGAGCACCCGGGCGTCATCCCCGTCTACGCGCTGGCCTCCGACGTCGACGGCCGCCCGGCCCTGGTGATGAAGCGCGTCGACGGCGTGTCCTGGGCGCGGCTGCTCTACGACGTCACCGACCCGGCCTGGGCGGCGATCTCCAAGCGCGGGCTCGAGCCCCTCGAGCGCCACGTCGACATCCTGGTGCACGTCTGCAACGCCATCGCCTACGCGCACAGCCGCGGGTACCTCCACCGCGACTTGAAGCCCTCCAACGTGCTCATCGGCGAGTTCGGCGAGGTCTTCGTGGCCGACTGGGGCGTGGCCACGCGCAAGGTGAAGCGCGGCGAAGCGGGCAAGCCGGCCCTGGTGGGCACCCCGGTCTACCTCGCGCCCGAGATGGCCACCGGCGACGACGCGCAGATGGACGAGCGCACCGACGTGTTCCTGCTGGGGGCGACGCTCTTCGAGGTGCTCTCGGGGCGGCCTCCGTACGGCGGCGCCGACCTGCGCGAGGTGCTCGAGCGCGCGTGGGAAGGCCGCCGCGAACCGATGTCCGCCGACGCCCCGCGCGACCTGGTGGAGATCTGCGACCGCGCCATGGCCATGGCCCCCGACGCCCGCTACCAATCGGTGACGGCGCTGCGCGACGCGCTGACCGACTGGGTGCGGCACCGCGGGTCGGTGTCCCTGGCGTTGGCGTCGCAGGGCCGGCTCGAGCGGCTCCAGCGCGCGGTGGGGCAGGGTGAACGAGATCGCGCGGTGGTGGCGCCGCTGCTCTCGGAGTGTCGCTTCGGCTTCAGCCAGGCGCTCGCCGGGTGGCCGGGCAACGGGCCGGCGCGCGAGGGGCTGCGGGCGTCGATCGCCGCGGCGGCGCACTTCGAGATCGCCCAGGGCCAGCTCGAGGCCGCGCGGGCGCTGTGTCGGGAACTCGACCCGCTGCCCGACGATCTCGCCCGCGCCCTCGCCGCGCTGGAGATCAGCGCCCGGGCCGCCTCGGCGCGCGAGGCCCGCCTGCGCCACCTCGAGAAGGAGATGGACCCCAAGGTCTCGCGCCGCCAGCGGGTGGCCTTCTTCCTGGTGATGGCCCTGAGCACCGTGGTCATCGTCAGCGCGACGCGCTCGTCACCGGTGGTGATGGGCTGGCTCGCGAGCCTCGGGGCCTTTGGTCCCGCGGCGGTGATGGTGGTGTTCCTCGTGGCCTACGTCGTGGCCCTCTGGGTCGGCCGTGAGAGCCTGCTGGCGACGCGGCTCAACCGGCGCGTGGCCGGCGTGGTGGGCCTGGCGATTCTCGGCCCCATGGCCAACCGCTTCGCGGCCGCCTTCACCGGGGCCAGCCACGGGCAGATGCTGGTCAGCGACATGCTCATCACCGCCACCATGACCACCGCTGCGGGGCTGATGCTGCACTGGGGCTTCTTCGTGTGCGCCGGGGTCTACGTGCTGGGGGCCATCGCGGCCATCGCGCGGCCCGACCTCGCCAGCGTGCTGCACGGCACCGCGGCGGTCATCTCCATCGCCGGGGCGTTGTGGTCGTGGGGCCAGTGGCGCAGCGAGCTGGGGCACTCCTCGGGTGAGCGGCGCCCGGAGTGACGAGGTGATGCGCGGGGCGGCTGGAGGTCATTCGCCTTCCGCGAACCACAGTTCTCCGACCGGCTGCTTGCCCACGCGAACGACGGCCTTGCGGTAGGGCTCGCGTGCGTCTCCGCGCAGGGCCGCGGCCCACTGCGTGCGGGGCACCCGGAACCAGCGCCACTCCCCCGCCGTGGTGCCGGCGAGCTTCACGCCGCCCAGCGACACCACGCCGGTGGACGCGTGCACGAAGACGAAGAGCGGGGCGTCACCGTTCCACGCCGCGCCGCCGGGCCCTCCGTCCTGGTGCAACAACAGGTCAGGGCCGGTCGTGGGGTTCAGCAGGGTGGCCTGGCGCCAGGTGGCCTCGTCACAGGTCGCCGGGGTCGCGTACTTGTCGTCGCACGCAAAGCGCACGACCACGCGCCGTGGGTCTGCGGGCGCGGGTCGCTCCTGCGCCGCGGCGGGGGCGATGGACACGGTGATGAACAGCGCGAGCAGGCGGCCCTGGTGCATACCCGCACTCTCCCATGACTTCCCGGCGCCGCGCTGCGCCACCCACCAGCGGCCGCTGAGACGCCCGACCGCCGGGGCCCACCGGGCCATCCTCCGACCATGAGCGACCCCAACGACCTGCCGACGACCATGGCGTGCCCGCAGTGCAGCACGAAGATGGAGTCGTTCTGGGTACAGTCGCGCAACCCGGGCATCGACGTGGAACTCGACCGGTGCCACAGCTGCGGCGGCGTGTGGTTCGACTCCGGTGAGCTCGAGGTGGCCAGCGGTGGTGCCGGGGGCCTTGAGGGGCCGTGATGCTGGTGTCGGTCGGCCGTGCTCATCGCCCGCTGGCCCCTCGACCTCGCGCAGCGTGACCACAGGGCACGGGTTGGTTGCGTTCGGGGAGGGGCCGTCACTCCGGTTGCTTTTTGAACGCTGGAGCAGCCATGAAACAACCCGAGTGAAGGACCTGTAGGCGTGACCGGGCGGTGAAGCGCCGCTGCCGGCGCTCGCCGCGTCGTCGCTTCAGGCGGCTGATGTCGTGCCGCGGAAGCGCGTCACCACCAGCGCGACCAGCACCAGCCCGAAGACGTGGTAGCCGCCGACGACCAACGTCCACGTGAGCGGTGCGGGGTGGTTCGGCGCCGCCGCGTCGATCGCCACCGTCGGCACCACCAGGGCGAGCGCGAGCCCGAGGCCGAGCAGCGCACCTTGCCGCGGCGTCGTGAGCCCCAGGGCGCGCACCAACGCCGCGGTCGCCGTCATGCCCACGAGCGAGCCGACGAAGGGCACGATGAACATCGGCGCCGATGGCTGCTGATGGAGCACCGAGGGGCCGGTCAGGTCCTGCCACAGCGGGCCGAACAACAGCGGTGAGTACCAGAGGCCGCCAAGGGCGAACCACGCAAACGACGCACCGAGCACGGCGGCCCAGTTCAGCAGCCTGAGCTCGCGGAGGGACGTGGGGGATTTCTTCGTCATGGGCCTCGAATACGACGCCGCCCGCGGGCCATGCTTGGAAGAACCCGACACCATGCGCGCTGACCCGAGGTCCCGAGGCGTTCTCGACGAGGAAATGGCTCGCGGCGTGTACCGCGCCCGGCGCGTGCTCCCCGGCGAGGCGCTGCGCCGCCACGTCGCGTACTTCTGGCTGGTGCAGTGGGCGCTCGACGCTCCGTATGAGCAGCACGTGCTCACCCACCCCGCATCCCACTTCATATTCGAGCAGGACGCTTTCTCAGGCGCGCGCACCTCGCGCGTCGTGGGGCCGAAGCGTCGCCGCTTCACGCGCGCGCTCGCGGGCGCAGGGCACGTCGTCGGCGTCGCGCTCCACGCCGGTACTGCGCGCGCATGGCTCGGCTACGACGTCGCGCGGCTGGCCGACCAGTCCGCGCCCCTCTCGCAGGTCTTCTCGTCGAGCGTCGAACTCGAGGGCGCGGTGCTCGGGGCGCGCACCGACGAGGCCGCCCTCGCCGCCGTCGAGGCCTTCCTCGCGCCGCGGCTCCCCCTGTTCGACGCCGACGCCCGCCTCGCGGCTTCCCTCGTCGAGCGCCTCCTCGACGACCGCGCGTTGATCAGCGTCGACCAGGTGGTGGCGCTCGCCCAGCGCCCCGAGCGAGCCCTGCAGCGCCTCTTTCATCGCCACGTCGGCATGAGCCCCAAGGCCGTGCTGCGCCGCTTTCGGCTCGGGGAAGCCGCCGACGAGCTCGCCCGCCCCGCCCAGCCTCACCGAGCTCGCCCACGCGCTCGGCTACTTCGACCAGGCCCACTTCAGCAGGGACTTCCAGGCCGTCATTGGCCGAGCGCCGTCGGCCTACGCCGCGGGTCAGGCTTGAGCCCAGCGCGCTGGCGTCGCGCTTCCACGGCCCGCGCATGGAGCCGAGCGCCGACACGCGAGAGCTCCCTGGCGCGGGCCCCGCTGCGCCGAAGCCTCTGCTCGCAGCGGGGCCATGCGCGCTGCCTTACCGTGGGTGCCGGGGGCTCTGAGGAGGCCGTGATGCTGATGTCGGTCGGCCGTGCTCATCGCCCGCAGGCCCCTCGACCCCGCGCAGAGTGACCTCAGGTCACGGCTTGGTTGCGTTCGGGGATGGGGCCGTCACTCCGGTTGCTCTTGGAATGCTGGAGCAGCCAGGAAGCAACCCGAGTGAAGTCAGCCCGAGCAGAAGGACGCCGAAGGTGGAGCAGAGACGGTGGCCATCGTCGCGCTCTCGCTCCTCGTGAGAGGTCGTCGCTTGCGCGCTCAGCTGTGATGACTGACCTCAGCGGTCGAGCCACATCCGAGTGAGGCGCGCGTCCGTGCGGAACCACACGGAGAGCGAAGCGTCCCAACTGGTCGCGACAAAGGCAGAGAACTCTGGCGACCCAAAGCGCTGCGCGGAGAAGCCGCCCCCGCCAGTGAGACCGAAGTGTTCTGAGAAGGACCAGGACTCGAGAACTGACCGGGCAACGGGCCCCCTGTTCCCGATGACTCGAGCTGCGTGAAGTCGACTGAAGAACGTGCGTCGACCCAGACCATGGGCCCGTCGACAGAGCCAAGGGACCCGAGCTCTGGCGCTGCCGCCAACACCATCACGACGACGCCAATCACGGCGAAACCCCAGCCATCGCTCCTCGACTCATGCCCCCCCCTCCAACCCCGTGAACCGTCGAGTCATCGACGGGTGATGCCGGCGCCGATCATGCGGTCGATCATGCTCTTGAATCGAAGTGAAGGAAGAACAACCCTACGAAGACGGGAGGGAGGAGGCCGGCAGGGGCGGAGCGAGGAGGCCCAGACCTGGGCGGTCGCCACGGAGTGCGGGCGGCGGAGCACCGGAGGGGGCCGCATTCCTGACTTCGGACGAGCTGGTGCCCCGCGAGACCGCCTCGCCCATCAGCACAGGTCATCGTCACAGTTGCAGAGTGAGCTGGTGCGGTGAGTGGGAGGCGGCCCTCGGAGTCGGCGCACCGGCCAGCCCCATGCTCCGCAGCATCGCTTCGGCGGTGGCCCGGTTGGTGACGATGGCGCGCACGGTGCGCTGGCCGCCGCAGTGGCAGGTCCACACATCGATGCCAAAGGTGCGTTGCAGCGCCGTCGTCCAGTCCAGCCGCGGTCGCCTCGGCTTCTGTGCGGGCGTCGCCGGGGCCAGGCTCGCCGGCGGTGACGGCCGAAGCACCGCGGCGCGCAGGCTGGCGTTGGGCGCGAAGACTGAAGTGGAAGCAGGTGAGGTGCAGCCCGCGTGGAGACACCAGCCTCTTCACCAGGGCCTGCGCTGTCAGCGCCGGCCCCCCGCTTCGGCTGCCAGCGGTACCTCTCGTCGGGCAGTCGAGTCAGCCGCTCCTTCGCTACCGGCCCTCGCGCGGCCCGACCTGGCCAGCGTGCTGCACGGCACCGCGGCGGTCATTCGCCTTCCGCGAACCACAGCTCTCCCAACGCCTGCTGGCCCACGCGAACGATGGCCTTGCGGTAGGGCTCGCGTGAGTCTCCGCGCAGGGCCCTGGCCCACTGCGCGCGGGGCACCCGGAACCAACGCCAGGCGCCTGCCGTGGTGCCGGCGAGCTTCACGCCGCCCAGCGACACCACGCCGGTGGACGCGTGCACGAAGAGAAAGAGCGGGGCGTCGCCGTTCCACACCGCGCCGCTGGGCCCGCCGTCCTGGTGCAGCAGCAGGTCAGGGCCACTCGTGGGGTCCAGCAGGGTCGCCTGGCGCCAGGTGGCCTCGTCGCAGGTCGCCGCGGTCGCGTACTTGTCGTCACAGGCGAAGCGGGCGATCACGCGGCTGGGGTCCGTGGGCACGGGTGGCTCCTTCGCTGCTGCGGGGGCGATGGACCCTGCGACGATGAGCGAGAGCAGGCGGCGCAGGGTCATGCCCACCATTCTCCCATGACTTCCCGGTGCTGCGCCGGGCCACCCACCAGTGGCCGCCACGACACTCGACCGGCGGTGCCCGCCGGGCCATCCTCCGGCCATGAGCGACCCCAACGACCTGCCGACGAGCATGGAGTGCCCGCAGTGCAACACGAAGATGAAGTCGTTCTGGGTTCAGTCGCGCAACCCGGGCATCGACGTGGAGCTCGACCGCTGCCACAGCTGCGGCGGCGTGTGGTTCGACTCCGGTGAGCTCGAGGTGGCCACGGGCCGCACGGTGCTCAAGTCGAAGAGCACCTCGGATCGCTACTGCCCGCGTTGCCTCATCCCGCTGCTCAACTCCGAGCTGACCGCGGGGGTCGCCGTCGAGTCATGTCGCAGCTGCAAGGGCACGTACCTCGACTCGCGCGACATGGACACCGTCACCCGGCAGAAGCCGGTGAAGCCGCCCGAAGACGTGAGCTTCGTCTGCGAGGCGTGCGGCCAGCGCAAGCCCTTCGCGTCGGCGCAGACCACCGCCGTGGGCACCGAATGCAGCGACTGCTTCTCGCGCAACGGCCGGCCCCAGCTCTCGCAGGCCGAGAAGGAACGCACCTCGACCTTCGGCTCCTTCATCGGCTGGCTGCGCGGGGACTGAGGCCGGCGCCGTCAGCGGGGCGTCAGAGAGCGGTACAGCTGCACCGCGCGCAGCAGGTGCCATTCGAGCAGGGCACACGCCGCGGCGAAGAGCAGCCCGCCCGGCACCGCGAGCGGGGCCCACGCCGCCGCGCCCGCCAGCAGCACCAGCGACGCCACGAAGAGCCGCCACTGCCACCGCGCCCGCGCGTCGGGGATGACCTTCTGCATGGTCGGCGGCAGCGTCATCACGCGCTGCAGGTGCATCCACTCGATGAAGGGGACGATCTTGTAGAGCATGCCCGCGATGACCGCGGGGAAGGCGCCGGCGAGCACCGTCACCCCCAGCAGGTACTCGACGCGCGGCAGGAGCGAGGCCGGCCATCCCAGCCGCGCCAGCACGCTCACCGGCACCGCGAGCAGCAGGCAGGCCATGCCCACGCGCCACGCGCGCAGGGTGGTGTCGGTGACCTTGCGCTTGCGCCGGGCCTGGAGCCGCAAGGTGTAGGCCGCGAAGCCCACCGTGCCCGCCGCGCCGAGGACCGTCGCCCACCACGCGAGCCACGCCACGTCAGCCAGGGCGCCCAGCGTCCAGCACGAGAGCGACGCGAGCAAGGCCGCGGGCAGCGCGCGCGAGGGGCGCAGCGCGTACGGGGGCGTGAGCTGGAACATCGGCACCACCAGGTAGGCCACGCCCACCACCAGCATCAACGCCCAGCCCAGCAGGCCCCACGCGAGGTGGAGCTGCTGCAGCAACACGAAGGGCACCGCGAGGCGCCACCCGAAGCCGCTGGCCAGCGTCACGCCGAGGCCCGTCGCCACCAGCAGCCCGGCGACGGCGAGCTGCAGCACCCGCAGGGTCGGCCCGATGGCCGGCGAGCGCCACAGCCCCACCGAGGCCGCCGCGCCGAAGAGGAGCACGCCCGCGCCCAGCAGCACCGCCGCGACCTGCATCGTCCACGCGCCCGCACCGAGAAAGCCGGCCACCAGCGCCACCGCCCCCAGGGTCAGCGCGGGGTGCACCAGGTTGGCGAGCAGCCGCGGCCTCCACACGTTGGCTCCGGCGGCCACGGGGAGGAACTGCAGCAGCGCCCCCACCATCACCTGCAGCATGAAGCCCACGGTGAGGAGGTGCACCACGGCGAAGGCCTGCAGCGACCAGCGCGACTCGAGCACCGCGTCACCCTCCAGGGCGAAGAGCACGCCGGCGGCGATGCCGAAGAGCGGCGCGGTGAGGAAGAAACGAAAGGGGACCGAGAGCGGCGGCGCCTGCTCGAACGAGAGGGCCGCGCTCATGGCCGGTGGCTGATGACGATGCGGTAGGTGCCGTCTTCGCCCAGCGTGGTGACCCAGGCGAACTCGCGCGCGGTGAGCAGGGTGTAGAGCGGGAAGGGCTCGCGGTGCAGCAGCAGGGTGAGCGATTGGCCGCGCTCGAGGTGGGGGAGCGCCTCGAGCACGCGCTCCATCGGCTCGGGGGGCGCCAGGTAGCGCGCGTCGATGACCGCGCTGCTCACGACGCGAGCTGGGCGGTGACGGCAGCGACGACACCGGCGTCGCCCCCGACGGCGCGATCGCACATCGGGTAGAGCATTCGCTCTTCCTTGAGGTTGTGCTGCTGCATCAGCACCAGGAGCGTCTCGGCGGCGCCGGCGAACTCGTCGGGGTCCTGGGTGGTGACGGCGGTGCCCAGGCGCCCGAGGAGCGCGCGCATCTGCTCGTGCTCCAGGCGCATCATCTGGGTCGGGCCCTGCGTCATGCCCGTGGCCTTCTCGAAGGCGGGAAAGAGGGTCTCCTCTTCCGAGGCGAAGTGCGTCTTCATCAGCGCATCGAAGCGGCCCAGCGTGGTGGTCGCCTCCGTCCAGCGGGCCTCGACGCCCGCCACCTCGGCGTCCGCGAAGGCCAGGTCACAGGTGGCGTGGTGCGCGGCGAAGAGCTCGGAGAGGGCGGTCATGGGCGCTCGTATAGCGCGCGCCCGCCAAGGGAGCACCAGCGCCCCCGCTGTCCGCGACTCACCCGCAGGCCGCGAGCGTGCCCTGGACCGTGGCCGTCTGGTGCAGCGCGTCTTCGAGTTCGGGAAAGGCCCACGTCCCCTGGGCTTCCCAGGCGAGCGTCGAGTGGGAGTCGCAGGAGACGAAGAAGAGGTCTTCGCCCGTCGGGCCTCCGCTGCGCCCCCATTCGGGGTGCTGGCACAGCGACGCGCGGTACGGGCGCCACGACTCCGGTGCCGCGGTGCGCGTGAAGTAGAGCCCCGATTCCCGGTAGGGCTCGAGCGCGGGCGGCAGCGAGAAGCGGAGCTCCTGCACGTTGGCCTCGACCTTCCCCGAGCAGGATCCACCACGCGCCACGGAGAGCGGGCGCACCGCGGACGGTTTCGCCGCGAGGGTCACCTGCGCGGCATCGGGGGCGCCGACCCGCTGCGCGTCCACCTCGATGGAGGCGGTGGAGGGCTCGGCCTTCCGGGTTGCGAAAACGTAGGCATGCTTCGGCACCAGTCCGCCTACCGGCTCGAGGCGCACGAGCTGCCAGCCCGAGCCGTCGTCGATCGAGAGCACTCGCACGGCAAACTTCACTTCGGTCTTCGCGGTGACGTCTTCCACGCGAAAGTCGGTGACCACCGGTTTCTCGGTCCTGAGGGCGATGAACACCACGCCTTTCGCGTCGGCCGGGAGATGGCGGGGCTGCGCGCCGCCGAGGAAGAAGCCTTCTCGCGAGGCCGGTGAGCAGCTGCAGGCCCACGCGCTCTTCGCCCCCAGCACCAGCACCACGGCCACCACCCACGCGGTCTTCGTCATGACCACGACTGTAGCGGGGTCGGCTTCAGAGCCCGGCCTTCTTCAACAGCTCGGCCTTGATGCGCTTCTCGGTGTCGGGGTCGAGGTGGTGCGTGAGGTCGCCCAGCGCCTCGACGCGCACGCCGTAGGCTCCGAGCACGTCATTGGCCTTGGCCAGCGCGGCCTCGACCAGGTCGGCATCGTGGGCCTGGCTGGTGACGTGGAGGATGTCGGGCACGTCGAGCTCCCCGATGGCGTCGGCGAGCTGGGTGGCGATCTCGTCGCCCAGCCAGTCCTCGAGCGACTCCTCGTCGTCGAGGTGCTCCAGCAGGCCGATGGCCTTCGAGCCGTCCTGCACGGTGATGGTGGCCGTGGTGGCCACGAAGGCCTCGACTTGCTCGCCCCACGTGTAGCCGATGCCCACGTCGACCTCGGTGCGCAGGCCGATGGTGAGGAAGGCGATGCCCAGGTCGTGGTCCTTGCCCGAAAGCCAGCCGGCGAGCACCGGGTGTGACTGCGCGGTGAGTCGGTGGCGGCCCGGCGGCAGCTCGAGCAACACCTCGCCCTCGCGCACGAAGACCGCCACCTCGGCGGGGCGGAGCGTCACGTCGACGTCGCCCTTGAGCGGCGCGTCGTTCCACCAGTCGATCAAGTCGCCCTGCGTCTCGGTGCTGCGCGCGATGGAGGTCACGGGCGCATCTACCCCGAGCGGCGCGACCGGCGGAAGTGCCGCGACGGCTCAGCCCATCGCGCGCCGCTCGCGAGGCCGACGTTGCGGTGGTGGGCCGTCGCACCCAAGATGGGTTCCATGACTTCTCCTGAACGCGTGCAGGTGGTGTTGGAGCTGCTCGAGGGCCGGGCCAGCGTGACGGAGTTGGCCCAGCGGCACGGCGTCGCAGCGGAGGAGGTGCTCGCCTGGCGTGACACGTGGCTGGCGGGTGCCCGGGCCTCGGCCCGGCCGGCCGTCGCCTCGCTGCGCTGGTACGCCATCGCCGGGGTCCTGGGCGCGGTCGCGCTGGGCTTCATCTCGCAGCGGGCGCTGGCCGCCAGCTGCGCCACGCCGGGGAACTTCAGCAGCCTGGGCTTGCGCTACTTCTGCGCCAACGACCCGGCCGTCGCCGCCGACGTCAACGCCAACACCGCGCAGCTGGTGGCCCTCATGCAGCAGAAGCTGGGCTCATCATGGGGGGCCGCCGACGCGGGCGCGGGCTCCTCGGGCATCACCACCAGCACCACCACCGTCACCGGCACCTCGACGCTGACGGGCGGAGCGACCGTGGGCCCGACGGCCAACGTCAGCTTCGGCAACCAGACGCGGCAGATGCTCAACCTCTGGGGCACCAGCTACGGCGTGGGCGTGCAGAACAACACCCTGTACTTTCGCAGCGCCTCCGACTTCGCCTGGTTCGTCGGCGGCACGCACTCCGACACGGCGCTCGACCCGGGCCCCGGGGGCACCATGGCGATGAAGCTGTCGCCCAACGGTGCGCTGTCGGTGCGCGGGCTCAAGCAGGTCGACGGGGCCACGCCCGCCGTGGCGCCCTACGAGCTGCAGCGGCTCATCGTCGAGGCGACGCCGGCCACGGTGGGCATCGCCCAGCGCATCGACCAGGCAGCGCTGGAGGCCCTGTGCCGTGATGACGACGGCTGTCCCTTCACCATCTCGATGGTGAACTGGAACGGTGACGGCATGGCCGCGACCCGCTCGGGCACGCTCTTCCTCTCGCAGACCGGCAGCGCCTGGCGGCTGGAGATCGCGGGGAGCGACTTCCAGGGCATCGACGGCGACAACTCGCTCGCCGAATTCAGCGCCTTTGACTGCTACTTCGGTGACGCGAACTCCTCCAGCGCTGGCAACGCACGCACCGACACCGGCACGGGCTTCAGCCTGCTCAACTGCGCGGGCTGCACCTACTCCGACACGTTGACGACCTGCCGCATGGTCTTCCGCGACTGACGCGCGCCCAAGGTCACGTCTGGTCGAAGTGGTACCCGCGCTCGCCGTGCACGTGGAGATCGAGCCCGTCTCGCTCCTCGGCCTCGGTGGTGCGCAGGCCCCACACGGCGCCCAGCCCCTTGGCGATGACGAAGGTGCCCAGGCCCGCGAAGACGATGGCCACGCTGACGCCGATGGCCTGCTTGCCGAGCTGCGAGAGGCCGCCTTGGACCGGCGTGAAGCACAGCACCCCGGTCATCAGCGCCCCGAGAATGCCGCCCACGCCGTGCACGCCGAAGGCGTCGAGCGAGTCGTCGTACTTCAGCCGCGTCTTGAGCTGCACCGCGCCGTAGCAGACCACCGAGGCCATCGCGCCCAGCAGCAGCGCCGA
Organism: uncultured Archangium sp.; assembly: GCA_903905455.1. Lineage (GTDB taxonomy): Bacteria > Myxococcota > Myxococcia > Myxococcales > Myxococcaceae > Archangium_A. The sequence goes on from CAIVGN010000043.1 coordinate 52,138, forward strand.
GGCCGGGCGAATGTGGCCCGCGGCGGGGGTGACCGCGACCAGCCCCGCGACGATGCCCGAGGCGAGCCCCAGGGACGTCACCTTCCCGTGGTGCCAGCGCTCGACGAGCATCCACATCAAGCCCGCCGCCGCGGCCGCTGCCTGGGTGGTGGTGAAGGCCAGGCCGGCGATGGCGCCCGCCACGGGGAACTCCACGGCCACCGCGCTGCCCGCGTTGAACCCGAACCAGCCGAACCACAGCAGGCCTGCGCCGGTGAGCGTGAGCACCAGGTTGTTGGGGAGCACGGCCACGCCGCGCGCCACGTCACGCCGCGGCCCGAGCATCAGGGCCAGCACCAGCGCCGACACGCCGGCCGCGATGTGCACCACGGTACCGCCGGCGAAGTCGAGCACGCCCAGCTTGAAGAGCCAGCCGTCGGCCGCCCACACCCAGTGCGCGAGCGGCGCGTAGATGACCGTGCTCCAGATGACGCAGAAGGCGAGGTACGTCTTGAACTTCATGCGCTCGGCCACCGCGCCGCTGATCAACGCCGGGGTGATGATCGCGAACTTCCCCTGGAACATGACGAAGACCAGCTCGGGAATGTGCTTGTCCGCGTACAGCCGTGTCGGCTCGATGCCCTGCAGCGCGAAGAAGTCCCAGTCCCAGCCGAAGAAGCCGCCCACCGTCTTCCCGAACGCCAGCGAGTAGCCGACCAGCACCCACTGCACGCCGATGACGGCCATGGCCACGAAGCTCATCATCATCGTGGTGAGCACGTTCTTCCGGCGCACCATGCCGCCGTAGAAGAGGGCCAGGCCGGGCACCATCAAGAGCACCATCGCCGAGCTCGCCAGCATCCACGCCGTGGACCCTGAATCGATAGCAGACTGGTTTTGAATGGCTGCTGTCTCCATGCGGAGCCTTAAATCACCGCCGCTTGGCTTTCAGGAGACTGAATTGAAGCCTAAGTGGTGGTCCTCCCGCCTATTCCCCGCGGTCTGGGGATCACCTCCCCAGGCTGGGGGGAGCTGTCAACACCTTCAGGGCCCCCTGGCGACCTAACTCCTTGATCCGCCATTTCTGATCCGCTGGCCCGAGGCTCGCAAAGGGGAACGCGCAAGGAGACGCACCATGACGAAACGAAACCTGGGATTCCTCGTCGCAGCCCTCACCCTCATCGCCGCACCGGCGTTCGCGCAGAGCAACGACAACCCGGAGTGCCTGGGCTCGTCGTGCGGCAAGCCGAAGGAAGAGGGCGGCGGCTGCGGGTGCGGCTGTGGCTGCTCGGTGTGGGTGGCGTACACGGACGACGGCAAGACGCTGGCG
>CAIVGN010000044.1 GCA_903905455.1 uncultured Archangium sp.
AGGTCAGCTCACGCAGTACGGGCGCGCGCAGGCCGACGTGCTCGTGCGCTGGAGAACCCAGCCCCGCAAGGAAGACGAGGAGGTGCCGCGGTCGGCCAACTTCCTCTGGTTCCTCGAGCTGCCCGAGGCCCTCAACCTCTCTGGCAACGTGCGCGGCGGCACCCTCATTGGCGTCACGGCCAACACAGTGTCTGCGCGTCCGGTAGTCATGGCGACGGATCTCTACGCCACCGTCAACTTCGGGCCGATGGTCGCGCACGTCACGACCGGGGTGGGGATCAAGAGGACGGAACTCGCTGCCATCTTGCCCGCATGCACCGCCGGCACCTGCGGCGCCCAGTGGGTCTCTCGTGAGTTCTGGGTCGGCGCGAAGTTCGCCGATGAAGCGGTGATGGTGCGCGCCGGACGGCTCAACCTGCCCTTCGGCCTGCGCAACAACGAGCACACCAGCTTCGTTCGGGAATACACGCGCACCGACGTCAATACCGGTCAGCAGGTCGGCGCGAGCGCGGCCTACAATTCCGAGACGCTGCGCGGCGAGGTGATGGGCATCGCCGGCAACTTCCAGATGGGCCCCGACCTCTACCGCGAACGCGGCTACTCGGCGTTCGGCGAGTACTCGATCTCCCACAACGCCTACATCGGGGTGTCGAGCCTCATCACCTACGCGGGCCAAGACTTCAAGATGGCTCGACCCACAACGCGCCACGCCCACGGGCTCTTCGCCCGCGTCGCCCCCACCGAGAAGCTCGCACTCCTCGCCGAGGCCGACTTCCTCGCCTGGCAGTCCCCGCAGTGGCTCGACGCCCTGGGCTTCGCGGCCCTCGCCCAGGCCGACCTCGACGTGATGCAGGGGATCCACCTGATGGGCACCTTCGAGGCGGCCCACGACGCATACGGCACCAGCAGCATCGGTGGCTGGCTCTCGGCGACCTGGTACGTCCTCCCCCACATGGAACTGCGCCTCGACAACATCCTGCGCAGCGCCCTCGGCCCCACCGCTTCGCTCAACTACTCCTTGATCGTGCAGATCCACGTCTTCCTCTGACCGGTCACGACACCATGCTCCGCACCCTCCTCATGGTCAGCCTCGTCGCCGCCCCGGCCTTCGCGAGCGACCCGTACCTCGGCTTCATCCAGACCAAGTACTCGCTGGGCGCGCAGCCGCCGCAGTCGTGCGCGCTGTGCCACACCAACGGGGTCACCGGCTCCGGCACGGTCAACACCCTCATCGGGTCGGCCCTGCGCGCGCGCGGGCTGACCGGCGGCGCCAACACCACCTCGCTGGGCACGGCCCTCGACAAGCTGGCGACGGACGCCATCGACAGCGACGGTGACGGCGTGACCGACGTCGCCGAGCTGATGGCCGGCACCAACCCCAACACCTTCGACGGCACGGCCACGGACGGGGGCACCGGCGGCGGCGGCGGCACCACGACCGAGGTGCCCGCGCTCAAGTACGGCTGCGGCGCCGCGGTGGTGCCGGAGCTGCTGCTGCTCGCGGCACTGTTGCCGCTGCTGCGTCGCCGCGCTCGCTGACGCGGGCGAGCCTGCTAAAAGCAGGCGCATGAACGTCGAAGACCTGCAGCAGCGCGTCACGGCGGCCTACGCCGATCGCGAGAAGGCGAAGGAGCCGTTCTACGCGATGGCCATTCGCGAGACGTTGAACCTCGTCGACCGCGGCGTGGTCCGCGTGGCCCAGAAGGGCGAGCACGGCTGGGAGGTCAACGCCTGGGTGAAGGAGGCCATCCTCCTCTTCTTCACCATCTCCGAGATGAAGACGATGGAGGTGGGGCCCTTCGAGTTCCACGACAAGATCCCCCTGAAGAAGGGCCTGGCCGAGGCGGGCGTGCGCATCGTGCCCCCCGGCGTGGTGCGCTACGGCGCGTTCTGCGAGCGGGGCGTGGTGGTGATGCCCGGCTACGTGAACATCGGCGCGTGGGTCGGCGCGGGCACCATGGTCGACACCTGGGCCACCGTGGGCAGCTGCGCCCAGGTCGGTCGCAACGTGCACCTCTCGGGAGGCGTGGGCCTCGGCGGCGTGCTCGAGCCCAGCTCCGCGCGCCCGGTGATCATCGAAGACGGCGCCTTCATCGGCAGCCGCAGCGTGATCGTCGAGGGCGTGATCGTCGAGGAGGAGGCGGTGATCGGTGCCAACACCGTGCTCACCGCGTCGACGCCGATCATCGACGTCACCGGCGAGCAGGAGGTCATCTACAAGGGCCGCGTCCCCGCGCGCTCGGTGGTCATCCCCGGCACCCGGCCCAGGAAGTTCCCCGCCGGCGAGTACCAGCTGCCCTGCGCGCTGATCATCGGCAAGCGCAGCGCCTCCACCGACTCCAAGACCTCGCTCAACGCCGTGCTGCGCGAGTTCGCGGTGCCGGTGTGACCCTGGGCGAGCGCGCGCTCGCGCTGGTGAAGCTGCCCTCGGTCATCGGGAACGAGGGCGCCATCGCCGATCACGTCGAGGCCTGGGCCCGGGCGCACTACCCACCGGGGGACGTGGTGCGCGTCTCGCACTCGCTCGTCGTCGGCCGGCGCGACGACGCGCGCCCCACGCTCGCCCTCGTCGGCCACCTCGACACCGTGCCCGCCCACCCCTCGGGCAACGAGCCGCGCGTCGAAGGCGACCGGCTGTTCGGCCTGGGCAGCTCCGACATGAAGGGCTCGTTGGCGGTGATGATGGCCCTGTGCGAGGCGCTCCCCCGCGACACCCTGGGGGTCAACGTGCTGCTCGTCTTCTACGAGCGCGAGGAAGGCCCCTTCCAGGAATCGGGCCTGGGTCCCCTCTTCGCCGCGGTGCCCGCGCTCTCGAAGCTGCGCTTTGCCATCGCCATGGAGCCCACCGACGGTGCGGTGCAGGTCGGCTGCGTCGGCACCCTGCACGCCACGCTCACCTTCGAGGGCCAGGCTGCGCACTCGGCCCGCCCGTGGCAGGGGAAGAACGCCATTCACGCCGCGGGCTCGCTGCTCACGGAGCTGGCGCAGCGGGAGCGCCACCCGGTGGTGGTGCAGGGCCACACCTTCTACGAGGTGATGAGCGTCACCCTCGCCAGGGGCGGCCGGGCGCGCAACGTGGTGCCCGAGCGCTTCGAGTTGAACCTGAACTACCGCTTCGCCCCCGGCAAGTCGCTGGACCAGGCCCAGGCCGACGTGCACGCGCTGGTGGCCGGGCGCTGCCACGTGAGCTTCCTCGACCTCGCGCCCAGCGGCCGGGTGTGCGGCGACAACCCCTGGTTCCAGTCGCTGGAGCGACTCAGCGCCCGGCCCGCGGAGGCCAAGCAGGCGTGGACCGACGTCGCGCGGTTCTCCGAGCTCGGCGTCGACGCCGTCAACTACGGCCCAGGCGAGACGGCCCAGGCGCACCAGCAGCACGAGAGCGCGAGCGTCGCGGCCCTGCAGCACGCCTACGACGCGCTCTGGGCGCTGCTCACGACAGCGGGGTGAGGGGGCCCTTCGCGAGGCGCTCGATGAGCTCGCCCACCGCGTAGGGCACCGAGTACGGGCGATCGGCCGTGGCCGCGAAGTCGTGCTCGAAGCCCAGCTTGTGCAACCACTCGTGCGAGAGGTGACCTGCGACCTCGGCCGGGGTGAACGAACCGAAGAAGCGCCGGTTGGTGGTGAGGGTGTCGCTCTCGGGCGTGGTGTACCCGACGGTGTGGCGCTGGAACCACGAGAAGTCCTCGAGCGACACGTTGAGATCGACCTCGCCGTCCGCCGCGTCGGTGTAGTTCTCCTTCGCCGCGCGGATCGCCGCGTAGATTTCCCGCGGGCTGCGTGCCTCGTCGGCGAAGCCCGGCTGGCCCTGGAACCGCGCGCCGAGCACCTCGTCGCGGAACTCCCGGCTGTTGAGCACCGCGACCATCAGCGTCGTGGCCTGCGCCAGCTTCTGCTGCTCGGTGCCCGAGTAGCCCGTCACCTTGCCCAGCGAGAGCTTCATCGGCGCGGAGGGCTCGAAGGTGTCCACCGGCGGTCGGGCCGGACCCGTCGGGGCGGGCGCGGTCGGCGTGCGGGGCGCAGGTTCGACGGCGCGGCGGTGGAAGAGGCGCGAAATCCAGTTGCCGATTCTCATGAGGGGCTCCCGTGGGGCGAGGTGCGCTGCTGTGAGAGTTCTCGCCCGCGCCACAAACAGGTTTCCCTGATTGTTTTCTCGAATCTCGAGAGCCGCCTAGCATCGGCGCCCATGCGCGCACCGCTCGTGTTGATCCTCGCAGCCCTGATCAGCGGTACCGCGGCGGCGGGCACGAAGATCATCAAGAACGATACCTTCACCGGCGCGGGGGGCATCTTCGCCGGCTGGAGCTTCGGCGAGTTCCAGGGTGCAGGCGTGCTCTTCGAGCCCGCGCCTGGCGAGTACCCGCTGAAGATCATCGGCATCGACGTGTTGGTCGTGCCCTACCAACTGCAGGGCGTGGGCGTCGGCGCCTACGAGCTCGACGTCTGGGACGAGGTAGGCGGCACCGTGGCCCCGCCCCGGCCGAGCGATGGCGGGCCCGACTACCTGGGCAAGGTGGACCGGGCGAGCCTGCAGTTCACCAGCTCGGTCTCCCTGTTCAACCGCTTCACGCTGCCCACGCCGCTCATCGTCAACGCGGGGAAGATCTTCGTGAAGGTGTCGGAGCAGACGGAGACCGCGATCGACTTCACCACCATCGCCCTCGACAACGCCGCCACCCCCAAGGCGGGCGCGAACTGGTACTTCGACGGCTTCGGCTCCTTCCACCCCTTCGAGCTGGCCGACGGCGGCTACTACAACGGGCTCAACCGGAACTGGGTCATCCGCCTCGTGCTCGAGGTGCCCGACCAGGCGGTGAGCATCACGGACATCACGCCCAGCTCGGGGCTGACCTCGACGGCGACCCCGGTGATCATCACCGGCACGAACTTCGAGCTGGGGGCCCGGGCCTTCCTGGGAACCGACGAGCTGGCCATCACCGCGCTCACCGGCGCCACCATCGGCGCCACCGTGCCCGCCGGCCTCGCCCCGGGGCGCTACGCCGTGCGCGTGCAGAACCCCGCGGGCGGCCAGGCCTCGTTGCCCGACGGCTACACCGTGCTCGGCGTCGACGGGGGCTCGGGCACCGGCGGCGGCGGGGGGAGCACCGGTGGCGGCGCAGGCGGCGGCAACGGGGGCAGCGGCACCGAGACCCTCTCCCTCACCGGCGTGACGCCGACGAAGATCTGGGCCGACGACACCTCGAGCCTCTTCCTCACCGGCGCCGGGTTCCGCGACGGCGCGCTGGTGCTGGTGGGAAGCACGAAGGTGGAAGGCGCGGTCATCGAGTCGAGCGGGGTGATCAGCGCGGCGCTGCCCGCGGGCCTTTTCGCCCAGGGCGTCTACGACGTCTCGGTGATCAACCTCTCGGGCGAGCGCGCCACGTTGCCCATGAGCTTCACCGTGCTCGCCGGGAACCGCAGCGCGCCCACGGGCTGCGGCTGCACCGCGGTCGACCTCTGGCCGCTCACCGCGCTGGCACTCGTGGTCGCCCGCCGCCGTCGCCGCTGAGGGTCGCACCTCGACGCACACGGGTGGCTGGGGGCGCGCTGCGGAGATCCGCTATGTTCCCATGTCCCATGCACACTCCGTCCCTGCTCCGCCCGGCGTTGCTGGTCGCCCTTCTTTCGCTCTGCGGCTGCCGCGTGGTGGATCTCTCGCAGGTGAAGTTCTTCGGCTGCGCCGAGGGCGGCCGATGTTCCGACGGCCTGTTGTGTTGCCCCGACTCGACGTGTCGCCCCAGCTGCGACGGCGCGGGCGGCGGCACCGCGGCCGGCGGCGGTGGCGGGACGGGCGGCGGCACGGCGACGGGCGGCGGCGGAGGGACCCTCGATGCCGGCCCGGCGTGCGGCCCCGAGACCTGTCCCAACGGCTGCTGCGACGGCAACACCTGCGTCGCCGGCCAGCTCCAGGCGAAGTGTGGTCGCGCCGGCGCCGCCTGCCAGGCGTGCCCCGGCTCCGAGGACTGCGCCGACGGCGCGTGCGGCGGCTGCCTGCAGACCTGCACCACCGGCTGCTGCTCCGGCTCCACCTGCGCCCCCCGCGCGGTCAACACCTGCGCCGCCAGCGGCAACGCCTGCAACACCTGCGGCCTGGGCGCCGACACCTGCACCGAGGCCGGGCAATGCCAGTGCGGCAACGGGCCCCCGTGTGCCTTCGGTCAGCGCTGCGCGGGCGGCCAGTGCACCTGCGACGCGACGAGCTGCGCCCAGGGCTGCTGCACGGCCACCGGCACCTGCCTGCGCCCCACCCAGCAAAGCGGCGCGCAGTGCGGACTCAACGGCGTCGCCTGCGCCGGCTGTGACGCGCCCCCCGCGGCGGCCTGTACCAACGCCAGCGAGCGCGCGGCCTACCGCGCCCCCGGCGCCTGCGCGGGCGGAACCTGCCAGTACGCCGCGCAGACCATGACCTGCGCCTTCGGCTGCACCGACGGTTCGTGCGTCAACGACGTCTGCCAGGGCTGCCTGCTCCCGCCGCAGGCGGTGTGCCTGGGCAACGTGCGCCGCAGCTATGAATCACCCGGCGCCTGCGGCTCGAATGGCTGCGCCTACGCGCGCGTCGACACCACCTGCCCCTTCGGCTGCAACGCCGGTGCGTGCAACCCCAACCCGTGCTCCGGCGTGCTGTGTGAGACGCCGCCCGCGCCGCGCTGCAACGGGCTGACGCGCATCACCTACTCGAACCTGGGCTCCTGCAGCCTCGGGAGCTGCACCTACGCCGAGACCCAGGCCAGCTGCCAGTTCGGGTGCGAGGCGGCCACCGGCCAGTGCATCGGTGACCCCTGCGCCACGACGAGTTGCAGCACGCCGCCCATCGCCACCTGCCTGGGCAACGTGCGCCGCAGCTACGTGTCGCCCGGCGCGTGCAGCCAGGGCAACTGCACCTATGCCCTCCAGGAGACGACCTGCGCCTCGGGCTGCAACGCCGGGTCGTGCCTCGGCGACGCATGCGCCGGGGTCACCTGCAGCGCGCCCCCCGCGGCCATCTGCCTGAACGGCACCACCCGCCGCACCTACGCGAGCTCCGGCACCTGCGCCCTGGGGAGCTGTGGCTACGCGCCGTCGGACCTGTCGTGCCCCTTCGGCTGCGCCAACGGCGCCTGCGTCGCCGACCCCTGCACCGGGGTCAGCTGCAACACGCCACCGGGCCCCACCTGCCAGGGCAGCCTGCGCCGCACCTACGCCAGCAGCGGCACCTGCGCCTCGGGCGGGTGCAGCTACGCCCCCACCGACGCCGCCTGCACCTCGCCTCCCGCGGCGACCTGCGCCAGCCCCACCACCCGCCGCACCTGGGCCGCGGCGGGGAGCTGCGCCAACGGCGCCTGCACCTATGCCCCCACCGACACCGCGTGCGCCACCGGGTGCACCAACGGGGCGTGCAACGCGGACCCTTGCGCCGGCGTGAGCTGCACCACGGCTCCCGCGGCCACGTGCGCCAACGGCACCACCCGGCGGGCCTACGGCAACCCCGGCACCTGCGGCGGCGGCGCGTGCACCTACCCCACGCAAGACACGGTCTGTAACGCGCCCCCGGCGGCCACCTGCACCACCACCTCGACACTGCGCACCTTCTCCGCCGCGGGCACCTGCGCGAGCGGCGCCTGCAACTACACCTCGACCGATTCGCCCTGTGCGAATGGCTGCGCCAACGGCGCGTGCGCCGGCGATCCGTGCGCGGGCGTCACCTGCACCACGCCCCCGGGGCCCACCTGCGCCAACGGCACCACGCGGCGCACCTATGCGGCCTCGGGCACCTGCAGCAGCGGCACCTGCACCTACGCCCCCAACGACCTCGCGTGCAACGCGCCCCCGGCGGCGTTCTGTGCCTCGACCACCACGCTGCGTACCTACTCTGCGGCCGGCACCTGCAATGGGGCGGGGGCCTGCGCCTACACCTCGAATGACAGCACCTGCGGCTTCGGCTGCGCCAACGGGGCCTGCAACGCAGACCCGTGCGCCGGCGTGAGTTGCACCTCGGCGCCGGCGGCCGACTGCGCCAACACCACGACCCGGCGCACCTACGCCACGCCCGGCACGTGCAGCGGAGGCGGGTGCAGCTACGGCTCCACCAACACTGCCTGCAGCACCCCGCCCGGCCCCACCTGCAACGGCGTGAACACCGTGCGCACCTATGGCAGCGGCGGCACCTGTAGCAGCGGCGCGTGCAGCTACCCGACGGTCGACACGGCCTGCAACGCCCCGCCGAGCCCCGTGTGTCGCGACACGGTGACCCTGCGCACCTACGCGGCCACCGGCACCTGCAACGACGGCGCAGGCACCTGCACCTACGCGGGCAGCGACTCGGCCTGCATGAACGGGTGCGCGAGCGGCGCGTGCAACGGAGATCCCTGCGCCACCGTCACCTGCAACTCACCGCCGGCCAGCGTCTGCGACAACGCCTCGACGCTGCGCATCTACTCGGCGAGCGGCACCTGCTCGGGCGGCACGTGCAGCTACACCGCGAGCACCGCCTCCTGTGCCAACGGCTGCCTCAACGGCGCCTGCCAGCCGTGCAACGCGACGACCTGTGCCGCCGGGTGCTGCGCCAGCGGCCTGTGCCAGCTGAACGTCGACTCGTGCAGTGGCACGGGGGGCGGCACCTGCCGCTACCGCTGCGTCTCGGGCTACTACTGCGACACGGGCTCCTGCATCTGCGGGCCGATTCCGCTGCAAAGCGGGGAAGTCGACAGCCTGCTGCCGGCCTGCCTGCTGCCGCCGCCGCCCAACCAGTGAGCCTCAGCGGGCCGTGCGCCGCGCCATCAGCGCCAGGAACAGGGGCCCGCCGAGCAGCGCGGTGATCACGCCCACCGGCGGCTCGGTCTGGAAGACGCGGAACAAGAGGCGCGCCGCGAGGTCGGCCAACATCAGGAACGCCGCGCCCAGCAGCGCGCTGGCGGGCACCGCGACCCGTTGATCCGCCCCGAAGACGAGGCGCACCAACTGGGGCACCAGCAGCCCCACGAAGCCCACCAGGCCCGAGAGCGAGACCACCGCCGCCACCGCCACCGACGCGGTCACCAGCAGCAGCCGCCGCGTGAAGAGCACGTCGACCCCGAGGCTCTGCGCGTCTTCTTCGCCCAGGGTCAGCAGGTTGAGCCGCGGCGAGAGCAGCACCAGCGCGCCGACGGCCAGCAGCACCACCACCGAGGTGCTCGCCAGCGTGGCCCAGGACTCGTGGCCCAGCGAGCCCGCCAGCCAGAAGAGGATCTCCCCGAGCTTGTCGGGCGCCACCAGGGCCTTGATGAAGGTGATCGCCGCCAGGGCGAAGGCGTTGAAGATGACCCCGGCCAGGAGGGTGGTGTTGGGCGAGTGGCCGCCCGCCAGCCGGCCCACCAGCAGCACCAGCGCGGTGGCGCCCAGGGCGCCGAGCAAGGCGAAGCCCGAGACCGCCGAGAGCCCGGGCACCCAGGCCAGCGCCGAGAGCCCGAACGCCAGCGCCACCGTGGCCCCCAGCGCCGCGCCACCGGAGACGCCGAGCACGAAGGGGTCGGCCAGGGGGTTGCGCAACAGCGACTGCAACATGGCCCCCGACGCCGCCAACGCCGCGCCCACCAGCGCCGCGAGCACCACCCGGGGCAACCGCAGCGAATAGAAGATCAGCTCCGAGGCGCTGCCCGGGGTGCGCACCTCGGCGAGCGTCAGGGGCTGCTCGCCGAAGGCCACCGCGAGCGCGAAGGCCAGGAGCACCACGCCCAGGCACGCGGCCATCGCCGCTGCCAGTCGCCCCGGGCTGAAAGCGGCTCCGCGCATCGCCCGCGCGAGTAGCACGGTTTCACGTCACCTGGCGCGCACGCCCACCACGTTGGGGATGCGCCACTGCTTGCTCGGCCCATCGCCGAAGAAGGCGCGCCGGGGCCCGCCCGCGAGGTCGAGGCTCCAGGCCTGGGTGTGAATCGAGAGGCTCGCCTCGGGGCCGCCCTCGACGTGCATGGCCCGGGTCAGGCCCAGCGGCAACGCCAGCAGCCGGGTGTTGAGCTCGGCCATCTCGAAGGGGCTGCGCACGAAGACGAAGAGCACCCGGCCCGCGTCGTCGGAGGCGATCAACGCCTCGCTCCACGACTGGCCGTTGGGCTTCCACACGCTGGTGCCCGGCGCCTTGAGCAGCCTCAGGTTCTGCACCACCGACTCGTACTTCGAGGCCAGCGCGTCGCCGCTCACGTCGCGGTCCCACAGCTGCGCTGCCGGGAGCCCCTTCTGCTTGGGGCCCAGGGCCAGCACCGACTGGTACTTCGCGTTCCACGCGGCGTTGTTGAGGTGCTTGCCGCGCCGCAGGTAGCCCACGTTGGAGACGTAGTCGGTGCCGTACATGCCCGCGTTGATCACCACCACGAAGCCCTTGTCCTCGCACCATTCCCGGGCGGTGCGCAGGGTGCCGCCGTTCTCGCTGGCGAGGCCCAGGTCGAGCGTGGCCAGGGCGGGGTCGAGGCGCACCACGTGGGCCAGCCCGTCGCCCGCCGAGGGCTTCGCCTCGAGCACGAAGGCCCGGTACTCGACGCCGGGCACCACGGCCTTCCACTCCAGCGGCGCCGCCGCGAGGACCAGGGCCAGCGTCAGCACCTCACCACTCCGTCTGCGTGACCACCGGGAGCTGCAGCGCGCGCTCGCGGTCGAGGTCGAGGTTGCCGACGTGCAGCGAGATGGGCGACTGCACCCACTTGTAGATGCTCTGGGTGAAGAGCCGCACGAACTTGGCCACGTGGGCCTGGGCCACCTCGGCCGGCAGCTCGGGGAAGATGGCGCGAACGGCGGTCACCACGTCGGCCGGGCCCAGCTTCTCGCCGGCGAAGAGGTGGAAGCAGGCGTCGAGCACCGGGAAGGGCATCAGCTCGTCTTCGCCCACCTGGTTGTGGGCCAGCTCGGGGCCCGCGGGCCGCGCGATCACCGCCTTGATGCCCGCGTACCCGGTCTTCTCGAGGAGGTAGTCGAGCAGGTACATCACCACCGTCTTGGGCAGGTTGGAGATCACCGCCAGCGCGCCCATCAGGTCGCCGCCGATGGTGGTGTAACCCACGGCCTTCTCCGACATGTTGCCCGTCTGGAGGAACAGCCCGCCCGAGGAGTTCGCCCAGTTCCACATGCGCTGCGCCCGCAGCCGGGCCTGCACGTTCTGGATGGTGATGGGGGTCAGCGGACGGTCGGCGCCGAGCATCTCCTTCGCCGCGCTCATCTCGCGCTCGAAGGCCTCGTCGATGCCCACGATGTTGAATGACACGCCCAGCTCCTTGGCGATGAGCGCCGCGGCGTCGCGCGTGCCCTGCGACGAGTAGCGGGTGGGCATGAAGAAGGCCTCGATGGGCACCTTGGCGCGGGCCGCGTAGCGGTGGGCGATGAGCAGGGTGAGCAGCGAGTCACGCCCGCCCGAGAGCGCGATGCCGATGCACTTGAAGCCCCGGGTCTTCTCGAAATAGTCGCCGATGCCCATGGCCAGCGCGTCGAGGAGATCCTCGCAGTAGCGCTCGCGGGCGCTCGGCGGGGGCTCGCCCGACGGGAGGAAGAAGCTGCGGCCCGGGGGCACGGGGAAGGTCAGCGCCTCGCGCCAGGTCGGGAAGTCGACGCTCAAGGTGGGCACCGGCGCCTCGCGGCCCGCCCAGCTCTTGCGGTCGTCGCGCCAGGTGGTGTTCTCGGTGCGCAGGCGCAGGGTGCGATCGAGGTCGACCACCGCCGCGCCCCAGGTCTGCTGGTAGCGCGGCAGGGTGAGCACCATGCGCCCGTTCTGGTTCAGGAAGCCGCCGCCGTCGAAGAGCAGGCCGTCCTGCGCGCCCACCTGGTTGACGTAGGCGATGGTGCACTGGTGATCGCCGGCGCGCGTGGAGACCAGCTCGCGCCGCGTGCCCTCGACGCCGATGCGGAAGGGCGACGCGGAGAGGTTGCAGATCAGCTCCGCGCCCGAGTACGCGCGCCGCCGCATGGGGCCGTCGGCGCTCCAGATGTCCTCGCAGACCTCGACGCCCAGCACCCCGAAGTCGAACCGGAACAGGTAGTCGCCCAGGGGCACGCCGCGGTGGAGCTCCTGCATGCCCGGGGCGCCGCGGGCGAAGGTCCGGCCCTCGTAGAAGATGTTGTAGGTGGGCAGCTTTTCCTTGGGCACCAGGCCCCGCACCCGGCCCCCGGCCACCACCGCCGCGCAGTTGTAGCGCAGCCCCTGGTGGGCCACCGTCACCCCCACGCAGGACACCAGCGGCAGCGTGGCGGTCTGGGCCGCGAAGCGCTCGAGCTCCACCCACTGGCGGTCGACGAAGGCCTGCCACTGCACCAGGTCTTCCTGGGGGTAGCCGCCGACCAACTGCTCGGGGAAGAGGGCCACCGTCACCTGCTGCGCGGCCATCTCGCGCGCCATGCCCACGGCGCGATCGACGTTCTTCCCGAAGGCGCCCACCGTGGTGTTGACGGACGCGAGGCCCAGCTTCACGAGTCGCATGGCGCCACCCTACTCCCGGGCCGGCGCTTTCTCCGCTCCCACGCGCGGGAGCGGGGCGGTCGTCAGTTCATCAGCCCTTCGGGCTTGCGGGGCTTCAAGTGCCCCACCACCGAGAGCAGCTCCTCGGTGACGATCTCGATGCGCTGGCGCACGTCGGTCTCCTTGAGCACCTCGAAGCGCTGCGCGGGGTCCTGCATGAAGGTGCTGGCCACCACGTCGGCCAGGGCGCCCCCCGAGACGCGGGACGTCACCTGCGCCACCCGCTGGCCCACCGGCGTCGGCACCCGCGCCACCAGCTCCACCACGGCGCGGCGCAACGACACGTCGGCCTCGGGCTCGACCACCTCGTCGTCGATGAACTCGGCCTCCACCTCGCGGTAGGGCTGGGTCTGCGGCAGCTCGTGGCGAATGCGCGCGCGGGCAATGCCCACCAGCACCACGTTGTAGCGGCCCTCTTCGAGCGGCTCGGCCGCGGTGATGGTGCCGATGCACACCATCTCCTCGAGCGCCGGCTGGCCGCCCTGGAGCAGCGACTCCTGCCCGGGCATCACCTGGGCCATGGCGAACAACCCGTCGCCCTCGAGCGCGTCCTTCACCATGGCGCGGTAGCGCGGCTCGAAGATGTGCAGCGGCGCCGCCGAGCCCGGCAAGAGCACCACGGAGGGGAGCGGGAAGACCTTGAGCCGCTTGACCGCGGCCCGGGCCCTGTCGTGCGTCTCGGTCATGCGCTGGGCGGGGGCGACTCGGGCGAGGGCGACTTGGACGGCGCTTCGACGGGCGGCTTGGCGGTGCGGGCCTTGAGCCACGCGATGATGCCGGGCAGCACCGAGAGCAGGATGATGCCGATCACGATGAGCTCGATGCGCTTCTTGACGAACTCGAACTGGCCCAGGAAGTAGCCAGCGACGGTCATCGAGACCACCCACGACACGCCGCCCACCACGTTGAAGCTGAAGAAGCGGCGGTAGGGCATCTTGCCGATGCCGGCCACCACGGGCACGAAGGTGCGCACGATGGGCATGAAGCGCGCGAGGATGATCGCCTTGCCGCCGTGCTTCTCGTAGAAGTCGTGGGCCGCCTTCATGTGCGCGGGCTTGAAGAGCTTCGACTCGGGCCGGCTGAACAGCGCGGGGCCCATGCGCGAGCCGATGAAGTAGCTCGTGGCGTCGCCCAGCACCGCCGCCGGAATGAGCAGCAGTTGCAGGATGCCGAGGTTGAGCGTGCCTTCGCCCGCGAAGAGCCCCGCCATGAACAGCAGCGAGTCTCCAGGCAGGAAGAAGATCATCGCCCCGGTCTCGAAGAAGACGATGGCGGTCAGCCCCGGGTACCCGAAGAGCTGAATGAGGTGCGTCGGGTCGAGTAACTCTTTGAGCTTGTGGACGGTTTCCATGGCGCTGGGGCGAGCCCGTAGCACGCGGTTTGAAAAAAACGAAAGCCCCGGAACCATGGGTTCCGAGGCTTCGTTGTCGAGCCACCACGGGGGGTGGGCTCAGCGCATCGCGGTCTCGGGCTTCTTCTCGGCGCCCGCCGCCATGGTGGCGAACGAGATGTTGCCGTAGCCAGCCGAGGCGCAGCTGAACATGACCTTCTTGATGATGCGGAACTGCACCTGCTTGTCGGCCTGGATGTTCACGTCGCCCTTGAAGGCGCCCGAGTCACCGGCCTGGTTGTGCAGGTCTTCGAACTGCTTCTTCATCTCGCGCAGCCGCTCTTCGAGCGCGGGAATGTTGAGGTAGTCCTCACGGGCGAGATCGTCGACGCGGCCGATGGTCTGGCCGGAGACGATGACTTCCGAGAGGCTGACCTGCACCACGGGGGCGAGCGTGAGCTCTTCCGTGTGCGCGGCCTCGGGCAACTGGATGTCCTTGGACATCGAGAGCAGCTCGCCCGTCGCCGAGAAGTTGGCGATGAGGAAGAGCACGAGGATGACGAACATGTCGACCAGCGGCGTCACGTTGAGGTCGGAGAACACCTCTTTCTTGCCGTGGGGACCGTGACCAAACACCTTGGAGTGCGCGAGCCGCGCACCGTACCGCTTACCTGGAGCAACGATGGCCATGACTTTGATTCCTTAGGTGGCCGAGGCCGGGGAAACGGAGACCGAGGGGAAGAGCGGGTTGGTCCCGTCCTGCACCACGCTGTCGATGAGGCGCACGAGGTCTTCGTACTTCACCGCGTCTTCGGTCGAGAGAGTGATCGCCGACTGGTCGGGCTGCTGGGTCTTGAGCTCCTTGAGCTTGCCGATCAGCTTCTCGATCTCGATGCGGCCCTTGTCGTCACGCGTGATGGGCAGCGGATCGAGCTGCGAGCCACCCACGGTGATCTTGAGGTCCTTCTCGGTGATCAGGATGGTGATGGGTTGAAGCTGTGTCGGAGGCGGCTCCGACTCGCTCTGACTCTGACCTGACTGCGAAACCTGCAGGCGACCCAGCTGCGTCCAGACGGCGCTCATGATCAAGAAGACGATCGTGACGGCCATCAGGTCGATGAAGGGCACCAGATTGAGGGCAGCGTCGAGTGACTTCTTGCCACTCTTGCCACCACCGCCCATGTCCATACCGCTCATGAAACACTCCCGCGAGGGCCCCTCAAGCGAGGGGCGCTATTCCAAGACAGCCACCGGGCGAGCAGGTTCCCCTGCCCGGCCCGAATGGCCAAGACTGCGAACGACGAGGATTACTCCTCGGCCGCCGCGGGGACGCTCATGTTCTTGAACTTGTCGCGGTTCTGCACGATCAGGTTCAGCACGGAGACCGACGACTCGTTGATGTCGTTGATCAGGTGCTGCGTACGACCGTTGAGGATCGAGAACGCCACGAGGAGCGGGATCGACGAGATGAGGCCGAACTGGGTGCAGTTCATGGCTTCACCGATCGAGCCGGCGAGGATGGTGGCGCGGTCGGCAGGCGACGCGTGGGCGACGGCCTTGAACGAGCCGATGAGGCCGTGCACGGTGCCGAAGAGGCCGATGAGCATCGCGGCGTTACCAAGCATCGCGAGGTAGCCGGTGCGCGCTTCGATGCGGGGCGTCTCGCGGAGCGAGGCCTCGTCGAGCGCCGCCTGGACCTCTTCCTGGCCCTTGGGCACATTCATCAGGCCGGCCTTGACCACGTTCGTCAGCGGCGTGGGCTTCTGGCCGGCGACGTAGTTGATCGCCTTGTCGAGATCGCCCGCGTAGATGTGCTTCTTCAGCCCGCGAATGAAACCGTCCTTGTTGATGGAGGCGGTCGCGAACAGCACGATTGCGCGCTCGACGGTGATGGCGAGGCCGACGACGAACACCATCGCGATCGGGTACATCGGCCAGCCGCCTTCGTTCCACGAAGCGGCGATGCCACCGAAGAAGCTCTCTTCACCCTCACCTGCGGCCTCTGCGGCCAGAATCGTCAGCTGTCCAAGCGTCATTGTAGTGTTGCCTCCGAAAGAACCCTTTGAAACCTTCCGGATCAGGAACCCGGAAAAGCGGGCGGACATTAGGCCCCGCTCGAAAAGGGTGTCAAGGCGACCGACGTTGTCCTTCATCGAATTACAACTGCGCGCCGGCTCTTGAGTTTTCCTACATCAGGGTACCCGTGCTAGTCGGCCGCCTGATGGCGCGGAAACGAATCGGGGAGCTCCTCCTGGAGCGCGGTGCGATCAGCCAGGCGCAGTTGGACGCGGGCCTCGCAGCACAGAAACGAACGCGGCAACGGCTCGGGGTGACGCTGATTCAGCAGGGCGTGCTCACCGAGATCCAGCTCGCGCAGGTGCTGGCGCAGTCGCTCTCGCTGGGCACGGTCGACCTGAACCAGGTGCAGGTCGACTGGTCGGCGGTGCACATGCTGCGCGACCGGTTCTGCGAGAACCACGAGCTCTTCCCCTTCGCCATCGACGGCAAGGGCACGCAGACCAAGCGGCTGCTGGTGGCCATGAGCGACCCGCTCAACCAGACGGCCATCGACGAGATCGAGTTCACCACCGGGTTGCCCGTCGCGCCGTACGTCTCGACGCACAGCCAGGTGCGCGCGGCGATCCTGCGCTACTACCACAAGGCCTCCGCGGCCGAGGCTGCCGCCCGGGTGAAGGTGCCCGCCCCCGCGGCTCCGCCCGCCCCCGTGCCCGCCCCGCCGCCCGAAGACGAGGCGCCCATGGTGCTGGGCGAGGAGATCATCTCCGTGGCCAACCCGCTGCCGGAAGAGGCCCCGGCGAAGAAGAAGGGCGACTCGGTGGCCAAGGACCTCGACTTCCTCTTCGGGGGGCGCGCCGAGGAAGAGACCGAGCTGGAGAAGCACGACCGGCGCTTCTGGGCGCTGCTGCGCATCATGCAGCGCAAGGGGCTCATCACCCGCGACGAGTTCCTCGCGGAGCTCGAACGCGAGCCCTGATCAGACCGCCTGGAGCATCGGCAGGCGAATGGTGAAGGTCGTGCCGCGGCCCTCTTCGCTGCTCACGCTGATCACCCCGCCGTGGTTCTCGATGATGCCCTGCACGATCGAGAGGCCCAGGCCCGTGCCCTTGCCGTCGGGCTTGGTGGTGAAGAACGGCTCGAAGATGCGCGCCTGCATGGCCCCGCTGATGCCCGAGCCGGTGTCGCTCACGGTGACCAGCGCCTGCTCGCCGTCGACGCCGCTCTTCACGGTGACGCAGCCGCCGCTGGGCGTGGCGTGGCAGGCGTTGGTGATCAGGTTCACGAAGACCTGCACCAGGTTCTGGCGCACCGCGAGGAAGGCGCCGACCGAACCCAGCTCGCGCTCGATGCGCACCCCGTGCTTGTGCAGCACGTGGTCGCAGAAGCCCACGGCCTTCTCGATGACCCCGTTGAGGTCGACCTGCTCGGGCTTCTCCTGGGCGGGCCGCGCGTAGCTGACGAGGTCGCGGGTGAAGCGCAGCACCCGCTCGGAGTTGTCGACGATGCGCTTGTACTTCTCGACGTCGGCCGGGTCGGCGGTGGGCGAGGTCTGGGACCGGCGCCACAGGGCGTCGGCGTAGGTCGAGACCGCGGTCATGGGGTTGTTGATCTCGTGCACCACCGAGGCGGCGAGCTGGCCCAGCGACGCGAGCTTCTCGGCCTGGATCACCCGGCGCTCGAGCTCGCGCATGCGCGTCAGGTCCTGGCCGATGGCCATCACGCCCTCGACCTCGCCCGACTGGCTGAGCACCGCCGAGGTGCTGAAGGCCACGCGCATCTCGCGGTTGGCCTCGCCCATGAGCACCGACTCGACGCCGGTGACGGGCTGGCCCCGGAGCGCCGCGCCGAACACGCGCAGCAGCTTGAGGCGCTCCGACTCGGGCATCAGCTCGGCGACATCGGTGCCCAGCACGTCGGCCTTGGCGCGGCCGGTGAGCTTGACCAGGGCGTTGTTGAAGACCACCACCCGCCCGTCCCGGTTGACCACGAGGATGAGCGCGTTGGCGTTCTCGAGCAACTCCTCGAGGTACTTGCGCATGAACGTCAGCTCGTCGATCAACTTCGCGTTGCGCACCGCCACCGCGACCTGGTTGGCGAGCTGGATCAAGATGCGCTCGTCGGTCATCACGTCGGCAGTGAGGCCCGAGGGGTACTCGACGTTCACCGCGCCGAAGAGCTGGCCAGAGGCGACCAGGGGCGCCGCGATGCCGCGCACGCTGCCCTGGAACAGCAGGGGGAGCTCGCCTCCGGTCACCAGCACGCGGTCCGCCGGCAGCCCGCGGGTGTCGAGGTTGGTCTTCTCGACCATCGAGCGCCGCAGGTGGAACAGGTCGCGCTGCCCGTCGCGCATGCGCCCCTCGGCGTAGAGCGAGGTGAGGTGGCAGGTGCGCGGGTCGACGATGCGCACGCAGAACGCGCGGCCGGGGAACAGGCCCTTGACCCCGCGGGCCACGGTGGCCACCAGCTCTTCCTCGCTGGTCGCGCCGGCCACGCTGCGGCCGATCTCCAGCAGCGCGGTCTCGACGCGGGCCTGCTCGAGCAACGCGCGGCCGGCGGCGGCCAGCGAATCCAGCATCGGGGAGAGGCGCCTCGCCACCACGGCCACGTTCTGGCCCCGGCGGCTGACGGTGAGCGTCACCATCTGGCCCGTCTTGCAGGTGACGTCGAGCTCCACGCTGCGGCCGTCATCGGGCACCTGCAGCGAGTGCGGTTGCACGAAGTCGAGCAGCGAGCGGCCGGCGATGTCCTTGGCGCCGCAGAGCACCTCGAAGGGACCATTGGCCATCAAGATGGTCAACGAGAGCTCGCACAGCGCGGCCGGCGCGTCGACCATGTCGAAGAACGCCTGGAAGGCGTCCGAGCCGGGCCCGCTGAAGGCGAAGGAGCGCAGGTTCGCGTCAGTCTTCATGCGCGGCCGCCTTGTCGAGGTCGACGATCTTCGAGGTGCCGACGTAGGCCTTCGTCTCGTAGCGGGTGATCTTCCCGATCTTCTTGACGATCTCCGCCATGCGCTCGGCCTCGCGGTGGATGATGTCCACCGGGCGCCAGATGGGCTCGGTCTCCTTGATCTTGCGCTTGAGCAGCTCGGCGTAGCCCATGACCGAGGTCAGCGGCTGGTTCAGCTCGTGAGCCGCGGTGCCGGCGAGGGCCACGATGACCGCGTTCTTCTCGCTCTCGAGCAACCGGGCCTCGGCGTCGGTGAGCTTGCGTTCGAGCGAGATGCGATCGCGCAGGTCGGTGAAGATGCCCACGGTGGCCGACTCGCGCGCACCCTCGTAGATGATCGACGCCGAGAGGTTGACCGGAATGCGCTCGCCCACGCGCGAGAGGATCTCGGCCCGGCTCGAGGTCAGGCGCCCGGGGCCCCCCAGCTCGCTCGAGCGCAGCTTCTTCATCAGCTCGCGGGCCACGCCGTCGGGGTACAGCTGGGCGACGTTGAGCTTGCCGATCACCTCCTGCGCGGTGAAGCCGCAGATGGCCTCGGCGGCCTTGTTGAAGAGGATGATCGTCCCCTTCATGTCGGCGGCGATGATCGCGTCGACGGAGCTGTCGATGAGGCGCTCGAGGAAGTCGCTGGTCTGGCGCAGCTCCTCGGCCATCTGACGTTGGAGCGTCACGTCGCGCATGGTGAGGATCGCCACGCCGTCGCCCGCGTCGCCCTTGAGCTGCGCGGCCGAGACCGAGAGCGTGAGGCGCCGGCCGAGCCCGGTGCGGGAATGGAGATCGACGTCGTTCTTCACCTCGCCCTTGGACACGGCGAAGAGCACGTCGAGCAGCAGGGCGTCGTCGCTGGGGTTGGTGAGGGTGTTGACGTGCTTGCCCTCGGCCTCGTGGGGCTTCAAGTCGAGCAGCGCCTGGCCAGCCGGGTTGAGCGAGAGCACGCAGGCCCGCGCGTCGAGGATCGCCACCCCGTCCGAGAGGTGATCGAAGTAGGCGGCGTAGCGCTTCATGTCCGCCACGCGCTCTTCGGCGGCGATGCGGGCGGTCTTCTCTTTCTCGCGCTGGCCGCGAATGCGCTCGAGCTGGCGGAGGTTGCGGAAGGCGACGGCGGTGGCCTGGGCCACGGTGGTGAGGAACTCCACCTCGCGGGGGTTGAAGGGGCCCACGGTGAGGCGGCGCAACAGCAGCACGCCCTGCACCTGGCCTCCGACGGCGAGGGGGAAGGCGGCGAGGTTGCGGATGCCGCGGGCGGCCACCGAGGCCTTCACGTCTTCGAGCAGCGGGTGCGAAGGCGCGTCTTCGACGATCACCGGCTTGTGGGTGCGCAGCACCTCGCGCACCTCGGGGTAGAGCGCGAGGTCGAGGCGGCGGTCGCGCAGGCCCGCGTCGTCGCTGGCGGCGATGATCGTGCCCTCGCCCTTCTCGCCGTCGACCACCACGAGGGCCACGCGGTCGATCTGCATCTCTTCCGCGAGGCGCCGGGTCACGTCGTAGAGCAGCCCGCCGATGTCGGTGGCCTCGGCGTAGCGGGCGGTCAGCTCGAGCAGCACCTGGAGGTCGCGCTGTCGCTGCTGCGCTTCCTTGAGCATCGCCAGGCGCGCGCGCAGGTGCACCAGCCGGGGCACCAGCTCGTGGTCCACGGCGTCGGGGGAGACGACCTCGAGCACCACCGCGTCGACGCTGGGCCGGGGCTGGGTGATGCCCAGGATGGCGACGCGGGGCGCCTGGAGCGCCAGCAACTGACGGGCCGCCTCCGCCGTGGGCGCGCCCAGGTCGACGATGGCCACGTCGAGGCCGGGGGTGAGCGCGTCGACGACCGCGATGTTGGAAGCTGCAAGGAGCGCTTTGAGCTGCGCATGCCGCGCCCCGTCGAGGGGCAGCAGCGCGACAGGCCTGTGGGAGATCGTCGACACCGTACCCGGTTCTACCGCGATTCGACGACAAAGCCCCACCTCCTGCTGGAGGTGGGGCTGGGGCGTTTCAGGTCCGGTCAGTACACCGACAACGAGAACTGCCCGTCGTCACTCTGCACCTGGAAGCCCGCGCCGGAGTACTGGGGCTGGTACGGGTCCTGGTATTGGGGCTGCGCGTACTGCTGTTGCGGCACATACCCGCTGGCCACCCAGACCCACTGCTGCGTGGTCTCGTAGTGGCCGGCCGTCGAGACCACCTGGTAGGAGCCCTCGGTGCACCGCTGCTGGTACCGGTTGCGGTGGTGCCGCTCGCCGTAGCACTGGCCGGGCACCCACACCTCCTGCTGCGCACCGGGCACCCACTGCTGCACCGCCTGGAGCTCGTAACGGCCCTGGGCCTGTTGCTGACCGCGGGGCGCGTATTCGGGCCGCGGGCCGCACCCACGCCCGCGCCCATTTCGCTGGGCGGACTCGGCCCGGTGGTGCCCGAAGCGGGGGCCATCCAAGTCATCGGCGCGCGCGACCTGCGCCCCCACCACGACGACGGCGACCAGGAGACCCAGCAGAGATTCGTGCATGGCGCCCTCCACGCAGCGCGCGGGGCAGAAATTCAGGCCGGGGCGTGTAGGCTGCCGCGCCCATGACCTACCACCGTGATGATGTGAAGGCCCCGCGGGTCGCCGGCTTCGCCCTCAAGGCCTTCGTCGGCGC
>CAIVGN010000045.1 GCA_903905455.1 uncultured Archangium sp.
AGGTGGATCGCGAGTGGGGCGAGATCCCGCTCGCCGAGGCCCTCGCCCAGACGCGGCCCGCGCTGGTGGTGATGGAGGGTCGCGATTCGAGGCGCTGGGGCACCGTGGCCGGGGCGACGCGCTGCCTGGTGGTCCACGCCATGGCGCCGCCCCCGGCCCTCGTGCGCGCGCTCAACGGGCGCTTCGTGGGGTGGATCTCCGAGACCGGTGAATCGGCCGTGATCGCCCCGCCGGTGTCCCGCGCGCCGACCTTCGATGCGCACGTCGCGCAGATCATCTTCACCTCGGGCTCGACGGGCGCGCCGCGCGGGGTGCTGCACACCACCCGCAACGTGACGGCGAGCGCCGAGTCGATCGCCACGTACCTCGGGCTGACGCCCAGCGACCGGGCGCTGCTGGTGCTCCCGCTCTTCTACGTCTTCGGCAAGAGCGTGCTCAGCTCGCACCTGCGCGTCGGTGCGTCGGTCTTCCTCGAGCACCGCTTCATGTACCCGCGGGTGGTGATGGAGGGCCTCGCGGTCAGCCGCTGCACCAACTTCTCGGGCGTGCCGCTGAGCTACGAGCTGCTCAAGCGCCAGGTCGATTTCTCGACGGTGGACCTGAGCTCGCTGCGCTTCGTCACCCAGGCCGGCGGCGCGATGTCCCCGGAGACCATCGACTGGGCCCGGGCCACCTTCGCCCCGGCGCAGGTCTTCGTGATGTACGGCCAGGCCGAGGCCACGGCGCGGCTCTCGTACCTCCCGCCGGAGCGCGCGGTGGACAAGCGGGGCTCGGTGGGCCGCGGCATTCCCGGGGTGACCCTGGAGGTGGTCGATGAAGACGGCCGGCCGACCGCGCCGGGCGTGGTGGGCGAGCTGACCGCGCGGGGCGAGGTGGTGATGCCCGGCTACCTCGACGCCCCGGAAGAGACGGCGAAGGTGCTGCGCCATGGGCGGCTGTACACCGGCGACCTCGCGACGCAGGACGCGGACGGCTTCGTGTTCATCGTGGGCCGCAGCCGCCAGATGTTGAAGCTCGGGGGGCACCGCGTCGCGCCGGCGGAGATCGAGCGCGTGTTCCGCGCCCACCCCTCGGTGCGGGAGGTGTCGGTGGTGGGCGCCAAGGACCAGCTCGCGGGCGAAGTCGCGGTGGCCTTCGTGGTGTGCGCCAGCCCCGGCGTCGACGAGCCCACGCTGCTGCGGCACTGCCGCGCCTCCCTCGCCGCGGCCCGCGTCCCCCGGCGCGTGGCCTTCCTCGAGGCCTTGCCTCGCAACACCTTCGGCAAGGTGCTGCTCGCCGAGCTGCAACGAGACGCCACCGCGCTCTGTCTGTCTCCTCAAGAGGTTCACCCATGACCGGCTTCTCCCGCGACGTGCTCCAGCTCGATCTCGAAGACCACGCGGTGGCGCTGAGCGCCGCGCTGCAGAACGCGGTGCTCAAGACGCTGCGCCGGCGGGGGCTGGTGGTGGCGATCTCCGGGGGCATCGACTCGGCCTGCGTGGCGGCGCTCGCGGCGCGCGCGCTGGGCCCGAAGCGCGTGTTCGGGTTGTTGTTGCCCGAGCGCGACAGCGAAGGGGTGAGCACGCGCTACGGCCGGAGGCTCTGCGAGAAGCTGGGCATCGACTACCAGCTCGTGGACATGGCGCCGGTGCTGGAGGCGACGGGCTGCTACCGCCTGCGCGACGCGGCGGTGGCCTCGGTAGACCCCGACTTCAAGGTCGGCATGCCGTGGAAGATCGTCAGCACCTCGAACCGCCTCGAGACCGACGTGGTGAATACCTTCTCGGTGGTGGTGCAGCGGCCCAACGGCGTCGAGGTGAAGACGCGGCTGACCCCGAAGGCGTACCTGGAGATCGTCGCGGCCACCAACTTCAAGCAGCGCACCCGCAAGATGATGGAGTACTTCCACGCGGACCGGCTGATCTACGCGGTGAGCGGCACGCCCAACCGGCTCGAGTACGACCAGGGCTTCTTCGTGAAGCTCGGAGATGGCGCGGCCGACGTGAAGCCCATCGCCAGTCTCTACAAGACACAGGTCTACGCGATGGCCCGACACCTGGGCGTCATCGAGGAGATCTGCTCCCGCGCGCCGACCACCGACACCTACTCGCTGGCGCAGTCCCAGGAGGACTTCTACTTCGCCCTGCCCTACCCCACCCTCGACCTCGTGCTCTGGGCCAAGAACCACGCGGTGCCCGCGGCCGAAGTGGGTGAGGTGTTGGGGTTCAGCGAACAGCAGGTGCAGCGCGTCTACGAAGACATCGACCAGAAGCGCCGCACCACGGCCTACCTCCACGCGGCGCCGCTCCTGCTCGAGCCGGTGCCCGAGCTGAAGGGGTTCGCGCTGGGGTGAGCTCGCCTTAGAGCTTCTTCGCGAAGTCGTTGAGCGCGGTCGCGGCGCCGCCGGCACGCTCCAGCGGCTCCAACGTGCCGCCGCGCGACTCGACCTGGGAGTCGACGTTCCTGGGCAGCGCCTTGAAGAAGGTCTGCGCCTTGGTGATGACCGCGTCGTCGGCGTTGACGTCGTAGGCCTTCATGAAGGCACCGGCGAAGTCGGCCTCGGCCTGGACCAGCATGCCGCCGGCCTGGCGGTTGTACGCCTGCTGGTACTCGCCCGCGGGCTCCGCGTTGACCTTGCCCAGCTGGGCGCTGAGCCTGGCGAGTTGGTTCATCACCTTGGTCATGCGATCGCCGTTGTCCTCGAGCGACGCCATGCTGCCGCGCTCGGGATCCACGTAGTAGCTCTTGGCGGGGCCCACCTTCTTCATGAAGCCGTCGAGGTCCTTGAGCACCTTCGCGCCCGCCGCGTCCTGGCCGCGGTCGGACAACTGGGAGGCGAGCTCGGTGGCCACGCGGGTGAGCAGCGCGTCGGCGGCCTTGTTGGTGCCCTGGCTGCTGGCGACCATGTCCATCTGGCTGATGGCCTTCGAGCCCTTGGCGTAGGCGTCGACGAAGGCCTTCGCGGTGGTGGCGACCTCGGGGTACCTGGGCGCCTTCGCTGCGACCGTGCCGGTCTTCGCCGCCCACCCCTTGCTGACCTGCGACGGGGCCTGCGCGGCGGCCTTCTTCGGCGCGGCGTGGGCCGTCGGGGCGCGGGCGGTGAGGGGCGTGGAGACGTTCTGGATCTTCGGCATGGCGGTGGCTCCAAAGTCAGGGCTGGGGAAGGCGGCGCACTACAGCGCGCTTCCCGGGAGGAGTCGAGGGGCCCACGGCCGCCGGGGCTTCGCCGCAGAACATGCTCCCGGGCGCAACGCCTGCCAGGCCCGCAACCGCTGCACCACGAAGGTCGGGCACCTGGCCGCCTGGAGACGGGCCGGACCTTGCATTTGCCCGGAGGTGGAGCCCCCATGAGCGCAGCCGACACGACCTTCGAAGACGTCCGGATCCTCGACAATTTCTACCAGACGTCGTGCTTCTACCCGATGCCAGTGGTGCTGGTGAGCACGCTCACCGAGAGCGGCGCGACGAACCTGGGGCCGTACTCGCTGTGCTTCCCCCACGTCATCTCCGGCCAGCACGCGATGCTGCTCATCGCCCGGGGCAACAGCAACACGGCCAACAACATCCGCCGCACCGGGGTGGCCGCGCTCAACTTCATCCCCGATGAACGGGCGCTGCTCGACAACTGCGTGCTGCTCGGGTTTCCCGGGGAGAGCTCGGAAGAGAAGATGAAGAGCAGCATCTTCACCCTGTGCCCCTCGCAGCGGGAGGACGCGAAGACCGGTCGCTACCCGCAGCTCGTCGCCGAGGCGGTGCAGGTCTTCGAATGCACCTGGGACCAACGTCACCCGCATGAGATCCGCGGGCTCGAGCACCACTACCTGCTGCGCATCGACAAGATCGTGATGCACCACAAGTGGCGCGAGGCGCTGCTGCAGGGAGGCGAGTTCCCCAAGCTGCCCATCGACTACGGCTACCGGGACAGCATGCACTTCTGGTTCTCGCACGCCTCGAGGCCGCGCTCGGTAGACGTGCCGAAAGGGCATGGCTCGACGGCCGACGCGGTGCGCTTCGACGCCGATCGCATCGACCCCTCGGTGACCTGGGAAGTCGCGGCCTGCGAGGAGTTGGTGAACGTGCCGCGCGTCTTCCTCAAGACCGTGCTCACCGGTTGCGTGGAGGCGGCCAAGGCGCGTGGGGTGCACGTCATCACGGCCGGCTTCCTCAAGGAGATTCGCGACAAGCGCGCCGAGGAGAAACCGCCGAGCCTGCTGCAGAAACTCCAGCAACACTTCGCGCGGCAGAGTGCGCGTTGAGTGTCGGGGCTGTATTTGACCCAAAGCGGTTGGCCACGCAGCCCGCGGGCCCTACAGTCCGTTGATGGTCAAACTGAGCGTCTGCTTTCTCGCCGTGCTGCTCGCGGGCTGTGTCCCCGTCGTGACGCCCGAACCCGGGCCCGAGCCCACGCCGGCCACTCCCTTCGTCCTGGGCTCGGAGACGAGCACCGGCACGGTCGGGCCCGACGGAGGGGTGCTCGCGCTGGGCGACGTCACCATCACCGTGCCCGCGGGCGCGTTACTCGAGCCCACCACCCTCACGCTCACCAGGGTCTCCCAGTTTCCGTTGTCTGGATTCACGGCAGGGGTGCACTTCGAGCCAGAGGGACTGACCTTCCTCACGCCGGTCTCGGTGCGGTTGGCCGCGGGCGACTGGGCCTTCGGGTACCGGGGCGCCGGTGAAGATGCGCACCTCCTGGCCTTCACTCGTGAAGGCGGGGCGCTGGTGGTGAAGACGATGCACTTCTCGGGGTTCGGCGTGGGCACTGGAGCGACGCCACCCACCAGCCCTGTGGCCGCGGAGGCCCGCGCCGACGACGCCCAGGCGCGTGGTGACGGCCCCAGCGCAGAGGCGGCCCTCGGCGCGCTCTTCGTCGAACTCCGAGCCACGCTGGAGGCAGCGACGCAGAGCCGCTCGGCCCTCGGCTCGGCCATCTTCGCCCTCGTGCGACTGCGCGAGCAGGCCCAGCGCGCAGGGCTCTCGGCAGCCTTCCCCACCGAGTTGGCCGCCGCGACCGCGCTGGTCCGGCAGGGGTTCCTCGCCGAGCGCGATCGCATCTTCGCCGCCGCCACCACGAGCGGCCGGTGGCAGGAGCTACTCGACCTCGAGACCTTCCTCATCCCCCGCGCGCAGGTACTGGGCTTGACCGACGATGCGGACCTGTCGACTGCGGGTCTCGCGGCGGCGATGCCGCTGAAGGCATCGTTGACCGGCGTGGCGCTCACCTACTCCAGCGTCGATCAGCAGTACCACGTCGTGGGCGAGGCCTCGGTGTTGCTGCCCGGCCACCCGCCCATCATCCTCCCGGAGATGGAGGTCTCCGCGGCCATCGTCGGCGGCGTGCGAGCCAGCGGCGTCACCCAGACGGAGAGCGGCGCGTTCGACCTCCCTTTCCGGCAGGACCGCGAGTCGATGCGCGTGACGGTGACGGTGCAGTTCACCGGGCTTCCTGCGCTACCGGTCGTCGCCACCCAGACCGTGACCGCCGACAACACCGCTCCGCTCTCCGTGTCCCTGGTGTCCGACCGCGCCACCTTCGACACGACCGGGGGCGCGACGCTCGTCGCCACCGTCAACCGGGGCGCCGGGGTGCTCGGCTTCGCGGGCACCGTGGAGTTCACGGTGAATGGGCCCTGCACCCTGGGCGCCCCCACCGGCACGCCGGATCAGGATGGGCGCGTGTCCACCACCGTGACCTGCACGAGTCGTGACAGCATCAACGTCAGCGTGGCCGTCACCCACCGCGGCGAGCAGGCCTTCGACGACGTCAACCTCATGGTTGCCCTCGATTGCTCGGGAACGATGGGCGGCGTGAGTGTCGGCGCGCGGTGCACGAGGACCGGCGACCCCGACTCATGTATGTGCTTCGTACGGGCGTGCGAAGCGGCCGGAGGCCAGTGCGGGAGCTGCACCGCTACCGAATGCAGCTGCTCCCTCGGAATCTGCATTTAGGCGAGCATGTTGCGCACCGTTGCCGCGCCGACGTACCGCACGGCGAAGGGCTGAGAGAGCAACCAGAAGGGGCCGTGCTGAGATCGTGATTCCGGCGGGTTGCGGTACTGGCGGGGTCGCTTGTCAGACCCCCTCTGTAGAACGGTGCGCGTGAACGCCACTCCGAGACCTGACTGCATCACCCGCCGCAGCGACGCCGCGCAGCTGTGGATGCACCTGCTGGAGCGCGGGATCTTCTTTCACTGGGAAGAGGACCCCGCGGAGTGGAGCGATGGGGACGGCCGGCAGATGCTGGCCGAACGCGAGATCGCCACCATGCGACGGCTGTTCGCCGAGGTCGACCGGTTGGGGGCCGAGACCTTCGACTGCTACGCCGACGCGGACTCGCTGCGGCAGCTGGCGATGCTCGGGGCGCTGCCTCGCCCGGTCGCCGAGCCGACGTCCATTCAGTGTCGTTCGCGGCAGAAGGCGCCGGTGCGGCCGCCGGAACTTCGCTTCGCGGCGTGAAGCGCAGCGTCGGGCGGCCGCGCGGCTCGAGTGCGGCAGGGCGAGTGGGCGAGTGGGCGAATGGCAGGGAGCGCAACAGCATGACGAGCATGAGCGTCGTGAAGCGCCACGTCGTCGACAACACCGTGGTGCGTGAAGCGGCCGTGCCTGGGGGCAGCGCGGTGGCCGCGGTGCTGCACGAACCTGCCCGGGGCGACGACTTCCTGCTGACGGAGGAACTCCGCGGCGAGCTGCGCGAGGCCTCCGCCTCGGCCACGCGCGGTGAGTGCGTCGACATGGACGCGGTGTTGGCAGAACTTTCAGCGCTCCAGTAGCCGCAGGTGCGCGTCCGAATCGGGGCAGGACCACCTCGTGGAATTCGCCCCGCCGCGGGACGCCGCCCGCTCGGGACACCGCCTCCGCGCGACGGCTCACGCCCGCCTTTCGACCGCTCACCCTCGCCGCCTGAAAGCGCCCCGCCCCATGCCCGTACGGTCGGCACCATGCGCTTGCTCCTGCTCAACCCGCCGCACACCGCCATCGGCAGTCGCTGTGTCCCCGATGATCACCTGCCGCCGCTGGGACTGCTCGCCATCGGAGGACCACTCCTCGACGCGGGGCACCAGGTCGAGCTGCTCGACGCCGACCTCACCAACCTTCTGCCCGCGGAGATCCTCGAGGAGGTCTGTCGCCGCAACCCAGAGGCCCTGCTCATCGGCCACGCCGGCTCCACCTCGGCGCACCCCACCATCGCCGAGCTGACGCGCGCCTTGCGCAGCCGGCTCCCGAAGCTGGTCATCGTCTACGGCGGCGTGTTCCCCACCTACCACTGGCGCGAGGTGCTCTCGGCCGAACCCCAGGTCGACGTCATCGTGCGCGGGGAAGGCGAGGCCACCGCCGTCGCGCTCTTCGCCGCCCTCGAACAGGGCACCCCGCTGGAGGCCGTGCGCGGCCTCGCGTTCCGCAAGCTGGGCGCGCCCTTCAAGACCCCCGACGCCGAGATGATCGAGCGACTCGACGCCTACCGCGTGGGCTGGGAGCTGGTGGACCTTGCGCGGTACCACTACTGGGGCGGCAAGCGCGCGGTGGTGATGCAGTTCTCCCGGGGCTGCCCGCACCTGTGCAGCTACTGCGGCCAGCGCGGCTTCTGGACGAAGTGGCGCCACCGGGACCCGCGCGCCTTCGCCGCCGAGATCGCCCGGCTCCACCGCGAACACGGCGTGGAGGTCATCAACCTCGCCGACGAGAACCCCACCTCGCAGCGCAAGGCCTGGCGCGAGTTCCTCGAGGCGCTCATCGCCCAGAACGTGCCCGTCATCCTCGTGGGCTCGACGCGCGCCGGGGACATCGTGCGCGATGCCGACCTGCTGCCGCTCTACAAGCGCGCCGGCGTCGCCCGCTTCCTCCTGGGCACCGAGAGCACCGACGAGGCCACGCTCCAGCGCATCAAGAAGGGCGCGACCTCGGCCGTCGACCGCGAGGCCATTCGCCTGCTGCGCGAACACGACATCCTCTCGCTGGCGACCTGGGTGGTGGGCTTCGAGGAAGAGACCTGGCGCGACTACCTGCGCGGCTTCCGGCAGCTGGTGCACTACGACCCCGACCAGGTGCAGCTGCTCTACGTCACCCCGCACCGGTGGACCGCGTTCTTCGACGAAGCGAAGGACCGCCGCGTGGTGCAGCCGGATCAACGCAAGTGGGACTACAAGCACCAGGTGCTGGCCACGCGGCACCTCCCGCCGTGGCTGGTCATCACCTTCGTCAAGACGATGGAGGTCGCCATGCAACTGCGGCCCCGCGCGCTCGAGCGGGCCCTCCACCACCGCGACGCTGCGATCAACGACGCCCAGCGCTGGTACTACCGCGTGGGGCGCCGGGTCTGGTTCTTCGAGTGGGCGAACTTCCTGTTTCGCGAACGGCGCGTCGACGACGGGCCGACGGTGCGCGAGATGTGGGGGGCGTCGCAGGTGGCCGAAGAGGCCCCGCTCGCCCCCCGTTCAAAGCGTCAGGCCCAGGTCAGCTCAGGCCTTCCGCCGCGAGCGCCGCCTTCACCGCGGGGCGCTCATTCATCCGCGACATGAACGAGACGATGGACGGCCACTGCTCGAGGTCGAGCTCGAAGCGCGCCGTCCAGCGCAGGATGGTGAAGAGGTACGGGTCGGCCACGGTGTAGGTCGCGCCCATCAGCCACGGGCCCGCCTCGAGCCGCTTGGCCACCACGCCCAGGCGCTGCACGAAGCGCTCCTTGAGGGCCGCCTTGCCGTCGTCGTTGACGCGCGGGTTGTAGAGGGGGCTCAGCTGCTTGTGGAGATCGGTGGCGATGAAGTTGAGCCACTCCTGCAGGCGGTAGCGATCGAACGTGCCCGCCGCGGGGATGAGGCCGGCCTCGGGCTTCTGGTCCGCGAGGTACTGCACGATGACCGCGCCCTCGGTGAGGAGCTCTCCGTTGTCGAGGGCCAGCGCGGGCACCGAGCCCTTGGGGTTCACCCCGTAGTAGTCGGCGCCGTCGGAGAGGGTGTGCGTCTTCCCGTCCATGCGCTCGAGCTTCGCGTCGAGGCCGAGCTCGCGGGTGACGATGTGGGGGGACAACGAACAGGCACCGGGGGAGAAGAAGAGTCGCATGGGCGCCTCTTACTGCGCCTCGTCACCGCTGCAACGGGCGCACGAGCCGGTCGAGCGGGTAGCCCTGCTGGGTCAGCTTCGCGACGATGCCGTCGTAGACCGCGGGCTCGACGTGCGCCGTGCGACTGAGAATCCACAGGTAGTCGCGGCCCGGGTGGCCCACCACCGCGTACTGGTACTCGGGGTCGAGGTCGATGATCCAATAGTCGCCCCAGAACGGGCGGAAGAAGCTCACCTCGAGCTTGGCGTTGGTGGCGGCATCGACCACGCGCGCCCGCCCCGTCGCCGTCTTCTCGACGCCGTCGACCGAGTCCATGCGGCACTTGTTGAGTACGTCGAGCTCGCCGTCAGGCCGCAGCGAATAGGTGGCGGTGGTCGCGGTGCACCCGCGCTGGAAGCTCTGCGGAATGCTCGCCAACTCGTACCAGGTGCCGAGGTACCGCTGCACTTCCACGTGGGGCACCGTCTCGAGCGGGGGCAGCCCCAGCCGGGAAGTCGTCGTCGCACAGCCACTGATCGCCAACACGCCCAGCAAGGTCACGAGTCTCATCGTCATTGGTAACACCCTCATTCATTCAAAGCGCAGCGCCGCGAGCGGGTTGAGCTTCGCGGCCTTGCGCGCGGGAAATACCCCGAAGATCACGCCCACCAACACCGAGACCCCGAAGGCCACGGGAATGGCGGCGAACGGCACCACGAACGGCAGGTTCAGCACTCCCGAGAGGCCCCAGCCGGCGGCGATGCCGATGCCGATGCCCACCACCCCGCCCGCCGCCGAGAGCACCACGGCCTCGACGAGGAACTGGCTCAAGATGTCGCTGCCCCGGGCACCAACCGCGAGCCGCACGCCGATCTCCCGGGTCCGCTCGGTCACCGAGACCAGCATGATGTTCATGATCCCGATGCCGCCCACGAGCAACGAGATGCCCGCCACCCCGAGCAGGAAGGTGGTCAGCACGCCGGTCACCTGGTCGAGCACCGCCTGCACCTCGCGCGGGTCGCGCACCGCGAAGTCGTCGTCTTCCCCGGGCAACACGCGGCGCCGCGCACGCATCACGTTCGTCAACTGCTCCTTCGCGTCGTCGATGCGATCGGGCGAGCGCGCCGAGGCGACGATGAGCCCCAGGCGATCGCTCCCGGTGATGCGCCGCGTGAAGGTGGTGAAGGGCATGAAGACGATGTCGTCCATGTCCATGCCGAAGGCCGAGGCGCCCTTCTCTTCGAGCTCGCCCACCACCCGGCACGAGACACCGTGCACGCGCAGTTCCTGGCCCAGCGGGTCCTGCCCGGGAAACAGCGAGCGCGTCACCGTGGCGCCGATGAGGCACACCTGCGCGCCGAGGCGCTCGTCGTCGCGGGTCAGCTTGCGGCCGCGCGAGACGCCCCAGAGTCGAATCTCGAGGTACTCGGGCGAGGCGCCGTTGACCACGGTGTTGCGGTTGAGCCCCCCGGCCACGATGCGCAGCGGGCGCTGGCTGACCGCGGCGAGCAACTCGACGTCACGGGTGCCGCGCCGCAGTGCCTCGAGATCGGCCGTGGTGAACAGGGGCGCGTTCGAGGCCCCGCCCCCCATGCGCTGGTTGGGCGAGCCGGGGACGATCATCAACATGTTGCTGCCCATGCCGGAGATGGTGTTCCCGATGTACGCGGTCGCGCCCTGCCCCAGCGACTCCATGGTGAGCACCGCGGCCACGCCGATGACCACCCCGAGCACGGTGAGCAGCGAGCGCAGGCGGTTGCGCAGCAGGGCCGAGAACGCCACCGAGGTCGTCGAGCGCAGGCTCATGCGCGCACCGTGTCGCTGAGGATGCGCCCGTCGCTGAACACCAACTGCCGGCGCGCCCAGGCCGCGCTCTTCGGGTCGTGGGTCACCATCACCACGGTGATGCCCCGCTCCACGTTGAGCCTGGCGATGAGCTGCATGATCTCCGCGCTGGTGCGCGAGTCGAGGTTGCCCGTGGGCTCGTCGGCGAGGATGACCTCGGGCTGGTTGACCAGCGCCCGCGCGATGGCCACGCGCTGCTGTTGCCCGCCCGAGAGCTGGTTGGGGCTGGCGTCGGCCCGCTCGGCGAGCCCCACGGCCGCGAGCGCTTCGAACGACCGCTTCTCCCGCTCGGCCACGCCCAGGCCCGCGTAGATGAGCGGCAGGCCGACGTTGTCGAGTGCGCTGGTGCGCGTGAGCAGGTTGTACGCCTGGAAGACGAAGCCGAACTTCGCGTTGCGCAGGGCCGCGAGCACGTCGGCAGGCAGCGACTGCACCGGGTGCCCCTCGATGAGGTACTCGCCGCCCGAGGGCAGGTCGAGGCAGCCGAGAATCGAGACCGCCGTGGACTTGCCGGAGCCCGAGGCGCCGGTGATGGCCACGAACTCGCCTTGTTGAATGTCGAGGTCCACCCCGTCGAGCGCGCGCACCTCCGCCTCGCCCTCGCCATAGGTCCGCGTCACCCCTCGGAACGAGAGGAGCGACGGCTCACTTCGGAGCGAGTCCATAGGCCTTCTTCCCTTCCGGCGTCAGGTCGACCAGCAGGGCCGCACCGGCCGCCACCTCGCCCTCGTTCACCGCGGTCTGCTCGCCGTCGGTGAGCCCGGGGTGCACCACCTTCGAGACCAGCGCTCCGTTGTCCAGCGACCACACGCGGGGCGTCTCGCTCTTCGGCTCGCCCGGCGGCAGGAAGCGCAGCGCCGCGTTCGGCACCTGCAGCGTCGCGGGCACGTGGCCGGTGCGCACCCGCACCGACGCGGTCATGCCCGGGCGCAGCGCGAGGTCGAGGTTGTCCACGGCGATGATCGCCCCGTAAGTCACGACGTCCTGCACCACGCGCGCGGCGTTGCGCACCTCGGTCACGGTGCCGGTGAAGGTGCGGCCCTGCCAGGCGGTGACGGTGAACTGGGCGGGTTGCCCCACGGCGACCTCGGCGATGTCCGCCTCGTCGACCGACGCGAGCACCTCCATCTTGCGCAGGTCGGCGGCGACGGTGAACAACACCGGGGTGGTGAGCACCGAGGCCACGGTCTGCCCGGGGTCGATGTTGCGGGTGATGATCACCCCGTCGATGGGCGAGCGGATGACGCCGTGGCCCAGGTTGGTCTTCGCGACCGTGGCCAGCGCGGTCTGCGCGGCGAGGGCGGCCTCGGCGGCCGCGGCGCGGGCCTCCGCGACGGACAGGGCCGTCACCGCGTTTTCATGCTCGCTGACCGATTGAGCCAGCTGCGCAAAGAGCGCGTCGGCCCGCTGCTTGTTGCGACGGGCCTGCTCGAGATCGGAGCGCGCCTGCGCGAACTGCGCCCGGGCGCTCAAGGCCATCGCCGCGCTCTGGGCGCGCTGGGCCTCCAGGGCGACGATGTCGAAGCGCGCGAGCACCTGCCCGGCCTTCACCTGCTGGTTGAAGTCGGTCTCGACCGTGGCGACGCGGCCGGAGATCTCCGCGCCGACCGACACCGTGGACACCGCCTCGACGTAGCCGGTGGCGCGAACCTCGCGCACCAGCGGGCCCTGCGTCACCGCCCCGGTGCGAAAGCGCGCACCCAGGGGGGCAGGCCGGGGCCGGGTCGCGAGGAAGATGCCCACCCCGGCGAGCACCACCACCACGGCCGCCGAGATCCACGCGATGAGGCGACGGCGGCGCCGCTGGCGCTCGCGGGCGATCAACGCGGGCAGCGAACTGCCCCGGGCAGCAGGGAGATTCGCCACAGCAGTCGTCGGCGCGGGCGTCATGCAGGCAGGCAGTGCAAACGCCATGCGTTCGTCGTTCCAGCCTGTTGCGACCTCGAGGCACGCAGACTGTGCATCACTGTGATGGGGCCGCTCCATCAGGGTGGAGGACCGTGGCGCGCGGGGCGCCGGCACAGAGCGTCACGAGGGCCGCACGGAAGGCGGCACGGAAGTCGGCAGGGGCGCCGGCACGGGGGGAAACGGGGGCGCTGGCCGTTCGGCGGGAGACGCCACGCCACGCACCACGGCGTCGAGGGCGTCGCGCTCGAGGGTCTCCTTGCTCAGCAGCTCGGTGGCGATGGCGTCGAGCGTGGTGCGCTTGACCGTCAGCACCTCGCGCGCCCGCTGGTGGGCCACGTCGATGATGCGGTGCACCTCTTCGTCGATGGCCTGG
Source organism: uncultured Archangium sp. (assembly GCA_903905455.1). GTDB lineage: Bacteria > Myxococcota > Myxococcia > Myxococcales > Myxococcaceae > Archangium_A. The sequence continues at coordinate 13,143 of CAIVGN010000045.1, forward strand.
GCGGTCGCCTCGCTGAAGTTGCGCTCCTCGAAGGACACGAAGGTCGAACCGCCGGCGCGGCCGAAGGTCTGGGGCCCCAGCGACGACATGCCGAAGCGGCACACCATCTGCCGCGCCAGCTCGCTGGCCCGCTCGAGGTCGTTCTGCGCCCCGGTGGAGACGTCGTTGAAGACGACCTCTTCCGCGGTGCGCCCGCCCATCAACACCACCAGCGCGTCGCGCAGTTCCTCGCCGGTCATGAGGTAACGGTCTTCGGTGGGCAGCTGCAGCGTGGCCCCGAGCGCGCCGATGCTGCGGGGAATGATGGTCACCCGGTGCACGGGGTCGGAGTGGGTGACCGAGAGGGCCACCAGGGCGTGCCCCGCCTCGTGCCACGCCACGCGCCTGCGCTCTTCCTCGTTCATCACCCGGCCGTCCTTGCGCAGCCCGAGCTGGATGCGGTCGATGGCCTCTTCGAAGTCGCGCTGCTCGACGCTGTGCCCGTCGCGGCGGGCGCAGGCGAGCGCGGCCTCGTTGACCGCGTTGGCGAGGTCGGCCCCCACCATGCCCGGGGTGCGCTGGGCGACGACCTTCAAGTCGACGTGCTCGAGCGTCAGCCGCCTGGCGTGCACCCGGAGGATGGCCTCGCGGCCGCGCACGTCGGGGCGGTCGACGAGCACCTGGCGATCGAAGCGCCCGGCGCGCAGCAGCGCCTTGTCGAGCACCTCGGGCCGGTTGGTGGCGGCCATGATCACGATGCCCGCGCTGGCGTCGAAGCCGTCCATCTCCACCAGCAGCTGGTTGAGCGTCTGCTCGCGCTCTTCGTTCACCGCGAAGGGCCCGCCGCCGGAGCGGGTCTTGCCCACGGCGTCGAGTTCGTCGATGAAGATGATGCACGGCGCGCGCTCGCGGGCCTGGGTGAAGAGGTCGCGCACCCGGCTGGCGCCGACGCCCACGAACATCTCCACGAACTCCGAGCCCGACATGGAGAAGAAGGGCACGCCCGATTCACCCGCCACCGCCCGGGCCAGCAGCGTCTTGCCCGTGCCCGGGGGCCCGACCAGCAGCACGCCCTTGGGCACCCGCGCACCCACCGCGAGGTACTTCTGGGGGTTCTTCAAGTAGTTGACCACCTCGAACAGCTCGCCCTTGGCCTCGTCCACGCCGGCGACGTCCGCGAAGGTGCTGAGGTTCTCCTTCGAGCGATCGAAGACCTTCGCCTGGCTCTTGCCGAAGCTCATGGGCTTCGCGGCGTGGCCCCCGCCCATCAACCCGCCCATGGCGCGAAAGAGGAAGAAGAGCATCACCAGGGGGAAGATCGACGAGAGCACCGCCGGCCAGTAGCTGTCGCGATCGATGCGGCCAGAGAACGCGACGCCCTTCTGCTGGAGGCGCGCCAGCAGGTCGCGCTCGTCCATGTTGGGAATGCGGGAGCTCAGCATCTGCTGCTCCTTGTCGTCCTTCGACTTCTCCTTGAGCTTGGCCACGAGGCGCTCGTTCTCGACCAGCACCTCGGTGACCTGGCCCGCCTCGACGGCCGCGAGCAGTTCGCTGTAGGGCACCACCCTGGACTCACCGCGGGTGGTGAGCGCGCGGGTCCACAGCGTGCCGGCAATGCCCAACGCCAACAGGAACAACCCCAGACGCAGCCACGCAGAGCGAGTCATGGTCTCTGTCTAATCACCCGGGAACGAGGTGCTCCGGTTACGCAATGTTTGCGGTGAAAGAGCGCTGCGGAGATCGCGCGTTACCGTGGCGCGCATGAGTGTTCCGAAGCCGAGTGCACGTACGCCAGCGGTCCCGCCGGAACTCCGGGGGCTCTCGAAGCGCGAGGCGGCCGCGCGGCTGAAGCAGTTCGGCCCCAACCGGCTGGTGAAGAAGGAGCGGCTCGCGTGGCTCCAGCGCGTGCTCTCGCTGGTGGCCGACCCCATGGCGCTGATGCTCGGCGGCGCGTCGCTGCTCTACTTCCTGCTCGGCGACTACAGCGACGGGGTGATCATGGCCATCGCCCTGGTGCCGGTGCTGGGCGTGGACATCTTCCTCGAGGCCCGCTCGCGGGCCGCGTTGGCCAAGCTGGCCCAGGCCATCGCGCCCCTGGCCCAGGTCGTCCGCGACGGCGCGGCGATGACCGTCCCCACCGCGGACCTGGTCCCCGGAGACTACCTCGCGCTGCAGGAAGGCGACGTGGTGCACGCCGACTGCGTGGTGCGCGCAGCGTCGAACCTCGCGCTCGACGAGTCGTCGCTCACCGGTGAGTCGGAGCCCCAGGCCAAGCACGCGCCAGCGATCCCCGCGCAGCCGCCCAGGCCCGAGGAGCAGGTCTTCGCTGGTTCCCTGGTGCTCGCCGGTCATGGCTTCGCCGAGGTGCTCGAGACCGGGGCCAGGACGCGCTTCGGGCACATCGCCACGCTCGTCGCCAGCGCGGACGACTCGAAGACCCCGCTGCAGAAGCGCACCGGGAAGCTGGTGCGGTGGCTGTCCATCGTCGCGGTCGTCGTGGCGGCCGGGGTCTTCACCCTGGGCATGGTGCGCGGCGAGACGTGGAAGCAGGCGTTGCTCAGCGCGATCAGCCTGGCGATGGCCGCCGTCCCCGAGGAATACCCGCTGGTGCTCACGCTCTTCCTGAGCGTCGGCGCGTGGCGCCTGGGCAAGCGGGGCATGCTCGTGCGCCGGCTGGCGAGCGTGGAGACGCTGGGCTCGACCACCGTCATCTGCACGGACAAGACGGGCACGCTCACCGCGGGCCAGTTCGTCCTCGACGAGACGCTCTCGCTGTCGAGCGCCGTCGATGAGAAGGGGTTGCTGGAGCTCGCGGTGCTGGCCTCGGAGGTGGCGCCGGTAGACCCGATGGAGCGCGCCATCGACACGCGCGCGACGGCGAAGGGTGTCGACGTGGCGAAGGTGCGCAGCGACTGGCGCCTCGAGAACGACCACGACTTCGACCCGGTGGGGAAGCACATGTCCCACCGCTGGCGCTCGGCTGATGGTTCGCGCTCGCGCGTCGCCGCGAAGGGCGCCCTCGAGGGCATCCTGGAGCACTGCACCGCGAGCCCCGAGGAGCGGAAGAAGGCCGAGGCCGAGAACGCCCGCCTCGCCGCGGCCGGCCTGCGCGTGCTCGCCGTGGCCATGAAGGACGAACTCGCCCTCGAGAAGGACCGCGCGAAGGATGAAGCGGGCCTGACCCTGGTGGGGCTGCTGGGCTACCGAGACCCGCTGCGCCCCGAGGTGCGCGCCGCCGTCGCCGAGTGCAAGGCGGCCGGCATCCGCCTCAAGATGATCACCGGCGACCACGCGTTGACCGCGCGGGCCATCGGAGAGGCTGCGGGCTTCGCGCACCCCGAATCGGTGGTCACGGGCGCGGAACTCGCGAAGCTGACGCCCGAGGCCTTCGCCACGCGGGTGCACGTGAGCACGCTGTTTGCGCGCATCAGCCCTGCCCAGAAGTACGCCATCGTCGAGACCCTCCAGGCCCAGGGCGAGGTGGTGGCGATGACCGGCGACGGCATCAACGACGCGCCCGCGCTTCGCCTCTCGGACATCGGCATCAGCATGGGCAAGCGGGGCACCGAGGTGGCGAGGGCCTCGTCGGACCTGGTGCTGCTGGACGACGACTTCGCCTCCATCGTGAGCACGGTGCGCGAGGGGCGGCACATCTTCACCAACATCCAGGCGGCGTTCCTCTACATCATCGCCTTCCACCTCCCCATCGTGGCCCTGGCCTTCCTCGCCCCGGCGATCGGCATTCCCATGATGCTGATGCCGATTCACCTCGTGTGGCTCGAGCTGATCATCCACCCCATCTCGGCGGTGGTGTTCCAGGCGGAGCCCGCGCCCCCGGGGTTGATGCTGCAGCCGCCCCGGTCACCGAGAGCCCCGCTGCTCCCCCGCAGGGCGATGGTGCGCTCGGTGCTCGCGGGCGTCGCGCTGACCGCGGGCGTGATGTGGCTGTACTGGAGCCACCAGGACGCAGGCGAAGTCGCCGCCCGGTCCACCGCCTGGGCCGCGCTGCTCATCGGCTACCAGCTGCTGGTGCTCATCGAGTGGGGGGCCCTGCGCGGCAAGGGCAGCACGTTGCTGCCGCACAAGCCCATGGTGTGGGTGGTCTGGGGCCTGTGCGGGGCGAGCCTCCCATTGGCGATGGCCATTCCCCCGCTGGCGAAGTCGCTGCACCTCGAGCTCCCCTCGATCTCGGGCTGGGCGCTCGCGTTCGGCGTGGCGCTCGCGGCGACGGGTTGGCGCGTGGTGCTCGATCACCTGCGGCCCGTTCCTCCGGGCACCGCGGCATCAGCGCAACTGAATCAGGAGGTCACCGGGACGCTCACGCACGAATTGCGGCACGAGACGTAAGCGTCGGGGTGCACCAGAGTGTCGCCTCCTTTGGGAGGGGACATCATGAACCGACTGCTGGGTGCAGTGCTGGGGTGCTTGCTGTTGGGGGCGACGGGCGCGCGGGCGCAGGACGAAGAGCAGGCGCCGGAGGTCGATGAGCGCGTCGACGCGCCGGGGCTCAAGGATCACCCCGCGTACAAGCGCTACCCGAAGTCGGTGCTCAAGGAAGCCACCGTGCTGGAGTTCGAGGCCTTCGACTTCCCCACGAGCGACGAGGAGGTGCTCCACGCCGAGGGTGCGTACTCGTGGGGCCGCTACTGGTATCTCGACAACCCGTCGTGCACGCAGCTCATCCGCAACTACGAGAGCGCCTTCAAGGCGGCGGGCCTCAAGACCTTCAAGGGCAAGAACTTCCCGTCCGCAACGGTCGACTCCGCGAAGATCACCGGTGAGGCGTGGGTCACGGGCTCCGGCAAGGGCAAGCGCGGCGGGCAGGTGACCATGGTGCAAACCTGCGACACCGGGGCACACAACGGAGAGGTGTGGGGTGACTTCCTCATCGTCGAGACCCAGGCCATGGCCCAGAAGGTCGAGCTCGACGCCGATGGCATGCTCAGCGAGCTCGAGAAGAGCGGCCACGTGGCGCTCTACGGAATCACCTTCGAGACGGGCAAGGCCGAGATCACGCTCGCGTCGGCGAAGACGCTCGAGCAGATCGCGCAGCTGCTCAACCGCAAGCCCGAGTGGAAGCTCGTCGTCGAGGGCCACACCGACAACGTGGGCAAGGCGAAGGCGAACCTCGAGCTGTCGAAGAAGCGCGCCCTGGCGGTGAAGGAGTGGCTGGTCACCAGGCACCGTGTCGCCGCGGCACGCCTGGCCACCGAGGGGTTCGGTGACAGCAAGCCCATCGCGGACAACCGCGACGACGAGGGCAAGGCGAAGAACCGGCGCGTGGAGCTCGTGAAGCGCTGAGCTCAGGGTGCGGGGACGAACGAGACCCGCACCCGGGCCCCGCCACCGTCACCCTCACCGACGCTCACCACTCCGCCCTCCGCCTCGACGAGGGCCTTCACCACGGCCAACCCCAGCCCGCTGCCGGGCTGGCCCGTGCTCTCGGCGGCACTCCCGCGAAAGAAGCGCTCGAACACCAGCGTTCGCTCTTCGGGCTTGAAGCCCGGGCCGCTGTCGACGACCTCGAGCACCACGCCCGGCCCTTCCGCGCGCGCCTCGAAGCGCACCGTCCCGCCCCGCGGCGTGTAGCGCACGGCGTTGTCGAGGAGCGCGTCGAGCACTTCCCTCAACCGCGCCCGCGTGACCTTCACCACCAGCCCGGGAGGCGCGGAGCACGCGAGCGTCAGCCCGCCCGCCTCGGCCCGGGCGGAAAACAGGTGCTGCAACTCGCCTGCGAGTTCAACGAGCACGACCTCCTCGCGCGCGACGGAGTTCGCCGCCGCATCGGCCCGCGTCAGCGCGAGCAACCCATCGGTCAGCCGCGCGGCTTCCTTCGTGGTGACGATGATGGACTCGAGGGTGGCGCGGTACTTCTCGGGGCTCCGTTCTTGTCGCAGCGCGACCTCGGCCTCGGTGAGGATGCTCGCCAGCGGCGTGCGCAGGGCGTGACTGGCGCGGCCCACGAATTCGCGCTGGCCCCGAAGCCCCGAGGCGATGCGGTCGAGCAGCCCGTTGAACGCCTCGGCGAGGCGACCCAGCGCAGGCTCCAGGCCCCGGGTCTCCAGCCGGCCGGTGATGGCCTTCGCCTCGAGCGCATCGACGGCGCCAGACAGCCGATGCAACGGCGCGAGGAACCAGGTCGCCAGCAGCGCGGCGCCCAGCGCGCTCAACACCGCCGCGAGGATCACCGCGTACAGCAACCCCTCGCGGAACTTGTGCGCCACCCCCGACACCGGGCCCAGCGACGACGCGACGCGCAGCACCAACGGCTCCCGTCCATGGCGGGGCGTGAACTTCACCGAGAGCACGCGCACCGGTTCGCCCGAGCGGGTTCTCGTACTGATGGCGCCCAGGCCAGTGAGCGAAGCCGAGGGCCAGTCATCCGAGCCCAGGAGCACCGAGCCATTCTCGCGCTCGATGCGGAACGGGAGCCCACGGGTGGCGAGGTCGTCGTCGTCGTCGAGCTCGAGGTGCCCCTCGTCGAAGTGGGCTTCGTGGACCAACACGTCGGCGCGGCGCGCGAGCTCGGCGTCGACCACCTCGTCGGTCCACCCGCGCAGCGACCCGATGACCGCGAGACCCAGCCCACCGAGCAGCACCGTGGTCAGCCCGAGCACCAGCAGCACCAGCTTGAGGCGCAGCCTCACGGCGTCACCGCGGGCGGCTCGAAGCGGTACCCGAGGCCACGCTGCGTGGAGATCAACCCGGGCAGCCCCGCGGCCTCGAGCTTCTTGCGCAGGCGCGCCACGAAGACGTCGATGACGTTCGAGTCGCGCTCGGCCTCTTCGTTGTAGAGGTGCTCCGCGAGCTGGGAGCGCGACCACGTCACGCCGGGCTTCATCACGAACAGCTCCAGCACCGTGTACTCGCGGGAGGTGAGCTCGAGGGCGTGACCGCCGACGCTCGCGCAGTGGCTCCCGAGATCGAGGACCAGCGTCCCCACCGCCACGGTGTTCGAGGTCTGCCCGAACTCGCGACGCACGAGCGCACGCACGCGGGCCACCAACTCCGCGAAGGCGAAGGGCTTGACCAGGTAGTCATCGGCGCCGGCGTCGAGCCCGTCCACCCGGTCCTGCACCTCGCCCAGGGCGGTGAGCAGCAGCACCGGGCTCTTCACGCCCTTCTTGCGCAGCGCGCGCAACGCGGTGATGCCATCCATCCGCGGCATCATGCGGTCCAGGATGATGGCGTCGAAGTGCAGCTCCGTGGCGAGGTGGAGCGCGGACTCGCCATCGCCCACCACGTCCACGGTGTAGCCCTCCTCGGTCAAGCCTGCGGCGAGGCTCCTGGCGAGCGAGACCGTGTCTTCAGCGAGGAGCAGGCGCATCGCGGGGGATCTTCACCTGATGCTCGCCGAACGCACCTTCATTCGCACCGGGGTGACATGCGACGCAGTTGGCCGGGGTGAGGATGGCCTTGCGCTTGTAGACCTGCGCGCCGACCTCGTCGTGCTCGCGGCGCCACCAGGAGAGCCCGGTGATGCGCAGCGGCGTCGGACCCGAGACGTCACGCCCCGCGCTCGCGGTGAGGAACGCGCCCAGTTGCTTCTGCGTGGCCGCGTCGACCTCGGCGCTCTGGCCGAAGTGATCCGACAGGCCGCCCAGGAGCGCAGTCCACGAGCGGGCCGGCAACATCGCGGGCGGGTAGGCCATGTGGCAGGTGCCGCACTCGGCGGCGTACTGCTTCCACTGGGGCGTGGTCATCGACACCTTCGCGCCGCGGTCCCCACGCCCTCCTTCGTGCGCTCCCTCCTCGTCGTCGTCATCGTCGTGATCAGCCCACGAGGCGAGAGGGACCAACAGCGCCGCCGAGAACAACGCGATCAACACGTGCTTGTGAGTCATGGGTGCGTCTCCGGTTCAGAGGGTCTGGACGTAGGTGAGGAAGTCGCCGCGCTCGCGCCCGGTGCAGGTGCGCCCGAGGACCTGCTTGCAGTTGCGGTCGAACCACTTGTCGGCCTTCGCGGCGTCGGTGAAGCGGGTGGGCTCCGCCGAGGGCGCGAGCGGGTCGATGACCTTGCCCGCGGGCGAGCGCCCGGTCTTCGTGGCGTCGGGCGTGTGGCAGGTGGCGCACGCGACCTTGCCGGTCTTGCCGTCGTGCTCCTCGAAGTAGAGCGTCTTGCCGCGGGCGGCGTCGAAGCCCTTGAACGCCGGGTCTTCGGCCCGCGCCATCGCCTCGTAGTGCGAGAGGAGCGGGGAAGAGACGGCGGCCTCCGCTTCACCGATGGGCATCAGGCGCCACAGCGCGAGCACCGCGGCGAGGCCGACGACGAGCGCGGTGAGGAACCCGGCGAAGCGGGCCACGAAGGCCGGGCGCTCCTCCGGGGTCTGGGTCGGCGCGCTCTTGAAGCCGGTCACCATGCCCATGATGAGGTTCTGCTTCTCGAGCACCGACGAGAGCACCACGCCCGCGACGTGCAGCGCGATGAGCACCGGCAGCGCCCAGGCCGAGACCTCGTGCACCTCCTTGACCCCGTGCGCGAAGGACTTCGACATCAACAACGGGCCGCTCCACTCGGGGCCCTGCGAGAGGAGGATGCCGGTGACCGTCACCGTGACCAGCGTCGCCAGCAACGTCACCACCATCACCGCGCCCACGGGGTTGTGGCCGACGAAGTGTTTCGGGGCGCCCTTCACCATCTGGCGCAGCGCGGCCATCACCTCGCGGGGCGAGCGAACGAATTCCGAGAAGCGTGCGTAGCGGCTGCCGACGAAGCCCCACACCAGGCGGAAGAGCACCACCCCGAAGAGCACCAGGCCCAGGCGCGTGTGCAGGGGCGTGCTGTCGTCTTCTTCCGAGGTGAGGAACGCGGCGAGCACCAACACGCCGAACAGCAGGTGGCTTCCTCGAACTGCGATGTCCCAGACTTTCACTCGCTTCATGGCTGCGGCTCCTGGTTCGGCCCGTGGATGGGCGGGCACGAACGAACCGTAGGGGGGTGACCATGAACGCAACGTGAACGGCTAAGTCGTTGATCTTGCCCCGACAAGTTCGAGCGAGGTCACGATGGGGCGGTGATCCGACAGGTCGCCGTGGGGCAGCACCTGCACTTCGCTCAGGCTCGCGCCGCGCACGAAGAGGAAGTCGATGTTCTCGCCGCCCGCGCGGGTGGTGAGCGCGCCCTCACCGACGAGGCCTCGCTGCACCTCGGGTCCGAGCGCGCGGGAGACCTCGTCGCCCCCGGTGTTGAAGTCACCGCCCAGGCACACCACGCCGTCGACGTCGGTGAGCGCCTGCGCGAGCAGCGGCCACTGCGGCGCCGCCTTCGGACCCCAGCTGACGTGCGTGGAGATGACGAACAGTCCCGGCGACACCTCGACGCGCAGCAGCCCCTTGCCCGGGTCGTTGGGGAAGGTCTGCGCGCGGCTCACCTTCGAACCCGTGGGGGCGAGGACCACGAGGTGTTCCTTCGTGTCGTCGATGGTCTTCGCCGGGCGCTTCTGCCGCGGCACGCGCGGGTACTCATGGCTCAGTACGTGGGGAAACGCGGCGCGCAGGGCGGCGAGCACGTCACCGCTCACCTCCTGCAGCAGGGCCACGTCACAGCGCGTCTCGCGGAGGAGGTCGATGATGCCGGTGACGCGCGCGGTCTCGTCGGCCCAACGAACGATGGAGGGCTCGCCGTAGTTCTCGGCGTGCACGCGGTGCAGCACGTTCCACGAGAGGATCTTCACCAGGCCTGCTCCACCGCGACGCGGTTCATGCACCGAGGCCTAGCAGTTCCCTCGGCGTTCTTCTGCTCGCCGCATTGAGTACGGTGCGCGCATGACACGCGTCGGCATCTCTCTGGGAGACCCCTCGGGCATCGGCCTCGAGGTCACGTTGAAGGCCCTTTCGAACGCCAAGGTGAAGCGCGCGCTGGCCCCGGTGCTCTTCGGCGACGCCTCGGTGAAGGCCCCCCGCGGCGTCGAGCTGCGCGTCATCAGCCAGCTCGCGAAGAAGGACCGCACCCCCGGCAAGCCCACCACCCTCGGCGGCCGCGCGCAGTACGCCTACGTCACCGCCGCCATCGCCGCCGCGCAAGAGGGCGAGGTCGACGCGCTGTGCACCGCGCCCGTCTCCAAGGAAGCCATCAGCAAGTCGGGCATCCCCTTCGCGGGGCACACGGAGCTGCTCGCCGCGGCCTTCGGGGTCGAGGTGATGATGCTCATGAAGGGCCCGCTGCTCTCGGTGGCTCTCGCGACCAACCACCTGCCCATCTCCAAGGTGCCCGGCGCGCTGTCGACGAAGAAGCTCGTGGCGCAGCTCGCCCTGCTCGATCGCGGCCTGACGCCGGTGCTCGGTCGCCGGCCCCGCATCGCCGTCTGCGGCCTCAACCCGCACGCCGGCGATGGCGGCGTGATGGGCGACGAAGAGCAGCGCATCATCACCCCGGCCATCGTCGCCGCGAAGAAGCAGGGCCTCGACGTGTCCGGCCCCTTCGCCGCCGACGGCCTCTTCGCGCGCGCGCGGAACTTCCCCTTCGACGTCTCGCTGGCCATGTTCCACGACCAGGGCCTCGTCGCCACCAAGACCCTCGACTTCGCCCGCACGGTCAACGTGACCCTCGGACTCCCCGTGCCGCGCACCTCGCCGGATCACGGCGTGGCCTACGACATCGCGGGGAAAAACGTGGCCGATGCCACCCCGATGGTCTCCGCGCTGCTCGAAACCGTCGCTTTTGCCCGCCGAACCCGTTGATCTTCCTGCACTGAAACTTCTGCCTCACCTCAGCCATAAGGGGGTTGCGGCGCAGGCCGGTGGTCCGCATAACTGCTCCCCGTCTTCACACCCCCAAAACCCTGGAGTCACCCATGAAGCGCATCGTTCTCTCGCTCGCTCTCGCCGTCTCGTTCGTGCCGTTCGCCGCGCTCGCGTGCGAAGGGGAAGGCCACCAGGCGAGCGCCAATGAGCCGTTGAAGGCCACCGTCGCCGAAGTCGCGACGTGGACGAAGGCCAAGCAGGCCACCCCGGTCGACGCCAACGGCAAGGACACGCGCAGCACCCAGGGCGTGATCCCCGGCGCAGTGCTGCTGACCTCGAGCTCGCAGTACGACGTCAAGGAGCTCCCGGCGGCCAAGGACACCAAGCTCGTCTTCTATTGCGCGAACGAGAAGTGCGGCGCGTCGCACGCGGCGGCCAAGCGCGCGATGGAGAACGGCTACACCAACGTGGCGGTGCTCCCGGCGGGCATCACGGGTTGGAAGCAGGCCGGTCAGCCGACCGCGAAGCCGAACAACACCTGATTCCTGACGCGCGTATGGTGGCGCCATGCTGTCACTCATCCTGACGCTGGCGTTGTCGCAGGCAGAACTCCCGCCCGAAGCGCGCGTGACTCCGCAGCCCCAGCCTCGAGACCCGCCGTCGGCCGTCACGCGCTCCCTGCTCGCGACCGGCTGCGGTGCTCTTGCGGGGGCCGCGAGCCTCGGCATCGCCTACCTGCTCATCGGTCAGAACGAGCGCTTCGACCCCACCTTCGCCACCGCCGCGCTCTCGTCGCTGCTGATCAGCGGCGTGGCCTTCACCATTCACCAGGCCCTGGGTGGGCACGGGGAGATCATCTTGAGCTTCCTCGCCTGCGCGGTGGTCATGGCCGGCGCGGCAGGGCTCGCGGTGGCCATCGACAATTCGCGGAGCATGGCGCCCATCCTCACCGTGGCCATCGGGAGCATCCCCGCCGCGGCGGCCGCGGTGCTGGTGCTCGAAGGCACCACGCCCCAGTCCAAGTCGCGGGTGCAGGTCAACGTCGGGCCCACGGGCGTCAGCGGGACCTTCTGACCTCCCTCGCCCTGCGCCAGCGGGGAGAGGGCCGGGGTGAGGGGCCAACCCGGGCTACTGACACTGCCCCCCCACACACTGCTGCCCCACGGCGCACGTCGCGCACGCATCGCCGCTGAGCCCGCACGCGGTGACGCCGGTGGCGGTCTCGCAGCGCTTGTCGGGCTGGCAACACCCGAAGCGGCAGTTGTCCAGGTTGCACACGGTGAAGACGCAGCGCCCCGCGAGGCACGCCTGGTCCGGGCCGCACGCCGCGCACACCTCGCCGGCGTTGCCGCAGGCCGCCACGTCGTTGCCGACGCGGCAGGCGCCCAGCGGGTCGAGACACCCGCCGCACGACGCCGACACGCACCGGCCACGATCGCAGCGCTGGGTCGAATCACAGGTGCCGCAGAACTGCTTCGCCGGCCCGCAAGCGTCGATGCCGTTGTTCGGCGAGCACGAGCCGTCGGGCAGGCAGCACGACGAGGAGCACACGCACTGCACCGGCCCCGCGTCGACCACGCCCGCGTCGATCACCGGCGCCAGCTCGCACTGGAACGCCACGCAGCGCTGCGTCGACTTGCAGGACACGCACGCCGCGCCCTGCGTGCCGCACTCGAGCCGCGCGGTGCCGGGCACGCATTCGTTGGTGTCCGTGCAGCACCCATCACAGGTCTCACGGCTGCACGGCCGCTGACACCCACCAAGCACCACCGCTGTCACCAGGAGCAACCACCGCATGTGGGTCCCACTCTGACAGCCCAACGCCTCGCGGGCCAACGTCCCGTCCGGGGATGAGTAGAGTCGGCCGTTCATGCAACGTCTGGCGTTCATCATCCTCTCGCTGTCCGTCACCGCGTGTCGCTGCGGCACCTCGAACGTCTCGAGCCGCTTCGGAGAGCTGGTGGTGGTGCAGCAGGCAGACACCGGCCGCGAGGTGCTCACGCGCGACGCGACGCTGAGCCTCGCGCCGACCTACATGGACACCGTGAGCGCCGGCGAGGCCCCGGTGCGCAACGTGGGCCTCGAGGAGATCTCCATCACGTCGGTCACCCGCCTCGAGGGTGACCCGTCGCTGAGCCTCGACGACGCGGTGGGGCTGGTCGTCGCGGCCGGCGCCGACGCGGTGCTGCCGGTGCGCTTCGCCCCCGGCCAGGCGGCCGACGCCAACGCCGCCGCGGTCCCCCACCGCGCGAAGTTCTCGGTGCTGCTGGGCGGCGCCCGGGAGGGGGAAGGCGAGCTCCTCCTCGAGGTCACCGCCATCGCCGTGGCGCGCGACTGCTACGTGCCCGCGCTGCTCGACTTCGGAAAGGTGCCGCTGCGCCAGGCCATCGTCGCCCCCATCTCCCTGGAGAATGGCCGCGTCCTCGGCGCCACCACCACGGTGGGCGCGCTGGCCGGCGCCGACGCCAACGCCTTCTTCCTCGAGGCCCCCTCGGGCAGCCTCGAGGTACCGGCCGGCGGCCGCGTCGCGCTGCCGGTGCGCTTCTCGCCGCTCGAGGAGCGCGCCTACGCCGCGTCGTTCCCGCTGCGCCGCGCGGCCGGGTGCCCCGAGGGCACGGTGCAGCTTCGCGGCGAAGGCAGCGACCAGGCCCTCTCGTGGAGCCCCTCCCGCCTCGACTTCGGGCGCCTGCCCCTGGGCGTGAGCCTCAGCAAGCGCGTCACCGTGGTGAACAACTCGAACATCGCGCTCTCCATCACCCCCACCCTGGGCTCGCCGCACTTCACCCTCTCGCCCGGCACGCCCACCTCGGTGCCGGCCCGCGGAACGGCGACGGTGGACGTGGCCTGCGCGCCCCAGGCGCTGGGGCCGATCACCGCGCAGCTGACCCTCGACCTGGGCACCGTGCCGGTGACGCCCGCGCGCATCGAGCTCTCCTGCGTCGGCGGCGGCCCCCGCGTGCGCGTCGACCCCTCGCCGCTGCTGCTGGGCACCGTGCCGGTCAACACCACGACGAAGCGGCGCATCCTCGTGCAGAACGTGGGCACCGCCCCGCTCACGCCCGGAGACCCCTCGAACAACCTCACCCTGGGCACCAACGGGTCGGTGCCGTGGTTCGCCATCGTGCCCACGAACGCCGCCACCTCGTCGGCCGAGTTCCAGGTCTCGCTGCGCGGGACCTACGACCCGGCCGGCATCCCGGCGATCATCGGCCACAACTTCGTGGAGTTCGAAGTCTCGTTGACCCCCACCACCGTGGGCGTGCGCGAGGCCGACCTCCTCGTCTACACCAACGACTCCGCCCAGCCCGTGGTCCGCGTACCCCTCAGCGCCATCCCGCGGCTGCCGGAGGCCTGCGACGTCACCCTCTCGCCGGCCGGCGCGGACTTCGGGCCTGCGCCGCGCGGCGCGGTCATCGGGCGCACCATCACCGTCACCAACAACAGCCCCGTCGACGGCAGCGTGTGCCTCATCAGCGGCATCGAGATGGCGCCGGGCTCGAACCTCGCCTTCCAGGTGACCGACCCCGGCGTGCCGAGCCTGCTCGTGCCCCGGGCCCAGACGCGCTTCATTCGCGTGACCGCGGTGGTGCCCGGCGACGCCGCCATCGGCGAATACCTGCGCGGCACGTTGCGGCTCCAGGTCTCGGGGGAAACGGCGCCGCGCGCCCTGCCCGTCGATCTCCAGGTCAGCCGCTGCCTGGTGCTCGACCCGCCCATCGTCGACGTGGGGCTGGTGCAGACCGGCTGCACCTCGGCCAGCAGGTCGCTGACGCTCTACAACGTGTGCGGCCTGCCCATCACCATCAGCGGGCAGTCGACACCCGCGGCGCCCTTCCGCATCACCAGCTCGCCCCTCGGCAACGGGCCGGTGTCGCTGGACCCCAGCGTGCACCTCACCGTGCAGGTCGCGGCCGCGCCGGTGGGCCCCGGCGCCTTCACCGGCCAACTGGCCATCGACAGCGTGGAAGGCGGCGCCACCTTCACCCAGTCGGTGCTGCTGCGCGGCACCTCGAACGCCTCGGGCGTACAGGCCGATGCGTTCACCCAGGGCGCCGCCGACGTCGACATCCTCCTGGTGGTCGACAACTCGTGCTCCATGGGCGACGAGCAGGCCGCCCTGGCCACCAACTTCGCCTCGTTCATCAGCTCGGCGCAGCAGAGCTCGGGCAACTGGCACATCGGGGTCATCACCACCGACGTGATCAGCGATCGCGGCCAGCTGGTGCAGACCGCGACCAACCCGCGCTACCTCACGCCCAACACGGTCAACGTCGCCACCCTCTTCTCGCAGAAGGTGCAGCTGGGCACCGGCGGCAGCGGCATCGAGCAGCCCTTCCAGTCCATGGCCCTGGCGCTGACGAGCCCCGCCCTCACCGGGGCCAACGCGGGCTTCGTGCGCCCCGACGCGGCCCTGGCGGTGGTGGTGGTCACCGACGCGCTCGAGCAGTCGCCCAACAGCGTGGGCTCGTACCTGACCACGCTCAAGCAGGCGAAGCAGAACCGCGCCGACCTGGTCTCGCTCTCGGTGGTGGGGCCCATCTCGGCGCCCAGCGCCACCTGCATGACCGAAGGCGCCATCGACGACGGGCGGTTCACTTCGGCCGCGAACGCCACCGGCGGCGTGCTCGCCGACATCTGCACCAGCAACTGGGCCATGGAGCTCGAGACCATCAGCCGCAGCGTCTTCGGTGCCCGGCGCAACTTCGAGCTCACCGGCACGCCCCGCGGCGCAGCCGAGGTCACGGTGCTGGTGGACGGCGTGCGCACCACCGCCTGGGTGCTCGACCCGGCCCGCAACGCCGTGGTGCTCACCACCGCCCCCGCCCCGGGCTCGGTGATCAGCATCGACTACCGCACCGCCTGCTACTGAAGCGCCCCGCGCCCCGAGGCCTTGCGGAGCGCCCTGACCGCCGTTAGAGTCCAACTGACTCTTAAGGAGGTCACATGGTCCGATATCTCAAGACGCGTCCCACGCAGTACGTGATGCAGTTCAAGGGTGGCGAGGTGAAGCGCGAGGGGGCCGGGCTCTCGTTCTTCTACTGGGAGCCCACCTCGACGTTGGTGCTGGTGCCGCTGTCGAGCGCCGACGTGCCCTTCGCCTTCCAGGAGGTGACGGCCGACTTCCAGACCATCACCGTGCAGGGGCAGCTGACGTGGCGGGTGGCGGACCCGAAGAAGCTCGCCGGGCTGCTCGACTACTCGGTCTCTCGCGAGGGGGCCTGGCGCAGCGACGACCCGCAGAAGCTCGAGGAGCGGCTGGTGCACACCGCGCAGATCCTCACCCAGGGCGTGGTGGGCAAGCTCTCCCTCACCGCGGCGCTGGGGAGCAGCGAGGCCCTGGCGGCGGCGGTGCTCGCGGGGCTCAAGGGCTCGGAGGCGGTGCAGTTGCTGGGGGTGGAGCTGCTCGCCGTGGCGGTGCTCTCGGTCAAGCCCACGCCGGAGATGGCCCGCGCGCTCGAGGCGGAGGCCCGCGAGGCCCTGCAGCGCAAGAGCGACGAGGCCATCTACGAGCGCCGCACCTCGGCGGTGGAGCAGGAGCGCCGGGTCAAGGAGTCGGAGCTGCAGACCGAGGTGATGGTCGAGCAGCAGCGCCGCCACATCCGCGAGACCAAGATGGCCGCCGACATCGCCCTGGAGAAGGAGCGCGAGCAGCTCGTCGAGCAGAGCGCGTCGAACGACAAGAAGGTGGCCGAGGCGCAGGCCTGGGCGCTGGCCAAGCAGTTGGAGCCGCTGCGCACCATGGACTGGAAGGTGCTTTCGGCCCTGTCGGCCGGAGGTGGAGACCCGGGCATGATGATCGCCGTCGCCTTCCGCGAGCTGGCGGAGAACGCCCAGCGCATCGGCGAGCTCAACATCAGCCCCGACCTGCTGCGCGCGCTCATCCCCTCGAGTTCCGGAAAGAAGTGAGGCCGTCGTGGACAAGCTCATCCTGGTCACGCGCAAGACGAGGCTCGAGGCGCTCACCGAGCGGTTCAACACCCGCGCCCAGGCCAAGTTCTACCTGACCCAGGCGGGCCTCGACTTCGAGGACTACGCGCAGGAGCACGACACCTACCAGCGGGCCCTGGCCCAGGCGCACGCCGCGCTGCAGGTGGGCCTGCCGGTGCAGACCCTGGAGCGCGCGCTGGTCTCCACGTACCTCTTCGGCAAGAACGACGCGGTGGTGGTGCTGGGCCAGGACGGCACGGTGGCCAACACCGCGAAGTACGTGGGGTCCTGCCCGCTGCTGGGCGTCAACCCCGACCCCGAGCGCTTCGACGGCGTGCTGCTGCCCTTCCGGGTGGACGGGCTGCGGCGGGCGCTCGGGCTGACGCTGGAAGGCAAGCCGCGCATCAAGGAGGTGACCCTGGCGGAGGCGGTGTTGTCCGATGGGCAGCGGCTGCTGGCCTTCAACGATCTGTACCTCGGCGCGCGCACCCACGTGTCGGCGCACTACCGGCTGCGCACCACGCAGGATCGCACCGGCTGGGAGCGGCAGTCCTCGAGCGGGGTCCTCGTGTCCACCGGCGCTGGCTCCACGGGCTGGCTCAGCTCGGTGTGCACCATGGCCTCGGCGATGTCGCAGAAGCTGGGGGGCCAGGCGCTCGAGGGCCTGCACTTCGCGTGGGACGACCCGCGGCTGTACTTCGTGGTGCGCGAGCCCTTCGTCTCGAAGCACTCGGCGGCGAGCCAGGTCGCGGGGCCGGTGAGCACCGGGGCGCCGCTGGAGATCGAGTCGCTGATGCCCACCGGCGGCGTCATCTTCAGCGACGGCATGGAAGACGACGCGCTCTCGTTCACCTCGGGGCTGGTGGCGCGCATCGGACCGTCGTCGCAGCGCGCCCGGCTCGTGGTCTGAAGGGCCCGCCCCGCTTTCGTGCTCGCCCGAGGCGGCGTGGATGCTAAGGCCACGCGCGTTCGCGTGCCGACCACGATGAAACCCGAGGCGGGGATGCTCAAGACCGTAGTGCTGTCGATCTTCACCACCTTCCTCATCACCTCGGGCCAGGTGTTCTGGAAGCTCGGCTTCAGCAAGATCGGCGGCTTCTACGTCAGCGACCAGAGCGTGCCCGCCAACCTGTTCCGGGTGCTGACCAACCCGTTCATACTCGCGGGCTTCGCCGTGTACATCGTGGCCACGGCGTTCTTCATGTACCTGCTCTCGAAGTACGACATCAGCCTGGTCATTCCGCTCAGCAGCGTGTCCTTCGTCTTCTCGTTGCTCGCCGGCGTGTTCCTCTTTCACGAGGACATCTCGGCGACGCGCGTCGCCGGCGTCTTCGTCATCATCGTGGGCATCTTGTTGGTCTTGAAGAAGACCTGAGACCCGCGCCTCCACCCACAGGGAGTCACCCATGTACGTCGTCACCGGAGCATCGCGAGGGATCGGCCAGTTCTTGTTCGAGCGGCTGCTGGCCGAGGGCGAGCAGGTCGTGGGCACGTACTTCCACACCGCGCCGCAGGGGCCCAACGCGTCGAAGCTGTTCAAGGTCGACGTGGGCGATCACGCGCAGGTCTGTGCCTTCGTCGACGGCCTCAAGGGCCAGCTGCAGCGCGTGGTGCTCATCAACTGCGCGGGCACCAACTACAACGCCTTCGGCCACAAGTCGGACATGGCCAAGTGGGCGGAGGTCATCCGGGTGAACCTGCTGGGGAGCTTCCACGTCATCGGCGCGCTGCTGCCGCTGATGCGCGAGCAGGGCTACGGGCGGGTCATCAACCTCTCGTCGGTCGTGGCCCAGACGCCGGTGCCGGGCACGAGCGCCTACGCCGCCTCGAAGGCCGGGCTGTGGGGCATGACGCGCGCGCTGGCCGCCGAGAACGCGAAGAAGGGCATCACCATCAACAACCTGAACCTCGGCTACTTCAACATCGGGATGATCACCGAGGTGCCCGCGGAGTTTCAGCCGGTGGTGAAGGCGAAGATCCCCACCGGCGAGTTCGGCGACCCCGAGAACATCTTGCGCACGGTGAAGTTCGTGGTGAGCAACGACTACCTCAACGGGGCGAGCATCGACGTCAGCGCGGGCATGGTCTAGGGCGGGGTCGATGGAGCCCAAGCTCGACTTCAAGCCCTTCGAGGTCGCCGGCCTCGAGCAGCAGCGCGCGTTGTTCGCCGACTGCTTCCCGGAGACCATCGGGCAGCCCGCGGCGCTCGAGCCGCACTACCGGTGGAAGTTCCACGCCTTCCCCGCGCAGCCCCCGTCCTACGAGTACGGGGTGCACCTCGCGGGGGAGATGATCGGCTACTACGCCGCCATCCCCTACGCATACCAGGTCGACGGCGAGCGGCGCGTGGCGGGCATGGTGTGCGACGTGATGACCGGCAGCCGCGCGCGCGGCAAGGGCGTCTTCGCCAAGATGGGAGCCTGGGCCACGGGGCAGATGCAGGCCGCGGGCGTCGACTTCACCACCGGCTACCCCATTCGCCCCGAGGTGCTGCCCGGCCACCTCAAGGTCGGCTGGAAGGTGGTGCAGACCATGCCCATCTACCTGCGCGTGCTGCGCACCCGGGCGCTGCTCGATTCGAAGCGCCTGGGCTTCCTCGCGCCGCTGGGCGACGTCGCCGCGCTGGGCTTCAAGGTGTTGCCGCGGCTGCTGCCGGGTCGCGGTGAGTACACGGTGCAGGCGCTGACGGTGGCCGAATTCCTCGACGACGCCGGCTACCCCGCCTTCCTCGAGCAGTGGCTGCGCAGCGTGCCCAACGCCCTGGTCAAGAGCCGGGAGTTCCTCCAGTGGCGCCTCGGCGCGCCCCAGACCGAGTACCGCGTCTTCGTGGCGCGCGACGCCGCGGGCACGATGGTGGGCGTGTGCATCGCGCGGAACACCGAGCTGTCGAAGGTGCCCGCGCTCGCGCTGCTCGACGTGATGCTGCTGCCCGGGCACCGCGCGGCGTTCCGGGCGCTCGATCGCCAGCTGCGGCGTTCCGCGCTCGAGTCGGGCGCCGAGGTCATCGCCACCATGATGCACCCCGACTGGGCGCGGGAGTACGGGCTGCCGTGGCTGGGCTACCTCCGCTCGCCGTTCGTGTTCTCGCTCATCGTCAAGAAGCTCAACGACGCGCTGCCCGACGCGCAGCTCTTCGAGCCGCGGCGCTGGCACACCATGTGGATCGACTCCGACGACCTCTGAGCGAGGCCGTCAGTACGTCTCGGGCGAATGATCCGTGCCGTGGCACCGCAGCCGGCACGAGCCGGTGGCCCACGTGGGCTGCCCGGTGTTGTTGGCCCCCACGACGTTGGGCGCGAAGTTCACCCCGCGCGCGTTGGTGGCGTTGCCCGAGTACGGCGCCCCGCGCGTGCCGTGCGTGTTGTAGTGGCACTCGCGGCACACCGCGTTGCCCTGCCCGGCGCCCGCAGTGTTGATGTCGGTGCCGCCGCTGCCCTTGTTGTAGAGGCTGCGCATGTGGAACCCGTGCAGGCGGAACGAGGTGTCGGTGCGGGCGTTGCTGCTCCCGGTCGCGAAGGGCGCGGAGGAGTGGCAGATGAAGCACAGCGAGAAGTCAGCCGCGGCGTAGTCGTTGGCCGTGGCCCGGGCCTTGAGGCCCAGCTTGTACGGCGCCCGCAGCACGCCCGGCGCGCTCGAGCCGTGCGGCCCGCTGGGTGCCGCGCCGGTGTACGAAGACACGGTCGACACGGTCAGCGGAATGGCGTCGTTGTTGTGGCAGTCGGCGCAGGTGATGACGCTGGTGGTGGAGAGGTGCGGCAGCCCGGTGCCGCCGTCGAGGCTGGCGGCCATGGTCGCCGACGTGTTCTTCCCCGCGGCCTCCACCGGGTGGAATGACTCGTTGGCGGGGTTGAGCACCAGGGCCAGGTCGGTCTGGCCGGCGGGCCGCGTGGTCCACGACGAGTGGCACTTGAAGCACAGCTCGTATTCCTTCACCGCGCCGACGTTGGTCTGCGGCACGAAGGTGTAGCCGGGCACCGCGCCCGCCGCGCCGTTGGTGACCTGGATGCGGCTGACCCCGGCGAGCTTGTTGAGCGTCGTGACCGCGTGGGGGTTGTGACAGTCGGTGCACTCGGCGTGGCGCTTACCGGTGCCGAAGGCCGCGCTCGCGCTGCCCTCGGCGGTGACGTGGACGCCGCTGGTGGCCACCGTGGGGTGCGCGTAGGCCTTGTTCACCTCGGCGAAGAGGTTGGTGGTCGCCGGGCCCGAGCCGTCGTGGCACGAGAGGCACAGCGCCTCTTCGCGGAAGTATTCGAGGTTCGGCACGAGGCCCTGGCCGTCACGGGCGCCGTGCGGGGTGTGGCAGTTGAGGCACTTGCCCTGGTCTCCCGCGGGGCGCGCGGCCGGCGTGGGCCCCGGCCAGCGCATGGCCGCCGAAGTGGAGTGCACGCTCGCGGCGTAGGCGGTCTGCCCGTCGTACACCGAGGCCGAGCCCGCCGCGGCGTGGCAGGTGAAGCACAGCGCGTTGTCGTTGGTGCTGAAGAGCACCGGCGACATGGGCGCGGGTGACTGGCGCGGAACGTGGCACTGCGAGCAGTGGCCGGTGGGCACGCTCGCGAGGCGGTTGACGCCGGTGGTGGTGTTGCCGTGCTTGGTGAGGTGGAACACCTGGTCGCCGCCAGCGACGGCGGTCCCGGCCCCCAGCGCCACGAGCAGCAACGTCAGTATTGATGGCAGGCGTTGCATTCGATGCTCACCAGGTCAGGGCGGAAGGGGTGGCCGTTCTTCACGGCCGACTGCAGCTTGTGACAGGACACGCTCGCGCAGGTCGCCGTGGGCTGGCTGTAGGTCGCGCCCACCAGCGACTGCGTCTTGCCGCCGGAGCTCACCGGGTCGACGGTGTCGAAGGCCACGTCGGGCAACCCGTTGACGTGGCGACCCCAGCCGACGATGGGCACCGCGCCGTACGACGACAGGCCGGCGAGCCGGGTGGTGGTGTTGAGCCCGGTGACGGTGTCGAAGTGGCAGGTGCGGCACGAGAGCGGCGTGTCGTTGTGGTTGAAGCCGTGGCCGCTCTCGAGGCCGGTGGTGCCGAGGAACGAGTGGCTCTGGCCGACGCCGGCGTGCACGCCCGGCTCGGTGGTGCGCATGGGGAAGCCGTGGCACGCGCCGCAGCCCGTGCCCGTCGCGCCCCAGGTGACCGACTGGAAGGCGCGCGTCACGTTGAGCGTGAAGGCCGGGTAGGTCACCGGGTAGGCGGTGAAGGCGAAGTCCACGCCGGGCTTCGGCACCGCGTTGGGCGTCGCGTAGGCGGGGCCCGAGTGGCAGTACACGCTGGCGCAGGTGCCCTTGGTGTACGAGAGGCCGTCAGCGTCGGTGAACACGGTCGCGCCGGGGGTGTACGTCGCGGCCGGTGAGCGGGCCTTGAGCGAGCCGGGGGGCGCGGTGGGGTTGTAGAGTTCGATCTCCGCCCGGCCTCCGTTCATGTGGTGCGACGAGTCGCTGGGGTGGCAGTTGCCGCAGCCGAACGCATAGCCGGAGGGCGAGGTCACCGAGGCAGCCGTGGAGAGGCTCCCGTAGGTGCGCGAACCCTGGGTCCCGACGTGGAGCAGGTGCGTGCCCGTCTGCGGCGGCAGCGCGTGGCACGAGCCGCACGCCAGCGCGGCCTCGACCTGCCCGTTGATGTGCAGGGTGGGGTCCACGAAGCCGGCGTCGGCGCCGATGACGGCGCTGTGGCAGGTGCTGCAGTTGGGGTTCTGCGGGTGCGGCGCGGGCGGAGGCAGCCCGTGACAGGTGCCGCACGCGGCCTGCGTGCCGTTGACCGTGGTCCAGGTCGGGGTGCGGTTGCTCCCGCCGTCGAGCGTCTGGCCGTGGCAGTAGTTCGAGCAGGTCGCGCCGTTGAAGCTGGGCAGCGCGCTGTCCGCCGAGGCGGTGGCGCCGAAGTGCAGCTCCGCGGGCGAGGGGTCGATGTGGCCCGGGTCGTCCACGCGCGAGGGCACGGTGTGGCACTCGTCGCAGGTGACCTCGGCGTGCCAGCCCGACGCGCCGAGGTGCGAGCGGTGCGCGCCGACGGTGCGGTTGCTGGTGGCGGTCTGGCCCTGCGTGTCGCTGGGGGGCGCGGGCGAGGCCAGGTCGCCGTGGCACGAGTTGCAGCTCACGTTGAGGTCGAGGTGCCCGTCGATGTGCTTGTCGCCCTGGCTGAAGATGTCGAGGTGACAGCCTGCGCAGCCGAACGGCGCGACGGCCGGGTGCGGCGCGGGGGGCGGGTTGCCGTGGCAGTGGGGACAGCCCGCGGCGGGCCCGTTGATCCAGTCGGCCTCGGTACGCGTGCCGCCGGTGAGGGTGACGCCGTGGCAGTAGGTGGAGCAGGTGCCGCCGTCGAAGACCGAGTTCACGTTGGCCGCGTTGGCCACCGGGCCGAAGGTGAGCTCGGCCGGCGACGGGTCGATGTGACCGGGGTCTTCGATGGCCGCGGGTACGCGGTGGCAGTCGTCGCACTGCGGCGTGCGGTGCCAGATGCTCCCGCCGAGGTGCGCCTGGTGCGCGCCGACGGTGCGGGTGCGGCGGTCGGTGCCCCCGGTCGTGTCGCGGGGAGGCGCGGCGTTGCCCAGGCCGCCGTGGCAGCTGGTGCAGGTCAAGGCCACGAGGCCTGCGTCGACCCCGGCGTCGTCGAGGCCCGCATCGGGCTCCACGCCTGCGTCGGGGTCCACGCCCGCGTCGGGGAGCTCACCGGCGTCAGGGAGCTCACCCGCATCGGGCGCCCCCGCGTCGGTCACGCCCGCATCGACGGGCGCGCCGGCATCGACCACGACGGCCGCATCAGGCACGTCGGGGGGGGAGCCCGCGTCTTCTTCGACGCCGACCGGAGGACCACACGTGCACGCGCCTGCCGACAGGGCCAGGAAAGCGAGCAGCCACTTTCGAGAGAAATCGAGTCGACGCATCGGGCCCCGTTCGGCATTAGACATCGTGGAACGCCAACGGCCACACAGAAGGCGAGCTACGCAAACGTTGCGCCGATACGGCACCATTCGCGGCCATGCGCAGAACGTGTGAACGAAGCGGGGGGCTTGGTATGTGGGCAGACATGAGACTCACCACCGCGATCGCGTTGTTCGTGCTGACCCCGGGCGTGGTGCTGGCGACGCCGCCGGCCGACGACTCGCAGCGGGGCGCGTTCATCAACATCTGGGTGCGGCCCAGCGGTGACGCCGAGCGCCAGCACGCCACCGTCGACCTCCAGTCGAAGCCGAAGCTCGAGGTCACCCGCGAAGACCTCCAGTACGGCGGCGCGAAGACGAAGTACCGCGGCGTGTCGCTGCGCGCCCTGCTCGAGACGCTCGACCACACGGGTCGCAGCGACATGGTGCTGCTGCACTACTTGAACGGCATGTCCGTGCCGCTGCCCATCGACGACCTCGAGCTGCTCAAGACCCTCGACCCCTTCGTCGCCACCGAGCTGCAGGTCGACGGGGTGTGGACCAACAAGTTCCCGCCGCTGACCAAGAAGGGCGCCGAGAACCGCGACGCGCGCCCCCTCATCTTCCAGGGCAACAAGGTGGTGGTCGCCAGTGCCGCGCACCCCTTCACCTCGAAGGCCTCGCGCGACGACGGCTTCACGCCCTTCTTCTTCGGCGACACGCTCACGGGCATCGAGTTCGTGCGCGCCGAGAATTGGTACAAGCAGTTCGACCTGGGCACGAGCGCGCCGGAGAAGCGGGGCTTCGAGCTCTTCAAGAGCCACTGCCAGTACTGCCACTCGCTGCGCGAGGTCGGCGGCCGCTACGGCATCGACTTCTTGAAGCCCAACCCCATCGTCAAGCGCATCGGGGTGCAGGACCTGTTTCTCCACGTGCGCTACCGCGATCGCAACGCGCCGGAGACCGGGCAGATGATGCCCTTCTTCAAGGACGTGTCGAAGGACGACGTGGGGGCCATCTACGCGTGGCTCCAGGCCGTCACCGCCGCCCGCCCCATGCCGTACATCGCGCCCGCGCATCACTGAGCCCAACGCAAGTGGTGCGGCAGGGAGACCAGGGCGTGATTCCTGCGTCAAAAGACCGTCGGTTGCATCCGCTCCCATCTGAATTCCCCAGTGATTTCATGGCCTGACGCACCCCGGCACGGTGCGTGAACAGGTCGGCGGCGGGCCATTCACGGCTCACCACCGGAGTCGAAAATGGGGACCACGGCACCGACCGTGAAAGACAACCGCGTCAAGCTGCTCGAGCGCGCGATGTCCAGGCAGGGGTACGCCTCACACGCGTTGATCGAAGTGCTGCACACGGCCCAGGAGTTGTTTGGGTACCTGAGCGTCGACCTGCTCAAGGACGTGGCCAAGAAGCTCAAGCTGCCGCCCTCGCGCGTGCTGGGCGTGGCGACCTTCTACAACTTCTTCTCTCTCAAGCCGAAGGCCGAGCACACCGCCCTCGTGTGCACGGGCACCGCTTGTTACGTGGCCGGCGCGAAGGACCTGCTGGAGGCCTCGGAGCACCGCTGCAAGCGCGCCCTGGCCAAGGGTGAGACGCCGAAGCTGACGGTGCAGCAGGCCCGGTGCATCGGGTCGTGCGGCCTGGCCCCGGCGGTGGTGCTGGACGGCGGGATTCTCCCGCGGGTGACGAAGGCCGAGCTCGAAAAGAAGCTCGACGACCTCGGCGTCTGACGCAGCAGCCCTCTTCACGGAACGACGACATGACGACGACCCCAGATGAACTCGGCGAACGCGCCGAGAAAGAACTCGACCGGCAGAAGACCTTCCGCGAGCGGCTGCACTGCTGCACCGCGGCCGGCTGCCAGTCGTGCGGCGGCGACGCGGTGAAGGCCGGCCTCAAGCAGCGCGTGAAAGACGCGGGCCTCGAGGCGCAGGTCGAGGTGGTGGGCACCGGGTGCATGGGCCTGTGCAGCAAGGGCCCGCTGGTGAAGCGGGAGAGCGACGACGCGCTGTTCCTCGAGGTGAAGCCCGACGACGCGCAGGCCCTGGTCGAGGCCAGCCCCAGCCTGTCGCTCGAGTCGCGCCGGGTGGACATGAAGACGCACCCCTTCTTCGCGGGGCAGCTGCGCATCGTGCTGGCCAACGCGGGCAAGGTCGACCCCGAGCGCGTGGAGTCGTACCTCGCGGCGGGTGGCTACTCGGCGCTGGCGCAGGCGCTGACGACGATGAAGCCCGGCGACGTGGTGGCGGAGGTGACCAAGGCCGGGCTGCGCGGGCGCGGCGGCGCGGGCTACCCCACCGGCGTGAAGTGGCAGCTGGTGGCCAAGCAGGTCAACGAGACGAAGTACGTGGTGTGCAACGCCGACGAGGGTGACCCCGGTGCGTTCATGGACCGCAGCGTGCTCGAGGGAGACCCGCACCGGGTGCTCGAGGGCATGGCCATCGCCGGCTACGCGGTGGGGGCGAACCACGGCTACGTCTACGTGCGCGGCGAGTACGCGCTGGCCATTTCGCGGCTGCAGACGGCCATCAAGCAGGCCGAGAAGGAAGGCATCCTGGGGGCGCGGGTGCTCGACACCAACTTCCGCTTCCAGGTGGAGATCCGCATCGGCGCCGGCGCCTTCGTGTGCGGCGAAGAGACGGCGCTGCTCAACAGCATCGAGGGCAAGCGCGGCGAGCCGAGGCCCCGGCCCCCCTACCCGCCCGAGCAAGGGCTCTGGCAGAAGCCGACGCTGATCAACAACGTCGAGACCTTCGCCAACATCGCGCCGATCATCAGCCGCGGCAGCGCGTGGTTCTCGAACATCGGCACCGAGAAGTCGAAGGGGACCAAGGTCTTCGCGGTGGCCGGCAAGACGAAGCACTCGGGCCTGGTCGAGGTGGCCATGGGCACCCCGGTGCGGCAGATCGTCACCCAGATGGCCGGCGGCATCGCGGGCGGCGGCAAGGTCAAGGCGATCCAGACGGGCGGCCCCTCGGGGGGCTGTGTCCCGGAGCACCTGCTCGACGTGCCGGTGGACTACGAGTCGCTGGTGGCCGTGGGCTCGATGATGGGCTCGGGCGGGATGATCGTGATGGACGAGACCACCTCCATGGTCGAGATCGCGCGCTACTTCATGGAGTTCTGCATGGACGAGTCCTGCGGCAAGTGCGTGCCCTGCCGCACCGGCACCGTGCAGATGCACACGCTGCTGCAGAAGTTCTGCGACAACGAGGCGACGGAGGCCGACCTCGACCTGCTCAAGAAGCTCGCCGACCTCCTGCGCGCCACCAGCCTGTGCGGCCTGGGGCAGAGCGCGCCCAACCCGGTGATGACCGCGCTGCGCTACTTCCCGCATGAGTTCGCGGCGTGCATGAAGCCCGCGGCCAAAGGGGTGCATTCATGAGCGTCAAGACCCTCACCATCGACGGCAAGATGATGACCGGCGTGGAAGGCGACACGGTCTTCACCGTCGCGTTCCACAACCAGGTCCAGATCCCCCGGCTCTGTCACCTGGGCGGCGTGCCTGACGTGGGCGCCTGCCGCATGTGCCTCGTGGAGGTGGAAGGCCGCAGCAAGTTGAGCGCCTCGTGCATGACCACCATCGAAGAGGGCATGGTAGTGCGCACCGACACCGAGCAACTGCGCGAGTACCGCAAGCTGCTGATGGAGTTGCTGCTCGCCGAGGGAAACCACGTGTGCTCGGTGTGCGTGTCCAACGGGAACTGCGAGCTGCAGGACCTCGCGACGCACCTTGGCGTGGACCACGTGCGCGTGCCCTACCGGCACCCCAGGCGAGAGGTGGACCTCTCGCACGAGCGCTTCGGCCTCGACCAGAACCGTTGCATCGCCTGCACCCGCTGCGTGCGCACCTGCGACGAGGTCGAAGGGGCCCACGTGTGGGACATGGCGGGCCGAGGGGAAAAGCTGCACCTCGTCGCCGACCTGGGCGAGCCGTGGGGCAATTCGGAGAACTGCACCAAGTGCGGCAAGTGCGTGCAGGTCTGCCCGACGGGCGCGCTCTTCACCAAGGGCAGCGCGGTGGGCGAGATGGAGAAGGACCGCAGCTTCCTCAAGTACATCGTCTACGGGCGAGAGAGACACCAGTGGGTGAAGAAGCCATGAGCGCCAAAGTGAAGCTCGCGACCGTGTGGCTGGGAGGCTGCTCGGGTTGCCACATGTCGTTCCTCGATCTCGACGAGCGCCTCATCGAGCTCGCGGCCCGGGTCGAGTTCTGCCTCTCGCCGCTGGTCGACACCAAGTTCAAGGACTTCCCCGAGGTCGACGTGACGCTCGTGGAGGGCGCGGTGGCCAACGTGGAGCACGTGGAGATGCTGCACACCATTCGCGCGCGCTCGAAGCTGGTCATCGCCTTCGGTGACTGCGCGGTGTCGGGCAACATCACCGCCATGCGCAACAACTTCACCGTCGACGAGGTGATGAACCGCGCGTACCGCGAGACCTGCGCCGTGGTGAACGGGGTGCCCGTGGGCGACGACATCGTGCCCAAGCTGGTGCCCAAGGTGAAGCCGCTCCACGAGCTGGTGAAGATCGACCATTACCTGCAGGGCTGTCCGCCCAGCGCCGACCGGATCTGGGAGCTCGTCACCGCGCTGCTGGACGGCCGCGCGCCGAAGCTCGAGCGAAGGTTCGGGTGAATGTCATGAGCAAACGAATCCTGATCGACCCCGTCACGCGCATCGAAGGCCACGCGAAGATCTCCATCGAGGTCGACGCCGCCGGCAAGGTGAGCGACGCGAAGTTCCACATCGTGGAGTTCCGCGGCTTCGAGAAGTTCTGCGAAGGCCGCCCGGTGTCCGAGATGCCCGGCTTCATGGCCCGGGTGTGCGGCATCTGCCCGGTGTCCCACGCGCTCGCCTCGTCGAAGGCCGGAGACCGCATTCTCGGGGTCGACGTGCCGCTCGCCGCGGTCAAGCAGCGCAGGCTCACCTCGTACGCGCAGATCCTCCAGTCCCACGCGCTCTCGTTCTTCCACCTCTCGAGCCCCGACCTGCTGCTGGGCCTCGATGCCGACCCGAAGACGCGGAACATCTTCGCCATGGCGAACAACCACGAAGACTTCGTGCGCCGCGGCATCCGGGTGCGCAAGTTCGGCCAGCGCGCGGTGGAGCTGGTCGGTGGCCGCAAGGTGCACCCCGGCTGGTCCGTGCCCGGTGGGGTGACCACGGTCTTCCCGAAGGAAGCGGCCGACGAGCTCAAGCCCTGGCTGCCCGAAATGTACGAGTCCATGGACCTGGCGCTGGCGTGGCTCAAGAAGTCATTCGTGCCGCTCAAGGCGGAGATCGACGCGATGGGCGACTTCCCCTCGCTGTTCATGGGCCTCGTCGACGAGCACGGGAACCTCGAGTTCTACGACGGCAAGGTGCGCGTGGTGGACTCGGACGGCAAGGTGGTGGCCGACGCTCTCGACCCCAGCAAGTACACCAGCTGGGTCAGCGAGGTGGCCGAGCCCTACACCTACGTCAAGCCGACCTTCTACACGCCGCTGGGCGAGAAGCTGGGCATGTACCGGGTGGGCCCCCTGGCGCGGCTCAACGTGGTGAAGAACGCGGGCACGCCGCGGGCCGACGTCGAGATGAAGGACTTCCGTGCGCTGGGCCAGGCGGGGATCGTCTCGAAGTCGTTCCACTACCACCTGGCGCGGCTCATCGAGATGCTCCACTGCGTGGAGCGCATCGAGGAGCTGCTCGCCGACCCCGAGCTGTACGGCACGCGGGTGCGCAGCCACGCCGAGCCCAACCACAGCGAGGGCATCGGCTACTGCGAGGCGCCGCGCGGCATCCTGTGGCACCACTACAAGGTCGACGGCGACGGCAAGGTGCTCAAGGCCAACCTGCTCATCGCCACGCAGCAGAACAACGACGCCATGCAGGCCGCGGTGAAGCAGACCGCGCAGCGCTTCGTGGACCCCAACAACCTCTCGGAGGGCATGCTCAACCGTGTCGAGGCGGCCATCCGGTGCTTCGACCCATGCCTCTCGTGCTCGACGCACGCGCTGGGCCAGATGGCGATGTCGGTCGACGTGCGGGGCCCCGGCGGCGAGCTGCTGGCGCACCGGGAGCGGTGACGTGGCGACGCTCGTGCTGGGCATCGGCAACACGTTGCGGGGCGATGACGGCGTCGCCGCGCACGTGCTCGAGCTGCTCGAGGCCCAGGGTTGCGGGTTCCAGTTGATGGCCACGCTGAGCCTCGTGCCCGAGCTGGCCTCGGACATCGCCCAGAACGACCGCGTCATCTTCGTGGACGCCGACGTGGGGGTGCGCGAGGTCACGCTGCAGCGCCTCGACGAGCGGCAGCGGGATGCGCTGCACCGCTACGCGCCGGCGAGCGTGGTGTCGTTCGCGAGGACCATCGGGTTCCAGGGCGACGCGTGGGTGTGCCGCGTGCCGGTGCAGTCGATGGAGACGGAGGTGGCACTCTCGGCGCTGGCCATCGACTCGGCGCAGGAGGCGGCCCGGATGTTGGGCGCGCTGCGCGAGGCCGCGCCCCGACGCTGACGTCGGTGGCGTTGGCCCTGGGAACCGTCAGTGGTGGGCGGCGCAGGCGGCGATCTGCTGCTCGAGCACGAAGAGGTCGAAGGGCTTGTCGAGCACTGGGCGGTGGCAGGTGTCGAGGAACGCGCGCGCCTCGTCGGTGGAGGCGCCGCCGGTCATGAACACGAAGCGCTCGAGCAGCTCGGGGCGCGAGCGGGCAATCGCCGCGTAGAGCTCCGCGCCGGTGAGGCCGGGCATCATCATGTCGCACAGGACGATGGCGTAGTCGTTCGTGCCCTCGAGGCACGAGAGCGCGAGCACGCTGTCGTTCGACACGTCGAGCTCGTAGTCGCGCCCCAGCAGCCGGCGCAGCGCCGTGGTCACCATGGGCTCGTCGTCGATGACCAGGACCCTTGCGCGCCTCGGCTTCACCGCGACGGCCGGCGGCGATGCGATTCGAGCCGGGTCGCCACCCGCGGGTGCATGGGCCCCGCGCGCGCCTTCTCCCGGGCTGGCCGCACCGAGCGCTGACTCGAGCCGAGGGACGGCGAGGGCCGGGCCCGGGGCGCTGGCGCCGTCGAGGCCGCCCGCCGAGGTGGGCATGGGGCGGCCCCGCCCCATCAGCGCCACCGCCTCGATGATCGCCCCCACCTGGAGGGCGCCGGCGCGGGCGTCGAGCAGGGCGACCCGCAGCTCTGCGCGGTTCACCGGGCGGCCGTCGAGATCCGCGAGCGCGACGTCGAGGTTGGCCACGGTCAGCGCCAGCGGGTTGTTGATGTCGTGCGCCAGCCTGGCTGCCAGCGCTCCCAGGCTCGCCAGGTGATCGTTCGACTGTCGGTCGAGTCGCTGCTGCGCTTCCTTCGCGCGCTCAGCCAGCAGGGAGCACTGCGCCCTGAGCTGTGCCAACTCCTCGAAGACCTCGGCAGACCCCTCGCGACCCTTGGTGACCATGCTTCAGTCGTAAGCCCACCCCGGGGGACCGCCAACGAGAGGAAGTCTCGGGAAGCGACGGTGGATCGGCTCAGGTCAGGGACACGCCGGGTCAACCGCTGCGACCGGGTCGGACGGAGCCCGGCCCGCAGCGCAGGTGGAGACCACGTTCTTCAGAGCGGCGAGGTTGAAGGGCTTGTCGACCACGGGCCGCTGACAGGTGGAGAGGAACGTGCGCACCTCGTCGGTGAAGGCGCCGCCGGTCATGAACACGAAGCGTGGGAGGAGCCCGGGGCGGTCGCGCGCGACCTGCGCGTACAGTTCGGCCCCGGTCAGGCCGGGCATCATCATGTCGCACAGGATGACGTCGTAGTGGGTATCGCCCCGCAGGCGCGTGAGCGCGAGTTCGCTGTCGTTCGAGACGTCCACCTCGTAGTCCCGCGCCAGCACCCGGCGCAGCGAAGTGGTCACCAGCGGCTCATCGTCGATGATCAGGAGGTGGGCCCGGCCCGCGCTCGTGGCGGCGACCGGCGGTGGCGATGTCGGCGGCCCGGGCGGGACGGCTGGGGTCCCGCGCTGCTCCCGCACGCTGGCGACGGGCAGGCGCACCCTGAAGAGGCTGGACCCCTCGAGGGGTCGCTCGAAGGTGAGCGTGCCACCGAAGGCTTCGACGATGGTGCGCGAGATCGAGAGACCCAGGCCCACGCCGCCTTCCAGCCGCTTGGTGGTGAAGAACGGATCGAAGATGCGGTCCTGCGACTCCGGGGGAATGCCGTGGCCGTTGTCCGAGAAGGTGACGCTCACCCATTCGCCCTCGCGACGGCCGTCGACGTGGATCCAGTTCTCTTCCGGACCCCGGGTGGGCAGCGCCTGCGCCGCGTTCATCAGCAGGTGGATGAAGACCTGCGAGAGCTGCGCCGGGTCGCCGCGAATGAGGCACTGCGACGCGATGGACGACTGTAGCCGCGCGCGAAAGCGGTAGGTGTTGGCGGCCACCGCGAGGCTGTCGGTGAGCGTCTCGTCGACGTCGACCAGGGTCGTGACCTCGGCGCGCCCCCGGCCCAGCAACCCCATGCCCTGGATGACCGCGCTCACCCGGCGGGCGCCCTCGCGCGCGTCGACCAGCGCGGCCTGCGCTGCGGCGAGATCCACCTTGCCCGCGGCGAGCCCCGCGAGGACGACGTCGAGGTTGGCCAGGGTCACGCCCAGGGGGTTGTTGATCTCGTGCGCCAGCCCGCTGGCCAGCGTGCCCAGGCTCGCGAGCCGATCCATCGACTGGCGATCGAGGCGCTGCTGCGCCTCATGGGCGCGCTTGTGGCTGGTGATGTCGGTGACCAGCACGAAGAAGCCCTTGACGACCCCGCCCACGACGTCCGGTGAGTAGTGCGCCAGGCTGTAGCGGGGCGGGCCCCCACCCGGGTCGGGGATCTCGCGCTCGAACTGCTGCTCTTCGCCGCGCAGCGCGCCTTCGATATAGGGCTGGTTGAGCGCATACAGCGGGCCCAGCAACTCTGCGATGTGGTGGCCCAGCAACGCCTCGGGCTCCACGCCGAACCACCTGACGTAGTCGCGGTTGGCGAACCGGCAGCGCAGGTCGGCCCCCCAGTACGCGAGCATCGCCGGCACCTTGTCGGCGAGCGAACGCAGCAGCGTGTACTGGGCGCGCAGTTCATCCACCTCGACACGCGCCTCCCCCGGCCCTGCCCCGCCATCGGCAACCATCTTCGAGGTCATAGAGGCCTCGAAGCGATCACCGAGCCGAGGGAAATTCCCGGGGCGTCCCCAGAACTGGGGAGCGCCGTGACCCCCATCGCCCGCGCGCGCGCGGCGACCCCTGAGCCCTCCTGGACAGTTCGAGACATGCGGCCCCCCGGCATGGCAGGGGCATCGTAGGGCTCGCGTCGACGGCAGTCGAGGCCACGAGGGTTCTCGCGATGAGCCCCTGGTCGGCCGGGGGGGGTTCTGTAAATCGGGTGAACGTTTCTCGGGGACAGGAACGTTCGGCGCGCGGCGATACCTCCGCATGCGCGCG
The DNA here is from genome assembly GCA_903905455.1 of uncultured Archangium sp. Taxonomy (GTDB): domain Bacteria; phylum Myxococcota; class Myxococcia; order Myxococcales; family Myxococcaceae; genus Archangium_A. The sequence goes on from CAIVGN010000045.1 coordinate 46,037, forward strand.
CTCCCGTGGCTGATCACCGCTTGGCTGACCCTCGTCGTGGGGTGTGGCCCGGCCGAAGAGGAAGCCGCGGCGGTCGCCACGAGTCGCCACGAGGTCACCGCCAACACCACCGTGAGCCTTTCGTTCACGGCGACCACCGGCGTGAAGCTGCGCCGCGGGCCGGGCACCGGCTACGCGGAGCTCGCCACCATTCCCCAGGGCGCCCACGTCACCACCGTGGCCAGCGGCGCGCCCACCGACGGCTACTACCGCGTGAAGTACGGGACGCTGACGGGGTGGTGCTACGGCGCGTACCTTCGCAGCCCGACCGCGGTGTATGGGTACTACCCCGACGCGCGCGATGCCCTGCTGCAGCTGGGCGTCACCTCTTCGCGCGTCTCCCAGACCATCGGCAACGCGCCCGCCTCGGCCGGGTACCACGCGCGCGATGGCTCGGCGAACGGCGTGGACTACTGCGCGGCGACCGACGTGCGGGTCATCGGCCTCAGCGAGACGCAGATCAAGGCGCTCATCGAGAACCTGGCGCGGCTGGGCTACGCGGGCTGGTACCGCAAGCCGGGCTCCGATGGGTGGCCGAGCACCGAGGCGCCGCACATTCACACCGTGCACGTCAGCGCGCCGATGAAGAGCGTGCTCCAGGCCCAGGTCGCCGACTGGCTCGTGGGCAAGAACGGCCTCACCAGCCACACCACCTACCGTTTCTATACCTTCAGCCAGGCCGCCCAGGACTCGGTGAAGCGGCTCATGGGGCGCCTGCCTCCGCCCGTGGGGCGTGACGGCGACGCCGACGGCAAGCTCGACTTCGTCGACAACTGCCCCACGGTGAGCAACGCAAGCCAGCTCGACACCGACGCCGACGGCCAGGGCGACGCGTGTGACGCCGACAACGACGCCGACGGCATCGCCGACACCACCGACAACTGCCCCATCACCAGCAACCCCACCCAGGCCGACCAGGACCACGATGGGAAGGGCGACGCGTGCGATGCCGACGTCGACGGTGACGGGGTGTTGAACACGACCGACAACTGCCCGCGCGTGGCCAACGCCACCCAGGGCGACGCCGACCACGACGGCAAGGGCGACGCCTGCGAGAGCGACGCCGACGCCGATGGGGTGGGCGACGCGAAGGACAACTGCCCGCTGCTGGCGAACGCGGATCAATCGAACGTCGACGGCGACGCGCGGGGTGATGCCTGCGACGCGGACGCCGACGGCGACGGGGTATCGAACGACGGCGACGTGTGCCCGCTGGTGCCCAACGCGGACCAGGTGGATCTCGACGGCGATGGCCTGGGCGCGGCGTGTGACGACGACGACGACGGCGACGCGGTGAACGACGGCGCGGACAACTGCCCGTTCCTGTCGAACCCCTCGCAAGAGGACGCCGACGGCAACGGCCTGGGCGACGCCTGCGACCTGCTGGTGATTCCTCCCGAGCAGCAGGAAGTGCCGGCCGACCCCGCGGAGCAGCCGGTCGACGAGACGGGTGAAGGCCCGGTGAAGGCGTCGGGCTGCACGCAGGCGGGTGGGGCGCCGGCCCTGCTCGCGTTCGCGTTGCTGCTCGCGTCGCGTATGTTGCGCCCCCATGTCCGGAGCTGATCTCAAGCGTGACTTCGTGAAGGTGCTGTTCCTCCCCGCGCTCACCTTCTTCCTGGTGCCGCTGGGGACCATCGGCTTCGCGAAGTACGGCGAGGCGAAGATCGACCGGATGATCCTCGACTCGGTCGAGACCTCCATCGCCGGGGACGCGTCGCTCGACGACGAGGGCAAGGCCGCGGCGAATGCGTTCTACGCGGCGCATCCCCCCTCGTCGGTGTGCGCCGACCCCAACCCTGACCTCGACAAGTACCGCGAGGCCGTGTGCGAGACCGGCGGCGAGGTGTGGCAGTTCACGTGGGCCGAACGGCTCGGGGCGCTGAGCGCGGTGCTGGGGCTCTTCGCCTTCGTCTTCATCGGGCTGCTGGGGCTCATCGCCTTTCGCAGCGCGCGCTCGCAGTACTGGAGCTTCATGCTCGGCTGGCGCGGGCTGGTGCTCGTCACCGCGCTCGAGACCGTGGCCCAGGGCGTGCTCGCGGTGTGGCTGTCGTATTGGGTCACCGCGCTGCTCTTCAACATCTACGTGCCCAAGCTGATCTTGATCATCGCCGTGCTCGCCGGCGTCGCCATGTGGACCGTGGTGCGCGCCCTGTTCCGCGGGGTGCGGCCGCCGCACGCGCTGGAAGCCGAGCTGGTCTCGGAGCGGGACGCACCGACGCTGTGGCACCGGGTGCGGGAGCTGGCGAACAAGCTCCAGACCGAGCCTCCGCGCGCCATCGTCGCGGGCATCGACGACAACTTCTTCGTCACCGAGCGCGGGGTGGCGCTCTTGAACGGCCAGGCGCTCGAGGGGCGCGTGCTGTACCTGAGCCTGCCGTTGCTCCGCGTGCTGGCGCCCTCGGAGGCCGACGCGGTGTTCAGCCACGAACTGGCGCACTTCCGCGGCGGGGACACCGAGGCCTCGGCGAAGCTGGCCCCGGCGCTGGTGCGCTACGATGCGTACTGGACGTCGCTCCTCGAGGGTGGACTCACCCTGCCCGCCTCCTACGTGATGCGGCTGTACCGGGCGATTTTCGAGCTCGCGTTGAAGCAGGAGCAGCGGCGCCGCGAGCTGGTCGCTGACGCCGAAGCCGCGCGGCTGACGTCGGCCGACGACCTCGGGAGATCGCTGCTCAAGGTCGCCGGGTACTCGAGCTTCCGCGTGCACACCGAGGACGCGTTGTTCGCCCACCGCGAGACCCACACCGAGGCGCTGGGGCTGCAGGCGCGCATCGACGCCGGGCTCGCCGGCCACGTCGCCACCCAGGGCTTCCTCGAGGCCGTGAAGACGCTGCGCATTCCCCACCCCTTCGATTCCCACCCGCCGCTCGATGAGCGCCTGGGCCAGGTGAAGTCACGGGTGCGGCTGGAGGATGCCCCGCGGTTGTTCGACGCGCGCCCTGAGAAGACCTGGGCCGACGAGGTGCTCACCGGGACGGCCATCGAGGAGCGGCTGTGGGGCGCGTACGAGGCCAGGTTCAAGAAGAACCACGAGCAGAGCCTCGCGTACCGCTACCTCCCCGCGAACGACGAGGAGCGGCGCCTGGTGCTCCGCTACTTCCCCGACGTGAGCTTCGGGATGAAGGACGGCACGGCCGTGCGGGTCAGCCACGTGGGGTTGACGCTCGGGGACGGCACGCAGGTCGTGTTCCGCGACGTGCAGGGCGCGAAGATCGACGACGGGAACTTCTCGACCACGTTGATCATCACCTGGGGCCCCGACAAGAAGACCGCCAAGGTGAACTTGAAGCACCTGCAGGCCCAGGCCGAGCCCTTCAAGGCGGCCTTTGCGAGCTACTGGCAGCGGGACCAGGTGGCCCGGCAGAACGGCGCGCAGGGGTGAGGTGGTGCTGGCCCCTCACCCCGGCCCTCTCCCCGCTGTCGCAGGGCGAGGGAGGTCATTTCACCGGGTTCAGGGCCTGGTGCTCTTCCACCAGGCGCTTCACCACGTCGGGATCGGCGAGCGTCGAGAGGTCGCCCAGGCCCGTGTATTCGGCCGCGGCGATCTTCCGCAGGATGCGCCGCATGATCTTCCCGCTGCGCGTCTTGGGGAGCCCGCTGGCCACGTGAATGACGTCCGGCGTGGCGAACGGCCCGATGATCTGCCGCACCTTCTCCTTGAGCGCGCCGCGGATCTGCTCGGGGCTCTGGGTCGAAGCCTCCGCCGTGAGCAGCACGTAGGCATAGATGCCCTGGCCCTTGATGTCGTGCGGGTAGCCCACCACCGCGGCCTCGGCGACCGACTCGTGGGCCACCAGCGCGCTCTCGACCTCCGCCGTGCCCAGGCGATGCCCCGAGACGTTGATCACGTCGTCGATGCGCCCGGTGATCCAGTAGTAGCCGTCTTCGTCACGACGGCAGCCGTCGCCCGTGAAGTACCGGCCCTTGTACGCGGTGAAGTAGGTCTCCTTGAAGCGCTGGTGATCACCCCACACCGTGCGCGCCTGGCCCGGCCACGGCGTCGTGAGGCACAGCGCGCCTTCGACCCCGTTGCCCTTGAGCTCTTCGCCGGTGGCGGCGTCGACGATCATCGGCTTGATGCCGAAGTACGGCAGCGTCGCGGAGCCCGGCTTGGTGGGCGTGGCGCCCGGCAACGGAGTGATGAGGATGCCGCCGGTCTCGGTCTGCCACCAGGTGTCCACCACCGCGCAGCGGCCCTCGCCGACCACGTCGTGGTACCAGCGCCAGATCTCCGGGTTGATGGGCTCGCCGACTGAGCCAAGGATGCGCAGGCTCGAGCGCTTGTACTTCTTGACCGGCTCGTTGCCCGCCTGGGCGATGGCGCGCAGCGCGGTGGGCGCGGTGTAGAAGATGTTGATGCCCAGGTCGTCGACCATGCGCCAGTAGCGCCCGGCGTCGGGGTACGTGGGCACCGACTCGAACATCACCGTGGTCGCGCCGTTCAGGAGCGGCCCGTACACGATGTACGAGTGGCCGGTGATCCACCCCACGTCGGCGGCGCAGCAGTAGACGTCACCGTCGTGGTAGTCGAAGACGTTCTTGAAGGTGTGCGCGGCGTACACGAGGTACCCGCCGGTGGTGTGCAGCAGGCCCTTGGGCTTCCCGGTGCTGCCCGAGGTGTAGAGGATGAAGAGCGGGTCTTCCGCGCCCATCCACGCCACGGTGCAGGTCGAGCGCTGGCGGCGGCACTCCTCGTCGAGCCAGAAGTCACGGCCGGAGGTCATGGGCACCTCGGCGTCGGTGCGGCGCGCCACGAGCACCGTCTCGACCATCGACATGCCCTCGACCGCGCGATCGACCACGGCCTTCAGCGGCACCCGGCGGCCCCCGCGCATGCCCTCGTTCGCGGTGATCACCACCTTGCACTTCGCGTCGATGATGCGGTCGCGCAGGGCCTCGGAGCTGAACCCGCCGAACACCACCGAGTGCACCGCGCCGATGCGCGCGCAGGCCAGCATCGCGTAGGCCGCCTCGGGGATCATCGGCATGTAGATGGCGACGCGGTCGCCCTTCTTGACGCCCTTCTCCAGCAGCACGTTCGCCAGGCGGCACACGTGGTGTTTGAGCTCGCGGTAGGTGATGTGCTTGTAGACCCCGACCTCGTCGGCGGCCCAGATGATCGCGGTGCGATCTCCGTGCGCCTCGACGTGGCGATCGACGCAGTTGTAGCTCGCGTTGAGGCGGCCCCCGGAGAACCACGCGAAGTCGACTTCTTCGTAGTCGGCGTCGAACACGCGGTGCCACGGGTGGTACCAGGTCAGCGCCTTCGACTGCTCGCCCCAGAACCACTCGGGGTTGTCGATGGAGAGCCGGTACTGCCGTTCGTATTCCTCCATGCTCTTGATGTGCGCTCGATCACGAATCGACTGCTTCACGGGAAACATGTCGTTGGTCATGGGCCCCCATGGTCCACCCGCGCCGAGTTCCGGGAAAGGGAGAAGCCACGCCGCGCCGCGTCGAGAAAGCCCTGCGGGCGTGCGGGGTTTGGCCGGTACATTCCGGCCGGTGACGATTCATGACTTCCTCGACCTGCTGGTGCGCTGGGTCCACCTGATCGCCGGCATCATGTGGGTCGGCAACTCGATGCTCTTCAACTGGCTCGACCGCAACCTCGAGAAGTCGCCCGAGCGCGCGGGCGAGGTCGGCTACGAGGGCAAGCTGTGGATGGTGCACTCGGGCGGCTTCTACGAGGTGGAGAAGCGCCAGCTCGCCCCCGGCCAGATGCCCGCGCGGCTGCACTGGTTCAAGTGGCAGAACTTCACCACCTGGGCCTCGGGCATCGGGCTGCTGGTCGTCGTCTATTACATGAACGGCGGCGCCTACCTCATCGACCCCTCGGTGCAGGCGCTGGGCTACGGACAGGCGCTGGCCTTCTCGGTGGGCTCGGTGGTGCTGACCTGGGCGACCTACGACGTGCTGTGGCGCACCCTGGGCAAGTCCCAGCCGAAGCTCGCGGGGCTGCTGTCCATCGCCGCGCTGCTCGTCGTGGCCTGGGCGTTGACGCAGACCTTCGCGGGCCGGGCGGCGTACCTCCACGTGGGCGTGGTGCTCGGCACGGTGATGACCGGCAACGTGTGGTTCGTCATCGTGCCCAGCCAGCACAAGCTGGTGGCGGCGACGGTGTCGGGCCAGGAGCAGGACTACGCGCTCAACCAGAAGGCCAAGCAGCGCAGCATCCACAACAACTACATGACCTTCCCGTTGCTCTTCATCATGTTGAGCAACCACTTCCCCGGCACGTACACGCACCCGCTGAACTGGCTCATCCTGTTCGTGCTGATGTTCGGCGGTGCGGGCGTGCGTCACTTCATGAACATCCGCTTCGGATTCAAGACCACGCTGCCGTGGCTGGGGCCCCTCGTGGCCATCGCGGTGACCACCGTGGTGGCGGTGTTCGTGCTGTCGGCGCGGCCCAGCGCGGCGTCGGTGGTGACGACCGAGAAGAAGCCGAAGGTCACCTTCGCCCAGGCCCAGGCCATCATCCAGATGCGCTGCCACACCTGCCACTCGGCGAACCCCACCGAGCCGATGTTCCCCGTGGCCCCGGTGGGCGTGATGTTCGACACCCCGGCCCAGGTGCAGACGCTGGCGCCGCGCATCAAGGACCGGGCGGTCACCAACCGCACCATGCCGTTCATCAACAAGACGGGCATGGAAGACGCCGAGCGCGAGCTGCTGGGGCGCTGGGTCGACGAGGGCGCGCACCTCGACTGACGAAGGCGCTTCGTGTGCCCTGCCTTCATCGGCGGGGCCCTGGGATGGCGTCAGCGCGCTGGCCGTGAGCGGCGCTGGGGACGAGCGCCGCCTCGAAGGTCGCCGGGGTGGTATGAACATCGGCGCCTTGAGCCCCCCGATGCTGACTCGACCGGCGTTCGCCAGCGGGATGGACGTCGAGGCGCTGGAACTCTCCTTGTTGCTCGAGGCGCTCAGGCAACGAACCGGGCACGACTTGCGGGGCCTGGCGCAGGCGACGGTGGAGCGACGGGCCCAGGCCTTCGCGCGGGACACCGGGAGCGCGGTGCTCTCGTCACTCATCCCGCTCGTGCTCCACGACGCCTCGGTGGCGGAGGCGCTGGTGCGGGCGTTGACCCGCCGGGAGGTGGAGATGTTCCGGGACCCCTGGGTGCACCGCGCCCTGCGGGAGCGCGTCTTCCCCTCGTTGCGCGCCTTGCCACACGTCAAGGCGTGGGCGCCGAACTGCGGCACGGGCGAAGAGGTCTACGGGCTGGCCATCGCCCTCGCCGAGGAGCAACTGCTCGACCGAACCCACCTCTACGCGACCGACGCCGACGAGGAGGTGCTCGCCCGGGCCCGCGAGGCCATCTACTCGCTGGAACGCATGCAGGAATTCACGCCGCAGTACCACGAGGCCGGCGGATCCCTCTCGTTCTCCGAGTACTACCACGCGCGCTACGCCGCGGTGGTGATGGCGCCGGCGCTGCGCAGTCGGGTGATCTTCGCGCACCACGACCTGATGTCCGACGGCCCCTTCGGCGAGATGAACCTCATCGTCTGCCGCAACGTGCTGCTCTCCTTCGACGGCCCGCAGCAGGACCTCGTCTCCGCGCTGCTGGCCGACAGCCTGGCGCCGGGCGGCTACCTCTGCCTGGGCACCCACGAGCCGCTGCCGCCGGTGGGCTTCGAGGTGGTCGATGAGCGCGCCCGCATCTGCCGGCGGTTGCCCACGTGAGGTCCGCCACGCCCGAGGCGGTGCTGGTCGGCGGCTCGGCCGGATCGTTGAGCACGGTGCTCGAGATTGTCGGGGCGATTCCGGCCGAGGTCCCCTTCGCGCTGGTGGTCTGCCTCCACGTACCCCTCGACGATGGCGGCGGGCTCGCGGCGCTGCTGCGCGACCGCTCGCGGGTGCCGGTCGTGGAGGTACACGACCAACAGGCGCTCGTCCCCGCGCACATCTTCGTCGCGCCGGCGAACTACCACCTGCTGGTGGAGCGCTCCCGCACGCTGTCGCTCTCGGTCGACCCCCGCGTCCAGTACTCGCGCCCCTCGATCGACGTGCTCTTCGAGTCTGCGGCGCGCGCGCTGGGGCCGGCGGCGGCGGCGGTGCTGCTGTCTGGCGCCAACGAGGACGGCGCGGCGGGCCTGGCGTTGCTGCGGGCCCATGGGGCGCTGACCGCCGCACAGGAACCCGCCTCGGCCTCGAGCCCCCAGATGCCGCGGGCGGCCGTGGCCCTGGGCGCGGCACAGCGAGTCCTCGAGCCCGCGGACCTCAAGGCGCTGGTGCTCGGACTGGCCCGCACCGACGCGCGCCAGGCCCGCTGAACCTGGGCGCGGTTCGAGCTGGTGCTGGACGACCCCTGCGGTCGAGGGGGCAGGATGTGAACCATGTCAGGGCTCCGCGAGCTGACCTTCTGGCTGCGCAACCACGTGCGCGCGTCGTTGCCGGCGTGGAAGCGCACCGTTCCCCTCGAGCGCCTCCGCGCGTCGCTCGAGACCCGACGGCTTCGCGCGCTCGGGGCCCGCTTCGACCTCTCACGTTGCAGGGTCATTGGCCAGGCACCTCGCGCAGCGTTTCCCTGAGGATCGACACCCCGGCGCAGATGCAGACGCGGGCGCCGTCAGTGCGCCTTCGACTTCGGGCCCTTCTGCGGTCCCGGGCCCCCCTGGCGCCCCGAGGGCGGCGAGTAAGAGGCGTCGAGCGGCTTGTCGAGCACCCCGTCCTCCCACAGCTGCAGGCTGCCGCACGCGTAGCAGTGGGTCTCGGACTTCGGGAGGCCGAGGTCATGGGTAAGGACGCGCATCACCGGCAACATCACGACGTCCCCTACGAGCGGCCCCTGGCCGCTGGAGCCCACGCGGTACTTCTTCTCGAGGATCGCGACCTCGGCCTGCAGCTGCGCGGAGCTCTCGATGAAGACCGTCAGGCGGCCCGTCTTCGGGTCGAACTCCGCGGAGGTCAGGCCCTTGCGGGTCTCCAGGTGCACGGACTTGATCTTCTGGCAGGCCGGCTTGATGCCGGGGCCCTGCTCGCCGACGCGGCAGTTGTTGCGCAGGGCGGTGAACACCCAGTTCACCTGGTACAGGAACCCCAATTCCCGGCCGTCCCAGATCTTCTCGACGCCCTCGGCCTTCTCCTCGGCGAAGGCCGCCAGGATGGCCGCGTCGGTGACGTCGAGCTTCAGATCGAGGCCGTCTTCCTTGAGCACCTTCGCGGTCACCACGTCGCCGGTGCCGTGTTCACCCAGGCGCTCGTCGAAGTACCTTCGCATGCGGGCCTGCCGCAGGTTGAGCGGGGCTCCGTCGAGGCCCTTTGCCTTCAGGAACTCGCCCATGACGAACATCTGGAAGAGCGCGTCGGCGGTGGTCGCGGTGTACCGCTGCTCGACGCCGTCGGGTGACTTGCCGAAGTAGATCCCCACGTGCAGGACACCGTTCTTCAGGCTCAGGCTGGGAACGAAGTCACCCTTGTACATCGACGTGAAGGTGGGGCTGCGCTCGCAGACGATGGAGTCGATGTTGTCGTTGATGAGGTGCGCGATGAACGCCTTCTCCGTCGGGTCGGCGATGTCGTCTCGGCAGATGCCGTGAACCTGCTCCGCGACCATGCCGCAGATCTCCCCCGGGCTCGCCTCGCCCTGGGGCCACGGGTCCTGAGTCAGGCTCTCGTCGAGCTTGATGCTGATGGTGTTCTTGCAAGCCGTCAGGCGCTTGAGCAATCCGCCGGCGGCGTTGTAGCCGTTGACGTCCCTCTCCCACGCCCCGGGGATGGAGCCGGCGAAGGCGGACGTGTGAAGCAGCAGCGAGGCGACGAAGAGGGACAGGGCGGAGCGATTCATGAAGGAGAGCCCGGGGGATTGGCGGCGTTTACGAGCAGGAGCCGAGAGCATCGATACGGACCCAGCACGGGTCAAGGACAGGACGGCGGCGCTCCTTCACGTGGGAACCAGGCCGAGCGCGAGCTCCTGGGGCGCTGGGTCGACGAGGGCGCGCACCTCGACTGACGAAGGCGCGTAGAGTCGGCGCTTCATGCGTCCCGCCCTCATCGTCACCCTGGTCCTCGCCGCGAGCGGGTGCACCTGCGCTCCCGGCACCGTCACCATCGGAGGTCGCACCGACGGCGGCACCGGAGGCGGCAGCACCGCGAGCGGCGGCGCGGTGAACTTCACCGGCACGCTGGTCATCTCGCCGCGCGACGTGGTGCTCAACGTGGTCAGCGGCCAACCACTGCCCATCGCGCAGTTCACCGCCACCGCCAACGGCGCGACCGTGAGCCCGACGTGGGCGGTGATTCCCCCGGCCCTGGGCAGCATCGACGCCGCCGGCCTGTTCACCGCGACGGCCACCGGGGGCGTGGCCACGCTCGCCGCGAGCTACGGCAGCGCGACCGACTCCACGACGGTGACCGTGAAGGTGCGCGTGGTGCAGAACGGCTCGAACGGCGGCCCCGTCGACGCGGGCGCGGGGGGCTTCGGAGGCGTGGGCGGTGAAGGCGTCGGCGGCCCCGTCGATGGCGCCACGCTCACGGTGCTCGGCGGCACGCCCAGCGCGGACGGCGCCACGATGCTCTACCCCTACGACGCGACGGTCTGGCCCCGGGGCATTCTCGCGCCGCTGCTGCAGTGGACGCCCGGTCACGACTACGACGCGGTGGCCATCAGCCTCGAGTGCCCCAGCTACTCGTACCTCGGCACCTTCGCGAAGACGGCGACGCCCTTCCTCCACCACCCGGTGCCGCAGCAGGCGTGGGAACAGGCGACCGAGGCGTGCGCCGGCCAGAGCCTCGTGGCGCGGCTGGTGTTCGCTTCGGGGGGCCAGGCGTACGGCCCGCTCACCGAGACCTGGCGCATCGCCACCGGCACGCTGAAGGGCATCGTCTATTACAACTCCTACGGCACCCGGCTCGCGAAGAACTACTCGGGCGCGCTGGGCCCCGACCCCACCTTCGGCGGCGCGACGCTGTCGATCCGCGGCGGCTCGACGGACCCCACGCTGGTGGCCGGCGGCAACGGCACGGAGGCCAACTGCCGCGTGTGTCACGTGGTGTCCGCCGACGGCTCGGCGCTGCTCACCCAGCAGGGCAACGCCAACTCGGCGACCAGCCACTACGCGCTGCGCAGCAACAACACCGAGACCCCGATGACGCCGGGCGATGGCCGCTTCGCCTGGGGCGGGCTCTCCCCCGACGGCAGGCTGCTCTTCTCGAACGCCTCGCTCGCCCAGGGCGCCAGCCTCAACAGCAGCGCGCTGTACCAGGTGCCCTCGGGCGCGCCGGTGACCACGACGGGCCTGCCCCCGGGCTTGAGCGCCGCGACGCCGGTCTTCTCGCTCGACGGCAAGCAGGTGGCGTTCAACTGGTACGCCGGCGCGGGCGCGGACCAACGCTCCCTGGCCACCCTGCGCTTCACCGCCCCGGCCACCTTCAGCGACTTCACCCCATTGTACACGCCGGCGGCGGGGCAGACCGCGCTCTACCCGAGCTACCTGCCCACCGGCACCGGCGTGGTGTTCGAGGTGGAGACCGTGTCCAACGGCCACTTCGGCGAGACGCGATCGACGTGTGACGGCTCGGGGCCCTGCTCCGACATCGGCGCGCACGGCGAGCTGTGGTGGGTGGACCTGGCGACGAAGCAGGCGCGCAAGTTGAGCCGGCTCAACGGCGAAGGCCACGCGCCCGTGGGCCCCAACGCGCACGGCGACGACCCCACGCTCAACTACGAGCCCACGGTGGGCCCCATCGCGTCGGGCGGCTACGCGTGGGTCATCTTCACCAGCCGCCGGCTCTACGGGAACGTGGCGACCATCAACCCCTTCTGGAGCGACCCGCGCTTCCACGACCTGAGCGCCACGCCGACGCCCAAGAAGTTGTGGGTCGCGGCCGTCGACCTGAACGCCGCGCCCGGCACCGACCCCAGCCACCCCGCGTTCTACCTGCCCGCGCAGGAGCTGATGGCCGGCAACTCGCGCGGCTACTGGTCGGCGGACCCGTGCCGCTCCGACGGGGACACCTGCGGCTCCGGCGACGAATGCTGCGGCGGGTACTGCAACGCGCAGGGCGGCGTGAACCAGTGCGCGTCGACGCCCAGCGGCTGCGCCAAGGAGTTCGAGCGGTGCACCACCAACGCCGACTGTTGCGATCCGGCGGCGGTGTGCGCGGGCTCACGGTGCGCCAGCATCAACTGAGCGGAGCGCGCGCCTCCGAGCGCGGGACTGCGTCTTGCAGCGCAGCCCGGCGCACTCATGAACAACCGCTCTCCGAACGCGCCCCCTGTCGCAGCGACGTCGTCATGTGACGCAGTGACGTCATCGCGTCACCTGCAGCTCGCCGCCGTCCTGGCCCTCTGTGCGTGTTCGCCGACGCGGGTCGACGCCACGTCGGCCCCGGTCGTGGAGCCTCTCGACGTCGCCACCATCGCGCGGCGGGGCTTCGTCGTCGACGGGGCGCGGCTGGTGAACGACCAACCGCAGTGGCGCGCCGCGGTGTCGACCACCGGCGCCCTGGAGTTCTCAGCCCAGGCCTTCGAGCGCGCGCCCGCGCCCGTGGTCTTGTCGGTGCGACTGGCGACGGTCCGGCGTGGAGGCCCGGAGTTGCCCCTCGAGGCCGGCAACCCTGCGTCGCCCCGCGAAGGTCGGCTCGAACGCAGCTGGGGCGCCGTGACTGAGTGGCTCGAGGCGCGCGAGGGGCATCTCGAACAGTCGTTTTCGTTCGAGCGCGCGCCCGAGGGCCAGGGCCCGCTGGAGGTCGAACTCCGCGTCGAGGGGTTCACGGCGGCGCGCGTCGACGTGACGGGGGCGCACTTCACCGGGGCCGAGGGCTCGGTGGGCGTGCGCTACGGGCACGGGACGTGGGTCGACGCCCACGGCGTGCGGACGTCGCTGCCCTTGAGCCTCGACGGTGACCGGCTGCGCTTCCGGGTGCCGGCCTCCGTGCTCGACGAGGACTGCTTTCCCGCGGTGCTCGACCCGTTGCTCGACCCCGAGGTCACCTTCCCCGATGGCGGCACGATGGTGCCCGCACCGCGAGCGCAGCGGGCGCCGGCCATCGGCACCAGCGACGCCGGGTGGCTGGTGGTGTGGGAAGACGCGAGGCACGTGCTGTACCGGGGCACCGACCTCTACGCGACGCGCGTCAACTTCGACGGCGGCGTCCTCGACCCCGAGGGCATTCCCCTGAGCACGGCGCCAGGAGACCAGACGCAGCCCCAGGTCAGCTTCAACGGCGAGAACTGGGTCGTGGCGTGGATCGATCGCCGCGCGGGAAACCACCCCTACGCCGCCTTCGTGACGCCCGCGGGCGCCGTGGGCCCGGAGCGCAAGCTGAGCGGCAACAACGTCGACCTCTCGGCTCCCCAGGTGGCCTCGAACGGAGCGTTGACGCTCATCACCTGGGGCCAGGTGGGCCTGTGGGGCACCCAGGTGTTCAACGACGGGGGACTGAGCCACCCCGACGGCTTCCAGGTCGCGCCGTTTCCCTTCGCCTCGTCGCGCAGCCTCGCGTGGAACGGGGAGGCCTTCGTGACGACCAGCGACGGCAACGGGACGATGGCGATGTTCATTCTCCCCGACGCCGGCCTGCGCGCCTTCCCCCTCGCCGATGGCGGCAGCACCACGCGCATCAGCCTCACCACGGAGACCGGCAACGACAACGTCGGGGGTCGCACCATCAGCCTCACCCCCATGACGGGAGGTCGCGTGGCCGCCATCTGGCCTCGCAGCAACGCGGGGCAGTGGCCGGCCGACGTCCACGCGGCGGTCATCGACGCCGACGGCGGCGCCACCGAGTTCAGGCTGCGCACCTCCGCGACCGACCCGTGGCTCGCCGGCTACCAGGTCCGCGCGGCCTTCGATGGACAGCGGGTGGTGGGCTGCGTGAGCGGCGCGCGCGACGGCATCGTTCCGGGGCACGCGATGACCGTGGCGCTGCTCGCAGACGCGGGCATCGGGCCGGTGGTCACCATCACCACCGACGCGGGCCAGCCCAACGTCGAGTGCGCGCTCGGGAGCGGGCCCGGCGTGGTGCTCGCGGCGTACGTCGCCACCCAGGAGTACGAGCCGACCATCCGCTACCAGGTCTTGACGGGCGACTTCACGACGCCCTCCCTCGAGCGCGTGCTGTCGATGGCCACCAACCCGCAGGAACTCCCGGCCGTCGCGCGCAGCGGCGTGGGGAGCCGGCCCTGGATGATCGCCTGGAGCGACGCGCGCACGCCGTACTCGGGCTTCGACGTCTACGCGCAGCTGCTGAGCAACCCCGGAGGCGTGACCGCGGGCGCACCCTTTCGCTTGAGCGCGCGCCCTGCCGACGAGGTCGGGGTGCGGCTGTTGGGCGCTGGCAGCGATGGCTACGTCGCGACGTGGAGCGAAGGGACGCCGCTCAACTCCGACACCATCAGCAGCACCCGGGCGATGCGCATCTCGGCCGCGGGCGTCCCCGGGCCGGTGCTCGACCTCCTGCCCGGCGGCCCCTACTCGACGTACCAGGCGCCCACGGCGACCCTCGAGGGCCGCACCGTGGTGATCTCGAGCGGCTACAACTCGTTCAACGCCAACACCGCCTTCGATGGGTGGAGCTTCAGCCTCGACTCCGACGCCGGCGTGGTGCGCACGGGCTACTCCTCCGTTCCCGCACGCTCGGGGCTGCGCCTGGCACCGCATGGCGCCGGCGTCCTCGCCGCCTGGGATGACGGACTGCGCATCCAGGGCACGCTGCTCTTCGACGGAGGCACGACTCAGGGCCCCGTGTTCCAACTCGTCGACGCGGCGAACCCCCAGGTGCACGTCGCGCTCTCACCGACAGCCGATGGCACGCTGCTCGCCTGGGAAGACTGGCGCTCGAACACGCCTCGCATCTACGCCGGGTTCTTTCGCACCGACGGTGGCCTGAGCACCGCCGCCCCCATCAGCGATGCCCCGGGTGAGCAACGCAACCCCACGGCCATCACCCTCGGCGACGGACGGTCGGTCATCGCGTGGGAACAACAGACGACCGCAGGCACCGACGTCTACGCGACGTTCCTCTCACCGCAAGGCACCAGCCTCAACCCGACGGGCGTGCCGTGGGCAGGCGATGCAGGCGCCACGCAGAACCTCCGGCCGGTGCTCGCCTCGGATGGCAACGCGCTCGCCATGCTCACGTGGAATCGCCTGAGCGAAGATGGTCGACGCCTGAGTGCTGCGTGGCGCACGGTCCGGCTGGGCGCGGCGGTGGGCGGCACCTGCACGAGCACCACCGAGTGCAGCGAAGGGTTCTGTGTCGACGGGCGCTGCTGCAACGGCGCGTGCGGCGGATCCGACCCGTTCGATTGCCAGGCGTGCTCCATCACGGCGGGGGCGACGACGGACGGCGTCTGTGCGCTGCTGGCCACGACTCACCTGTGTCGCCCATCGCGTGACGCGGTCTGTGACACCGCGGACTACTGCGAGGGCAACACCGACTGTCCGGACACCGTGACTGCGGCAGAGACGAGTTGCAGTGGCGGCCATGGTGTGTGTGACGGCGTCGGGACGTGCGCGATCGACGGGGGGGTCGATGCGGGCGGTGGCGGCGCGGGTGGCGGCGCGGGTGGCGGCGCGGGTGGCGGCGCTGGCGGCGGCGCAGGCACTGGTGGCGGCTCGGGTACAGGTGGCGGCGCGAGTGCTGGTGGCGGCACGGGGACTGGCGGTGGCACGGCTACCGGCGGTGGCACGGGGACCGGCGGGGGCACGGGGACCGGCGGGGGCACGGCTACCGGCGGGGGCACGGGGACCGGCGGGGGCACGGCTACCGGCGGGGGCACGGGGACCGGCGGGGGCACGGCTACCGGCGGGGGCACGGGTACTGGCGGGGGCACGGGTACCGGCGGTGGTGCTGGCGACGACGGTGGGTCGCCGAGCGCGGACGCCGGGGTGTCCGACGGCGGCGCGACGCCGGGCGCGGACACGCTTTCCCACTATTCGTGGAGCCAGGGTTGTGGCTGCAACACCGGCGGCGCTTCGAGTTACGCCGGGCTCCTCGCGGTGTTCCTCGCGTTCCTCCGGGTGCGCGGGCCGTCCCGCGTGGTCCGCGCCGGTCGTCGCGGCCTCATGGGGGCGGTGCTGGTAGTGCTGTTGCTGCCGCTCTCGGCCCGCGCCGAGGGGCCGACGAAGAAGACGCGCCTGGCGTTCTCCGGGCTCACCTCGCCCTCGGGCATCGCCCAGCAAGACGTGCAAGTGCTCTCGGACTACCTGCACACGCGGCTCGTGGCGCTCAACCTGTACGAGGTGATCGCGGCCAGCGACATCCAGCAACTGCTGGGCCTGGAGCGCCAGCGGCAACTCATGGGCTGCGGCGAGGGGAGCTGCCTGGCGGAGATGGCCGGGGCGCTCGACGCCGAGCGGTTGCTCAGCGGCACCATCGCGCGCCTGGGCGAGACCATGGTCATCAGCCTGAACCTGCTCGACGCACGCGGGTCCACCGTCATCCATCGCAACGGTGCGCGCGTGAAGGGCCAGTCGGTCGAAGCGGCGTTCGACCTCATCGACGGGCTGCTGCTCGACCTGAGCAGCAACGATCCGGCGCTGAAGCAGGAACTCGCGAAGCGCGCGGCGGTGGTGGTGAGCACCGGCGCGGAGCCGGGATCCGCGTCGACCAGGACGTGGAAGCTCAACGTCGGCGCCCGCGTAGAGGCTGACTTCGTGGGCCTCGTCGAGGGCGCGCCAGCGGTCGCACCGGCCATCTCGGCTCACTTCCAGTCGGGCGTGCTCGGCGCGGCGGTGGCCGTCGTCATCGCGCCGCTCCCCGGGGTTCGCGCCGAGCTGCGCATCGAACCCCTTCCCTCGCTCAAGGTGCGCCCCTACCTCGGCGCGGGCGCGGTGCTCTTCGTGCCGGCGGTCGGGCTGCGCGGTTGCCTGGGGGTGGAAGGCCACGTCGGCCCGGTGCAGCTGTTCGCCGACTTCGGGGTCGAGGGCTTCCTCACCGGGGCGACGAAGTTCCACGCCTTCGCGTTGCTGCTCGGCGCGGGCGCCGCGTGGGCCTTCTGAGCCCGCGAGCGAAGCTCAGCGCTTGAGCCACGGCAGCGCGTCACCGTTGAGCGCCCACAGGCTGTCGGGGTACCCGGTGGCGGTGTTGAACGCGCCCCAGTTCACGTTCGAGTACCGGTACCCGTAGCCACCGTGGTCGCTCTCGGCCCACTGGCTCTGGGGCACGCCCATGGCCCGCAAGGTCATGCCCAGCCACTGGTGCATGAAGAGGCCCGGGCTCTGGGGCTCCGCGCCGTTGGTGTCGTAGAGGAGCCCGGTGTTCCGGTAGTCGACGTACTGGCCGGTGTTGAAGTAGCCGCCCGCGCCGCCGAAGGTGATCACCGGCACCGAGAAGGTGTTGTGGGTGATGTTGCCGCTCTCCTGGGTCCACACCACGAGGCTGTGGTCGAGCAGCGTTCCGCCCTGCCCGTCCGGCGTCGCGTCGAGCTTCGCCACCAGGTCGAGCATCACGTCTTCGAAGAAGCGCTGGTTGCCGCCCGCGAGCACCGCCTGGGGCGCCGAGGGCATCTGGTTGTCGGCCGCGGGGGCGCGCTGCTCGGCCCGGTGCGCCACCGACTGGTGGTAGTCGCCGGTGAAGTCGGTGAAGTTCGAGTCGGCTTCCATGATCGCGATGCGCGACAGGCCGCAGGTGAACGCGCTGACCACGAGATCGTTGAGCATCTTCGACGAGGCCGCCTGCTTCGACGGGTTGACGTCGTAGTCGCCGACGTAGGGCGCGCCGAACTGGTCGCGGTTGCTGCGCGCGGGCCGTACCGGCTGGGTGCACTGGGCGCCCACGGTGACGTTGAGGCGGCGCTTGAGCTCGTCGAGGCGCTGGAGGTGCTGCTCGACGCGCAGCTTGTCTTCGCCCGAGAGCCGCCGGGCCGAGTCGTGCAGGCGCTGGAAGTCGTCACGCACGCGGTTGACCGCTGGGGCGCGCGGCGCGGGCCCACCGACCATCGTCCCCGGGGGGAAGAGCCGGTCGTACCAGTCGTTGCTGTCGCGGGTGCCGGCGACCTCCTGGATGGCGCCGCTGCGCGCCGCGGGGTTCGCCCACACGTAGCTCAGGCGCGAGCCCATGCTGATGACGCGCTCCCGAACGCCGGCGAGGTCCGGGTAGAATTCCGGGCTCCAGGCCATGAGCTGATCGATGGTCACCCGCGGGTGCGCGCCCATGATGGCCCCGTCGCCCATGGTGGCCGACGAGCCGTCGTTGCGCGCCATGTTCCCCAGGTGACCGCCGGTGTGGTGCCCCACGTACAGCGGCCAGTCGAGGCCCTGGATGATGTTCATCTTCGAAGCCAGGGACGCGGTGAAGACGCCCGAGTCGCCGGTGAGCACCGGGGACACGCCCGCGCGCCCGTTCTGCACCGAGAGCGCCAGCGGCTGGCGGCGAATGGTGCGCCCGCCGTAGACCTGCGTCGTCGGCGCCTGGGCCGCCGGGTACATGTTCTGGTTCCAGATGGCGCCGTGTCCCGTGGCGAAGTGCACGTAGAACTTCGGCTGCGTCATGCCCTGCGCGCGCGCGCTGGCGCCGAGCAGCGAGGGAATGACCGGGAGCGTGGACAACGCGGCGAGCAACTGCCGTCGGGAGAGAGCCATGCGATGGAGCCTCGAGGGGTTTACGGCGTGATGCGCCGGCTCTTGAAGCCCGGAAGGAAGGCCGTCGCCGACAGCGCGCCCTGGAGCGAGCCCGCACGCGCGGCCTCGTCGAGCGTGCGCAGCGCACAGGCGTCGGCGGTGAGATCTTCGGCGCGACGGAAGCTGTAGCGGAAGTACTGGCGCGCGAAGCACGAGTCGAAGCGGCGGCTCTGCGCGAGGCGCTGGCTGACCGCGGTGACGTCGTCGAACACGCGGTCGTCGTCGTATTCGATCAGCGCCACGGCCTTCGTGTCCACGGCGGGCGCCGCGGTCGGCGTGCCGGCGAGGTCGAAGAGCTGCTGGTGGGTACGTACCCGGCCCAGCGCGTCGAAGCCTTCGCTCACGTAGCCCAGCGGGTTGAGCGAGCGGTGACAGCCGAGGCAGCTGCTCCCGGGCTGCTCGGTGAGGTTGGCGACGACCTGGCGCGTGGTGGCGTCGGCCGCGAGCTCGGGCGTGGTGACCATCAGGTTTCCCGGGGGCGGCGGGATGGCGTCGCACAACAGCGCGTTGCGGATGCGCAGGCCCTTCATCACCGGGCGGGTGTTGGCGCTGTCGTTGGCGAGGAAGGCGGTGCGGGTGAGCAACCCGGCGCGCGCGGCCGGCAGCGGGCCGGGCTCGGAGGTGCCGTCCCAGGCGGGCGCTTCGTAGAGGGTGGCCAGCTCGGGGCTCCGGGCGAACTGGCGCGCGTCGGTCAGCAGCGCGTCGAGCGAGGCGTCGTGGTGCAGGTTCCACCGCACGGCCGAGAGCACGTCGTCGAACATCGCGGCGCGCAGCTGGGGGCTGGGCACGTTGGCGCCGGCGAAGGCGTCGTACTGAGGGGTGCCCACGCGCGAGGTGAGCGACCCCAGCTCGGAGAGCCGGAACCACTGGAGGAAGAAGTCATCCACCATGGCGTCGGCGCGCGGGTCGGCGACGAGCCGGGCCACCTGGGCGCGGTACTCGGTGTCTTGCAGCAGCGCGCCCGAGGCCGCGGCCGCCCACAGCGCAGTGTCCGGAGGGGACTGCCAGAAGTGGTACGACAGCCGCGACGCCAGCTCGTACGGGTCGAGGGCGTAGAGGTTGGTGTCGAGGGCCGCGGCACCCGACTCGAGCTCGTAGAGGAAGCCCGGCGAGGCGGTCATCACCGTGAGCACGTCGGCCACCGCGTCGGGGCTGACGGGGGTGGTGCCCGCGGTCTCGATGAAGAAGGCGCGGTCTTCGGGCGTGAGGGCGTGGCGCACCGCGAGCGGGCCCAGCTTGTCGACCAGCGTGGCGAGGCAGCTCGCGTCGTTGGTGGTGCTGGTGTCGGTGGCGCAGGCGCCCATCAACTCGGTCAGCCGGGCCGCCGGGCGCGTGGCCTGCTGCGCGAAGGCGACCGAGGCCGCGTAGGTCGCGTCGACCATCGCCTGCTGCATCGTCTGGTCGAGGCGGGTGAAGCCGCCGTGCGTCTCGCCGCCGTACTTCACCACCGAGTCTTGCGGCACCTGCGAGAGCACGGTGTCCATGGAGGTCAGCGCCGTGTTGCCCGCCTGGGGCAGCGCGGCGCGGACGAAGGCGCGCAGGGTGTTGAGGTACTCGGCGCGTGCGAGGCGGCGCAGCGGCAGCTCGCGCGGGGTCTGCGCCTGGTCACAGGAGAACGGGCTCGGCACCTCGCCGCGCGGCAGCCCGGTCCCTCCTGCGCCGCCCGTGCCACCCGACCCGCCCGTGGCCACCGAGTCCCCCCGGGCGCCGGTGATGACGCCTTCACAGCCCATCGAGGCCAGCAGCAACGCCGTGAGCAGCAGACTGCGGATGGCTTTCGTTCTCACGCGGACCATGAGCCTCCACGACCTGGAACCGGCTCACCATCTCGGTCTGTGCCAGGTGCGACCTCCGCCCACGTCTGCCCCTGGTGAGCCATTCGCGGACCGGCGAGGCTCTGGGTGTCCATGCGGCTGCGAGTGCTGGTGCTGGGTTCACTGTTGGGGGCGTGTTCTGGACTGGTTGGCGAGTTGCCGGGCTCCGATGCGGGGATCGTGGCGGAGCTCGACGGCGGCCTGGTGAGCGTCGATGCCGGAGAAGGCAGGGACGCAGGGTCCGTGGAGCCGGGCGTCGACGCGGGGACGGACGCGGGCGCAGCGGTGCCTGACGCGGGCCTGGCCCTGGTCGACGCGGGCCTCCCCGACGCGGGCCGGGCGCTGCGGCCAGCCTTCCTCATCGGAGGGCAAGACATGCGGCACCTCGTCTCCTTCGACGGGCGCACCTGGCAGGCCGACTCCTTCGTCGCGCCCAACGGCGAAGACAACGCGTTCTCGGGCGCGGCCATCGGGCCCGGGGTGATGGTGCTCAGCGGCGACCCCGGCCTGTACCGCAGCACCGACGGGCTCACGTGGTCGCTTGCCCAGGCCCGCCCCGACCGCTTCACCTTCCATTCTTCGGCGGCGGCGTACGCCAACGGCCAGTTCGTCGTCGTCTCGCAAGACACCGCGTGGCGCTCGGTGGACGGGCTCACCTGGGAGACGAAGCAGGACACCGTGGGCAGCGCGGGGCACTGGCACGGGCTGGTGTGGGGCAACGGTCACTGGCTCGCGCTGGGCGACGGCACGCGCAAGCTCTCGGAGAACGGCCTCGACTGGCACGACGTGGTGCACTTCACGGACACCACCTTCCAGGGCGTGGCCTTCGGCAACGGCCGCTTCGTGGCGGTGGGCCTCGTGGGCGGCAACGGCTGGGTGGCGACCTCCACCGACGGGCTGACCTGGACCCCGCAGGCCACCATCCCCACGATGTATGCGACGGGGTTGTCGGCCATCACCTTCGCCCGCGGCGTGTTCATCACTTCGACCTGCTGCACCACGTTGCAGAGCGCCGACGGCGTGAGCTGGACCAGCCACGGCAGCAACGGCAGCGGCGGCGCGATGGTCACGGCCGGAGGGTTGGTGGTCTCGAGCGGCTGGCGCACCGAGGCGTCCTTCTTCGACGCCGATGCGGGCCAGTTCGCGAGGACGTTGACCGGGGATCGGCCGTCACCCTTCGAGGATGGCGGCATCGCCCCGTGGTTCACCGGCCTGGGCGCCGGCGAGTTCTAGTCGATGTCCCCGCAGGTGGCCTATGATGCGTGAGCCGTTCGGCCCGCGCCGGGGCTCCCTGCTCTGAGGCCTCTCCTGGAACTGCGCAACCCCCGACCATCACTGCACCTCGTCGACGGCCCCAGCGCCGAGAGCGTGCTGGTGCGGGCAGCGATGAAGGGTGACGCCGCGGCCACCGAGAAGATCTTTCACGCCTGCGCCGCCGACCTCACCAAGTGGGTCTCGCGGGTGGTGCTCGGTTCGGATGACGCCAGGGACATCGTGCAGGACACCTTCGTGTCGGCCTTCACCCAGCTCAAGTCGCTCAAGCAGCCCGAGTCGTTTCGCGGGTGGCTGCGCACCATCGCCTTGACCCACGTGCGGCGCCGGTTCCGAACCCAGCGGCTGCTGCGGCGCCTCGGCTTCGCCCACGCCGAGCCGGTGGAGATCGAGTCGTTGGTCAGTGAAGACGCCCCGCCGGAAGTGGTCGCCGAAGTGCGCCAGGTCGCAGTGCTGTTGCGCCGCCTGCCCACCGACGAGGCCCTGGCCTTCGTGCTCCGGCGCGTGGAGGGCTACCGCCTCGAAGAAATCGCCGAGCAGCTCGACGTCTCGCTGGCCACGGTGAAGCGACGTCTCGCCTCCGCCGAGCAGCACTTTCTCGCGCTGCAGGAGCAGCAGTCATGAACCCCCAACGTCCCCTCGCTTCGTTCGTGAAGACCCAGGAGGTCGACACCTCGCAGTGGCACGTGCAGTGGCACGAGGTGCGGCGGCGGGTGCGCAGGCATCGGCAGGTGCGGGTGGCCAGCGCGGTCGTGGCGGCGTTGCTCGTGGCGGGCGTGGTGGCGGGCCTCGTGCTGCGTCGCCCCGAGCCGCGGTTGCTCCCCGGGCAGACGCTGGGCGCCGGGTCGCTGGCGCAGACGCAGCGCCTGGTCGAGGGCTCGGAGATCTCCGTGACGCCGGGCGGTGAAGTGCAGCTGCTGGCGGCCGACGACACCGAGGTGGTGCTGCTGCTCGAGCGGGGCCGCGCGGCCTTCGACGTCGAGAAGCGCCCGGCGCGACGCTTCGTGGTGAAGGCCGACGGCGTCGAGGTGCGCGTGGTGGGCACCAAGTTCACCGTCGAGCGCGACGGCCGGCACGTGGAGGTCTCGGTGCTGCGGGGCATCGTCGAGGTGCGCGAAGGTGGCGTGGTCACGCGGCTCGAGCGGGGCCAGCGGTGGTCGCGGCAGCCCGAAGTCGATGTGGCCACTGGCGCCGTGACGCCTCCGACGGCTCCCTTGCCTCCGACAGGGGAGAGGATCGGCGAGCGGGGCATTGCGCCCAGCGTGACCGAGCTCAAGCAAGAGCACCCTCGCCAGCGCCCGACGCCGACGCCGACCCCGGCGACCTCTGCACCGGAACCGACGCCCGAGGCGCTCCCGCCCGCACCGCCGTCCACCGACCCGACGCCCGCCGAGACCTTCGCCCTCGCCATGCGCGCGCGCGCCGCGGGCCACGCCACGGAGGCCATCCGTTCCTTCCAGCAGGTCTGCGAGCGCTGGCCGTCGAGCGCCTACGCACCCATGAGCGCCTTCGAGTGGGGTCGCCTGGCGCTCGACACCCAGGCCGACCCGCGGCAGGCGGCGCGGGCCTTCGAGCGCACCCTGGAGCTGGCCACCTCGGCCTCGCTCATCGAAGACGCGTTGGCACGACTGGCCGAGGCCTATGCGCGGTACGATGTCGGCTCCTGTCGACGGGTGCAGGCCGAGTATTTGCGGCGCTTCCCCGAAGGCCCTCACGTGAGAGGCGTGACGAAGGCGTGTCCCCCCTGACGTTGGTGGTGTCGATGTCGTTCGCAGCGGCGGTGTGTTCGGGCACAGAGACCGAGGTACCCGTGCGTCTCGACGGGTGGCCGGCGGAAGACGCGGCGTGGCTGGGCGAGGAGCTCGGCGGCTGGATGTCGGCGCGCGATCGCCAGGCGTGCACCGCGCGAGACGACGAGCCGGGGGTCACGGTGGAGCTCGCGCCCCTCGAGGTCATCATCTCCTTCGACTTCCACGGCCGGCGGCGCACGCGGTCCCTGTCTCGCGAGAGCGACTCGAACGAGCTCTTCCGCTACCAGGTCGCGGCGGCCACGGAAGAACTGGTGCGCTCGACGTGGGAAGCGCCGCCCCCGCCCCGCTTCGAAGTCTTCGCGCGCGGCGAGGTGAGCCCGCTGGGAACGGGTCCGGTGTTCCTGGGCGGCGCGGTCGGCGGTGCGCTCTTCGTGGTGCCTTCGCTGGCCCTGGAGCTGGCCTTCGGCGGCGCGGGGAGCGTGTCGGTCTCCGTGCCCACGGGAGGCGCGGTCTCCAGCACCCTGCTCCACGGCACGGTCAGCGCCTCGTGGCTCCCACTGCGCGCCGGCAGCTTCCGGTTCGGCCCGCGCGCCTCGCTCGACGCCGGGGCGCTGCTGATCAACGTGACCGAGTCAGGCACCACCACCTCGGGGACGGCGCCGTGGCTCGCCCTGGGGGCCGGCGCGACGGTGGGCCTCGAGACGCGGCACTTCTCGGTGCAACTGCTGGGTGAAGTGGGCTTCGCGGTGCTCGGTGCGTCGGTTCAAGCAGAAGGCGTTCCCGTGCTGGGCATGCGTGGACTCAGGGGCACGGTCGGCGTGCAAGCGGGGTGGTTGTGGTGAGCCGAATCGTCTTCGCGGTGCTGTTGCTGCAGCACTTCGAGGTGATCAGTGACTGCGGTGGCCCGCTCGCGGCGCCGGTGAAGGATGCGCCCGCCAGCCAGCTCGCGATGGGCGGGGGTTTCGGCTGCGCCGTCGACGATGGCGCGGTGCGCTGCTGGGGCGAGAACACGCTGGGCCAGCTGGGGCGAGGCACCACGAGCGCCTTCGAGACCGGCGAGGCGGCCGTGAGGCTCGACGAGCAGGTGGCGCAGCTCGCCGTCGGGCAGACCTCGGCCTGCGCGCGCACGGTGACGGGCCGCGTGTGGTGCTGGGGTGACAACGCGAACTCGCAGTTGGGCCGCGCCGACCCCGCGATCAGCGCCGCGCCGCTCGAGGTGAACGTGCCGGTTCCGGTGGCGAAGCTCGCCCTGCACTCCGACTTCGCGCTGGCGCTGGGCAGCGACGGGCGCCTCTTCGGTTGGGGCAACGACAGCGAGGGCACGTTGGGTCGCAGCGATGAGAACCCGAAGGTCTGGCCCGTGCCGAAGCCGGTGTTGCGCGCGGCGTTCGACCACCGCTTCAAGGACGTGAGCGCGGGACAGGGACACGCGTGCGGCGTCGACCTGGCGGGGGTGCTCTGGTGCTGGGGCCGCAACACCGCCCAGGAACTGGGCACGCCCTCCACGGAGCACCAGCACCGCGCGCCCATCGAGGTCCTGCGCGGCGTCAGCGCGGTGGTAGCGGGGGCGTTCAGCACGTGCGCGGTGCGCGGTACGGAGCTGCTGTGCTGGGGTGACACGCCCATCGACGAGCTGGGCCAGGTCATCAAGTCGACCTCGCCGCTCGCGGTGGACCTCGGCGGCGCGGCGGTGCGCTCGGTGGATCAGCAGTGGTTCCACACCTGCGCGGTGACCACGGCGGACCAGCTCTTCTGTTGGGGCCGCGGCGCCGAGGGGCAACTGGGCCTGGGCGACAACACGGCCCACGCCACCCCGCAGCTGGTGACGAGCGGCGTCGGGTCGGTGGCCACGGGTTTCTTCTTCACCTGCCTGCGGCGCACCGACGGCACGGTCTCCTGCATGGGCGCAAACGAGGCGGCGCAGTTGGGCCTCGGAGACACGCAGCGGCGCGCCGTGCCGACTCCGCAGTGAAGCGCAGACCCTGGCGCACCCTGACGCGAGCGTGCGCATCACGGTGACGTCCGGCTCCGTGACCGCGTTTGCAGAGAACTGGGCAGCGCGGAACCTGCTCCGGTATTCTCCGGCGGTGAGCGAGGGGGCCACCATGGAGACACCCCCCCGCTCCACGTCGCTGTTGGGGGGCTGACGCATGCAGCTCGACTTCGCCCTCCCCGAGCCCCGGACTCCCGGTCAGCTCCGGGGCTGCTTCGCGGCGATGGCGTCTGTGTTGCTCGGCCGGCCCATCTCGTTCGCGGTGCGCAGCCATGAGCCCCAGGTCGACGAGAACGGGCAGTTTCCCTGTTACGTGGCCGAACTCGTCGACGCAGAGGTCTCGCTCACCGAGAGCCTGCGCAGCGGCACGGGCAACCCGCGCGACGGCTACGGCTATGAGATCGACGTGGTGCTCACCGTGGCCGGGCTGGTGATGCGGCTGAGGGGCGGCGGTTGGGACCCGGCGCTCACCGAGCTGCGAGTCGAGTTCTGGGCGACCGCGCGCCAGTGGCTGCTGTTGCGTCAGACGCTGCGCCGAGAGCTCGGTGCGTCGAACGACCGCTGTCTGGCGCCGCACATCGTCCGCGAACTCCTCGCGCCCCTGGTGAGCGAGGGCGAGCTGCAGACCGCGCTGGTGCTGGCCCGTGAGTCCCTGCTCCACGCGAAGCCCGTGGCCTTTGGTCGTACGGAAGTGGTGGCCTGGCTCGCAGCGAACGACGCGGGTTTCGGAGGGGCCGCCACGCGCGTACGAGAGGCACCCGCGGATCTCGAGGGCTGGCTGGAGTTCGAGCGACAGGGCGGTGCCTCGCTGGCCCCCGTCTTCGCGCGCCTGTGCCCCTTCGAGCTCTCGCGGTGGACGGCGGCAGGCCTTCCCCGCGCGCCCTGGTTCGATCACCCCGCCTGGCCGCTGGGCACGCCGACGTCCTGCGAGGCGAACTGGCAGCGGCTCCATGCGCCGGCCCACACGGTGGATGGCGTCGCGCACCGGCTCGCAGCTGCGCTCAGCGGCTGGCAACTGGGGGTCGACTGGCAGGACACCTTCGCCGAAGCGCTGCGGCCTTCGGGGCTCGGGACCTGGCGGTGGCGCGTGTCTCGTCGGGTGCGCGCGAACGCGGAGGCGCTGCTGACGGCCCATGTCACCCTGGAGGGCGAACGGCGAACTCCTGAAGACTGGTCGCTGCCGCCCCTGCAGTTGTGGCAGCGCCCCGTGCAGGAAGTGGTTCGTTGGACGTGGATGAGCGGCCCTTCGTCCGGTGACGCGCTCGTGCTCGTGGAGCGGGCCTTGCCGCAACGAACGTCGACGCCCACGCCTTCCGGCATTGCCTTCACCGTCGTCGGTTCGTCCGATTTCATCGCGCACGCCACCAGCGAGATGGTGCGCCTCTCGAAGCAGCCGTGGTGGCCGGTGACCGCGGCGACCTCGCTCGAGCCGTGGGAGCAAACGCCGGCTCCGACTCGATGAGGGCGGCGTGCCGGTGGTGAAGAGGGGTGCGCTGCTGTCGATGGTGTGGCGATCGTCCGATGAAGAGAGGTTGTCCTGTTCTCGTTGCAGATGACCCGGGCCAGCTGAGGCTTCGGCCGCGGTGGTAGTTACACACGGCCGACCAGCGGCTCGAGCGCCAACCCGCCGCTGCGGTTCCCGGGATTGTCTTTCCTTCAGTTTCCGTCAGGGTCGCGCCGAGGCGTCGAGCGTCAGCATCGGCTTGCTGAGCTCCGCGACGTGCGCATCGTCGGCCTTCGTGAGGCTCGCGTGCTCCTTCACGACCTTGTCGCTCAGCCGGGTCGCCTTGAGCAGCCCCCGCACGGACGTCAGCGCGCCCTTCGCGTCGTACGAGCGCACCGCATGCGTCACCCACAACGCATTCTCGGGCCCCATCGAATGGCTGGCGTAGGTGAGCGTGCAGTCGAGCTTCGCCAGCGAGCCATCGGCCCGGTACGTCGCCCCGCACGCGTCCATGCCCTCCCCGACCTCGCGGCCCCACTGGACGAGCCAGCCCTTCCCGGCGCGCTCGAGGCTCACCGCGTGCAACACGTCGGGCGTCACCCCCTGCGCCTTCGCCAGCGCGAGCGTGAGCGCATCGGCTTGGGCCCACGCGCCCCCGGCCGCCAATACGCACCCGAGCAGGAGCGCCCTCATGCCGGCCCCACGACCCACATCGCCTTCGCGCGGGCGACGACTTCGCCGGCCTCGTTCTTGATGTCGATCTCCACCACGTAGTTCTTCTTCTCGTTGCCGCTGATCGAAGGGCAGGTGCACTCGGCGATCATCGGGCCGCGGGCCTTCTTGAGGTAGTCGATCTCCAACCGATTGGGGATGCCGCGCGCGTCGTCCTGGAGCGTCACCATCATCGCCAGGCCACTGGTTGCCTCGGCGAGGTTGATGAGCGCGATGGCGTGCACCGAGCGCAGGTGGTTTCGCAGGGCGGGACGATCTTCCATGCGCACCTTCGCGTAGCCGGGCTCGAGCTGGAGCACGACCGGGCGGATGGTGCCGGTGTAGGGCGCGAGCCGACCGACGAGGCGGCCCATGATGACGCCACCACCGGGCACGGCGCGGAGGTAGCTCCACACGGAGCGCAGGCCCGAGGGTCGCGCGAGGTTCTTGAGGCGGGTGAAAGGAGACATGCGCCGCCCTTAGCCCACCCCGGGGAAGTTGATGCGGCGACACGCGCGTCTTCCTCTAGCCTCCGGTCGCGTGAAGCTTTCTGAAGCCGACGAGCAGGCCATCGTGCGCGCCATCGCCAACGCCGAGCGCGAGAACCGCGGCGAAGTGCGCGTGCATTTCGAAGCGACCTGTCCCACCCAGGACGCCGTGGCCCGCGCCCGCGACCTCTACGGCACGCTCGGGTTGAACCGCACCAGGGACGACACCGCGGTGCTCCTCTACGTCGCGCACCGCTCGAAGCGCTGCGCGGTGTGGAGCGGGGCCGGCATCCACCCGTGCGCCGACGCCGCGTTCTGGCAGTCGGTGACCGACGCCGTCGCTGCGGGTGCGAAGAGCGGCCGGCTCGCAGAGGGCCTGGTGAACGCGCTCGAGCTGGTGGGTGAGCTGCTGCGCCGGCACGCGCCGGGTCGAGATCACGCGGGCAACGAACTGCCCGACACCCTCACCTCCGAAAAGGACGTGTCATGAGCACCGCGGGCGCTTTCATCTGCATCAACTGTGGCGCTGCGCTGACCATCGCCCCCCTGGCCAACGGGGAATTGCCGGCCACCGCGGCGTGCGGCTTCTGCAACGTCATCAACGACCGCGCACAGCTCGAGCTGCTCCAGGACAGGGCCGACGCGCGTCACGCAGAGCTGGTGAGAAGCGGTCGCCAGCGCTTCCTGCTGCAGGTGCTCGGCGTCGTCGCCGGCGGCGTCGTGCTCCTCGGCGGCATCGCGTACACGCGCGCCAGCGCCGCGCTCGCCACGGCCTGGGCCGAGGTGGACCGCGCCGATGCGCAACGTCGCAACGTGCACGAGCGCCAGTTGGCCGTCCAGGTGCAGTGGGCCAACGCGCAGCCAAGCCCCGAGCGCGACGCCGAGCTGTCGGGCGCCGAGAACCGCACCCGGCTCGAGCGCAAGCGCTACGACGACGCGGTCGCCGCGTACAACACCGAGGTCGGCACGTGGTTCGCGCGACTGGCGGCGAAGCTCCGCGGGTTGCCCACGCGCGCCGAACCTTCGACGGAGGCCTGGTGATGCGCAGCCTGATGGTCCTCGCGCTGCTCGCCGGTGCCGCGGTCGCCGCCGAGGCGCCTGTCATCACCGAGCCCATCACCGACCTCTCCCGGGTCCTGGGGGAGGGCAAGCGGCTCGAACTCGACCAGCGCCTGCGCGATCACCAGGCGAAGTCCGGCGTCCAGCTCGCGGTCGTCATCGTCGACAGCACCGAGGGCGAACCCATCGAGCAGTGGTCCCTCCGCACGGCCGTGGCCTGGGGCGGCGGCGGGAAGCGTCGCGATGATGGAGGGCTCTTCGTGCTCGCCGTCAAGGACCGGCGCATGCGCATCGAGCTCGGCTACGGCCTCGAGGGTCGCATCACCGACGCGCAGGCCGAGCAGATTCTCGCGAGCGCACAGGGGGACCTCCGCGCAGCCGACTACGACACGGCGGTGGCCGGCGTGGTCGAGCAGCTGATGTCGATGACGGCCGGTGGCGTGATGACGGCGGCCGAGCGCGCCCGCATCGACGACGAGCTCGCGCGCAACCAGCCGTTGATCGACCCGAGCTGGCAGCCGTTCGTCTTCTACACGCTCACCCTGTTGGTCTTCGGCATCATCGGCCGGGTCGCGAAGTGGCAGCTCAAGGTGCCGGGCGGACCCTCGAAGGCCATGGTCGCGTCGTTGCTGGCGTTGCTCATCGTCATCACCGAGTTCGCCTTCGGTCTCGCGGGGCGAGGCTGGACGCTCGGGTGGGCGGCGTTGTGTGGCTCGCTCGCCGGCCTGACCTTCTTCCTCTCGGAGGGGATGGTCACCCTGATGTACCCGGTGTTCTTCGTCGTCTTCGGTTCGCTCTTCTCGACGGCCTTCGCCAGCGGAGCCCCCACGCTCGAGACGGCCATTCGCCTGGGCATGCAGCTCTTCGTCACGGTCTTCTTCAGCGCCTTCGATTCAGACGGAGTCATCTCGTTCGGCGCGAGCGGTTCCTCCGGCAACTCGCGCAGCACCGCATGGAACTCGAACGCCAACGACAGCGGCTCCCTCAGCTCCTCATCGCGCAGCACAGGCTCGATGTTCGGGTCGTCGTCTTCATCGTCGTCATCTTCTTCGTCCTCGAGTCGTGGCGGTTACTCGGGTGGCGGGGGCGGCTTCGGCGGAGGCGGTGCCAGCTCCGGCTGGTGAGTGAGGCAGGCGGTCTCGGATTCAGCAGCCGACGACGGCCCGTGCTGCGTGCGTGGCCAACAACCAGCCCTGCCTCGAGACGGACTCCGGAAATTTCGAACCTGGGAGGCGGCGGGACTCGCGGTCCTCCTGTATGAGCCCGTCCATGAGACATGCACTTCTCGCTCTCGCGGTGGGCCTGGTGGGTTGCGGAACGGTGACGAACGTCTGCACCACCGGGATGAGCGTGTCCTGCGCTTGTGTCGATGGCCGCACGGGCGCCCAGACCTGTCAGGCCGACGGAACGTACGCCGCCTGCCAGTGCGGTGTGGCGTCGTGCAACGCGAGCAATTGCGGCGGCTGCTGCGACAACCTCGGGGTCTGCCAGGGCGGAGCGTCGAGCGCGGCCTGTGGTCTCGGAGGAAGGACCTGCATCGCCTGTGGGAGCACGCAGTCGTGCGCCAACGGAGCGTGCGGCGCTGCTCTGGCCGACGCGGGCACGGGGTGTACCGCTTGTGCCTCCGGTGAGCTGTGCATCCAGAATGCGTGCGCGAAGCCCAGGCGGGTCTTCAAGACGAACGCCACGTTCACGGGAGACCTGGGCGGCCTCGCCGGAGCGGACGCGAAGTGCGCGAACGCGGCGCGCATTCAACTGCGGCCCGGCACCTTCAAGGCGTGGCTCTCGGACGCCAGCACGAACGCCCTCGATCGCATCGTCGACGTGGGCCCCTGGTACGACTTTCAGAGTCGACTGGTGTTCGCCGACAAGGCGCAGCTCGCGCTGGGGCCGACCAAGCAGTTGGTCGTCGACGAGCGCGGGTTCACGGGCACACAATTCGATGTCTGGACAGGGACGTTGATCGGCGGCACCAGGGCGACGGCCCACTGCACCAACTGGTCGTCGACCACGTCCACGGGGCAATCGGGCGGCGCCACGTCGGAGACGGGGACCTGGACCGAGTCCACGGTCGAACCGTGCAGCGCGGGCAAGAGCCTCTATTGCCTCGAGCAATAGCGTGACTCCAGGGTCATGCGGTCGCGCTCGTGGGAGGCGAGGCTCCCCCCGGGGCATCGCGGCATCGCTCCTGACGCCGGGCATTCCGGGTACGCTGGCCGAATGGCCTCGACTCAAGAAGCGCTGCAACTGCTGTGTGGTGTCGTGTCTCCCGAAGCGTACGCAGCGCGCCACGGGCTGAGCCTGCAAGCGACCCTCGCACTCCGGGACCGCGGCCTCGCGCGCTTCGACCAGGCGCTTCACCCGCGCCGCTCTCGCTCGAAGTGGGCGCTGGCCGCGATCGCAGGCCTCGCGCTGGTGCTCGTGCCCACGGGTGCCCTCGCGCAGCTCGTCACCTTCGCGGCCAACACGCCGGCGGTGGCTTCGCAGGTCAACGCCAACTTCACGCAGCTCAAGACCTGGCTCGAGCAGAAGGTCGGCACGGTGGGCACCAACACCATCACCACGGGCGCGCTCACCGTCACCGGCGCCACCACGCTCGCCACGGTGTCCACCGGCAACCTCAGCAGCAGCGGCACCCTCTCCTCGACGGGAAACCTCTCCACCGGCGGCACGCTGACGGTCGCCGGCGCGTCGTCACTCAAGGCGGTCACCGCGACGACCCTCAACGCCACCGACCTCACGCTCACCGGCGTGTTCACCACCACGGGCACCAACCCGAGCAGCATCAACGGCATCACGCTGCGCAAGAAGACGGGCAACAACGGCACGACGAGCTGCGATCAGTACTGCCTCAATTCGGCGTACCTGAGCTGGGCCGGGTCCTGCCTGGGCGCCAAGCTCCCCAGCGGCCAGTTCACGGCTGACTGCGGCTTCGTCCCGGGGGTGTTGCCTGCGGGGCAGGAGCTCCTCTGTCTCTGCGCGACCTACTGACCGGCGCTCGAGGAGCGAGGACCAGCTCAGCTGACCTGCCCGGAGCCCCTCAGACCCCGGCGGCGGCGAACGACGCGCTGACCATGGCGCGCGCTTCGTCCTGCAGGCGCACGAGGTGCTCGGGCCCGCGGAAGCTCTCTGCGTAGATCTTGTAGACGTCCTCGGTGCCCGAGGGCCGCGCCGCGAACCAGCCCTGCTCGGTGCAGACCTTGAGCCCGCCGATGGAGGCGCCGTTGCCCGGGGCCTTTGTCAACTTGGCCGTGATGGGGTCGCCGGCGAGCGTGGTGGCGGTGACCAACTCCGGAGAGAGCGCGCCGAGCACCTTCTTCTGTGCGGGCGTCGCGGGAGCGTCGATGCGCTCGTAGCTCGGGGCCCCGAAGCGCTGGGTCAGCTCGAGGTACACCTGCGAGGGGTCCTTGCCGAGGCGCGCGGTGATCTCCGCGGCGAGCAGCCCGAGCAGGATGCCGTCCTTGTCCGTGGTCCAGGTG